>JAEZGI010000084.1 GCA_023416995.1 Bacteroidota bacterium
CCTCAACCGGTCGGGAGGCATACACAGCATGACTGGCTCCACTAATTTTCAACCACTGTACTTTTTGCACGTTTCGCGTACATCCGTTCAAGATCGGGGTTGATGATACGATCTGCTGTTGCCACCATATACCAGCTTGGTTTATATTTCCATGCTGCACGTTGTACAATAGCTCCAAAAACTTTATCAGCAGTTGGCACCTGCGCATTGGCCATAAATTCGGCTTTTTGCCTGGGCAGATCAGCAGCAAAATCTTCAGCGAAGCGGGACGGCGCAACATAATCAAAACCATCATCTCCCCTGACAGAAAAACTGTTACCCATACTCAAAAAGCAACCGGAAGCGGCCATCATAAACGTGAGTTCAATAGTAGCGTTTGCACCTGTAGCGGTGATACCAACCTATTCGGACAGCAAGGCAGCAGTGCATTCCTATACCTTGTCGCTGCGACATAGTTTGAGCCACGACACCAACATAAAGGTATTTGAACTGATGCCGCCCACTGTGAATACTGCTTTTGCAAAAGAGATCGGGGGAGAGATACATGGTATGCAAGCCGGTGCAGTTGCAGAACAACTAATCAGAGGTATAGAACACAACGATTATGAAATTTACCCCGGCAAAACACAGGAGTTCCGCCAGAACTTTTTTGCAGGTTCCAGCGAGGCTTTCCAGGTTTTGAACCAAGGCGTAACGATGTACCGATATCCTGAGTCTAACTTTGTTTATAAATAAGGGGGAGTGTACATGGTACCTCCCCCTTATCGTGAAGTGATTCTAAAACCTGCGAAACGTTTTGCTGGTATCAATACCCAGGCAACTTTATAAATGGATAAATCAATTCGTTTTCTGCAGTTTCAACACGACACTTGAATGTGCAGAGCTCAAACCGGTGTTGAGGCCAATATTCATTAAGTATTCACCGCTTAGCACCGTATTTTCGGCGATAACCGGTTTCTGCCCCGGGTACAGATTGATTTCAGTTACCCGGTAGCTGCCACCCGGCTCCAGCCCTTTAAGCTTCACTGGCTCTACGCTATGATTGTTGCTGTACCGCCTGTTGGTAAGATAATTAAACATAACTGCTTCAGATTTATCAGGCGATGCAAACATCAATGACGCAGAGTTATTTTTCCAGGGGTTTACAAGACGGAACATATCGCCCTGCCAGATGGTTTCACTGACCGCTTTATAATCCTTGATCGCATTTATTGCAAAGGTTTTATCATTAGCAGACAAATGATCAACGACGATATCAAATCCTGCCTTTCCCATCATAGCCACATCAGTTCTGAATTTGATAGGCGCTTTACTCCAGTCAGTAACATGGTTACATGAGGTTATGGCCGGAAAAAACAGCGAATTTTCCCATTGAATGTAGATTCTTTCATATGGGTCAGTGTTGTCACTTGGCCAAAACTCTGTAAAATATGAGAGTGCTTTGTAATCGGCCCTGCCACCACCGCCACTACATAACATCATATGTATGGCAGGGTATTTTTTTCTGAATCTTGTGAGCACATCATACAAACCCTTTACATATTCCACGTAAAGATGCGATTGGGGAATGCCCTTTTTCTGGAGATAAGACGAATGAGCATTATATATTACGGCATTACAGTCCCACTTAATAAACGCCAGGTTTGGATTCCTGGTAAGTAATGTATCGAGTACATTGAAAACAAAATTCTGTACTTCGGGGTTGCTCAAATCAAGCACAAGCTGGTTACGGAAATAATATTCTTTACGGTCGGGTTGACGAATAACCCAGTCCTTATGTTTTTCATACAATTCACTTTTGGGATTTACCATTTCAGGCTCAACCCATATACCGAATTTTATACCCTGTTTTCCCGCTTCTTCTACCAGGAAAGGCACACCATTTGGCAATTTCTTTTTGTTTTCCTGCCAGTCACCTAAACCGGCGCGATCATCGTTGCGGGGGTACTTGTTTCCAAACCAGCCATCATCCAGTAAAAACATGTCAACGCCCAATTCTTTTGCGCCTTTGAAGAGACCAGTCAGTTTCTTTTCATCAAAATCAAAATAAGTAGCCTCCCAGTTGTTGAGCAATGTTTGTCGCGATCCGTTGCCATCAGGCAGGCGGTAATCTCTTGCCCAGGAATGCAAATTTCTGCTTGCAGTACCTAAACCACGGTTGGAATAACTATATATCAGCGCGGGTGTTTCAAAGCTGGTATTTCCCGGAAGATGATATTGCGATGCATAAGGATTGATCCCGGCAATCAAACGCAAATTATTGAACCCATCTTTTTCAAAATCGATCTTAAAGTTACCTGTCCAGGCCAGCGTGCCGATCAATACTTCTCCTTCATCTTCTGAAGATGGTTTATTAAACGACAATACAAAAGATGATGGTTGAAATAAATTCGCCCTTGTTCCGAGTTTGCTGTCAAGCGTTTTGATGCCGGCTGTGAGTTCATGCTCTTCCGGTTTCATCTCTTCTGCCCATCCCCCATGGTATTGACGAAGGAAAAATTTATCTGCCGTAAAATAAAGATTAGCGGAAGCGTATTTGTTTAGTTTAATGGTCTTTTTAGGATTGTTGTTTTTGATAACGGCCCATTGTTCGATTATGTTCTCTTTATAAAATACACGATAATTCAAGATCACCTCAACCGGGTAAACAGGATCCTTCAGTACAATTGAAGTGAGTGAAACATTGTCTTTTTCTTTTTTTTCGGCATGAGATACATACTTAAGTTCTACCGAGTGGTTGCCATCAGGCTGTTCAACTTCCAACGCAGGCTCCAACAGGTTCCAGGTACCGGCTGGTGTGTAAGCATTGTTCGTCATGGAATTGTTATCATCCGTTAACCTGAACTCGTCGCTTATACGTTTGTACATACTGTCGTTTGTGAGTGCCGGCCCAAAGTAGCTTGTGAATAACAAATTATCCTTATCAGTTTTAAATGCTATGGCATTGTCCTTTGAACGGATAACAATATTTACCTGGCCCACTGAAGTGGCCGCAAAACAGGACGCGATTAGTATAAGCAAACAAGACTTCATTTCAAATCAGTTTTATGAAAACTCAGTTTAGTGTATTCGTTGAAAATTGAATGTGCATCATACAAGGTAGATGGAAATCCGGGATGATGCGGTGAATCCGGATAATACTGGGTTTCAAGGCATATTGCCTGTCGCGGCGCAAACGGTGCCGACAAAAACTGGCCTGAGTAAAATATCAGCCCAGGACAGGTTGTTGCAACCTCCATCTTCAATGATGAGTTACGGTCTGTGAGTTCCGCAACAGTTCGCATTTTTTTTGACTGGTTTACGACGTAACATTCATTGAATGCTGCGTCGGGTGGGATCTCTTTACGAACAGCAAAATTACTGGCCTCCGGAATTTCTATGATCCTGCCTGTTGGTATATAATCTTCGGTGGTTTCCACCATTTGCGCCGCATTGATCCGGAGCGATTGCGCCGATGGCTTCTCCCGACCATTCAGGTTATAATAAAGATGATGAGTCAGATTGAGATGTGTTGGCTGATTTGTCCGGGCATAATAGGAAAATATAATTTCGTTATCTGTATTGAGGGTGATGGTAACCGTTAGATCAACCTTACCAGGATATCCTTCATCGAGGTGGTTGCTTACTCCGCTGAACGTTAACGCGGCAAAGGTACTGGTTGAGTGTGACGACACTTCTTTAAACACCATGCTGTTGAAGCCACGTTCTCCACCATGAAGATGGTGCCCGGTATTACCATCATTCGGTGAAAGCTTATATGCGGCACCATTTAAGGTAAAGCAGGCGTCTTTGATCCGGCCGGCGTATCTCCCAACCAGGCTGCCCATATAAAAAGGATCCTGTTCCAGTTCTTCAAAAGTTGAATAGCCGGCAATGATATTTCTGTTTGCAATGATGATATCAGTTATTGTACAGCCATAGTTGGTCATTGACAAGCTCATCACCCCATTTGAAATGGTGTATAAACATATCCCTCCATCTTTGGTATTACCCCAGTTTTTTCTCTCAATCGTCATAATAATTCACTGTTCAGATGCATCATCGCACCTGTGTGATTCACATCTTTTTCCAATACTTTTTTGAAACATTCATTCGCTGCTTCACGATCATTTAAACCTAATAAGCCAAGACCCATAACATAAAGACAATGGATGTGATTTTTCTGATCGAGATCCTGGTCGAACACCATCAACTCCGGAAGCGAAACGGCAAAATAATCAATTCGTATTTTATCGTTTAAATGTTGGCGCCCAAATGTTACCAGGTTATTAAACAGTTGAACCGCATATTCATCATTCCCGGTTTTCTGCCAGGCTTTCCCCTGGTAAAAGATATTCTCGGGTTGGGGATCATTATAGAAAATGGCCTGTGCCGGAACGATGTCACCCTGTTTGGCTTTTTCAAAATGTTCCCTGGCCGCGGTTTCATCGTTTAACATCTCGTAAGCCAAGCCTTGCCAGTAGTATAGATCATTCTCGGGCTTTCCGGGCAGCTTTCCTTCACCCAGATTGGCCGGATATTTTACAAGTTCGCCCAGCAGCCGGATTGCTGTGTGAGGATCTTTTTGCGCTAATGCCTGTTTGGCCAGTTCAATATGACAGATGCAATATTGGAGCACGATCTTTCCTTCACCACCTTCCCATGGCTGGAAATTTCTTTCTTTAATTACAGCCA
Organism: Bacteroidota bacterium; assembly: GCA_023416995.1. GTDB lineage: Bacteria > Bacteroidota > Bacteroidia > Chitinophagales > Chitinophagaceae > DATHKG01. The sequence goes on from JAEZGI010000084.1 coordinate 4,675, forward strand.
ATGCTGTCTCAAAATCGCCCAGTTGATTATACAATGTCAACCTTTCCATGTACAGATCATTACGCTGTTCTACGAGGCTGATATGTTTTTCAAGAAAAGCCAAACGCTCCCACGGATCGAAGTTATTCAGTTTATGTAACAGATCGAGTTCCATAAGCAGCCGGGCATCAGTCGTATCGAGGTGAAAAGCCTTATCCATCGACTCGAGTGCTTTCTGGCGTTGGTTCAGTTTGTTATAATAAACGAGTGAAAGATTCCGGAATGCAGTTGGGAAGCTATCATCAAGCGCCACGGATTGTTCCCAGCAATGCACGGCCTCCGTATAATTTCCGTTTGCGTACCAATAGTTTCCGAGATAATACAGCGCTTTAGAATCGTTTTCATTTTCACGGATCGCAGCTCTTAAGATGGCTACTTCTTCAGTTTTGGAAGGGAAGCAATAATCTGCCGGCGCAGACGCAGCCAGGTCAAGATACTTTTTGGCATCAGCAGGTGCCTCCAGTTTTAATTTGAGCCAGCCGAGATAATAATATAATAAGGGTTCATCTCTTTCAGGTTTATACTGTTTCAACAGATCATACGCTTCGGAATATAATCCTGCATGCGCGTAATCGAGCGCATATTCGGCATAGTTATTAAAACTGTTACGAATACGATCAGAAGATGCAGCAGGTGTTGACAACATCTGAAGCTCCCATAAACAACCAAGATTAAACGGATCGTTTTCAATCGAGGCACTTGCCCAGTCTTTGGCTTCATCATTACGACCCAGCCGCCGTAACAATGCAGTTTTCAGATGACGCCCCGCAGCAGATGAATAGTTACGATTCAGTGATTTGTTAACCAGCCCGAGAGCTTCTTCAAAATCGCCTTTTAAGGAAGCCAGGCGTGCAAGTTGTAAATAACCGTTGTGCTGCCAGGCATCGTTCCAGGTACTTTTGTATAAAACATCAAATGCTTCATCATTTTTGTTTTGCACCATTAAACACAAGCCGAGATTATATAAGGGTTCCCCATCATATGGATTCGGATTACGTAAGGTAACCGACTGAACAGCCGTTCTTAAATAAGCCTCTGCTTTTTCCGGCTGCGCACGTCGCAGGTACCATAGTCCCATGGCATTATTACACCGTATATCCGAAGGATCGCGCCGAAGTGCTTCCTGGTAATAAGCACAGGGATCGTAAGTGGCATGGCGATATTGTTCGAGATGTAAGCCGTTCAGGTAAAGTTTTTCATTTGTGCCAATTTCATGTGGATCCGGCGCTGCCGAGGCGGCCACAGGGATATCTTTGGCAGGTTCCAAAATCTGTGAAAAATCAACCAGTAACTTATTGCCGGCATACACTTCAACTTTGAACGGCTCATTTCCCAGCGACCGGGGCGTGAGTATGCGCTCTTTATAAATATCGGCAGGTCCGATTGTGGTGACCTTGCTGAATATGATCTCACCCTGGTGTATCACCTGTATAAGTGCATCCTGGTATTTAGCCGTGGCATACACATTTATTTCAAGTTCCCCGGCCGACACGATGCAATTGATCGCAGCATACCTCGACGCATTTTTCACCTCGCCGATGCCGGCATAAGGCATGAAATATTGTTCAAAAGTTTTCTCCTCATTTGGCTGCAGCCAACTGAAATCGGGCTGGTTATCAGTAAACACGCCGCACATCAGTTCGATATAAGGACCGTCCTCATCTGTAAGATTCCGGTCCCAGGCCTGGCCAAAATCGCCAGAACCCCAGGTCCATTGCTTTTTACCGGGACTTACATGATGATCAGCAACATGCAGCATACCTGCCTGTGTGTCGTGTTCATAGCCACCGATGAAATTATATTTTGAGGCAACCGCCATGAATGATGTAGGTACAGGAATGTTTTTATAGCGGGATATATCAGTGCCGGGAGAATAATCCACCCGGTAATAAGTGCCGGTGGCGATAGGGAAATCGCTTACATCTCTTTTTCCATGATCAAAGACCGCATGAACATCCGGGGGAAAAATTGATTGATAATGATCGTTGACCTTTACAGCAGGATTGGCCCACCACAGGAAGGTTTGCGGAAAAGCGGTGCGGTTGAATACCTTTCCTTTTATTTCAAGATATGCGGATCCCGGATACAATGTGAACCCTGCCATACCTTTTGTGCGGGTCATCAGTTCAACCTCATTAACCCATACTGTTTTACTACCATCCTTATTTTCAGTAATCGTAAAATCAACCGGTTCAAAAGTAGAAGGGCGATGATGCTGCGGCCAGTTAAACTCGATGCCGCCGCTGATCCATGGACCTGTGAGTCCAACCAGTGCAGGTTTAATCACCTGGTTATAATAAACAAAGTCGCGTTTGCGTATTTTGTCGTACGCCCTTTGGATCCTTCCACCAAGAGCGGGAAGAATCATTATGAGTACATATTCATTTTCAATATAAACAGCCTGGTATTCCTTTTCAATTTTTTGTTCAGAGATCTTTTCTATCACCGGGTGCGGATAAACGGAACCCCGGCTTCCCTGGTAAACTCTTTTCTCCAGGAAAATCGGATTTTTCTCCGGTTTACCGGCTTCATAAGTTGGAATAACTACTGTTTCAATCCAGGCTTTTACCTGATCCATATCAAGACGATTTATATTCAGACAATAAGATGGTCACTATCAGTGGCGGAAAACCGAATCCATATCCTCGAGTTCAACCCCACGTGTTTCTTTGATTTTGCGCCAGATGAAAACGGCACCCCCTGCGCAGATAGCAGCGTACAGGTAGAAGGTGTTTGCAATACCTCCAAGAAGTTCGCTAAGAATAGGAAAGGTAAATGTGAGTATAAAATAAGCTCCCCAGAGACATAAAACAGAAAACGATGTAGCGGCGCTCCGCACTTTGCCCGGAAAGATTTCACTGATCAGCACCCAGGTGACAGGTGCTAACGTTGAGGCATAAACGGCGATTGATGCAAGTAACGGAACCGTTGTGTAAGGAGATCGTGAAGCAAGCGCAAGTGCAAGAACGAGATGCAATACTGAAAGCAATACGGCACCCGTAAGCATCAGGGGTTTCCGGCCAACGCGGTCAACCAGGGTAATAGCAACAAGTGTAAAGCTGAGGTTGATGGCACCAATAAACACGGTCTGCATCAGCTGATCATCTTTATCGAAACCAATGCTTTCGAAAATAGACGGGGTGTAATTAAACACTACATTGATGCCGCAGAACTGCTGGAACACCGCCAGTACAACGCCTGCAAGCACGGGTTTTGAATAAGGTAACTGAAAAAGTTTTTTGAAAGGCACCTGCGCCACTGATTGAGTGGTTTGACTAATAGAATTTAGCACCTGCTGCGCGTATGCCGTGTCACCAATTTTCTGAAGAATATTCTTCGCCGAATCCTGACGACCGTTTCGATATAACCATGATGGACTTTCCGGCAAAACCAGGATGCCTGCAAGAAAAAGACAGGAAGGGATTGCTCCTGCACCAAACATCCAGCGCCAGGAATCTTCGCCAAGTGCGCTGAGATAATAATTGACAACATTGGTTACCAGGATGCCGATCACCACCGCAAGCTGATTCAGACTTACCATCCTGCCCCTGAGTTGTGCAGGCGAGATTTCTGCGATATACATGGGCGATAACAGTGAAGCCATTCCAACTGCGAACCCTGCACAGAATCGTGCGCAGATAAAAAAAGTGATTGAACCTGCAACAGCCATCAGTATGGATGAAACCGTAAAAACCAAAGCAGCTATAGTTAACGATATTCTTCTGCCAAGCGATTCAGACGACTTCCCGGCATACACACAACCTGCCATACAACCCAGTGCCAGCGAGGCTGTGGTAAAACCTTCCTGGTAGGCATTAAGATCAAATTGTGTTTTGAGAAACGGTAACGCTCCCGCTATAACTGCAAAATCAAATCCAAAGAGATATCCACCAAGGGCAGAGATAAATGAGATGAGGTAAATATAGCCGGTGTTAAGTTTTGGGGTCATCAGCAAGCCTTTAAGAATCAGGATCAAAAATTGATTTTTCCCGGCAAATACACGATAGCTTTTTTTATGGTAATGATGGACAATATTATTATTTTTAGAATTCTGGATTAGTATGCGAAAAAAAGAAGGCTTCAACGGGCAACGCGCCATCATGATACCGCGCAACGTTCTTTCCCTGCAATGTGCAAAGAATGAGGTGATCAACGAATGTTATATCACCGATATCGGATACTATCCCCAGGCTTCTCATCATTACAGAGAACGCAAACCGGGAATAGATCAGAACATCCTGATCTATTGTGTGGAAGGAAAAGGCTGGCTGCAATGCGGCAGCAGCGAGCATTTGATCAGCGCAGGAAATTTCTTCGTAGTTCCTGCACACGTACCACATGCATATGGTGCCGACAACGATAATCCATGGACTATATATTGGCTTCACTTTAAGGGTAAGATCGCCGATGCCATGTGTTATTCATTGATCAGCAAACTGAACAGCAACCGCGGCATGGTAAAATATTCGGAACAACGCATCGCATTTTTTGATGAGATGTATTCAAACCTGCAGCGTGGCTACAGCCATGATCATATCGTTTACGCCAATCTTTGTCTCCCGCATTTTTTTGCTTCATTCAGATTTGATGAAAAATTTGATTTTTCTAAAACCGAGTCAAAGAAAGATACGACCGGGATTGCGATAGACTTCATGCAGCAGCATATTACCGGCAAACTTTCACTTCATGAGATGGCCGCACATGTCAACTTATCTGCATCGCACTTTGCTGCAGTGTTTCAAAAGGCTACCGGCTTTGCGCCCATAGAATATTTCAATCACCTGAAAATTCAACGTGCCTGTCAGCATCTCCAGTTTACGAATGACAGGATCAAAGAGATCTCTGCGGCAATCGGCATAGAAGACAGTTATTATTTTTCAAGGCTCTTCAAAAAAATGATAGGTACCTCCCCTGCACTCTATCGCAAACGACTGACCAACGCCAACAATTAATATTCATTATTAATTAGTCGCATTGTTTCCATCTTAAATAATTCTTAATTTTTTTTGGAAGTGTCGTAAAAATAATTCTAGTTTTATGCACTGGTACATACTGGTACATAACTCCTCATTTTTATTTTAACCTCACTGTTTATGAGAAAAAACGCAACGCGTATTCTGCTTGCCTGCACCCTTGTATTGTTCACCCTTGCCGGATTTGGCCAGCAACGCAGAACAATCACCGGCACCTTGCAGGACAACAAAGGTGTTCCCGTATCGGGCGCCTCAGTTGTTGAAAAAGGAACCCCTAATGGAACCACCAGCGGCGCGGATGGTGCATTCACACTTTCCGTTCTTAACAATGCTGTACTTACAATCTCGGCTATTGGTTTTGAAACACAAGATGTAAACACCGGCACAAATGCCAGTGTTAGTGTTGTACTTAACCCAGCCAGTACCGAACTCGGCGGTGTTGTGGTTACAGCACTTGGTGTTGCCAAGCAACGAAGGGAGCTCGGCTACTCGGTTACTGAACTAAAAGGTTCGGAAGTGGCTAGAACTAATGAAATCAACCCTATCAATGCTTTGCAGGGTAAGGTTGCTGGTGTTCAGATCGATCAGGGCGCCGGCGGATTGTTTGGTAATTCAAAGATTGTTATCCGCGGTAACTCAACGCTTGGCACCAATAACCAGCCCATATTCGTGGTAGATGGTGTTATTATGGATAATGGCACCTTTGGTGGTACAGGAAGAGATTTTGGAAATGATTTCAAAAATCTTAATCCTGAGGATTTTGCTTCAGTATCTGTATTAAAAGGTTCGGCTGCTGCTGCGCTTTATGGAAGCCGCGCGATAAACGGAGTGGTACTGATCACAACTAAAAAAGGTTCATCCGGAAAAGGAATGGGCGTTTCAGTTACACAGTCAGTGAATGTAAGTGATCCTTACGCCGGTCCGGATTTTCAAAACGAATTCGGTGGCGGTACAGTCGGTGCTTTCTTCACAGACAACCGTGAACCAAATTATAAACCAGAGGATGCCTGGAGAACAAAAGTATTCCCAATAGATCCGTTAACGGGTGAAGCTTATATAGACAGGCAGATCTACCGCGAACTGGAAAACTGGGGACCACGCATGCTTGGACAGGAAGTGCGAAACTATGACGGCACAATGACCAGGTACGTGGCACAACCCAATAACTTCCTGGATGCTTTTGAAACCGGTATAGGTTCCAATACCAATATCGCATTAGATGGCGCCACTGAAAAATCGACCTTCAGATTATCATACAATCATAACCAGGGCAAAGGCGTGGTACCAACAAATAAGTTTACCAAAAACGCTTTTGATGTTCGTGCAACTCACCAACTTACCAAAACAATAACGATTGATGCAAGTGCTGCTTACAGCAATTTTGCAGGTGAAAATCCTCCAAGATTAGGCGGCCTGGATGCCTTTGCATCTTACAATTTTGGAAAGTTGTTTACATGGATGTTGCCAAGAAACTATGATACCAAATACTGGAGACGTAAAGAAAATTACACCAGCATATTAGGTGGTGCACCGCAGTTGAATGATCCAAATGAACCTAACAAGGCGCCTGAATCAAGGTTCTGGTTCAACCTTTATGAAAACAAATACTTACAAAACGAGCAATTGCTTCGTGGACGCATCAACGTTACTGCCAATCTTACTTCATGGGCAAAACTGATAGTTGAAGGAAACATCAACAACGTTTATATTAAAAAAGAAAATAAGGAACTGGGAGAACTTCAGAATTTTGCCGGCGGCTTATACGGAATTGGCTTTGAGCAAAAGAAGAGCAACTTCATGAAAGCCATGTTGATGATGAACAAGGATTTCAACGATGATTTTTCTGTATCCGGTTATGTGGGTGCCGAGCAGCAACGTTTTGAGAATACTTTTTCTTACAATGAAACACGCGGCGGTCTGAACTATCCTGGCAACTATTTCATTACGAATTCAAGAGAACCAGGTTTTGTTGAAGCAGGAATCAGCAGTTCCAAAAAATTCAACTCTTTGTACGCAAGTGCAGACTTTGGCTGGAGAAATATGGTGTTTTTGCAGGCAACATGGAGAGGTGACTGGTCATCAGCATTAACTTATTCTGACGGTTCAGGAAATAACTTTTTTAACTACCCTGCCTTAAGTGCCTCATGGATATTTACTGACGCTTTCAAATCATTGCCATCATTTATCAGTTATGGTAAACTGCGTGGTAACATCGCATGGCTTGGTGCTGATACTGATCCATTTACTATCAACCCTGGTTTTGCCTTTAACGGGTTTAACCGCGCAAATGGCGGTTCTGTTCCAACATCAACTTTCAACTCTTCTTTTGTACTGCAGGAAAACCTACAGCCATCAAGGAAATTCTCAAGAGAGTTAGGTCTTGAAATGAGGTTCCTCAAAAGCAGGGTTGGTTTCGATTTCACTTACTACCAGGACAATACGAAAAACCAGATATTACCTATCGATGCACCGTTTGAATCAGGTGCAACATCTATCCTGATCAACGCAGGTAACATCCAGAACAAAGGAATTGAGATTTCGATTGATGCTACACCGGTTAGTACCTCAAATTTCAGATGGAACACGGCAGTTAACTACTCCCGCAACAGGAATAAGATCATCGAATTGTATCCGGGCAGAACTGAATACCAGTTACCTGGTACCGATGTTGGTGAAATCAGCTCATGGGCAGTTGTAGGTGGTTCTTACGGAGCTTTGAGAACCCTTATTCAATCAACTCCATACCAGGCAAAAGATGGTAGTGGTAATAACATCTCTGATCCTAAAAATGGATTACCCATCTTAACCTGGAGATCGGATGCCCGCGCCGCATTCCCTGCACGTAGTAATGTATGGCAGAATGTAGGCGACATGAACGCGAAATTCAGAGGTGGTTGGGACAATACGTTTACTTTCAAAAACTTCAGCCTGAACATCCTGATCGATGCTAAGATTGGTGGTGATTTTGCACTCATGAGTTACCGTCAGGGTACTCACTCAGGTGTGTTTCCAAACAGTATATTTGGCAGAGATGCACAAAGTGGTGGTATAACATTTACCAGCAAATATGACAATCAGACTTATGATGACGGCCGTATTGTTGAAGGTGTTTTTGCTCCGGGTCAGATGATCACTCAGCCCGATGGTTCACAGGTTAATGTTGGGGGAATGAGTTTCAAGGAAGCATACGACGCAGGTTATGTTGAGCCAACACATACGCCACAGTTCTTTTATCGGTATGGTTCATCATCAACCGGTGTATCTGATTTCTGGGTTCTCGAAAATTCATGGATCTCGCTCCGCCAGGTTGCCCTTTCGTACAATTTCCCTAAAACACTTACACAAAGACTTAAGTTAAACAACCTGTCATTTGCAGTAATCGGTCGTGATCTTTTGTATCTCTATCAGACACTGCCATATAATTTCAACCCGGCTTCAAACAGTTCTAACAACACTGCGTTCTCCGGAGAAAATGGTTTCCTGCCAAAAACAAGAAACATCACATTCACCCTGAGAACAACATTCTAATCGGTTAACTGAACAACTTATAACTATGAGTACTTTAAAAAGATATATCGCTGCGACGCTGATAGTGGTGCTGCTTTTCGGGGCCGGCGCCTGCCGTAAAAACTTCGGCGAGATCAATACCAATCCGAATGTTGTTATTACTCCGGACATCGGCTTCCTGTTATCCTATTCTGAAGAAAAAATGATCACCTACCAGTATACAGAGTGGATCTGGGAAAGCATGGAACAGTTGATGCGATTCACACAACATCTGACTACTGATCCATATGAATTAACGAGTAATGTTAACCTGCGTTATGGAACATTCTACAGGGATGTACTTCCTAACCTGGTTGAGATTCGTAACCAGGTTGCTAAGAAGTCAGACAGCACAAACTATAAGAAAGCTGTTGCCATCACTTACATCGCCGGCATTTTACATGGGCTGAAAGTAACCGACATGAACGGTTCCATACCCTATAGCAACGCAACCAAGGCCAGAACTGAAAAACGCTTCGACCCGGAATATGACAGCCAGGAGACCTTGCTGAACCTGTGGTTAACCGAGTTGAATAGTTCTATCACCACTCTCGGCGATAATTCACTGACAGGTCAATACAACTTCGGTAATGCTGATATTTTTTACAAGGGCGATAATATAAAATGGATCAAACTTGCCAACTCATTAAAACTAAGAATTGCTGCACGGCTCGAAAATGTGGATGCTGCCAGAACTGCTACCATTTTTCAGCAGGTTATGTCTGACCCGAATGGTCCGATCACTGACCGCGCCGACCAGCTTACTTATGTAAGTGAGGAATATCTTCCCTTCGGTGGAGGCGGTGAAATCGTTTACCGCAGTCAGCGCTTTGCTACCACCTCGATGGTGGATTTTATGAAGAAAGTAAACGACCCAAGGCTGCCGATTTACTTCGAGCCAAACGGTTTACGTGGAAGTTTCAGGGATACTTTAAACAAGTATAACGCAACGCTTCCTGCATTCATCAATGTTAATGACCCGCTGGTGCAATTCCAGGGAGGTCCGGCAGACTTCACTACCAACCCTACCCGTGCAGGTTATATTAAAAATGCGTTCCCTGTTGGAAATAATGCTGCTGGTAACAGCGTGACCAATTACTTCCTGATTTCACCTATCAACAGGATCTTCTTTTCTCCTGAATTTAACATGCCCGATGGAGGCGAATATGTTGAGGTTGCCGTTAGCGCCGCTGAAGGTTGTTTGCAGATTGCTGAGTTTATTCAGAAAGGTTATGCAGGTGGCGTGAATACAAGAGGCACCATGAAAGACTGGTATGAAAGAGGTATCACTGCATCTATTCAGACAATGAATGAGATTGCTGTTGTTGCGCGCTCAACTACCGCGTTTACAGGTAACGGTAGCGCAGAAATTGCTGCATATCTGTCACAACCTGATGTGCAATTGAATGGCGCAAATGATAAAGAACGCATTTATGTTCAGCAGCATCTGAACTTCTTCAGAAATCCAAATGAGGCATATGTTTTTGCAAGAAGAACAGGTTATCCACGGACAGGTTCTGCTTATTATGGCCGCGAAACATTCAATGAGCCTATCCCAAGAAGATTCTGGCTTATCGATCCGGGTGAGGCGAACAGGGCCAATTGGCAGTCAGCTATGACTGAACAGGGTTTCACACCCAACGCCCAGGATGTTCCAACCCTGAGTTCACAAAGAATCTGGTATGATAAATCTGCACCTGCATTTGGCGGTGGTAATTAAAAACAGGAAAATGTTCTCATCAAGAAGAAAGTTTTTGGTCAATACCATTCTGGGGGGCGCGGGGTTTATCGCCTCGTGCAATACATCGACCGGTGAAAAAAAGACCGAAGGCAGCGGCTGGCCCGTCGTAATCTCAACATGGGATTTTGGCCAGGCCGCAAACCTGGAGGCATGGAAAATACTTGGCAATAAAGGTCGCGCAGTTGATGCTGTTGAAGCCGGTGTGCAGATACCTGAAGCGGATCCTTCCAATCAAAGCGTTGGATATGGCGGCAATCCCGACCGCGACGGTCGCGTGACACTGGATGCCTGCATTATGGATGATCTCTATAATGCAGGCTCGGTGGCCTGTCTTGAAAGCATCATGCATCCTATAAAGGTAGCCAGGCTCGTGATGGACAAAACACCCCATGTAATGCTTTCCGGTGAAGGAGCGCTTGAATTTGCTATCGCCAATGGTTTCAAAAAAGAAAACCTGCTGACACCGCAAAGTGAAAAAGACTGGAAGGAATGGCTGAAAACCTCGAAGTATGAACCCGAGATGAACATCGAGAACAGGACCTATGATAAAAAAACTGACCCCATGCCCGGGGGCGTTACCAATCACGATACAATAGGAATGATCGCATTGGATGCGAATGACAATATCGGCGGAGCCTGCACCACAAGCGGGCTCGCCTATAAAATGCGCGGTAGAATCGGCGACTCCCCTATCATCGGGGCAGGTTTATACGTCGACAATGAAGTGGGCGGAGCAACCTCATCAGGAGTCGGCGAGGAAGTGATTAAAATCGTAGGAGCACATCTTATTGTTGAATTAATGCGAAATGGTAAAACGCCGGCGGAAGCCTGCAAGATTGCCGTTGAAAGAATCATTAAGCGGAGCCCGGAAAAATCGAAAAACATCCAGGTAGGTTTCCTTGCATTAAACAAAAAAGGAGAATATGGTGCCTACGCATTACAGAAAGGCTTCACCTACTCAGTAAAAAGTAACAACGTTGAAAAGGTTTTTGCTTCTGATCATTATTACTGATTCAGCGCACATACCCTGCTCTTATGAAAAAAAAATTATCGGATCTTATAATGATAGACAATTCACTGGCCGTACCTATCTACAAACAAATAGTGCAATCTGTTTGCGGTGCAATTGATCGCGGTGAGCTACGGCAGAACGACACGCTACCTTCCGTTAACAGCATTGCAGAAAAATTTTCGCTTGCGCGTGGTTCCGTGTTTTCAGCATACAACGAATTACGTGCTTCCGGTATCATTGACTCTATACCGGGCAAAGGTTATTTCATTACAAGCACTCAGACAAAACTGACCCAAACTGTCTGTGTATTATTCAGCAGGTTTAATGATGCATCCCAATTGATCTATGACAGCCTGATCGGGCAATTGCCAAAAACCTGCAAGGTCCGGACATTTTTTTATAATCAAAACCGGGATGAGTTTGAAAATATCATCCGGGAAGAAGCCGCTTATTTTAATACTTATGTTATAGAGCCAGGTATCTTTAAAGACACCCCAGCTATACTTTCGGCACTGGATCCAAAACAGGTGTTATTACTGGATTCAGGATATAAGAAATTTAAAAAAGCGTTTTCCGGGGTTTACAGCAATGTGGAAAAAGCACTGTCCGACTCACTTACGGAGCATAAACAGTCTGCGCTCAAATATAAAAGACTGTTTCTTGTGATCCCTGATCAGATGCCCGCTAAAGAAATTGTTGCCGGCTTCAACAGGTTTGGTAAAACAGTCAATACTCCATGCGAGATACTTCATACAATTGATGGTACCACGATCCGTAAGGGCGATGCGTTTATAGTACAAGACAACGCCCAACTCGTTGAGCTGGTTTCAGCGACAAAAGCGAAAGGTTTACAATCAGGCACTGATATCGGTATCTTATCGCTGAGTGAATGTGTCTTAAAATCTGTGATTGGAGAGGGCATCACTACCCTATCCCCTGATTATCGTGCTATGGGTCGCACAGTAGCTGAATTGTTACTGACCAATGAGCAGCGCGTTGTAGAAAATCCATTTGTATATACAGACAGAAGTTCATTTTAAACTATTAGTGCATTATGGCGAACAGCGGTATACTTGAAGTTTGTGCGTTTAATATACAGTCATGCTTAACCGCAGAAAAAGCGGGTGCGGTACGTGTAGAATTGTGTGATAACCCAATAGAGGGAGGAACAACTCCCAGTTACGGAACCATTAAACAGGTAAGGGATAAAATCGGGATCCTGTTATATCCAATTATAAGACCGAGGTCGGGCAATTATTTTTACAGTGATGATGAATACGCAATCATCAGACACGAGATAATGATCTGTCGCGAATTAGGTTGTGATGGTATCTCAGTCGGAACACAAAAGATAGATGGAACCATCGATATTGAATGGTTGAAGCGGATTGTTGAATGGGCCGGACCGATGGGCGTAACCTGTAATCGCGCTTTTGATGGTACGCCTGATCCTTTCCAGGCACTTGAAGATATTATCGAAGCGGGTTGCGAACGGGTACTCACCTCTGGACAGGCTTCTGCTGCTCCTGATGCTGGTGCGTTATTGGGAAAGCTGGTGCAGCAGGCTGCAGGGCGGATCATCATAATGCCTGGTGCGGGGGTAAAATCTGCAAATATCGCAAAACTTGCTGCTGAGAGTGGTGCCACAGAGTTTCACTCTTCAGCCCGCGTGGCAGCACCAAACCCACTAACGTTTATCAATAAGCGCGTAACTGATTATGGTAATGTTTATGTTGCCGACGAGGCAGAAGTTCGTGCAATGGTGGCTGCTTTAAAGTGATTCAAACACCGTTGTTCAATTACCGAAAACCATCTTTAATTCTTAACTTTTTGATGGCACTTCATGTGCAGCCGCTGTTGGCGACTGCTAACGAAGGCATGTAAGGAACAGTGTTCCTTACCTGGTTAAACGAACATTAAACACCCTGGCAGTTTTGGAATTGTTCCTGGCGGCAAACTTAACCTCAACGGTCTCACCAAGCCCTTGTGACCATTTATCCGTTAATTCATAGTCAATGTCAACGAGCTGTTCGCCCTTAGAACCATCAAGGGATACTGTTCGAAACAACCGGTTGTCAATGAAAATATCAAAATCTTTACTTAGTTCACTTCCATAATAAGTTACCCGCAATTTTTTTGCGGCTTTATTTTCATTTTTCAATTCGTAACTAAACCAGCCTGCGGCATTCCTCCAACGACTATCATTCAAGATGCCGGTTTCAGTTTTCTCCCCCCTGAACTTATGCTCGACTTCGGGTTGCTGTTCACCCGGTGTTACCTCGTCGAGTGTAATTTCCTGCAGCGCCATCCGTTTTTGTTCCGCTTCCTCAAGGTCATTTTTAATTGTTTGAAGGCCCTGTTTGTCTGTTATCCGCCAATAGATCATATAACGGGAATCATGAATGGTATAAAAAGGTTGCAACACCAGCTGTTGAGACGCAGCCGGATAAATCAAAGACGCCGCGCTAAAAAACATCGGTTTGCCTTTTACCGGCTTTAGTTGCACGGCAGGTTCTTGTTGACTGGTAATAATAAAAGGAGCATTGTTGATAGGATACAACTTCCCGTTGGCCACATGTCCCATCCGGCTGTCATCGGCCCTTAAACCAGTTAAATTTGCCGAATCGGTTTTAGCTGCAAGCACAATGGGTCCGTAAACAAACGAGCCCCAGGGCGAACCGTCCGGAAGATATTCTGTTTTCGGATGCATGGGCAATTGAACCGAAACAACGTCGTCCGACTTCCACGATCTTTCTACAGTTACATATCCCGAAGCGTTTTTTCCTACTTTAACTTTATTACCGTTCACCAACACTTGCATCTTGCCCTCTTTTATCCATGAAGGATAACGGATATGAATACCAAAAGACGCAGGTTTATCCAACTTAAGTTTGATAGTCGTTTTTTCTTCATAAGGAAATGAGGTTTTTTGTTCTATCGTCAACCCCTTTTCTCTCCAGTTAAGGGTAGAAGCCATGAACAAGCTTACGAACAGGTCGTTCTCATTATGCGCATAAATCAACTCACCATATTTACCGTGGTTTTCAATACCTGATCCAACGCAACACCAAAAACTTTCCTGGGGTTGCGAATACACCCGGTAATGTTGTGGGCGCATGGGTGTAAAATAAACGAAGCCGCCGTCTGGATGCTGCGACGAAAGGATATGATTATACAATGCCCGCTCATAATAATCCAGGTAACTGCTTTGAGAATTTGAAAAAAACAGGTTCGCAGATAACCGTAACATATTATAGGTGTTGCAGGTTTCGGGCCCCTGTATATCATTTATCATGGAAGAAAAATCTGAAGCCGGATGAAAATGCTCCCGCACACTGTTACCACCAATTGAGACAGAACGATTTTTTACTACCCTGTTCCAAAAGAAATGCGCAGCATTATTCCACGATGTGTCTCCGCTGATTTGCGCTATCCGTTCAAAGCCGATCACCTTAGGTATTTGCGTATTGGCATGCAGTCCCGTTAAAGAATCCTGGTTATGAATAAGAGGGTCAAGGATACGCCGGTGCGATAGTTTGCGGGCGAGCTCCAGGTACTTATCATTTCCGGTAATAAAAGCTGCATCGGCAAATATTTCATTCAATCCACCGTGTTCACTTCGAAGCATGTCCTGGAACTGACTATCACTAAGTGTTGCACTGATGCCGGCGAACCAGTCGCATAGTTTAAGGAACATTTCTCTGGCCTTTGTATTACCTGCGATTAAATAAGCGTCGCGCAGACCCGCAAATGTTTTATGAATGTTGTATAAAGGCACCCATTTACCATTGAGCGAAAAACCGCCTGCATTGATCTTTGCATCCTTTATTTCCTGCCACAATGCTTTACTGCCTGGAATGCCGCCAACATAACCATTCCCGTTCTGTTGCTGGCAGGCATCGAGTACATCAATCATATAGTTGAGCCTGTCATTTACTTCTTTGTTCGCAGTTGCAGCATACATGTTGGCCAGCGCCGATAAATAATGCCCGCCTGTGTGTCCATCAAGCCCGGTATTTTCCCAGTTACCGTAGCTTTTTGCTTTCGTTTCCAAACCGGCTTCTCTCAAATAAGGAGCCAGCAATCGGTCAGGGTCGAGCGCAAGAATATACTGCATATCTGTCTGCTGCGCCTGTTTAAAAGGACCATCAAGCAAGCGTACTGACGACAGCGGAAACGACTGAACTTTTGGCTGCGAAAAACACAAGGTGGAACCCGACAACAAAACAAATAAAAACGAACTTTTCTTCATAACGAACAATTTACTTGATTTACCCTTGCTTTTTGTCATCGTTTGCAAAACGTTTTATATAGAAAATACTGCTTCCCAAGGCAGGCAATGCATATTTCACCAAAAATAATCAAGGATCACGTTCTATAGTTTCTCAGCACTTAAAAGATGAATCTCATAGTATCAGGCTTTAGGGAAATACCAGTGATCATTGCATGAAAACTGCTGCCGGATTTGTAATCACGACAGGTAGAGTTTGTAGTGACAACAATTTACACTGTTTACAATTTAAGTTACGATACAAATGCTGCACGGGGGCCGGATCCGATTAGCTTTGTTGTGTCAAACCTTCCAACGGATATGAGATGCAAAACGGGGTTTACACGGATCCAATTCATTACTAAATCAACAATTATGAAGAAAGTAATTTATGCGCTGCTCTTACCACTGGTTGTGGCAGGCGGACTGGTATTTGCGAATCACGAAATCAAAAATGGATCTTCTGAACAAGCCACCATGAAGCCGGCCGCGGTGGCAAAAAAAGAATCCATATCTGCAAGGTGGGAGGATACTCCTGATGGCATAAGATATACAAAATGGACATTGTCTCCGGAAGGTAAAAAAGTGCTAGATGGTGCTGCCAAAATAAAGAATCATGTAAGCGCTTCGGCGAATATGGAGGCTGTTGTAACTTCTCTTTCTCTTCCTTCCGGCTCAAGATTAGGTTTTGGTGTGATGGTGCGTATTGACGGGGTTGATTATATTTTAAAATTCGACCCTGAGCAATCACAACTGGCGCCATTGCGAAGCCTGGAAGTCGACGACAAAATAATTGTTAGAAGCCATGTAATATCACATGCGCCGAAGTATGCTTACCCGATTATAACAGGCGAATACGTAGAACGGGATGGTAAGATATTTTTTAAGCGGGCACCTCGCATAGGTGGTTGTTGAGGCGAATGTTACCAAACCCAATCAAAGGATGTATTGCGCGGACCATCTAGTTCAGGTTTAGAATTCTTCTGCAGACAGTGGCAGCTTCTGAAAATGATGTAGGTTTCATTTCATAACCTGTTATACCAAGGCTTAATGCTTTATCCTTTTCAACAGGATTAACAGATGTTGAATAAATTGTTACCGGTATTGCATTAAATCTTTGATCAGAACGTATCATTTGCAAAGTCTGGATGCCGTTTAGTACGGGCATGTTCAGATCAAGAACGATCATTGATGGGAGGTTATTTTCGCTAAAAAGCTTTTCAAGCAGACTAAGTGCCTGCCGGCCGCCGGAGGCCAGGGTTAATGTGTGTTCAACATTCAGTTCATGAAGAGTATCTTCCATAATCATCCGATCATCGGCATCATCGTCGATCATTAATATATGCGGCTTAGTCATGGCCAATATTTTTTAACATCGGTAATCGCACATAGAACACCGCTCCCTGACCCTCAATACTGCTGGCACGGATGGAGCCACGGTGTAAATGAACAATTTTTTTACAGATAGCGAGTCCCAGGCCGGTCCCGTCATATACCTCTTTGTTGTGCAGCCTTTGGAACAAAGCAAAGATCTGCAACTTGTATTCTTCATTGAATCCAATACCATTATCTGCAATAGAAATTTCAACAAACTGGTCCTCAGTATTGGCATTGACATGCACTTCAGGACGCTGATCCGGTCGTACAAATTTGAGGGAATTTGTAATCAGGTTGGAAAATACCTGGCCGAGAAGCCCATAGTTTCCTGGTATCTCCGGCATCTCACCCAGAAAAATCGTGGCGTTTTTTGATGCTATAAGTGAGTCCAGTTCCTGTAATACATCCTTCATAAGAACATTCAGTGAAACCGTTTCAAACGTGATAGATTCCTTGCCAACGCGTGCAAACTGCAAGGTATCGTGGATAAGATTTCGCATCCTTACCGAAGCCTGATTGATCTTTGTAACCATACGGATCTTCTCATTTTCGTCAAGTTTATCAGATCGCCGCAGCAGGGAATCAGAATAATACATCATTTTACGAACCGGTTCCTGCAGATCATGCGAAGTGACATATGCAAACTGCTGCAGTTCAGCGTTTGTCTGGTTAAGATCCTGGATATATTTTTCCAGAATTTCCTGGTTCGCATTCAGCTTTTCCTGGGCTTTTTTTAATTCCACATTATCCTTAAGTGTTTCTTCCAGCATCTTTTGGTTATGGATATCCACCATATAACCGCTCCAGTATTGCTGACCGGGGCTGTCGCCCTTGAGTGGTGACAATGTCACCTGGTGCCATGTGTACTCGCCGGATTTATTCCGGATCCTGCATTGGGTTGTAAGATTCATATCAGTTGCATTTTGCAGACAACTAAGAAGAAAAGCAAACCCATCATAGTCAGACTGATGAATGATTTTTGTCCAGTCCCAGGCCTCTTGTCCGGTAACCGACTCACCAGTTAACTCATGAAGCCATTCGTTGGCATATAGCAGGTTACCCCGTTCATCAACCGAAAAGATAACAAGGGGTAGAGAATTTGTCAGTGTCCGGTGATCGTTTTCGCTTCGTTGCAGCTTCATCGACATGTCCTGCAACTGCTCATTCTTACGTTTTAGTTCATCATAAGGTGAAAACGAAGGTTCATTCCGATAGATGTATCGCCACTCATCAATTTTCAGATTATCGATGCGTGTCGGTGAGCTGAAGAAATATTGGATCTCAACTACAGTCATATCTCCGCTGACAGATACTGTTATATTGCTGACCAGTTTTTTTGCATAACTGACTCCGGTATTCTGAGCTTGTCCCTTATGAAACTTGCTTGACAGCGATGCTACAATATATTGATCCCGGTCGTCAGTTTTTATAGAAAGTTTTAACAGGCCGCCCTGTTGTGTTTCCAGCACACCCCGTGCAATCTCAGAGACCGCAGTGGCTATTGTAGTTTGGGATGACAATGAAAGTCCGGCAAGCTCAGCAAGTTTCATGGAACGGCGGTGAGCAAGAATCAAATCCATTTCATTGTCAAGCTGTATCCGGGCGATTTCAAATATCATCATAATTGATTTGACATTGCGCCACTGAAACATCGTCAGTATGGCGATTAAAATCTTTTAAAATTGCCGCACAAAGTATGGAGGGATCATACCTGTTTATTCCCTGGTATTTTTGTGTATCCCATCTTGATTTGATGCCATCACTACACATAATAAAAAATTGACCAGGTTCAAAGATTGTTTCCTGCGACTTAAGGGTGTTGGGAAGCTTCATTCCAATAATACCGTTGTAAGCGAGGTAATTTTTGGGAGCCGAGGATGAAAACAATTTGGTGGATATGTTCCCAACTCCGCACACTCTCGCGATTTTTGCATCCAGATCAAATACTATTACCGTTGCTACAAGTCCACGTGTTCTCTTTACATCATCGCTAATGACCCGCAAAATATCTTCTGGCTGATTGGATCTCGTTTTTAAAAAACTATCTCCCGCACTCTTAACCGCATATTCCGCGTCCGGTCCATGTCCCAGGCCATCTCCCAGCATAAAAGCAACACTGCCTGCATTCTTTCTGATGAAAAACCCATCACCACAGGCTGTTTCGCCGTTTTTAGGTATAACTATGCTGTTTGCCAAATAGGATGACCGCGGCCTTCGGCTTTTTTCTGTATTTGAATCGAATACGCGAATCAACTGTACTGTTCCCCAGTTTTTCAAACTGTAAATCTGGAAAAAATCGCTTAGGCGCTTAATCGAACCTAATCCATGCCCCAATGTATTTTTTGTTGACACTCCATCCCCTGTCATCTTTGCAACATCCTTCATACCCGGCCCATTGTCAATGCTGATGATCTCAAGACCCTGAACGTTTTGCTGCTCAATAAGTTTAACTAAAAGTTCTCCACCACCAGCGTGCTTTACAAGATTGGTGACAATCTCCGCAATAATTATATCGATCTGACTAATCCTTGTTTCGGCGAATCCGGCTTCAACTGCCAGGGAATGTATTTTTTTTTTGAGAATAGCGAAATAACTACGGTCATTTGCACTAAGAACAAGATGAAGTCGATTAACCATTCTTCCATTTTATAACTGTAACCGTAGTTCCAGTGCCCACTACACTTTTAATATCAAATTCGTTAACCAGTCGTTTCGTACCAGGTAAACCAATGCCAAGACTTTTCCCCGATGAATAACCATCTTTCATCGCAAGATTGATGTCAGCAATGCCGGGTCCCTTGTCAGTAAATATCAGCCTGATACCAGTGTTACGGTCTTCCGTTACAACCTCAATCATAGCCGTTCCACCTTTACCATATTTAAGCATATTACGCACAAGTTCGCTGGCGGCAGTAATCAGCTTGGTCTGATTAACAAGGCTCATACCGATTTTAACAGCAAATTCCTTTACGCGGTTCCGGAAAGGAACAACATCCTGTTCCCTTTCAATTTTCATTGCATCTTTATTCAGCACTATCTTCATCTTGATAGTCTGTATTTTCGTCAAGCCCAATTTTGTTTTGAAGTAGTTCCATACCTTTTTCAACATTAAGAGCGGTATAAACTCCTTTTAGTTCAAGGCCAAGTTCAATGAGCGTAATAGCCACTGCAGGCTGCATACCTACCACAACGGTTTCTGCATCCATGATTTTTGACATGCTTCCGATATTTCCCAGGATACGTCCCATAAACGAATCAACGATAGATAATCCTGAGATATCAATCAGCACTCCTCTTGCTCCCGTTTTATTGACCATGTGTACGAGATCAGATTCAAGGTTGGTGGCCAGCCGATCATACAAATCAGTCTGGATGGTCACCAACAAAAATTTTCCCATTCTGAGAATCGGTATCCTGTCCATTCTAAATCTTTACTTTTTGAAACTTTCTTACTTCGAGGTTCATGATGGAAAAAGCATATTTGAGCGCGCTGGCTAATGTAGCTTTCGTTACAATGTTGTTCAGATCTATACCGAGGTGAACTACTGTCTGCGCTATCTCGGGGCGAATTCCACTGATGATACATTCAGCACCCATTAGCCTTGTAGCGGAAACCGTTTTCAATAAGTGTTGAGCGACCAAAGAATCCACTGCCGGAACGCCTGAGATGTCCAGGATAGCTATAGTGCTTCCGGTTTCCACAATTTCCTGTAACAGATTTTCCATCACGACCTGTGTACGCGCGCTATCAAGTGTTCCGATAATTGGTAATGCCAGGATACCATCCCAAATCCGGATTACCGGTGTTGAAATTTCTGTGATCTCGTCCGTTTGCCTCAGAATAACATCTTCACGACCCTTAATAAAGGTTTCAAAGGTTGTAACACCAAAGCTGTCCATTAGTTTATTTAAATCCACGCTAACCTGGTACAGCGTCTTTGTATCATCCCCGAACTCCTCTTGCAAAGCAATGTTCAAGGCATCTTTCAAACTAAAAATATAGATACCAGTTTCCCGCGGGCTAAAGCCCTGTCTTGCACGGGAAATCGAGATGCCCGAAAGGATCTCAACAACTTTTTCAAACTTATCCGATCCGGGTTGGGTGAGTGTTTCATTGGTAACTGACTCAACAATTGCATCCATAAGTTCCTGCGATTGTTCACGCAGTTCTTCGTTGGTCATAAGATCTTCCCGTAGCTGTGAATCAGCCAGTTGAGCAGTCATCCAGTTTTCGATAATTGATTTCTTTCGCTTCTTGAGGATTCTCGATATATCCGTAGCCATTATGTATGTTTTGGAAAGGTGATAAATCGCGCTAAATGTAAAGGATTTCTATCGATTAGCTGTGCAAGGCTGAGATTTTAGCAAGTTAAATTTGGTCTGTCCGAAGCCCGCGGGAAAATCAACCGGTTCAAAACAAAAAACCCGCTGTCACAAAAAATGCAACCGCGGGCGTAGGTGGAGGTGAGGGGAATCGAACCCCTGTCCAAACATATCCTTCAAAAGCTTTCTACATGCTTATTTCATTATTAATTGTCGGGCAAATACAGGAAACGAACAAACCAATATTTGCCTTAGCTGGATGGTCTTAAGTGATCGGCACAGCCTATGATCACAGCATTCTGCACTTGTTTTTAAGTCGGCGGCGGAGCAGGCGGCAGACAAACCCGCTCAGGCGGCCCTAATGACTATCTAATCACTGATTAGGCAGCCATGGCATACTGAGTATTGCCATTTGAAGTTTTGAATATTCAGATTAACGTGCTAATTATCCAACGCACGACATGCTTACACCTTCAAAGATCTACGCTGTCAAAACCAGGCACCCCCGGGAAAATCAGGTCTTAAAAATGTCACCATTCTTTCAACCGGACAGCCGGCAAAAATACAGTTTTCAAACAAATCATGCCGCAATAAATTGAAGCCAAACTGCTTTTTAACAGCTTCTATTGCAACTGCCGTTCCGCGAGCATCGCCACCTCTTCGGGATACAGATCCGCCATAGCATAATGCTTCACATCGTTGATTGCCACCTCGTCTAACACATCCACTACATTTCTGTAACTCGCTTTGCCCGTAGGTTTGATGATTAGCATCAGTTCTTTTCCCGACCCCGATGACTGCAGCTCCAAACGCAATTGCTTATCCCTGATCAATTGCCCAACTCCTTGCGCAGCATGGTAATCCGTTGTTCCAAAATTCCCATTAGTCAGCGCTTCACTCAATATTCCATGATAATAAAAGGCCCGGTCGTTACCCACCGGGATGATGGTCAAAGTTCGCGATTGCTGCACCGGCATCGCATCACCTCCATTTGCGGGCATAATCAATTTCATAGCCGAAGGCTCCGAAAGAGTAGCCGTGAAAACAAAAAATGTGATAAGAATAAATCCAAGATCCACCATTGGCGTCAGATCGACGCGGGTAGACAATTTTTTTCCGTTCCCGAACCCGGGCTTAGCAGCCGGGGCAGGTTGATTGATCTCTGCCATAAATGTTGTTTACAATAAGACGCGGCACAACAACATTTCCATATGGCAACACGGTAAGTTGATGAATCCCGGCAACAGCTGTGGCAAAATTTTCCATGCGCCGCGCAACTTATGGGTCCAAACCTGCAATTGCCACAGCCAATTCCACAACTTATCCATTAATGCTGGACTGGCACAAATCTTTGATGTTACTTTACATCACGAACATTGATAACAACACCTAAAGATATTTTGGACGGTTTTTAAGTTTTAAGTTTTCTCATAAGCAGTTAGTTTTGGTTTAATCCCCTTTATTCTTATCGGGGATTTTTTTTGTGCCTGCCCAAAAAAAAAGCCTGCGGTTATCAGCCGCAAGCTTTTGAATGTTTAAATAATTTTATCACGCCACTTCTACATCACTGCGCAAACCTTACCGGCTTCGGTTCCAGCCAAACCAGTCGTTGCCGTTTGCATATAACATCAAACCGAGCAAAAACACCATTCCTACCACTTGTGCGTACTCAAGGAATTTATCGTTCGGTTTCCGGCCCGTAACCATCTCGTATAAAGTAAACAATACGTGCCCGCCATCCAGTGCCGGTATCGGTAAAAGATTCATAAAGGCAAGTATGATAGAAAAGAATGCAGTAATACTCCAGAATGCCTGCCAGTCGCCCCACTGTTTCGGAAAGATCGAACCCATAGATTTGAATCCACCAACTCCTTTATACGCGCCGGTTTCCGGGCTTAAGATCTTTCTGAACTGATCGATATAAAACACCAGGTTATCTACCGCCATCCTTACGCCTGCGGGGAAAGCTTCAAAGAATCCATATTTGCGACGTTCGATCTTAAGAATACCGAGGCTATCCAATTCGCTGGAATAACTGAAATGAAAAACGCCGAGCGTACCTTCTGGTGTTATTTGCGGATTTACTGTCAACACCTCTCCGTTGCGCTCAATCTCAATCGGCACCTGCTGGCCCGGTCTGCGTTTCAATTCACTCCTCACATTATCAAAAAATGGCGTTTTCACTGAATCAACCGACAGGATGCGGTCATAAGGCTTCAATCCTACCTGTCGGGCCGGTGATGAATCGGCAACAATACCCACGATCATGGGTACGCGCGGTGTAAACAATGGCGAGCGGCTTCTTTTTTTCTCTACCAGCTTACCCAGCATATCGACAGGTAATTCTATCACCTGCGTTTTACCATCTCTTTCAACCGTAACCCTTTCTCCTACCAGTAATTTTTTTGGTATATCATCAAAGTAAGCAATCGGTGTTTCGTTTACTGCCAGGATCTTATCGCCATCCTTCAGTCCCATCTGGTACATCAGGCTATCCGTTACCGTTATACCGTTCACAGCGTTTGCGTTGGGCAATTTTTCTTCGCCCCAGGTAAACAATACCATTGCATAAATCAGGAAAGCCAGTAGCACATTTACAGTAACGCCACCGATCATAATGATCAAACGCTGCCAGGCCGGCTTGCTTCTGAACTCCCATGGTTTAGGTGGCTGATTCATTTGTTCTTTATCCATGCTCTCATCCACCATGCCTGCAATCTTCACATAACCACCGAGGGGCAACCAACCGATTCCGTATACGGTTTCACCAATCTTCTTTTTAAACAGGCTGAACCAGGGATCAAAAAACAGGTAGAATTTTTCCACCCGGCACTTAAAAATTTTAGCCGGGAGATAGTGACCAAATTCGTGAAGAATAACGAGGATAGATAAGGATAGAATCAGGTAAAATGCCTGTATACCAACACTGGCCCAATCGATCGCCAACAAATACAACATAAGGTATATGAGATTGAAATTTTAATATTGTGATTTCCTATAATTTAATAAGGGATGCCGCGAAATTACGTGCCTCCCCATCGCTTTCAAAATATTCTTCCAGCGTCGGATTTTTGATGTACGACACATGTTCAATTGTTTTTTCAATCACATCGGTCATGTCCAGGAACCCTACCCTGTTTCTTAAAAACGCGTAAACGGCAATTTCATTGGCTGCATTTAAAATGCACGGCACATTTCCGCCTTTGTTCATGGCATCAACTGCCAGCGTGAGATTACGAAAGGTTTTTACGTCGGGTTCTTCGAAGGTGAGTTGCGCAGGCTTCCTGAAATCATATCTTTTAAAGTTTCCGGGAATACGATGGGGGAACGCCAGGGCGTATTGTATCGGAAGTTTCATATCCGGTAAACCCATCTGTGCCTTAATACTTCCATCTTCAAACTGAACCATGCTGTGAATGATACTTTGCGGATGGATCACGACCTGTACCTGGTCAGGTTGCAAGTTGAACAGCCACTTCGCCTCGATCATTTCCAACCCCTTGTTCATCAGTGTAGCAGAATCGATGGTGATCTTGGCTCCCATCGTCCAGTTAGGGTGCTGCAGGGCATGGTCACGTTTAACGTTAACCAGGAAGTTTGGTTTTCGCCCAAGGAAGGGTCCGCCGGAAGCTGTGAGAATTATCTTTTCAATGCGGTTACGCGTTTCTCCTACCAGGCATTGAAAAATGGCAGAATGCTCACTGTCGACCGGGATGATCGGCGCCCTGTATTCAACAGCCTTTTGCATGACGATATCACCCGCCACCACGAGAGTTTCCTTGTTGGCCAGCGCCACGCCTTTACCCGATTCGATTGCCCTGAGCGTGGGTTTCAATCCGGCAAAACCCACTATGGCCGCCAGCATCATATCATAAACATCCATTGCTGCCACTTCTTCGAGAGCAGTTTCCCCGGCAAACACCTTTATATTATGCGATGAAAGTTCTTCTTTAACTTTTGGATATTTTTTCTCATCACCTATCACTACGATGTTTGGTTTGAAGTGAATGGCTTGTTTGATAAGAAGTTCTTCATTGTTTTGTGCAGTGAGCACTTCAACTGAAAATGTTTCCGGGTTTGCTGCAATCACATCTAGCGCCTGCGTTCCGATTGAACCGGTTGATCCAAAAATTGCAATACGTTTTGCCGGATGACTATTAGACATAAGCTGATAAAAATCTTTAAGATTGAAAAGGAAGTGTTACTGGTCGACAAATTTTTCCAGTTCACCAGCAATCTTGCGATCGTTGCTAAGACGGGGAACTTTGTTTTGCCCACCCAGTTTCCCGAGCGATTTCATGTAATCAATAAAGCCGTTTTTTCTGACCGGCCTTATTTTAAGGGGCATCAGAATGTTGCCGGTGATGAGGTCGTCGTAATAGATGTTTTTGGTGCGAAGGTTTTTATCTACCTCCTTTTCAAACCCTGCAAGATCAGCGGGGGTTTCACCAAATTCAACGAACCATTCATGATAGGATTTTCCTTCTGACTGACTGATAACAGGTGCCACAGTAAATTCAGTAACATGGATGCCAGAATGTTGGGCCGCCTGCATCAGACTGTGTTCTACTTCTTCACCGATCACGTGTTCGCCAAAAGCGGAAATAAAATGTTTGATACGACCGGTAACAAGAATCCGGTAAGGATTTTTTGAAACAAAACGTATGGTATCTCCAATATTATAACCCCAAAGCCCTGCATTGTTATTAATAATGAGGGCGTAGTTCACACCAACCTCCACATCTTTCAAACTCAGACGGGTTGGGTTTTGCGAATGGATCTCTGCGGCGGGAATAAATTCGAAAAAGATGCCGCTGTCGGTATTCAGCAATAATCCTTCGGCAGACTGGCTATCCTGGAAAGCGAAAAAACCCTCGGATGCAGGAAACGTTTCGATGGTGGCCACCGGAGCACCAATACTGTCCATCAGCCTGGCGCGATACGGTTCGAAGTTAACACCGCCATGTACAAGCAGCGAAAGATTCGGAAAGATCTCCTTCACTGTTTTGCCGGTTTTTGCTTTCAGCCGGTCAAAATACATCTGCACCCAGGGTGGAATACCACTGATCAGTGTGAGATTTTCGCGATATGTTTCTTCAACGATTTTGTCAAGTTTCGTTTCCCAGTCATCAATACAATTTGTTTCATAAGTCGGCAACTGGTTTTTCCTGAGGTAACTTGGTATATGATGATTCACGATACCGCTCAGTCTGCCTGTCGGAATTCCCCCAATCCGCTCGAGTTCGGGGGATCCGCTCAGAAAAATCATTTTGCCATCAGTAAAACGGGAATTGCCTGATTCTGCAATATAGGATAACAGCGCATTTCTAGCCGTATTGATATGATTATCAATCGACTGCTTTGAGATGGGAATATATTTAACCCCACTGGTTGTGCCCGATGTTTTTGCAAGATAAATGGGCTTCCCCTTCCACAATACATTGTGCTTGCCGTCCTTTATTTTATCGATATAAGGTCTCAACTGTTCATAATCCCGCACGGGCACAGCTTTTCGAAACTCTTCGTACGATCCGACATTTGCCAGGTTGTGCTCTTTGCCAAATTCTGTGTCCTTGCCCGACCTAAGCAGGTCCTTCAGGATATTTTCCTGGTCATGCACCGCAGTGACCATTCCCTTTCTTACACCTTTATATATATAGTTGGCAAATGGTTTTGCCAAGAGTGACTTAATCTTCATAAATCCTTGAAAAACGTTAGGGAAACAAACCTAGTGAAAAAAAAGGGATTAGCCGTTCAAGGTGGGTCCATGATCATTGCAGGAGATAGAAATCCCTCGCTTTTTCATGCGACTTTAACTTCAGCGACGATTCCTGCAGCCAACTTCTGGATATTTGACTAATTTGCGAACCCGGTAAGGATCAGGGCTGAAAAAAAATCAGGAGCAATTCTTTCTGATTACGCTTCAATCCCTTACCTTTGCACTCCTAATTTTTGGAAAGTTATGTACGCAATTGTTAAAATAGCAGGTCAGCAATTCAAGGTTCAGAAGGACCAGACTTTATATGTTCCGCATGTAGGTGGTAACGCGGGTGACCAGGTAGAGTTTTCAGAGGTATTGCTCTCAGACACCGACGGTAAGGTTACTGTTGGAGGTGATGTTAAGGCAACCGTAAAGGCCGAAATTGTTGACCATGTGAAGGGTGACAAGGTTATTGCCTTCAAGATGAAAAGAAGAAAAGGTTTCCGTAAAAAACACGGACATCGTACACAATATACAAAGATCAGGATCAGCGAAATTGCCTAAGGCATTTGCTAATCATTCTTCAAAACAATTCATAAAAGCGTTTTTGTATGGCACATAAAAAAGGTGAAGGTAGCGTAAAGAACGGCCGTGATTCACAAAGCAAAAGACTCGGTGTTAAGATATATGGTGGTCAGCCAGCAGTTAATGGCAATATCATCGTTCGTCAACGTGGTACAGTTTACCATCCTGGTAAAAATGTAGGCGTTGGTAAAGACTACACGCTGTATGCATTGGCTGATGGTGTGGTTGAATTCAAGAAGTCAAAGAACGATAAGACTATCGTCAATCTCGTTCCTGTAGCTTAATTACCAGCAGCAGTTTTGATACTGGTGGCTATACGGAAAATTTAACAAAATTTAAGAAAACTTTTGGCGGTTTGGAATTTGTTTCTATTTTTACCGTCGATAATGTTTTTTTACTAACCGTTAATTTCTAAAAAACATGGCTACTAAGAAAAAAGCTGCGCCTAAAAAAAAGGTGGCAAAAAAAGCTGCCCCTAAGAAAAAGGCTGCAAAAAAAGCTGCAAAGAAGAAATAACTTTCTCCCAAAGCAGAACATATTCAAGTCCCGGATTAATTTCCGGGACTTTTCGTTTTATGGTACCCTACCCTGGAAGTCCCACCCCTACCGCCTTTCCGCGTACTTATATTTTCAGCAGATTTTACTGATCGCTTTACTATTTTTGACCGTTGCCGCATACACTAACTGAAATTATAACCGGCAACTTCAACCAATGGCATACGACAATTATTATATCGCTGACCAGTTTACAATGCTGGCAAAATTGATGGACATCCACGGTGAAAACGCTTTCAAATCAAAATCATATTCAATAGCAGCATTTAATATTGAGAAGTTGCCCGTTCAACTTCACAGTGTTGACAAAAAAGAAATGGCCTCGTTGAAAGGCATTGGTGATTCTACGTCCAAAAAAATCATAGAAATACTTGCCACGGGCAAACTCCAGGCGCTGGAAGATATGGTCAACAAAACTCCGCCCGGCGTTGCAGAAATGTTGAACATAAAGGGGCTCGGACCAAAAAAGATAGCTACCGTCTGGAAAGAAATGGGAATTGAATCGATTGGAGAATTGTTGTACGCCTGTAATGAAAACCGACTTACGCTATTCAAGGGATTTGGAGAAAAAACGCAAAAAAACGTCCAGGAATCCATTGAATTTTATACCCGCAGCCAGGGCAATTACCTCTATGCCCAGGTGGAAACACATACCAACGAAATCACTACCGCCCTCGCAAAGGCTCATCCCGGTCAACAAATCAGCACCACGGGAACCTTCCGAAGACAAATGGAAATAATAACTGAGCTTGAATGGGTAACTACAATTGCGCCTGCTGATCTTACAAAGTTTTTTTCCAGCCTCGGCTATAAAACAGAAAATGAACTGCCCGGGAAAATGTCTTATGCAGGCCCGGAAAACCTGGTGTTAAGTTTCCACCTTGCTGACCATAGTAATTATCATAAGCTTTTATTTGAAACCAGTTGCAGTGATGAATTCAGAGAGTCATGGATAAATAACAACCCGGCACTGGATTATGCTGACCTGCAATCAGAAGATGATATCTTTCTTCGGTCAGGCATGGCCGTTATACCACCCCCGATGCGTGAAAAACCGACGACCCTGGAAAAGGTCCGCGATAAAGGTCTGCAACCGCTTATTCAACCCCATGATATTCGCGGTATAATTCACAGCCACAGTACCTGGAGCGATGGTTCAGACTCTATAGAAGATATGGCAAAAGCCGCCATAGCCAATGGCCTTGAATACCTGGTGATCAGCGATCACAGCAAGTCGGCGGGTTATGCAAACGGTTTGCAGGAAGACCGGATACGGCAGCAGCATGAGGAAATTGATGCTTTGAATATAAAGCTTGCACCGTTCAGGATTTTCAAAAGCATTGAAAGCGACATACTGAACGATGGGGCCTTAGACTACCGCGACGAAGTGCTTGCTTCGTTCGACCTGGTTATTACCTCCGTACATTCTAACCTGAAGATGACGCTGGAAAAAGCAATGAGTCGTTTATTAAAAGCTATTGAAAATCCTTATACTACCATCCTTGGTCATATGTCAGGCCGGCTGTTGTTAAGTCGACCGGGTTACCCGCTCGATTACCCAGCCATCATCGATGCCTGCGCAAAACACCAGGTAGTGATTGAGCTCAATGCACATCCACGTAGACTGGATATGGATTGGCGCTGGATAGATGTCGCTGTTGCCAAAGGAGTATTGATCTCAATAGATCCTGATGCACATGCCGCTGATGCATTTGCTGATTGCAGGTACGGTGTGCTTGCTGCGCAAAAGGCTGGCATAACAAAAGCCAATAATCTCAGCAGTATGTCACTTGAAAAATTCGAAGCATTTCTTGCGGAACAAAAAAAGAAACGTTCTTAAACATCAGCGTACGGTAAGTACCGGTAAACGAACGTAAAAGGTTGTGCCCTCACCTTCGCTTGTTTTGAACCAGATGTCACCCTGTGCCTGTTCAGCGATACTTTTGCTCATAGCCAGACCAAGTCCCGTACCCGAAGATTTTGTTGTAAAGTTTGGCGTAAACACTTTAGGCTGAATATGTGGGGGGATGCCATCACCATTATCAGAAACTGAAATGATAAAGTCTTCATCTTCTATACGCTCTTCAAGATGAATAAGGATACGATCCTTATGTTCACAAGCCTCTACAGCATTCTGAAGCAGGTTCGTAAACAACCTGTTTAACTGTGTTTTATCTGCCAGCATCATGATACGCTGATCAACCTTGTTCCATGTAAGTTCCAGCCGTTCGGTTGAATCGTATAACAAGGTAAGCGAGTTGAGCAGTTCATGCAGATCAAACACCTCGTTACGTGGGTTACCTATATTTGCAAACTGTGAAAAGTCTGATGCAATCTTTGATAAATGATCTATCTGTTCGATCAGGGTACTGGCCACACTACCGGTCATTTCTTTGACATTGGGTGAGTTGTTGTCAATAGCTTTTTGCAGATACTGAATACTGAGCTTCATTGGTGTGAGCGGATTTTTGATTTCATGCGCCACCTGCCTTGCCATTTGCCGCCATGCCCCTTCTCTTTCACTCTTAGCAAGCGCCTCAGCACTTTCGTCAAGTTTACGCACCATCTTGTTGTATTCGTTTACCAGTTCGCCAATTTCATCTTTTCTCTTCCATTGAATCTCCTGGTTGATTCTATTGAAATTAATCTCGCGCATTTTTTGCCCGATGATGGTAAATGAAGATGTGATGCGGTTTGTGATCACCAATGCTATGGCGCCGGCAACAAGAAAGATAAACGCATTCAGATTGATAACCGTAACCAGGAAGTTGGAAATCTCCTGTGTGAGTTCGTCCTGGTTCCTGAACGATGGCACATTAAGATAAGCATAAGCGGTACCATCCAACTCCCGGAGTGGTGAATAGACACTTTTAAAATCAGTACGGCCAAGTTTTTCCTCTGTAAATACCTGGATCGCACGCTGATGCCGTAATTGAAAAAAAGCCTCCGGGTTCATTTTTTCAGCCAAAACCCCACGATTATAAATCACAGGATTTGACGACATTTTAAGGTTACCCAGGGTATCATAGAAGTTAACATCCGTACCATGTATCTCAACAATCTCGGCCATTAAAGCTTCAAGATCAACGCGCGAGCTATCGCTATACAATATGCTTTCATTGATCATTGCATCTTTGCGGTCGAACCTGTTTTCTAATTCATTTGTCATGATCTTGCTGGTACGGATCAACAGTTCGCGACGCTCCCGGTCGTACCGGTTGATAAAAAATAAAATCGTAGCAACACCAATTACCACAAAAGAAAGGAGACTCACCATGATGATGGTGCTATGAATCTGTGACCGGATACTGAACTCCCAGTATGATCGTATTACCGACATCTTTAACCTGCTATGCACAATCAATGCACCTAACCTGTAAAATGCCAGCAGGAAAAGAAAGGTAGTAAACAGGTAAGAGAATAAAGTGATGGCCTCGATAAATGAAACATTCTTTTTGGCGATGATGATCAGTGTATCAGCGGCCCCTTTATAAAAAAGTACTTCATAATTGCGATCCTTCCTGATATCAAATTCTGTTTTTGGTATCTCGTTCGCTTCAAGATATGTGGGAAAAGGAAAGTCATTATAATAATTAATTAAGCGCCTGCTTTTATAAATGGCGTATGAATAACCCTGCGAATAGTCAGGCACCATTTCTTTTGAACTCTGGAACAACTCAGGCACCAGCGCGTCGCTCTTGTAACGTTTTGGTTCTGCTATCATAAAAAAGTAACCAACCGTGGTGCTGTCGGCTGCCTTTACTTCTTTTTTACTGATATAAGATACCTGGTCAAACGACTTCTCATAATACATCACATCCTGGACACCTGTTTTGGTGCTCTGGATCATGAAGATCGTGTTCAGGGTATCAAAAGAAACCGGTTGATTATTATGTAACGGCCGGTAGTAATCATCATACAAATAGATCCTTGTATCGTACCGTTCAAGATAAACGCTGAAGTTTTTGTTAATGATACTGTCTCTCAGATATTCATTCTCGACCGGATCTCTGAACCGGTCAAAATTGGCAATTAAGAAGTCGTTATCCAGGTAAGCAAAAGCAATGTTTAACAGCTTGCCACCTGAGGGATCTGCCTGTAATGACAATTTTTGTGCAAAACGCTGTCTTGCTTCAAATTCGATCTTCCTATTTTCAAAAATAATTACAGCAGCAATTGAAAAAGAAAACACAAATAACCAGAACAACACTTCGGACACATTGAGCCTGAATCTTAACCCTGAAAACAATTGCTGCTGAATCATCATCAGGAACAACAATAGCCAGAGCAATACATACAGGTTCAGTTCTACTACCGCAGCATTTTTTGTAAATGTAAGCATCAACAAACCGATGAATGCGCTGATGATGAGACTTACATAATAATTCCCATAAATCAATTTGCCGCAAACGGTGAGTAATACCTGCGCCAGAAAAAAGTAACTCAAGGCGAGTGTTGCCAGAATAGCAAAGCCGATGAAACTATACCTTGTAAGGTTTTCAATGTTGATTACGTTGAACGAAATTTTGGCATCGGCCACAAGACTTTGAATAATGTCAGCAAAAAGGAAGGTGGCTAGGACCATGATGCCGAGAAGCAGGATCACACAAAACCAGTTCAACCATTTTTCTGCAAATGGCCGCACCGGCACCGTTCCAATGCGCCGGTTTATGAATAACATCAACCAGGAAGCCAGCAGGGTATTTATCAGCAGGTCGCCCAGCGAGCTAAGTACAAAACTGGAACTGTATATAGCCGGATCAAACAATTCAAATTGCCGAAGACTCAAAAAACCTGGGTAGTGATAAACAATGAGCCGCATCAGGAAAATACAAAGCGCCATAAATGCGGCCCCGGACCACAATCCGTAGGTACGATGAATGTAGTTGGATTCCTGGTGCACATAAATGATCATCAGGAATACACCCGCAAGCACAAAAATGAATGACCACCAGTTGTGTTGCCTGCCTTCTAACTGCAATTCACTCAGATAAAAAAGTGTTTGTCCTTTATAACTGTTAACAGGATAATTGGTAGGCTTAACAGAGATATCAATCAGTTTTTCAGCACCCGGGTAGTCGTAGAATTCGCGGCGAAAGTTGGAGTTCTGAACAAAGTATTGTGTCAGCACCGGTATTAGTGCGTTCACGGTATACTGTTTATCGTTGGCCAGGTTAACGATGCGATTCACATGTACATACCTGCCGCTGGTAAGGGTTACGAGTCCAACGGTATCACGATCTTCCCATACCATGCCCGGAGCTATGTCCTGGGTGTTCCAGAAAACAAGTTCGCGCTCCAGCGAAGGATCGTCATCATAAATAAAGATGCCGTACTTTTTGGTTTTAAGCAACAGCTCGTCGAGTGCTTTTCCGGTATAAGAGCCGTCAACCAGGCTTTGTAATAAGGCAGTGTCAGCAACAAGTTTGTCAAAATCAGCTTCCTTGTCCTGGATCTTATCTTCAATGGCCCTTGAGTAATAGATAACGGAAGTAGTGCGAACCAGGTACCGGTTGACCAACCAGCCAAGGATAAACATCCCTATGGCAGCAATCAGGAGATAAATATTCTTCCTAAACAGGTTTTGGAGGAGATCCTTCAATGGCAGTATTTTGTTTTTTGATCGAGTTCCAGATGGCATCCATTTCCTGAAGCGTCATTTCACTCAGGGCTTTGCCTTCCTGTAACGCCTTTTCTTCCATCGCGGTGAAGCGGCTTATAAACTTTTTATTGGTCCTTTCCAGCGCGTTTTCGGCGTCTATCCGCAAAAACCGTGCGTAATTAACTAATGAGAACAGCACATCTCCGAACTCATCTTCTATCTTGTCTGTATCACCGGTGGCCTCAGCTTCACGCAGTTCATTAATTTCTTCATTTACTTTTTCCCAGACCTGTTCGCGGTTATCCCATTCAAAACCCACCTGCATGGCCTTTTCCTGCAAACGGGTGGCTTTAACAACCGAAGGCAGTGCTTTGGGTACGCCACCCAGCACTGATTTCTTCCCTTCCTTTAATTTCAGCTTTTCCCAGTTCTGTTTAACCTCGGCCTCGTCTTTTACTTTAACATCACCATAGATATGTGGATGCCGCGAAATAAGTTTTTCCGAAACTCCTTTGATAACGTCTTCCAAAGTAAACTCACCCTGTTCCGTTGCAATCTTTGCATAAAACAGCAAGTGCAGCATGATATCACCGGCTTCTTCTTTTATTCCTTTCCAGTCTTTATCAGTGATGGCATCTGCCAGTTCATAAGTTTCTTCTATAGTAAGCGGGCGCAAGGTATGAATGGTTTGCTTGCGATCCCAGGGGCATTGCTCGCGCAGTTCATCCATAATCTTCACCAAACCCAAAAATGCATTTGCAACCGAATCATTTTGCATAATAATAAATTAAAGCCTCAACACTGAGTAGAGTAAAAACACCACAAATAGAAAACTGATGGCAAAGGTAGCAAGGAGATTTAAAAGGATGAATTTCAGGATGGTTTTCCACCTGCCCTGCCCATAAAAGATGCGCATCGCTTTATAGGCATACCAGATTCCATACAGCATAAAAACAAAGATGATGAAACCGATCCAGCCCGCGTCAAACCTCTCCTCCAGTTCGCGCAATCCAAAAAATATCAGCAACCAAAGAAAGGTGAATATATACAGGTAAATGAGCCACAATGCATGATCCGCAAAATAGAACTGTTTTCTGCGTACATATAACAATTTCAGGAACAGGGCATATAAAGGAAGCGAAATAAATAACAGGTAAGGAAATGTATGAATGAATTTATTGAGCACGTCTTTGTATAACCTGCGTTCATCATCACCATACCGTATTCTAAATTCGATATTGCGGTATTCAAGTTGTCTTTGTAACCAGTTATCGCGTTCATCAGCCGGTAAAGCAGCCTGCGTTGAATCGTATTCAGCGCGGGATTCATAAGAACCGGTCCAGGTTTTTCGGAACGAGAACCCCCCACTGTCATCATCACTATCCCGAACCTGCACCGTTGAATCGCTTTTGTCAATTTCAACACTGACAGGCACCGGGAGGTTACTGATCATCGCAAATGTTTGTTCTATCGCCGCAGAATCTTCAGCCGTTTTTGCATTGTCGAGCGCATTAATTTTTGCCCTTTTCAGATTTGTATCGCGGTCACGTGTTGCCTTTGAACGACTGGGATTCCAGTTCTCAAGGTTGAATACCGAATAAAAAATAAGAAAGAATACCGCTGAACTGAATACATACATCCTGATGGGATGCAGGTATCTTGCGCGACGGCCCGCTATGTATTCTTTGGGAAGAAAGCCCGGCTTTTTAAGCAGCAGTTTGCCTGTACTGAAAAACTTACCGTCGAAATGCGTTATGTCCTGGAAGAAGTGAGATATCAGTCCCCACAAGGTTTCTTTTGGTTCGATATTCTCCTGTCCACACACCTGGCAGTATCGGCCCTGAACAATTGTACCACAGTTTAAACAATCTTTATCCGAACGCTCTTTGGAATGGGACACTAATTTTAAATTTTAGCTAAAAATAAGGAAACACGCTATTTTACAGAAAAAAATGGACAGCTTGCAGCATTAAAGACTGCATTTCACGTTTATATCGCTATGAAACCTATTTCCTTAGTTGCTCTTCTTTGTATCATTTCTTTTTCCGCATCGTCGCAGTTCTATTATAAGGACCTGGTGGTTACCCGGGAACTGCAAAAGAAACAACAAACCTATCGTAAAAATGCCGTGCGCGCTGTGGATTATGCCAGCTTCGATGCAAACAATCAGCCAATAGAAGGTTTCAGTTGTCAGCAAACTGTTGCGCAGGATTTCACCCTCATACATACTGTAACAAAAACAACTTTAACGGGTACTTCGGAAAGTGCTGCTTATTTTAATACCAAGGGGCAACTGATACGCACAACCGATACGGCTGATGGCAACAAGACCAACACTGAATACCGGTACGATGTAAACAACCGCCTGGTCAGTATCACGAGCATAGCAACCTCACCCGGCCAAAGTTCTAACCAGGAGCAACATATCTGGGAATACAATGATAAAGGGCAACCACTGAAGGCATTTAAGATCAAAAACGGTATTGACACTACTTATATCAGTTTTGTATTGGATGAGCGAGGCAATATTGCGGAAGAAAAAAGCATTCGCAATAATGCTGAGCTGCCGGTAGTGTTTTATTATTACGATGAGGATAACCAGCTTACAGACATCGTTCGATATAATGCGAAAGCGCGCAGACTGTTACCGGATTACATCTTTGAATATGAAGACAACCGCATAGGCTCAATGCTCGTAGCCGAAGAGGGAACCGGTGATTACCAGAAATGGTATTACAGTTACGATGATAACGGGCTCAAACTTCAGGATGCCTGCTATTCAAAAACAAAGGTTTTGATAGGAAGGGTTGAATACCGTTATAAGTTTTAATTAGCTTCCGTAAGCAGCGGCTGCATTACCTTCCATATGTTTTCCGCTACAATATGGTGTCCTTCAGCAGTAGGATGTATGCCGTCGGCCTGGTTAAGATCAGCTTCACCCCCCACTCCTTCAAGTACAAATGGCACAAGCGCCATATTGTTTTTGGTTGCCAGTTTTTCGAAGATGCCCCGAAACGCTGAAGCATAGGTGTTCCCCATATTAGGCGGCACCTGCATTCCGGTCATGATGAGTTTTGCATCCGGGTATTTGTTTTTGACACGATCGATGATTTCCTGCAGATTAGCTACTGTTTCAGAAACAGGTATACCACGGAGACCATCATTTGCTCCCAGTTCCAGCACAAACATATCAATCTTGTTACGCAGTAGCCAGTCGATGCGATTTTTACCTCCTGCAGATGTTTCCCCACTTAAACCGGCATTGACTACCTTATAAGGAAGATTCAGAGAATCCAGTTTATGCTGGATCAGCGCGGGGAACGCCTCCGATACATCGAGACCATATCCTGCAGTAAGACTGTTACCAAAAAACAAGATGGTTTTTACAGGCGCTGTGTTGGTAGCTGCTGCGTCTTCCTTTTTTGCCGCTGCCGGTTGGTTTTGTTCGTTACTGCCACATGCAAACAAAAAGAAAATAAATACCAGGAAAGCTATGTTTTGTTTCATCATAATTTCAAACCTTAAATAACCCGTTACTTTAAAAATCACTAATTTACCCCATATTGTTACCCGCAAAAATAATTCCTTCATTCCTGCATAAATATAAAGTCAGCCTTGGAAACGATCCTAAGAATTGAAAATCTCAGCAAAACTTATACTAGTGCTGAACATACACTTACAGTTTTAAATAATATCAATTTTTCAATACCCGCTGGCTCAACACTGGCTATCGTGGGTCCTTCAGGCAGTGGAAAAACAACCCTGCTAGGATTATGTGCCGGTCTTGACCGTTCCAGTGAAGGATTGGTAGAACTCAAAGGTATCAGGCTGGATAATCTTAATGAAGACCAACGTGCCCTTGTTCGCAACCAGCATGTTGGCTTTATCTTTCAAAACTTCCAATTATTACCTACACTCACAGCGATCGAAAATGTAATGGTACCACTGGAATTACGCGGCGAAAAAAATATCCGGCCAAAAGCACTCGAACTGCTGGATAAAGTTGGTTTATCGGGCCGCATTAATCACTATCCCTCGCAGCTTTCAGGGGGTGAACAACAAAGGGTTTCACTGGCCAGGGCTTTCTCCAATAACCCGGCAATACTTTTTGCTGACGAACCTACCGGCAACCTTGATGCAGAAACCAGTGATAAGGTGGTGAAGTTGTTGTTTGATTTGAATAAAGAAGCGGGTACCACGCTGGTTGTGGTAACCCATAACCTCGAACTGGCAGCACTCACACAACGAATCATAAAAATCAAAGCCGGACAGGTAGATAACGACACAATGGTTCAGGCGAACTGATTGTGCTTTCATCATTAATATTTTTTATGCAGACCGGTTTTAATAATAACAGAAAGATCAATCTATCCTGGCTCGTTACCATGGCCTGGCGCGACAGCCGACGCAACCGCTCAAGATTATTCCTGTTTATTTCATCTATTATACTTGGAATTGCTGTGCTGGTAGCCATATACTCGCTCAGTGACAATGTGAAACACGACATCGACAACCAGGCTAAAACGCTGATTGGTGCCGATCTGGTTATTGACAACAATAAACCTGCTGATCCTTCTACACAATCGCTGCTTGATTCAATCGGCGATCAAAAGGCCCAGGAACGTTCATTTGCCTCGATGGTACTATTTACCAAAACCGGAGGAACCCGGCTGGTACAGGTTAAAGCACTTGAAGGCGATTATCCTTTTTATGGTGCGCTCGAAACCAGGCCCAAAGCAGCGGCAAAAGGCTTCCGGAATCAGCAGCAGGCGCTGGTCGACAAAACCCTGATGCTGCAATTCAATGCGCAACCAGGAGATTCGATAAAGGTTGGTGAAGTAACTTTTATGATCGCAGGTGCGCTGGATAAAGCGCCCGGAAGCACAGGTTTTTCAACTTCGGTTGCCCCTGCTGTTTATATTCCGCTTGCTTATCTCGATGCTACCAAACTGCAACAAAAAGGGAGTCGTATTAACTATCGTTATTTCTATAAGTTCAATGATCCGGGAACTGTAGCAGCACTTCTTGAAGGAATAGAACCACGATTAGAAAAACAGGGTTACGATATTGAAACCGTTGAAACGCGCAAACGAAATACAGGCAGAACCTTTGAAGACTTTACCCAATTTCTTTCATTGATTGGTTTTATTGCATTACTTCTCGGCTGTATTGGTGTGGCCAGTGCAATACATATCTATATCAAAGAGAAACTGAATGCGATTGCCATACTGCGTTGTTTAGGGGTAAATGGTTTGCAGGCTTTCCTGATCTTCCTGATACAGATAGTAGTAATTGGTTTTTTTGGTTCTTTAATAGGCGCCGTGCTGGGTGTGGCAATACAACAAGTACTGCCAACAGTGTTTAAAGATTTTTTACCTGTAGAGATTTCTGTAGCACTTTCATGGCCCGCAATATTGCAGGGGATAGCGATCGGGGTGATTATCTCTGCTTTATTTGCATTGTTACCACTCGTATCGATTCGAAACGTTTCACCTTTGAATACATTACGTGTAACGGCGGAAGAAGCGCAACCAAAACGCGATTACCTGCGTTGGTTTATTTACGGTGTGATCATACTTTTTATTTATGGCTTCACCTATCTCCAGATGCGCAGTCTGCAAAGGGCCGCTGTGTTTACCATCAGTATACTCGGGGCTTTCGTAGTGCTGAGTGTGATGGCGAGAATGCTGATGTGGATGGTGAGAAGATATTTCCCGAACCGTGCGGGTTATCTTTTACGACAAGGACTGGCGAACTTATACCGGCCCAACAATCAAACCTTAATACTTATTGTAGCCATAGGACTGGGAACGAGTTTTATCTGCACCCTGTATTTTGTGCAGGACCTGTTATTAAACCGGGTAAAGTTATCAGCAAGTGCCAACCAACCGAATATGGTGTTGTTCGATATACAAACGGCGCAGAAAGAGAAAGTAGCGCAATTAACCCGCGAATTTCAACTTCCGGTATTAAACGAAGTGCCAATCATCACCATTCGGGTAGAAGAAATTAATGGTTTGTCAGGTGCAGATATACGGGCCGACAGCAATTCTCAGATCCCCGCGCGCGCATTTGAAGGCGAACTAAGGGTAACCTATCGTGATACGCTTACCGATTCAGAAAAAATCACCGCAGGTGAATGGCCAAAAAAACCGGTTGCCGGCGACGATCGTGTATATATTTCTATGGAAGAAGGATATGCCCGCTGGTTACGTGTCAAGATTGGCGATAGCCTGCTTTTTAATGTTCAGGGGGCACTGATCCCGGTGACAATCGGCAGTTTTCGGGAGGTAGACTGGAACCGGGTACAGACCAATTTCCGGGTGGTGTTCCCCGACGGTGTACTAGAAAATGCTCCGCAGTTTCATGTATTGATCACGCGGGTGCCTTCCCCGGAAATTTCTGCGCGCTATCAGCAGGCCATTGTCACTTCGTTTCCGAATGTATCAGTAATTGATGTCGGGTTGATTCTGAGCGTGCTCGATGATATTCTTGATAAGATTGGCTTTGTGATCCGTTTTATGGCGGCGTTTAGTATCATTACCGGCCTCGTGGTTCTGGTAGCTTCAGTGCTGCTGAGCAGGTATCAACGAATAAAGGAAAGTGTTTTGCTCCGCACACTTGGCGCCACACGGCGACAGATCCTGGTAATAACGGCGCTGGAATATTTCCTGCTCGGCGGTCTTGCTGCATTTACCGGTGTGATTATCTCGCTTGCCGGCGGGTGGGCACTGGCCAGGTTCACGTTTAAAACGCCATTTACCGTACCTGTTTTACCACTTACGTTGATACTTCTGAGCGTATCGTTGATTACAGTGATTATCGGACTGCTGAACAGCCGGGGGATTCTAAACCGCCCCCCGCTGGAAGTGTTGAGAGCAGAATCGTAACCGGTTAGGCCGGGGCATCGTAATTGCAGGGAACTTAATAACTATGGCACCGGTATGAACTTATCTGCTTATCTTTAAGACAGGCAAATTAGTTCCCCTTCCCTATCGGTAGTTCATAATGTTATTATTAAC
This sequence comes from Bacteroidota bacterium, assembly GCA_023416995.1. Taxonomy (GTDB): domain Bacteria; phylum Bacteroidota; class Bacteroidia; order Chitinophagales; family Chitinophagaceae; genus DATHKG01. Next base: position 45,421 of record JAEZGI010000084.1, read on the forward strand.
CACAACGAATTGTTATGAAGCCTCAATTCTACCTGCCGGTTCTTGCACTAAGCATTTTTTGTTTTCAACATTTGCATGCGCAGCAACTGCTTGCAAAACACAATCCCAAGGTGGATGTCAACCTGAGTCCCGGTACCAACGGCGTGATTAATCCCATTAAAAATTCGAAGATCAATCCCATGTTTAACTGGAACCTCAACCCTGTTAAAACAAGTAATTTAAATCCGGCAGAGAATACAACCATCAATCCTTTAAATAACCCTGATTTCAACCCAAACGAAAATCAGCACCTCAACCCAATGTATCAAAATGTGCTGCATCCCAAAAATCCAATGTGGAAAGGGTTATACCTGTATGATAAAGATGACAATCTTGTAGGATATATAACGAAAGCCACGCAGGATGTAATGTTGTGTTTTGATCTTGAAAGCCAATGGTGTGGTTTTTATGTGCGGGCAAAAGAAAATATTTTCAATCATTTCGATATAAAGGCGCAGGCAACGGGTATGTTTATTTGTTTTGATTCGATGTTTGGCTACAACGAATTCGCCAAGGAAGGTGAATGGACAGGCAGACATATCAAATAAGCCATTTGCCTTTTGCGTCCCTGGCATCAATGGCTACAACTGAACATCCGCATACAGCTCAAACTGAACATCCGCATACAGCTCAAACCGAATATCCGCATACCACTCAGGTAGGATCACTCGCGGTTTGCGGACATTTTCAGAGTACAATAAGTTTGATGTTAACCGGAGGCCAAACGTAGCATCTTCCGGATATTCAGGAGACCTGATTGATTGCATCCGGCAGATTGCGCCTCTGTTGCATTACACGATACATCTGCAAAACCACTGACAATACAATAAGAGCGAGCCCAAAATAAAAAGCGGCAGACAGTTCCGTATTTTCTTTGTAAATAATTATTGCCAGCGCGATGCTGTATAAAGGTTCAAGGCTAAAGCTAAGATTCACTGTAAAAGCGGATATAGTTTGCATTGCTTCTGTAACCAGGAGGTACAACAATACGGTGCAGAATCCTGCGAGAATAAGGAGATATACCAGGTCCATAACCGAAGGTATTAATGACGCCCCCGGGGCGATCCATAAAAACACGGGCAACACAACAGAGATGCCGATGAAGCCGCCGATCATGTTATAGGTGGTGATAATCTGCGAGTCAAACTCTTTGGTAAGTCGTTTATTTAGTATGGTATAAAAAGCTACAATAAGAGAAGAAATTACTCCAAGCATGATCCCGAAGCGGTAAGTAGCATCAAATCCGAAAATCAATGCGATGCCTGCGAGTGTGATACCACTTAGAACAAGCTCAGAGATCTCATAACTGCGCCGGTTCATTACAGGTTCAATCAGCGCTGTAAAAAAACTTGTCAGCGAAAAACACACCACCCCTACCGAGATGTTCGCGTACTTAATACTTGCATAAAAAAACACCCAATGTAATCCTAACAGGAAACCGGCGAAGGATATGCGCAATATGTCACCGGTTTTTAATTTTCGCATCTTGCCAAGGAAAGTCATAATCAGTACGATGATGATCGCAGAAAACAACAATCGATACCAGGTCAGCAGGGCTGCGTTAATTTCAATGGCCCTGCCAAACACACCAGTGAAACCGGCCAGCAGCACGGAAAGATGCAAATAAATAAAAGCCTTTTTCATTAAGACCTGAATGTAAGATTTCTATCAGATCGCACCTGCCGATTTTTCAAATATTTGTTAATTGGCCGGATAGCCGAAGCAGCGGAAACTTCCGTTATGATGAAATCGGTATATTTATGCGGACCAAATTATCCTGGTTCAATATAATCCAGACACAAATATGATTAATATGAAGAATAGCATTTTTGCCATGCTGATGTTCTGTAGTACAGCAGTTACTGCACAGCCAACAGTGTATGAGCAGTTTCAGAAAATTAAAACAATGGCAGAGGCGCAGAAATACATTGATGCCAATGCTGCTTTAAAACCAGCTATCCTGAATCTTTCGCTTGGAAAAGACACCTCACTTATTGAGAAACGTTTGTTGCGTCAGAACCAGGGAGATGTGTTTAGTGTGGGTTATGTGACTTATAAAGTTATGGAGGCGAAAGAAACCGTGCAGTACCGCGCCAATTACATTTTCCTTGATGGCGGGTCGTTGACAAAGTCGGAGGTGGACAGCCTGAAAAAGGTTATCGTTGCTGAGGCAAATGCAGGAACTCCGTTTGAAACCTTGTCTGACAAGTACACCATGGATGGCAACACTACCCGTGGCGACACAGGTTGGTTTTTTGGTGAAGAAATGTTACCCAAAGAATTCCAGGATGCTGTTGAAAAACATAAACTGGGAGATATCTTTTTTGTTGATGTGCCTGAGAAACAATGGCATTACATCGTGAAAAAGACCTACGACGATCAGCGCAAAAAAGACATTGTAGTGTTGCGATCAAACGGTCGATAGATCGCGTACGGCCGATACCTGTGGATCAAAATACAAGGTATTTCCCCGGGTATAAGGTTTGTAGCGTTAGTGGTAAACGCTTGCATGAACCCAAAGATGAATGTATTTGACCTCGTAGTGGCAGTTGGATCAAACGAAATCGCAACTGTTGTGGAAAGGATTCCGGCTACCAGCGCTCCAAAAGAACAATGTTACCAAGTAGTATCGCTTGATCCCAATTTTGCCCGGATTGTCGGGCAAGGCGCCGTTACGGTCTGCCTGGAGCCAGAACCTCATTTACAGCTGGACCAGCCTGCGCCGCCCGCACATCAGGAGGAACTGTCTGAACTAAAACAGGCAATTTTTTCCGCGATAAAGGGACGCATTCCCATACTTGGCGATGACAAACAGCTTTCTGCAATTGCCACCGGTTAATCAATGCGTCAATTCGGTGAGCTGGACACGCTGGAAAAACCATGAGCCTGATCATCTTAACAACTATAAAGTGAAAAGGGCGCTCAATGAGCACCCTTTTCACTTTAACCTCTTTTCCATGTTTGAAGTCTAAAAGCCTGCAATACCACGGTTCCTACGCAGCGCCTTTCCTGGCGTTTGCAACCATTTCTTTAAACAGAGCCAGCTGTTCTTTCATGGCAGAAATTTTATCTGCCGGATCATCATGCGCTTCTAACAACAGCCAGCCATTATATTGCATTTTAGTGAACAGGCTTATTAACGTTTGAAACGGATATTTCGGATCCTTGAGATTAGTAACATGCGTGGTATCACCAAACCATTTTTTTACACTGTTGAAATTTTCTTCCAGACCTGGCGCTAACAGATCCGTCTTATTACTGTTCCAGCACATACGAACATTCGGGTCCGTAACCTGATCGAAAATGGCTTTCATATTCGGTATTTCCTGACTATACTGACCATGAACTTCCACACGAAGCTGTTGACCGTGCTCACCCGCGAACTTGCCACATTCATTTAGTGATCTGGCTATCTGTGCTATCGTTTTCTCTTTGGGAACTTCCGGAGGTAGGTAATTAGGTTTAACCTTCAAACCTGTTGCCCCGATGTCTTTACACAATACAATGTATTCTTTTGTTCCTTCAATATTTTTCCGGACAACGGCAGGATCAGGACTATGGTATTCGTAGTTGGATCCATAACCAAGACAGGTAACGTTGCTATCTGCAAAACGTTTTTTTACCTCGGCCCGTTGAGCTGCATTAAGATTGACTTCCACCTTATGTGCATGCTGCGTTCTTAATTCAACACCAAGAAAACCGGTTTTCTCACAATTGGCTATCAGGGTGGGCAGATCCCAGTCTTTACCCCATTGATAAGTCACCAGCCCCATACGCATGCCGGTTTGTTGTAAGTTCAGGAACCGGTCAACGTCGACAACCGTAAACGCCAAACCTGCGCCAATACTATTTCGGAGAAACTGACGGCGTGAGCATTGATTTTCCATAGATTCTTTTTTAGCTTGAATAGTTATTGTCTAAGATATAAAGTAATATGAAACTGTAACTTCAAAACAACGGTTATGAGAGTAAACTTGATAACTGATCTGTATTTTGTTGCTATCGTTTACCCCGGGAGTATCAGCAAACAAATTACTGATTATAATCCGCCATTCACCTCTTGCAAATCATCAATAATGTGTGGCAACCTGTTGCCTGCAAAAATCCGGCGATCCCTGATTGAAAAAGGGCACCTTTTCACGGGCGCCCTTTTAGCTATGATTCGGTTAACTATTAGTTGTAGCCAGGATTTTGTGCAATCTGTGGAGCCATCTCTCTTACGATATTTGGTATCGGCAGCAATAAATGGTGTGCTTCAATGGGCATAGAAAGACCTACTGTGTTAGGATCATTAGAGGGAGTCACTTTCGCGTTCATAACAGTGAGCGCCCTTCCTGTTCTAACCAGGTCGAACCAGCGATGACCTTCAAATGGCGATTCGCGCCGCTCCTCAAGATACACAGCTTCGCGAAACTGGTCCTTATCCAGGTTGGTGGGCAACGGATCAAGACCTGCACGTTCTCTCACCTCGTTGATGCTTGCAAAAGCGTTGGCGGGACCCGCGCTTTCGTTTTCAGCTTCTGCATACCATAACAATACATTTGCATAACGCATGATATACCAATCCTTTCCAGAGTTACCGTCGCCAATACCGCCGTCTTCAACATAATTCCTGATGTATTTGTAAGGGTAATAAATGTTATTTCTTGTGAACCCATCAGCAATTGCCTCTCTCCTTTCATCGTTTAGGTCGTACGCATTCTGTATATCAGCAGTGGGTTGATTCCAGCCAAATGCGTTACCTGTTGGAAGCAACACGGTTTCACTGTTTAAAGGTGCGCTGAAGTTCGGGAAACTGGAGCCTAAGCCTGATACGCCTGACAGGTAGTACACTTGCCAGATAGTTTCAATATTGCCCTGTTGGCCGGACTTGTAAAGATCATGATAGTTAGGTAACAAATCATACTCATTCATATCAATGACCTTTTTTAGTTCTGTTGCTGCTTCAGGAAATCTTTTCAGTGTTAAATATGCACTGCCAAGTAAACTGGTTGCCATTCCCTTATCGGCCCGTCCCGAATTGTTACCGGCATTTCTGTTGACAGTCAGGAGCGTTTGAGCGTCCTTCAGGTCGCTAATGATTTGCGCATATACTTCTTCAACAGTGTTTCTTCCTTTTTTATAACTGTCGTCGATGTTTTCAAAACGTTCCAGCACCAAAGGCACGCCACCATATAAACGAACGAGATTATAATAAGCAAGAGCCCTTAGTGTTTGCGCCTCGCCTTTGTACTGGTTCTTTTTTGCTTCATCGAAGTCGCCATTGGGAAGAAAATTAATGATGTCATTCACTTTTTGAATCAGCGAATAGCTTGCATCCCAGAAACCAAGCAGGTGTTCGTTGTTTGAAGTAAGCGTAAAATTGTCATACTCTGACTTGGAAAGCGGACCAGCTGCGCCACCTGGCACATACACCGAGGTATTATCAGATCTTACATCTGTCAGAAGAAAATAAAAGTAACCAGAGTTGTATAAGCTCGCCAGAGAAGCATACGCACCTACGACAGCCTGTTCAAAATCAGAGGCTGTTTTATAAAAGGCAGCTTCATTGGAACGATCGTACTGTTTTGTTTCAAGAAACTTTTTACAGGACGACACCGACATTACAGCCAGAAGCAGTAAGGTCTTTGTAAAAGCGTTCAGAATATTATTGCGTTTCATTATCTAAGAATTTTTGAAGCGATCATCTATGACCAGCTGTTATTACAATGTGATGTTTATACCCAGTGAAACAGTACGTGTATTTGGATAAGTACCATAGTCCATGCCAGGTGTCAGGTTATCTGTACCCTCCACAGTGTTCACTTCCGGATTGTATCCTTCATAGTTAGTAAAGGTGTACAGATTTTGGATATTTAAGTATGCACGTGCATTTTTGATGACTTTGCCTCCAAATAAAGTTGGCAGACGGTAACCCAGTGTCAGGTTCTTAATCCTAACAAATGACGCGTCTTCTACCAGCCAGCTTGTGATAACCGGGTTGTTACCCTGATATGCTGCATAAGTCGGTCGGAAGTTGATACCATCACCGGGTTCTTCTTCTGACTTCCAATAGTTTTTAAACAGTGAACTCACATTTTTATAGTTTGAAGAAGTCTTCATCAGGTTCAATACTTCTACACCCTGTACGCCTTGAATCTGGATACTGAAATCAAAGTTTTTGTAGGTCAGGTTGTTTGTGAATCCAAAAATAAAGTCAGGCAGGTTATTACCTAAAGTGGTTTTATCAAAATTGTCAATTACTCCATCTGGTTTACCATCTGGTCCGGAGATATCTTTCAAACGTGGATCGCCCACAAAGGTCTGACCCGACGCAAGTTTTGGACCTGCTGCCAGTTCCTGGCTGTTTTTGAATATGCCGTCATATACAAAGCCATAATAGGCGGCCATCGGCTCACCAACTCTTGTTCTATGTGTGATAGCATTTACAACTCCATAGTTTACACTAAAGATGTCATCATTATTGGCATTAAGCGCTTCAACACGGTTTGTATTAGATGAGATATTAAAGTTACTTGTCCAAACAAAATTCTTTCTGTCAATATTGCGGGTCTCGATACTAAATTCGATTCCTTTGTTTCTCAGCTTGCCAAGGTTTCTGAGCGTTTCGCTGAAGCCGGTAAAAGTTGGCACCGGTACGCCAAACAACATACCTGAAGAAACCTTATCGTAATAATCAGCGGTGATATTAATTCGGTTGTTAAAGAGACTGATATCGATACCTACATCCACTGATTTTGATTGCTCCCATGTAAGGAAAGAGTTACCAAGATTGTCCTGCGCCAGGCCACTTACACGGCGGCCATCACCTGAGCCAAGTACAGCTGTTCTTGGTCCTACCCGACCAATCGCGCCATAGTTACCAATCTGATCATTACCTACAATGCCATAGCTGGCACGCAGTTTCAGGTCGCTGATAGCAGAAATACCGCGCATGAACTTCTCTTCTGAAACGCGCCATCCAATTGCTGCTGAAGGGAAATTACCCCATTTGGAATTAGCCCCGAATCTCGAGGATCCATCTCTCCGGAAAGTGGCAGTCAGGAAGTACTTCTCGTTAAAATCATATTTCACACGGCTGATCAATGAAGCCATGCTCCATTGTGATTTGCTTGCACGTGTACTGGTAACTATACCGGCGTTCACTGTGTGAACCAGGTTGTTGGGATACTGATTGGCAGAGATGCCCGATGATTGAAAAACAGCCATTTGCTCCGAAAAACCCACGAGCACATTTACATGATGTTTATCGCTGAATGTATTGTCATAAGTAAGTGTATTCTCATTACTCCAACTCAGGTTGTTGCCGGTATATGTGCTACCATACAAAGTGCTGCCGCTAACACTGATCGTAGAAGGTACAAACATATCAGTGTTGATATTTGTAATGTCAGCATTTATACTTGACCGTAATGAAAGGTTTTTTGTAAAATCAACGGTAGTAAATAAAGTACCTACTGTGTTAAACATCTTCATGACATTTTCATACTCTTTGCTAAGACCAAGCGCGTTAGAAAACTGCAAAGTCTGCGGAGGGGTGCCATCGTCAAATGTAAATTGTCGTGAGTTCGCGTACGTTCCGTCAGGATTATAAATCGGAAATACCGGTGGTGAAGACACCAGGGCAGCAGTTACCCCACCATAATATGAAAGGCCGCCGGCAGTTGGAATATCGTTGATACTATAAGAAGGTGCGATCCGGAACCCAACCTTGATTTTATTGCTGATGTTCGCGTCGATATTACCTCTCAATGAATATTTTTTAAAACCTTGTCCTTCTGTGATAGCTTCCTGATTGATGTAATTACCGGAAATATAAAAGCGCACGTTTTCACCACCACCGGATGCTGATAGTTGGTAATTAGTCATCGGCGCAGTGCGATATACAATATCCTGCCAGTCATTGTCGGGAAGTAATGTCGGATCTTTGAATTCATTGGGTATCTTAACTGACGCGGTGGTACCACGCATTGAATTAGGATCGCTTTCATCTCTTCCGGGGCGACGTACCCCGTTTTGATATACGTAGTTATAATTACGGATATCAATTTGCCTTTCTACCCATTCGGCAGTTGACAACATCGGTATCTTTTTTTCGAGGCTTTGCCAGGCTGTACTTGCACTAACATTGATCTGGGTTCTACCCTTCGCTCCTTGTTTGGTGGTGATAATGACCACACCATTAGACCCTCTGGATCCATAGATGGAAGTTGCAGATGCATCTTTTAAGACGTCAATAGACTGGATATCGCCTGGATTGATGGAAGCGAGAGGATTTGTCGGAACGTTGGCACCAGATGCTCCCTGGGCGGAATACGACGCGGTGGTATTATCAAGTGGTACTCCGTCGATAACATATAGTGGGGTATTATCAGCGCTGATAGAACCTACACCCCTGATTTTGAAACTGAGACCTGCACCAGGCGCGGAAGATGTTTGTTGCACCTGCACACCAGGAAGCTGAGCTACAATAGCTTCGCCAAATGAAACGACAGCCCTGTCCTGCAATTGTTTGGCACCAACGGATGCGATAGATCCGACTACATCTCTTTTTGATTGAGTGCCATAACCGATTACTACCACTTCATTAAGTGATCCATCAGGTCGCACGAGTGAGATATTCATCTCCGCGGATGCTGTTGCAGTTACGGTAGTATAACCCACAATAGTAAATTCAAGTGTTGCTCCGTCTGATGCATTAAGTGTGAAATTTCCGCCTGCATCGGTGGTAGTGCCTGTACTGGTGCCCCTAATAACCACTGAAACCCCTGAAAGGGGTTCGCCGGTCGATTTGTCTGTAACTTTTCCTTTTACAGTTGCGGGATTTTGAATTTGCACTCCTTTGACATCTGCCGCAACCAATGAGCTGGTAGTGGAAAATGTCGTGAATGCGCAGAAAAGCAAGCAGCGAAATGTTTTGACCGACATTAGACCAGCAATTTGCCTGTGAGTCGTGAGATGTCTTCTCATAGCCGTTAAAAGTTTTGATTAATTGTTTGGGAAGAGTTCGTAACGAAAATAATCAAATTTTAATTTCAAAAATTACATTTCGAAAGATTTTAAAAGATTTATTTGCGGAGAAACCTTGCGTTTCGCGCTCCTTTTATTGTTGGCCTTTACGGAACATTAAATCAGGTTACCTGCTCACCTTTCCCGCAACATTTTGAAAGGTGCACTTTAGGGTGAACTTTAGCTGAATTTCGGACTTCCGCGTTCGATGCCTATTTATTGATAGGATGGCCGCCTGCGTGTGCAGTTTTGCGGTAAACGTTTGCATGTGCGGCGTTATGGAATGCTTAGACATTTGCATTTGCTGCCTGCGTGGGCCGTTTCGCGTTAGACGTTTGAATGTGCCGCCTGCGCGTGATGCCGCGGTCGGTCCGCCTAAGGCACTGAATTTTTCCGGGCTTCACACTAGTTCGATCTTCTCAGTTTGCGACTTCCATATGAGCATTGTAGCCTTGATCGGCTGTAAATATGGGTTTGGGGTGCAGACGTCCTGGCGCCCTGATCGGCTTCGGCCCCTTGTCCGGAAAAATAAGGTGCCTTACGCGGAACCGCCCTTGCATCGCAGGCTAAGGCGTATATGAATCGAAGCTCACGCTGACGGCACTGCCATGCATCAAAACAACAACACTATGAGTGAATTGCACATCCATCTCCTATGTCAAATTTTCATTGATAGCGGCGTCCAGGCCGCTTCATCGATGTTTAGTTGACGCAAAAACTTTTTGGCATCTGCAATCATGCACCATCATTTTGAGTCTGCAATCTATAGCTTCAAACTGCTGCCTGCGATCACTTGTTTCAATCTGCTTAATAAGTTTAATGTTTCAACCTAATTATTCCATTCGATCCAATTACTGCGAACAATTGCTGATCTGGCTACTACTTCAATCGCTTTGAATTGACTACTGCGGTCGGTCACTTCGATCTGGTTACTGCGTTGAATTATTTTGATCTGGTTACTGCGTTAATTATTTCGATCTGGTTACTACGTTAATTATTTCGATCTGGTTACTGCGATCAATCGCTTTTATGTAATTCAACGTTCAACCGTTTTGGCCTGGCTACTGCGGTCGGTTACTTCCATCCGGTTTCTGCAAACAATTGTTTTGATCGGGATCAACGTTCAATCGTTTCAATCTGGTTGTTGTGGACAATCGCGTTGATCTAATCAGTAAGGTCGGTTGGTAATGGCTGCCCGGATGGAAGACGTAATTTCAAGAATTTGAAAATGGGTTATAGAATAATCAAACTGTCCCGCAAATGGCTGAAAACTCAGTCATGGTGGATACTCCAGCCATTTGGTCCCACTTTTGGGTTAGATACAAATCAAAATAAAAATCGCACATTTCGACACCCCTTTCGACCTAGCCGTATTTTTTTGTTCAGGCCGGAATGTATAACACGATACCTGACTGCCTGCGTTACTACACGTGCTTTTTATTTAGACTCCAAGAATAGATTGAGCAGTGAAATTCCCTGAATGGAAAATCGACTTAAAGCATCTTTGCATTTCAACGCCAGCAGGTTAGGCCGCAGCGCCCGCACATTGTAATCTGACTCTATTGTACAAGGATGGAGTTATCCCTGCAAAGTATAATTGTCACAGCTTGCGATGCAAGGGCGGTTCTTTATCCCAACTCAGCCTGCGATGCAAGGGCGGTTCCGCATAAGGCACCTTATTTTTCCGGCCAGGGTACTGAAGCCGATCAAGGTGTACTACAGCTTACATTGTTACAAACTAATAAAAGCCGATCAAGGCCCTAAAGCCGAAATCGAGGTCAGTATCGTAGAAAATCAAACCAGTATGAAGCCCGGAAAAATTCAGTGCCGATGCGGGCCGCCCGCGGCATCACGGGCAGGCGGGCCGAATCGACCGCTTGCCTTTAAATAACTGTAGACTTACCGCAAGATCAAGCCAGATTTACTAAAGAAAAAGGCGCCGGATAAACCAGCGCCTTAAGATGTATGCGAAAAGGAATGTCTATGCGGTTTTGAGCGACTTCATCAGGTCTTCGACCTTTTGAGGCACCTTGCGCGTTAGCAACCCGCCTATGACGAAAACCACTAAAGATACCATCGTAGGCAAACCAACCTCCAACGCAAGACTATCAAACTGTACCTGTTTACCAATAATGAACGTCAGCAAACCTGCAAAGATCGAAGCGATAGCAGCCTTCGGACCACATGACTTGAATGGCGCCAGGAGACCGAATAATAACGGCAATGCCGTTGGACCAAGCAAAGCAGCAAACCAGTTTACGATCAGGCCAAGTACACCGCCAAAACGTTCATAGTTTAAAGCGATGATAATTGTTGCGAGCGTAAACAGGAAAGTAGTGATCCGGGCTGTCCGCAAAGCATTTGGATCGTTTTTAAAACGAGAAGAAAGAATTGGAAGAATATCCCTTGTGATCACCGCAGCGATCGTGTTTACATCAGAGGACGTCATTCCCATAGTGGCGGCAAACAAAGATGCCACCACCAGTCCGATCATTCCCGCCGGCAATATTTCCAACATCAACAGGCCATACGACTGATTTGGATTCTCGAGACCGGGCAGAATCAACGGAGTCGCCCACATCGGAAAAAACAGAATCAATGGCCAAATGAAATATAAAATACCTGAAAGCCTTGCCGCTTTGGATGCTTCCTTTTCATTCGGAGAAGATATATACCGTGTAGCCAGGCTCCATATACCCCCGTTATAACTCAGTAGACATATAAAAAACATCACAGCTACAAAGCCCGCTGAATATGGATCATTGAACAGCTGACTATGCTCAGGAGGAAGTTGTTTCCAGATACCGGTGATGGAATCTGTACCACCGAGCCTGTTTACAACCAACACGAACATCACAACACCACCTATCACCTGTACGAGAAACTGGATGAAATCGGTGATGATAACACCCCAGAGTCCGCCAAAGGTTACATAGATAATAGTAACAATCCCTGACACCAATATACCAGTAGTCATTGAAATACCTGCAACAACATGCAGCAGGATACCAATAGCTGCCCACTTGGCGCCAACATCGAACACTTTAAGCAAAACACCTGACCAGGCAATGATCTGCTGTGTGCTGACATTATATCTTATGCTAAGATATTCAAGCGGGGATTGAATCTGGAAAGCCCGTCTTAACCGAACCCAGTACACGGGGAAGATATGTGCAGTTGCAACAATAACACCGGCAACCGGCAGCGCCCACCACATGTACATTGAAAAACCGTGTGTATAACATACAGCGGCATAGGCAACAAACACGGCGCCGCTATGACCTGAAACGTGGTGTGAAATGCCGGCGAGCCACCATGGCAAACTTCCACCTGCAACAAAATAATCCTCTGAATTCTTGCTTTTAAAATACGACATGATGCCTACGACCACCATGATCAGAAAAAATAACACAATTGCGGCCAGGTCTAACGTACTAAGGGGCATCTTTTATAAATTAACTTTTAAGTTACTAATCAGTATTGTTTTAATAGTTGCTAAACTTTTGGCTCCCAGCCTGGCGCGTATTCACGTGTCCAGAATTTTGAAGCAGCTTTATTACCAATGATATGACCATTTGAAGGATCGATATTAAGACTCTGTCCAGAACGTAGTGCGATATTTCCTAACTGTACAAGCAGTGAACTCTGGTGACCACTTACGATATCTGAATTCAGTTTAGTGCCTTTACGGATCGCATCAAGAAAGTTTACAAGATGGAGCGCATCCAGGTGCCCCGCAGGGTTAACAAGATCACGTGCATTGATATTGTCAGTGCTCTTCACTTCCTTTACCAGCTTATCATTCAAATCATAAATCTTATATGCATTGCTGCCTTCAATCAACAGTGAACCGGTATCACCGTAAAACATTACACCAACACTACTGCCTTCAATACTCCGTCCGTTACAGCTGCGGCCTTCCCATGACATGAAAGTGTTGTTATCAAACTCCAGATTGATCACTTGTGTGTCGGGAGTTTCCCAATCATCTTTATAGCGATATCTTCCGCCATTAGAGCTTACCTTAACAGGGTAGTTTACACCAAGTCCCCATCTGGCGATGTCCACCATGTGAGTACCATTATTAAGTGCTTCACCCGTTCCCCAGTTCCAGAACCAATGCCAGTTATAATGAATCAGGTTGTCTTTGAACTTCCTTCTTGGCGCAGGACCCTGCCATAATTCATAATTGAGCCATGAAGGCACTTCCGTTTCTTTCCCGATCCCGATAGATGGACGGTTATTCGTATACCAGGTTTTTGCATAATAAGGACGACCAATTACACCACTCTTAAGATCAGCGATTGCATCTATCACCTTTCCCCATGAACGGCGCTGATTGCCCATCTGCAAAACCGTTTTATATTTTTTAGCAGAAGCTATTAACAATTCACCTTCGCTGGGAGTGTGACTGCAGGGTTTTTCGAGATACACATGTTTTCCGGCCTTTGCAGCCAGTAAAGCTGCGGGTGCGTGCCAGTGATCCGGCGCAGCAACTACAAGCGCATCAAGATCTTTATCTTCAAGAGCTTTCCGAAAATCAGGCTGCTCCTTCGGTGCTTTATTGGTTATCTTTTGAATCTCCGCAGCAAATTTCGCAGATGCCCGAGTATCAACATCACATGAATATAATACTTCGCAGTTTTGCTGGCTGGCAAAGTTTGCCCCCAGTGCAAAGCCGCGGCTGTTAACACCCATACTTGCAACGGTTACACGATCGTTTGCGCCGATGATACGACGGTAACTACTCGCACCAAATGCAGGGAGAATTCCTCCCAGGGAGAGCGCAGCCGCTGCACCAGCGGTGTTTTTAATAAATTTTCTTCTTGAATCTACCATAACAAATGTTTTTACTTGTTGTATTAATTAGCACTGTATCGTCAGTTATGCCTTACAGTTAGTTTGCTCTTCAATTAGTACCTGCCGATCTTATCCGGCCACCTTGATGTCCCCCATCTTGTACCAGCCCGATTCATTAATACCTGCAATGGCAAGTTTAACAACCGGCTGCTTTGTTCCGGGTACAACAATTCCTAACTCCAGTTCATAATCTCCTTCGGTAATGTGACCAGGCAATTGAATGGTAGCAGGAAGATCCATACCGCCCGGAAAGATTTTTCTGAGATCAGCATCAGCTGCAATAACAATCTTAGTTTCGGGATTAGACTTAGAGGTAAGCTGAAAAGCAAGCTGGTAAATGTTGTACATAGGCGCAACACCTTTGTTCTGCCAATGCATTTTCATCTTTATCGACTCGCCTTTTTTGATCGAGCCCGGGTACACCAGCTCGTCCAATACAAACCGGTAACCAAGCTTCTTTTCGAACTCCTTTACTTTAGCGCGCCAGGGTTCAGGCACCTCTTCAGAACCATTGTTTACGCCTGTAGCGTGCCATTCCAGGGCTTTTTCAAGGATATAATCAATATCCCATTGTCTTTTGAACCACTCATTCATGGTCCAGCATGTTTCAAATGCGATCGGCCCTTTCTTCCAGCTATCCTCTGCTCCGGCATTTTTGATGGCCGGCGGATAAACGCCTTTCATATGGTTCCATCCAAGCGAGTCCATATCACCCCAGCAGTCGGCTCTCCACCCTGCACCATTTGAGGTGGCATATTTATACCCGTATGGTGATTTTAAAGAAATCAGGGATACCAGCGGCGTCTTTTTAAAACTCGAGAAATAAACATCAATGATGTTCTTCACAGAAGCTTCAGATGGATAAACGATCTTTTTTGGATCTTTTGCATCGGGAGTAATGTGCCATTCGCCCCAGTGGCCGACGGTTCCAATATCTACGAATCCTACACCAGGATGCCCGTCGTATCTTTCCCCTAATGCTTTGATGAGGTTAGCATGTTTTTCCAGGAATACCGGGTTATCGTAAAAGGGAGATTTAACACCGGCTTCTAATGCCCACTCAGGAACAGTCATATCCTCATTCTGGCACATCACACGAAAATTCAGCAATTGTCCATTCGCTGTACATCGCTCAATAAAACTGTCGATCAGGGCAAAGTTAATTTTGTCTTCCTCCGGTTGAAGCTTGTTCCAATATACACGGAGCTGATGCAGCCCGCTAAGCGGATGTTGATCTGCCTTTAAACCGTCGTTAAAGGTTTTACCGGTTGTAGTAAACCCTCTTCCCGGGTTAAGTAGCGTGCTGTCTATTTCAACGGGGCGCACTACAACATCTTTTGTTGTAGTGCCGCATGCCGTCAAAATAATAATAGCTGTAAGAGTAATCAGAGCCTTAACATTAATGAACATAATGGTCGGTTAAAAAGTTAGAGGATCAGTTGTTTGCTATCGGAATTATTGATACTTGTCCCAATCAAGAGTGTAGTTGCGTTCGGCGATGTTATGCTTACGCGCAAATTCGTTCCTGGCTTGCCTTACGGCATCGGCCCATTTACCCATCGGATATTTTAGTTGACGATAAATAAGATAACTCATATCTACTGTGCGTACCGGCTGATGATCTTTTACATCATCAACCTCGTCAACAAACTTTCTGCCGTTAGCTTCATGAACGCGTGGATGCCAATCCTGGTACCAGGTAGTTGTAACCGTTTGTAACATCTCATTTCTCTGATCACGAATAACCGCTGCATGGTCAAGCGCATCATCAACAAGAGTTACCGCCGCACGAGGGTTAGTGGTTGCGATTCCTGCTGCAGTTTCAAGCAGGTTATTGATTCTTTTTAGATCCAGCAGCATCCTGAGGTTCTGGCGTGTAAGCAAAGCAACAGACTCGAGTACCTGCAGGTTATAGTGCTGATACGATGCCATAATCATGTTTTGATTTAACAGGCTCATCAACTCATCACTTTGCTTAAGGTATTGCGCTGCAGCATCTAATCTTGGCTGGTTAGTTTTGTTCCATGAGTTGTTAAATGAAAGATTGTCACCTGATGGAACGGGCAAGGGCGGCAAGGTTTGATCTTTTGCCGGTTGAGCTGTGTCAAAGATTTTATAAGAATTGCCGAAGATCGGTGTGCGCCAGGGTGATACATCCCAGTCCCAGCTCTTATCCCAGAAATCAGCCTGTTTGCTCAGTAATTCATAAACACGATGCATCTTAACATGGTTGCTACCATAGAAATTATGGTAGAAGCGTTGACTAAGATCTTCGGCCGTTACACCTTTGCTTTTCCAGCCCGGAGCTGCACCTGCAGCATAACCCAACCAGAAGGTTTCAGGATTTAACCCGGCATCACCCCATGCAGCAACAATAACTCCCATTAGATCTGCTTTCTTGTCCGCAACGGTTGTTGTGATAGTATTCAACACCTCACCTACCCTGCCTTTTGCAATCTCACCCTGAAGTGCCTCATCATCATTCAGCGTTACGGTTGTGCTAACAGGAGCAACCTTCTTTGCATCAGGTTTATGGTATAATGGGAAATGTGGTTCCACGCCCTGGGTAGATGTATAAATCAGCTGTCGCATACCATGCGCTTTTTGCTGAGCCGCCCAGTCTTTGTTATATACACCACTGATAATATGTGAAGGAATTGATTTTGTATCATCCACGGTCAATGGAAACTCGGCCCAGATGATAACCTTTCTTCCTTTCGCATGAAGTTTATTGGAGATTTTTGTGATGTACTCTGCGAGTAATTTACCATTGCCACCCAGGGCTTCCGCTCTTGCTTTATCTTTCGGAGACTTGCCCACATAATAAGCTTCGTCAGTAGAAAACAGAACATACTTACCGCCTTTGTTGGCTTCAAACAGTTCATCGAACATGCCGAGTAATAACTTATCCGCTTCAGGACTCAGTACATCAAACTCATAATTTGAATTGGGAAACGCACGCAGCTTTTTATATTCAGGATGTTTCAGGATAAAAGAAACATGCGCGGGCCCGTCAATCCAGGGTACCAGTTCCATATAATGCGCTTTCGCATATTCACTGAGTTCTGCATATTCGGCCGCAGTATATGCGTATGGTTCAACAAGGGGCCTGGCAGACTTGAACTGAAAGTGACCTTCCAGCTTCACAGTAAACGCATTGATCTTATAAAAACTTGCCTGTTTGATGGCACGTTTCATAGCATCGAAACGTTGAATGTGATGTGCATTGTCCCAATAGATCATACGGAGATCCATATCGGGCCAATCTGTCACTTCTCCCGCAGGAAAACTGACCTCATCACCGTTCCGGTTCAGCAATTGAAGCAGTGTTTGCACGCCGTAGAACAAACCCGGAGCAGCATTACCGGTTACAGTGATTTTATTGGCACCGAGTTGAAGTTTATAAGCCTGCCGGCTCAATGAAGTTCTGTTGGTGTCAGTGGTCGGTCCGATCTTCACCGCACCACTATTTATTTTGAGTTCAATAATGCGTTTAGAAGCAGCCGACCCCTGTTTTATCCGTAACCCGTAGCGATCTTTCAGCTCACCGGTAAGATTTGATAAAACCTGTACTGCACCAGGTGCAGAGACTATCGTCCAACTATCATCAATGGTATAACGCGAATCAGTAAACGAACTTTGTTGCGGAACAGGCAGAATGTTAGCACCGGCTTTTTGTTCCGAACCACGGGTTTGTTGTGAATTGGCGTACGGGACAAAAATCAGCATTCCCAGCAGCAGTAAGAAACAGGTTCTTTTCATAATTAGTTGGTTTGGCCGGCACGATCCGGAATGGCTTACACTAAAGGTTTCCTTTTTTCAATTCACTTACAGCATGATCAACTGCCCTTGCTGTAAGTGCCATATATGTTAATGATGGATTTTGTGTTGAGGTGGAAGTCATACATGCCCCATCTGTTACATAAACATTTTTACAGGCATGTAGTTGGTTCCATTTGTTAAGCAACGATGTTTTCGGATCGTGTCCCATTCTTACACCACCCATCTCATGAACATCATTACCAGGGTTGCGGGGAGTTTCATGGGTTTTGATATTGGTAAACCCGGCGCTTTCGAACATCTCGCTGAACTGGTCAAAATAGTCCTGCTTCATTTTCTCATCGTTCTCATCATACACAACAGAGATCTTCAGCAAAGGCATACCCCAGGCATCTTTCTGCGAATGATCAAGAGCAACATAATTTGATTCCTTTGGTATGGTTTCCCCCATCATATGAGAGCCCACCCGCCATGGACCAGTTTTTGGATTCAATAACTGCTCTTTGAGATCTGCACCTATACCACTGGTGTCACGGGATGAACTGCGGTGTGCAGAAAATCCGGCCGCATAACCACGCAGAAAATCAGTTTCCTGTTTATAAAGGTTCCTGAATCTGGGTATGTAGCCGCCACCCGCGGGATTGCGGCCCACTGTAGTGAACTCTTTGAATTTGTCTGTTTCTGCGGATACCCGTGCACTGTAATTATGAAAGGCTATATATTTTCCCATCAGCCCGTTATCATTGCCTAATCCATTCGGGAAACGGTTTGAAGTTGAATTCAGCAACAGCAGATTAGAGTTCAACGCACTGGCGTTAACAAAAATCACCGGTGCATAGTATTCAATCATCTCTTTTGTGTTGGCATCAATCACCCTGACCCCTGTAGCTTTTTGTTTCTGTTCATCATAAATAACAGAATGTGCAACTGAATATGGACGCAAAGTCATGTTCCCGGTCTTTGCGGCCCAGGGAAGTGTGGATGAATTACTGCTGAAGTATCCTCCCAGCGGACAGCCACGGTGACAGAGATCGCGGCTCATACACTGAACCCTGCCCTGTTCTTTATGAATCGGATTGGGTTTGGTGATATGCGCAACACGTTCGCTGATCACATGACGATGCTGATATTTCCTCCGAAGCTGATCTTTGAAATAATCTTCTACCACATTCAATGGAAATGCAGGTAAAAACTCACCATCGGGCAATTGTTTCAGGCCGTCCCTGTTACCCGCGATGCCTGCAAATTTTTCTACATGACTGTACCATGGTGCCATATCTTTTTCGCGGATGGGCCAGTCAACTGCAAAGCCGTCACGGGCGGGGCCTTCATAATCAAAATCACTCCACCGTTGCGTTGCTTTCGCCCAAATGAGCGACTTGCCTCCAACCTGGTAGCCACGAAACCAATCAAATGGCTGCTCCTGGATATATGGATGTTCATCATCTTTTACCAGATAATGAGCGGCATCTTCTCTGAAGATATAACAACGGTTGGCAATCGGATTTGCCTTTTGCACATCAAGCGGCAAAGTACCCCGGTGTTCAAACTCAAATGGAAGTTTGTTTGCAGTGGGATAGTCCTTTATATGACGTACATCTCTCCCACGCTCTAATACAAGCGGTTTCAGCCCCTTTTCGGTGAACTCTTTTGCGGCCCAGCCGCCACTCATACCTGACCCAATAACGATGGCGTCAAACGTACGCTCCTTTATTGTACCGTTCAGTTTATCGCCCATTTGATTCAACAGATTTTACGGGGTGATAACCATTGTATGCAACAGATGGAACCATTTCATATTTCAACACATCCATTACAACATACCTGGAAGTCATGTATCCCTGGATCGTTTTTTCTTTCATGATTTTATAAAATGCAAATACCTCGGGAGGAAAATCGGCCTTGTCTTCAATTGACTGCAGTACCTGTTGTCTTTCAGCCGGTGTGCAGTCGACAAACGATTTGCCGAATTGTTTTTTGGTGTGTTTGCCCAATGCCTGCAAACCTTGTACAAACTGGTCCTGCTCCTCTTTTTCATAACAGTCATCGACCATAGTAAGAACAAAAAGATGAGAACCGACTTCTTTGGCGCCAGGTGTATCGGTTTTGGGAATAATGGTCGCAGCTATTTCAGCAAGCAACGCTTCATCGATTGATGAGATATCTAACTTGTTAAGTGCGACAGATGCCTTTCCCGGCTCGTTCAGACACGCTGGTAACAAGGTGATACCACCGGCAATAGTCAGCAAATTTTTTATCGCAGCCCTTCTTTTCATACGGCTATACTCCAAGGCGTTTAGCTTGTGATTGCAGCTTCCGGATAAGACTCAGCCTTGAGCAAAATCTTTCGTAACACTACGAAGCGAATATAACTATTTTTATTTCCTTTCGAAATTAAATTCAATCTTTTGAAAGGTTTTCACAAGGATGTAGTGGTAATTTTGGTGAGAACCCTATTTCCCGCTTTCGTTTTCTTTCGTGCATCCGGTGACTTTCCAGATTTTTCCGTCAGTTTTTGTGAAGATATACAGCTCTTTTTCGGGGCCCCTTCCGAGGCGCAGATCGGCCTTTGCACTATTGGTGATCTTGAGAAAATCGGAGATTTCGTTATTGAAGCTGACATTAAATTCTTTGATAGCGGACCCGCGGTTCAACTGAAGTTCCTTTGCTTCTACATAAAATAATCTTCCCTTCACGATATCGCCGAAAACATATTTGCCGCGCAATGCTTGAATGGAACCTTCATAAACAAATCCGCCGGATATGGCATTACCTTCATCATGATCGTATTGAGCAACCGGGTTGATATAGGGCCATTTTCCTGCAGGCAGATTGTACACTTTATGCATCTTACCCCTGTAATTGAGCAGGAAGCTTCCTTCACGCATTGGCCAGCCATAATCCTTTCCCGCAACAACAAGGTTCAGTTCTTCAATATTTGCCAGGCCAATATCTGAAGCAAGCATTTTACCATCGCTTGTCCAGGTAAAGCGGTTTGGATTACGGAAACCACGGGCAAAGATTTCTTTTACAATGGTTTTATCTTTTGATTTTGCAAATGGATTATTATCAGGTATACCATAATTTCCATTACGACTGTTATTACCCGCCGGATCAATACGGATAATGGTGCTGAGAATTGTTTTGGTACTATTACACAAATGAGAATAACCTGATTCAGCGGAGCCGCCATCACCAATGCCAATATATAACAACCCGTAATCAGCTGAATCACGGCTGGCCACTTCATTAAATGATATCTGCTGTACCCCGTGGATCTGTGATGGCACATCGATTCGTAAAAGTTCGCGGGGCATACCTTCAAATTCCGCTGCCCCGGGATCTTTTAGCTTCCATTCAGTCAGCACCCATTGATAGAATATTTTGATAGAATCTTCAAAACCAAAATCGGATTTTTTACCGGTAGTTTTTTCAGTGTGCGTGGTGTATAATAAACCGTTATCATAAAACTCCGGATGAAAAGCAAAAGACCCGAAACCACTTGCATGGCCGGGACTATGCATAAAATGAGGCATCCGCTTTGACATGTCAAAAATAACATCAAACATTGTATCCTTCATTTCATATAAGGGCCCACGCAGATCATGAAGAAATAGTCTCTCCTTACTGCCAGACAACACGGTCATTTGGTTGATACGTGCCACCGGAATTTTATCTGAGGTTGCCGGTGCCGTTGCCACCTGTTGCAGGTTTATAACAAGGTCAGATTTTTTTATTATGGCGGGAATGGGATTGTCTTTGGGCTGTCCCAGACCAGCGGTGGATTTATCAACAGTCTGCGGCTGTGCTTTTTGGGTATGAATAAAGGATAATAGTGCGTGAAGATCATCGTTGGTAAGGTCAGGATTGGGTGGCATCGGAACCTTGAAACGGTTGAACACCGCCACCGCACGTTTGTCACCTGCTTTAATCAGCTCCTGTGAATTGCGAATAAACTTCTGCAGGTATTGTGGCGACACCTGCGATGTGATGCCGGTAAGATTTGGACCAATGGCCTGTTGTTTAAAATTATGGCAATTGGCACATTTCACCTGGAACAGGTTCTGTCCCTTCGTAATTGTAGCCTTATCAAGGGCATATGACACATTACCGGTTTGTGCAAAACAATCAAATGAAACAAGAAGAAGAGCTATATTAAACAGATGTCGGGTTAAGATATTCATACGCTGAGCCATGCCTATTTATAAGCAGTAAATGTAAATTTTAAAAAAGGAATCAACACGGTCCACAATTATCCGCATTAGCCAATCTTTTGTCCTTTTACAAGTAATACGGAACTGATGGCTTCTTCCTTAAGATGTAAAAATTTTTTTCGCCCTTCATCCTGCATAAAAGCGGCCAGGTCGTCATCGGTTTCAAACTGAACAAAATGTATTTCATAAGGCTGGTCAACGTTGGTAGCGATAAAAGCTTCCGCGCCGGGTCTTACACGTAATAAAAGCTTTCCATTGTACTTATCGATTAACGGCAAGGCAACTGATTCAAACTGTTCGAAGACCAATTCCTTACCCGACCGTATATAGATCAATTGCGTAATGTAAATCATTGTCCTGTTTGTGTTCCCTTAAAAATAAAGAAACACTTTTATAGTAAAAAGCCAATTAACCGGACCCTATCAATAGCCAGGGTTTTGCTGTAACTGTGGTGCTTTACGCATCTCATCTGATGCTATAGGCAACCAATACATCTTTGATGAAGGATTCCTCACCTCAACAGGTATTTGTTTCCATTCTGTTGATTTGACACCATTGTTTGTAGTTTCAGTGATATCAACACCGGTTACATCTTCAAGTGCTTCGTTGAGTATCTTCCACCTCCTGATATCATACCAGCGATGATTTTCAAAAACAAGCTCAACTTTTCGTTCATAACGCAAAGCTTCGGTGATATCACCCGTAAAGTCAGGGAGAGCAGCGCGGTTTCTTACCTGGTTAATATAATCCGCGGCAGTAGCAGTTTCACCGAGTGCAATTAATGCCTCAGCATAATTTAACAGCACCTCTGCATACCGCATTTCAATCCATACATTTGAGTTATTCTGCACATTGGCATCAATCCCGTCATCAAGCATTTTGCGCATCACGTAACCTGTAAAACTTCCATTAAATCCTGACACGGGTCCTTGTCTTGTATCAAGTCCAAAACTTCTGCTGACCTGTGTGCCGCCTGATATAACGACCCTTGTCCTTCTGTCGTACACACCCAAAGGATCAATGGCCTGTAAACCTGGCGGACGTGGCCTCCATATCGCACTATCATACTGTATAGAAGCATAAAATCTTGGCTCGCGGTTGTAATAAGGATTCTGACTATTAAAGGCAGATGAAACGTTTTTATATAGTTTATTACCGTTTATTTCAAAATGGTCAAGAAAATCGGTGCCATCTTCCATCTGGTAAGCATCCACAAGATTCTGTGTGGGTGAATTACTTGCCCATAGGTTCCAGCCATTACCGCCGTTCCACAGATTTACCTGGTTCTCATCGCCGTTTGCCAGGGAATATTGTTTACCCCAGATTACTTCAACGCTACTGAGGGTTTTTGCCTTGAAGAAGTCAAAATACTTCTGTGCTACAGCCGCTTTGTCAGGTGCACCAAAATCTTCCAGTTGATAAGTACCAAGATCTATTACAGCTTTTGCTGCATCTCTTGCTGCCCTCCACAATGCGGGTCTGTCAGGATTTTCGTATCCAACAAATTTGTTGGCTGCAGTTCCGTCTGCAGTGAGATCGCTTGCGGCAAATAACAGTGCCCGGCTTTTCAGCGCCAGCGCAGCGCCTGTGGTTGCGCGGCCCAAAGGAGTTGCTGATTTTGGTTGAAGCAATGCCGCTGCCCTGTCACAATCGGCCGCGATCAACGCAACGGTTTCTTCAAATGAGTTCCTGGTGATGCTGTTGTAATCATCGTTTAATGTGAGTGGTTCAGTTAACAGTGGCACACCGCCATACATCCGCATCAGCTGCGTATAGCAGAATGCGCGGAGAAAATAAGCTTCACCTTTTATAGCATCTGAACGCATTTTGATGGTGGCACGTTGTGCTTCAGGATAAGCTTCTGGTACTTCATCAATTCTTGCTATCAGCGTATTTAATTTCTGAATGTTTGAGAAATACGCGTTCCAGGACGGAAACGAATACCCTGTGATATCCCAGGGAGCTGTATTCTCGGGTGTGATATTACCTTGCACATATACTTCAATACCATGACCGAATGTTGAGTATGCTTCATCCGTTACGCTTGAGAGCATGTGCTGGGAAAATCCGATTTTAGTACTCTGATAGGCGTCAATGACATACGACTCTACGAGCCCGATATCTGACCAAAGCACTGCTTCAGAATATTGATCCTGTGGCGTTTTATCAAGAATGCCCGATTTTTCGCAGGCAGTCAACAACAGCACCAGCGTCAAAACACACAACTGGTTTATATATCTTTTCATAAATAGATTTTAGATGATTTAACAAACACGATGCTTACTGAAATGAAATCCTGGCCCCTAATGACAACACGCGCATGAGTGGGTAATTATCCCGCACGCCGCTGAACTCGGGATCCCAGATCCTGTCTTTAGAAGAATAAATCAGGAACAGGTTCTGGCCTTGCACATACACCTGTATATCGCGGATCATATCAAATCTGAATACAGAGCGTGGCACGGAATAACTAAGCTGCACGTTTTTAAGTCTTGCATAACTCTGATCCTGGTATTCAAGATCGGTTGGGTATTTACCTCTCCAATAAGTAGTGAATCCATCGTATGCCCTGGGTTTGCTTGCATTGGGATTGTCTGGTGTCCACCGGCCATCAGCATGGAACTGGTAATAATCACCGGCGGCACCCTGTTGTGAGCCAAGCATTCTTACCCATGCAGAACCTGCCCCATTAACAAGTGCACTTAATGCAAATCCTTTGTAACGAAGGTTGAGTGATAAGCCATAAGTGATCTCAGGATTAGCAGTTTTAGCATAAACAATACGGTCGGCTTCATTAATAACATTATCACCATTTTGATCTTTGATGATCACGTCGCCTGGTATAGCACCCGGAACATGTGGTGTTTTATCAATCTGATCCTGGTCCCTGAAAATTCCGGCAGATTCGTATAAAAGCTCTGAACCTATCGGGTGACCGGTAAGTCTTTGCCAAGGGATCAGCACCTGTGGCTCGTCAAATTGTATGATGCGGTTACGTGCAAAGGCAACGTTTCCATTGATCGCATAAGAGATATCTTTGCTGATAGTACCGTTATATCCTAACTCGGCTTCAAAACCTTTACTTTCTACAATACCAAAGTTCTGATCAGGCAATACTATGCCTGCAAACGCCGGCACTGATGCATTTCTTTTTATCAGGATATTGTTTCTCCTTTGAAAAAAGAATTCTGCATTGAATGTTAAACGACGATCCAGGAACTGTGATTCAAAACCTGCGTTATAAACATTTGCGACCTCCCAGGTTATCATTGGGTTTGGTGCATTTGACTGGTATAAGCCCGGGTAATATGTACCATTACTGCCAAATACAGAACCTAACCCGTATGCATATGCGGCAAGATATTGAAAGGGTGGTACCGCATCATTACCCATCTTACCCCATGAAGCTTTGAGTTTTAAATAATCAACAAACTGAACCTTATCCTGCCAGAAATCTTCGTTTGACACTACCCATCCTGCAAGTACACTGGGGAAGTTGCCCCAGCGACCGTTCTCTTCTGAAAACCGCAGTGAACCATCGCGTCGGAAAGCCACCTGCAACAGGTACTTCTGTTTGTAGTTGTAACTCAACCTTCCGAAATAATTTACCCTTGCATCAAGTGTAACAAATTCAGAATTGTTTTTTAGATCGTCACCACCTGCAAACAGGTAAGGCAACTGGGTGCTGTTAAAGTAGCGGCGGAAGGCGGTCATGCCGGTACCATTGGTTTCGTTGGATTCATAGGCAATGAATGCACTGATGTTGTGCGACTCATTAATAGTTTTGTCATAGTTTACCCGTGCATGAAAGGTTTTTGCATTGGTATGATTATATGTGTTAGTAAGCTGGGGATCATAACCGTCAGAACTGGGGATCAGGAAAGCAGATCCATCCTGGCTCCCATCATTACCCGCTGCGAGATAAGCGGCCTCATCCAGTGAATAACCCGTTACCGGGTGATCGAAATATTTTCTTTTCCCAAAAAAGATATCATAAGCAAAATAGCTGGATATGGTTAAACCGTCAACACCGGGTATCTTCAATAGTGCATTGATCTTGTTGTTGCTGCGATATCTTTTATCATCATCGAAACCTCCTTCAAGTGTTGACCGGATTAAGGGTTGATAAGAAGCACCAAAAGCGCCCACACCTGGCAAACCATTTGGATAAATGGCGGTGGTGGTGGGTTTGTTCTGATTGATCACGTTAAATACTGTTTGTGCGTCAAGCGAAGGCCCCATGCGGTTTTCCTGCGATCCATCAACATCGAACCCGATATTGAGATAGTTATTTACCTTAACGTCTACATTGGCGCGAAGGTTATAACGATTGAATTTTTTAGCATTTGCATCACGGTAAATACCATCTGCCGACTGTGTTCCAAATGAAACAAAGTAGTTGACGTTTTTTGATCCCCCATTTACTGAGAAGTTATGATTCTGCGTGGTGCTATGCTTTTTTAATGCAAGATCGAACCAGCTTGAGTTAGGATGGGTCCATGGATATCGGCCCGATCTGAATTTTTCTACGTCTTCTTCGGTATAGGTGAGATTAGAAGGATCCACACCTTTGTACATTTCCATCTCGCGTAACATCTGCGCATATGTTGCCGCATCGGCCATCTTTGGCAAAGAGATTGGCGAAAGCTGGCCGGTATAAAACGAATAACTGAAGGTGGGCGGACTATCTGCTTTACCTCTTTTTGTTGTTACTAGAATAACCCCGTTTGCAGCGCGCGCGCCATAGATAGCTGCTGATGCATCTTTCAGAACGCTGATACTTTCTATGTCTTCGGGGTTGATAGAGTTCAGATCACGACCTCCGCTTCCATCAACGACTTGATTGCCATAATCGTTCGTGGTTTGGTTGGTATTGGGATCTCTGCCAGGTATACCATCAATGATCACAAGTGGTGAGTTGTTACCAAGTGTGTTGGTACCCCTGATAAGGATTGATGCAAAGTCAGCTCCGGGTTCGCCGGATCGTTGCTGAACGATGGCACCTGGTAAGCGCCCTGCAAGTGCATTAGACACACTTGACACGGGTGATGAAACAATGTCTTTACTGGAAACGGTGGCGATGGAGCCGATAACATTTACTTTCTTTTCTTTCCCATAACCTACAACCACCACCTGGTTAAGGTCAGCATTGTCGGGTGCCAGTGTGATGTTCAGATCCGTGCGACCTGCCAGGGGTTCTTCCAGTGTAGCGTAACCTACGAAAGAAAAAACCAGTGTTGCGTTAGCTGCGGCGTTTAATGAGAACTTCCCTTCTGCATCGGTCGTTGTTCCGGTTTGTAAACCTTTAATGGAAACTGAGACACCGGGCAACGCTTCCGATCGATCTCTATCGATCACCCGGCCGGTGACAGGTTTGGTTTGAGCAAATGAGATTTGGATGCTCAGAATAGCGAGCAAGATGAAAACCCCTGGATTTTTCATAAATAGCTGGTTTTTGAAGTGGTAGACGATCAGGTTCTATAAATCTTCCGAGCGAAGCGCTTAAACGAATATAAATAAAATAAGGAAAAAAAACTTCTATTTTTACGAAACCTTCCGAATTATGGGAGATAACCTTATGAGGATGGTCGACTTAACGTTTCCTATCTTTAACCGCGTCACGGCTGTGTTATGATGGGCGTCTGACAGCCAGGCATTAAATCCAACATTCAGTTTATTCTTAGCTGTCTATTCGGAGCAACTATAACCATCATCTCCTCCCGGGTGCCGCTCGGGCTACGGGATAGCTTGTTTTAATTTGCTACAAAAAGTCTAAACCCGCGATCTTTGTTCAAACACCAGCGCATGCAAATCTGCTAAAGCATTTCTTCCAATACGACTAAATCAAATACAATGCTGAAAAACTCTCTCGGCTCATCGCTTAAATACCTTTTCAAACATAAGTTATTCAGTGTTAGTAATGTCATAGGTATCAGCACTGCCTTATGCGTCTGCTTTTTTGTCTTAATATATGTACGGTTTGAGCTCAGCTATGATGCCTATCATAAAAGAGCCGACAATATTTACCGATTGGTTACTGACGTTCAAACCTCTACTGGAGTCGGGTATCAAAGTACTTCCGCTCCAATGGGACCCGCTATTGAAAAAACTTTCCCGCAAGTAGAAGCATTCACCCGGGTGTTTCTTGATTATATGTTGGTTCAAAAAGATGAAGCGAATTTCAATGAGGAAAAACTGGCTTATGCTGATTCCACCCTATTTTCTGTTTTTACATTTCCTCTTATCAGTGGCGAAGCCAAAACCGCCCTTGATGCACCTTTCAAACTGGTGATTTCAGAAAGTGGTGCAAGAAGATATTTCGGGACTGCAGATGTACTCAATAAGACTTTACTTCTGGATGGGAAATATCCAGCAATCATAGGCGGAGTGATGAAAGACATACCCTCCAACTCACATTTCAAGGTTGATATTATATTGTCTATGGCGACATTGCTAAAAGAGTTCAACCCTCCAAGAGCAGCAAACTGGGAATTGTTCGGGTTCTATACCTACGTTGTCGTGCCCTCCGATATTAACATTCCCAAACTGAGTGATGAAATCACAAAGTTTGCGGGCACGAAAATGTCAAAAGAAAGCAAATACAGGCTTCAGCTTGAGCCACTGAAATCTGTTTATCTTGAAGGAAAACCGCGCGGATGGAGAACAGGAAGTTCTGCAAGCGGCAACATGCGCAATCTTTATATACTGGGTTTTGTCGCTGTTTTGGTATTGATCGTTGCCTGTATCAACTTCATCAATCTGGCCACTGCCTTTTCATTTAAACGAGCCAGGGAGATGTCGCTGCGAAAAGCTCTTGGGGGAACGAGACAACAGTTGGTGTTTTTGTTTGCGCTCGATTGCCTGATCTTATCGTTTATCGCATTTATGCTGGCCATCGCGGTCAGCGCCATGTTGCTACCCGTCTTTAATCAGGTGGTCGGCAACGTGTTAGATGAAAGTATATTCCGGTATCCAGGCGAGGTGATCCTTGTTTTTATGATAGCTCTGGGGATAGGTGCGTTGTCAGGCTTGTACCCGGCGCTGCACCTTTCACATCTTACGCCTTTTGGTGGTCTCGGTGGACAATTCAACAGTGGTACCAGGGCCGCTATTATAAGACAAGGGTTGGTAGTCTTCCAGTTTACAATCTCTATTCTTATTATCGTTGCAACCATAGTAGTATACCGACAGCTCGATTTTATGCAGAACGCTGATCTGGGTTTTAACAAGGCAAACAAACTGATAGTAGATTTTCATTTTGATGACAGGATCAGAGGTGCGGTTGATCCTGTAAAGCGACAACTGCAGGAGTTGAAAGGTTTTGATCTGGTTTCTATTTCCGGCAGCGTGCCGGGTAAACAAACCCGGAAGACCAGCATAAGGGTTCAGTCAGCTTATCAGACCAACTATGAGGTCGAGTGGGACCTTTATCCTATAGATTATGACTTTCTTCAGCAATACAATATAAGTGTTGTCGCAGGAAGGGCGTTCTCGAAAGATTTTGCCTCAGACTCAGTTAATTCGATTATAATTAATGAAGCAGCAGTAAAAACTCTTGGATTTGCAAACGCGGAAGACGTAATTGGGAAAAATTACTGGCAAGGGGATAAGCCCGGCACAATAGTCGGCGTCATTAAAGATTTTACCTTTGATTCTTTCCGGGAGGACGTACAACCCCTTACTTTCAAAGTGCTGCCCCGTCTGTTTACATTTATCACTTTGACTGGTAACTCTCAAAATTTGTTCGCCGGGATAGATGCGTTGCAAAGTAAATGGCGCGATCTCGCCCCTGGGCTGCCATTAAATTTTCATTTCTCTGACGATACATTCCATGAGATGTATAAATCAGAGAGACAATTCAGAACATTGTTCGTCTGCTTTTCCATCATTGCAATATCAATCTCCTCATTAGGCTTAATGGCCCTTTCTACATTGAGTATTACTCAACGGCTAAAAGAGATCAGCATCAGGAAGATCGTTGGCGCGACATCATGGAACATTATGAGAAAATTACTCATCGATCTGCTAAAACCTGTCATCATAGCGATGGCGTTCGCCATTCCCGCGGCCTGGTGGCTTATGCATAACTGGCTTGAAAACTATGCTTATCGCATCACACTCAGCTGGACCATATTTTTGCTAGCCGGTATCTTGTCGTTGGCAATCGCGGTATTAACCGTGTTGCTAACCACCATAAACGCTTCGTTGGTGAACCCGGCCAAAATCTTACGGAATGGATAGTGTGTGATTCTCACTTAGACAAAGTACTCTATGCCGCTCAAATTACCAGTGGACTCATGAACTCAAATCCAAAGTAAACAACAAGGTTGTTCTGAGAAAACCTTTCTGGACAAAATCGTTCTTAATAATGCGATCGAGCCTGAACCCACATTTTTCGAGAACTCTTCGTGAAGCAATGTTCCTTTCATCACAAGTGGCGGAAAGATGTTGAAGAGCCAACTCATTGCTGGCAAAGCTTACTAATCCTAACGTAGCTTCTGTAGCGAAGCCCTGATTCCAATAAAGTGGATTTATAAGATACCCGATAGTTGCAACGCTGAGTTCTGAAGCATCAATTTCAATTTCACAACCGCCTATTTGCTTCCCGGAATCGCGAAGCTCCATACAACACGCATAAGTAAGTCTGGGTTCTCTGTATCGGCTTACTTCTACCTCGTGAAAAAACAGCTCCGTATCCTTTAATGTATTAGGTCCCCAATTAGCATATTGCACCACAACATCCTGGCTGGCATAATCATGAACGGCAGGAATATCCCTGATGTCATATTCACGTATAAGCAAGCGCGCGGTTTCGAATAGTAATTGCACCGGTCAATGAATTTCAATTGTCCTGTTATAGGATTCTAACGACTTGCGTTGTCAAACAAGCAGCGGGTGCTCCGGCACAACAGCGCACAAAAAATCCCCGCAATAATCTATAAATAGAATACAACGAGGATATGTTTGTACCCGGGACGGGAGTTGAACCCGTACTTCCGTTGCGGGAAACTGGATTTTAAGTCCAGCGCGTCTACCAGTTCCGCCACCCAGGTGCTTGCCCGACATAAGCCAGGCAAAAAAATGTAGACTGTCTTTTTTGCTACAAACCTAAAAGCAAAACCTTCAGGCATGAACAAAAAAAATCCAAACACAAGGTTTGGATCTTTGAGCGGAAGACCGGGCTCGAACCGGCCACCCCGACCTTGGCAAGGTCGTGCTCTACCAAATGAGCTACTTCCGCAAAACTGATTTAAAGAACTTTTTTTGTTATTCAACCCGGCTCTTAACCCGGTCGTTTTTTTAATGGACGGCAAAGATAATGATCCTTACGTTCCTACAAAATTTTTATGCTAAATTATTTATACTTCGGTGTATAAAGGGTGTTCTCAGGAACCTCAACCTTAGGGTTGCCTTTATAACGATGTGTATACAAACTATAACATCCACCTAATAACAACGCCATAATACAAAAGACCTGTAGATAAAACAGAAATACAGATGAATTTACCCAGTTATAACTGAAATCCTTTTCTCTAAAATCTTTTTCTTGTGCTTGATCCATAACAAGTTAATTGCAGTGCAAAAATAATGTTTCAATTGAAAATATCAGATTTCTTTTTAACAATTTCCATAAACTTTTTCTTTCCCTCAACGAAATGTGCCCACACTACGCTGCTGTACCACATTCCATGCAATTTACCTTTTCGTGTTTCGGGAAATAAACTGTGTTTTCTCTTTACAAATAACCAGTAAAAAAACGCAAGATGTGCCTCAATTACCGCAACAAAATATTTTCCCTGTCCTGCAAACAACGATTTCCAGGCTGAGATAGCATCGAGCCAGAAGCGGCAACTCACCTTTACAATCGCTTCTGCAACGGGAAGATTTTTTGCCATCATAATAAGGTTATTACGGAAGTTCAGAAACACCTTCCGCGCATTACCCTTTGGCAATGTTCCACCTCCGACATGATAAACAACTGACGCGGGACAGGCATACACCTCAAAACCGGCATGCTGTGCCCGCCAACACAAATCGATCTCTTCCTGGTGCGCAAAAAAATATTCTTCAAATCCATCGAGCCTATGATACAATGAAGCACGGATAAACATGGCAGCGCCACTCGCCCAGAACACGGGCTGTGCCGCATCATACTGGCCGTCATCCTTCTCACAATAATCAAAGATTCGACCGCGCGCAAACGGATAACCCAGTTTATCGATCCATCCTCCTGCAGCACCTGCATATTCAAACAAATCTTTATTGGTATGCTGCAAAAGTTTTGGCTGACAAATACCGATCTGCGGATTGTTCTCAAGCAACTCGACCATAGGTTCTATCCAACCCGGAGTAACCTCTACATCTGTATTCAACAAAATGTAATAATGGGCTTGCACCAGTTTCAGCGCCTCATTGTATCCTTTTGTAAAACCAAAATTTGATTCGAGCTGAATGATCTTTATATCAGGATAACGGTCACGCACAAACGCTACGGAATCATCGGTCGAGGCATTATCTGCCAGCACAATTTCTTTATGCGGATAGGTGGATGCTACCACCGAAGGCAGAAAATCTTCCAGGAATGATCGGCCGTTCCAGTTAAGTATGACTATTGATACGAGAGGTGACAAATAAGTTCTTATAAATGTGGTCAAAAATACAGGATGGAGTTCAATATCCAAATCCCGGGCCATCAACTGTTAAGATAATGACCCGATGATTCGTAAATTAGCCAATGATTCAACTTTTCAACTGGCGAACGGGGCTCGCAATCGTTGCCATCGCAATTGTTAGCGGCACCATCTTCTATTCACAGTTCCTTGCAAGAAAGATTGCCCGTGAAGAAAGACTTAAGGTTGAACAATGGGTAGAAGCCGGCAAATTACTTATGTACGATCAGAGTGGATTAAGTGATAAGCTGGCGGGCATCATCATCGCAGAAAATAAAACGATCCCTATAATAGTTACCGATGAGAACGGGAACATACTGGATCATGTAAACCTAGATTCGGCCGCAATTGCAGAAGATTCTACCTATGTTGCCAGAATGCTGGAAACATTCAAATCAGAAAATCCCTCTGTAGAATGGACGAACCCTTCTGACCCAACAGAACGTAATATTTATTATTATGGCCATACAGGCCTCCTGAACCAGGTGCGGTACTACCCTATTGTGCAACTGCTGATCGTGGGTTTGTTTATTATCATCACCATCACGGCATTGACCAGTCGTTACAAATCGGTCCAAAACCAGGTTTGGGCGGGTATGGCGAAGGAAACGGCACATCAGCTCGGCACACCGCTCAGTTCTTTACATGGTTGGGTGGAGATGTTGAAAGACAATCCCGACAATGCGATGATGGTACAGGAGATGTCGAAAGATGTTGAACGTTTGCGTCTTGTAAGTGATCGTTTTGGAAAAATCGGCAGCACTCCGCAACTCGAACCAAACGATGTGTTGTTACAGGTAAACAGTATGGTTGATTATATCCGCAAACGTGCGCCGGGCGCGGTGAAATTTACAGTGAATGCCCAGGGGGCAAGGGAGATGATTGCGCGGATCTCGCCGCCATTGTTCGACTGGGTAATTGAAAACCTGTTGAAAAACGCGCTGGATGCGATGGAAGGGAAAGGAAACATCGGGGTAGAACTGCAGGAAAACGCATCCACTATAGTGATTGACGTTTCTGATACAGGCAAAGGCATTCCAAAACACAACATGCAAACGGTGTTTAAACCCGGCTTCACAACTAAGAAACGGGGCTGGGGCCTCGGTTTAAGTCTCACAAAAAGGATCGTTGAACAATATCACTCCGGGCAAATATTTGTAAAATCTTCAGAACAAGGCAAGGGCACAACATTCCGTATAGTGCTTCCGAAATGATGGCAACCATCTATATTGTAACTGGTCTCATTTAGGTGACGCTACTATTATGAAAACTTGCATATCCTGATTAAGACTGCAGTCACGACAGCATTAGAAGTCCCGTCACGGTAAGGTCGCAAGGTTTAATTAAAGGCAATGTATTGATGCGAATCAGTTTTTAACGACGGTGCTTGCATCCTGCGGCCAGATTGAGTATCTTAAGCGATAATCCAAACCATGAAACCCTGCCCGCTCCTGTTTCTTTTGATAGCGATTGCGCTTGCTCCTGGCTGCGCCACCGTTGTACACGGCCCCCTTCAGAAATTTATCATCACCTCCGACCCACGTTCTGCAACCATTTATGTTGATGGAAAACGTTTTGGAAAGACGCCTGCGGTAATCAGGATGAAAAGGCGAAAAGATCACAAGCTGGTATTAACTGTGCCTGGCTACGAGCCTTATGAGTTACAATTGAAACGAAAACTTGATTACTGGTTTTTGGGCAATGTAATGACAGGTGGCGTACCCGGTCTCGCCGTCGATTTACTGACAGGCAGCATTTACAGGCTCACACCAAAAGACATCTATCCAACTTTGACGGCAAAAGATGCGCTGGCTGGCACTGATGCAGTTGTTATCAATGCAACGTTGCAACCATC
>JAEZGI010000003.1 GCA_023416995.1 Bacteroidota bacterium
ACATCTTAAGACAACTAAAAGTGTTGAACGCGTCACCAAATGGTCCGCTCTGGCATTGAAATCGAGGATAACCCTGTATGAAGGAACCTGGAGAAAATATCATGAATCCGGACTTCCCGATGCAACACGGTTTCTGAACGAGTGCGTTGCCGCATCTGAAGAATTGATGGGTTCTTCAGTTTATTCAGTGTACAACAAAACCAGTGGTACTACCGGGAAACCTTACCAGGACCTGTTTGCAACGTTGAATATTGATGCTGTTGCCGATGAAGTAATACTTGGCAGGAGGTATTCAAACGAATTAAGTCTGCGTCATGGTCTCCAGTTTTATATCACGGCAAGAACGCAGGGAAAACCCGGATTTGAAAAAAGACTCGTGAACAGTTACCTCATGAGTGATGGCAGCCGGTTCACCGATATACCCGGTTATGAAACAATGCAGTTTTCCGATGAGGTTAAGAACAGGGATCCCCGTCTCGCACAAACCATTCGTACACCAGGATATAGGAGAGTAGGGGCAACTTCAAATTCGTCTGTTGATTTCGAAGCTACCATGACCGGTTATCAGCCCATAAAATGGATGGTTGATGCCAGCCTTGATGGTAATGGTCAGTCGTACCAGGATATGGCAATCTTCCGCTTGGGAGAGGTATTGTTGAACTATGCAGAAGCAAAAGCGGAGCTCGGCACCTTAACCCAGGATGATCTTGACCGTTCTGTTAAACTGTTGCGCGATCGCGTAGGCATGCCAAACCTTAATATGGCTGCCGCAAATGGCGATCCTGATCCTTACCAGGCCAATCTTTATAGAAATGTAAGTGGTCAGAACAAAGGAGTGATACTTGAGATCCGCAGGGAACGCAGAATAGAATTGGTGATGGAATCAAATCTGCGCTGGGAAGATCTTATGCGTTGGAAAGAGGGCCATTTACTTGCCGATCCTTTCAAGGGTATGTATTTCCCGGGCAAAGGGTTTTACGATCTCGATGGTAATGGCGTACCGGAGATAGAAATATATGAAGGTGCGAAACCACCGGCTACCGGCGCGTTCCAGTTCCCTGCAAGTGATTTGTCTGAAGGAAATAAAGGAAACATCCTCACTAACAGAAATATCAATAAAACATTCAACGAAGCTCGCGACTATCTGTGGCCATTGCCAATAGAAGATTTAACGTTAAATAAAAATCTTACACAAAACCCAGGCTGGCAGTAAGGCTCAAAGAAAACGGAAACATTATGCGAAAACAGATTTATAAAATAGCTGGTATTAACACATTCCTTGCGCTGCTTGTTCTGGCGGTGATGCAGGGATGTAACAAGGATCCCTACATGCCCAATACACCTCCCCAGCAGGTAGAACTGGGAATGGGCGACAACACTTACGGAGGCAACAATGATGACCAGCCTTTGCTTTCTACCTTAACAGTGATGTCGTACAATATTCATGCTTTGGTTCCACCGTCTAAACCCGGTGAAACCGATATTGCAGCCACCGCGCAGGTGATCATAGATGCCAATCCGGACTTTGTATTTTTACAGGAGGTAGATAAAAATACCGGCAGAAACGGTTACGGTGGCGACCAGGCAAAGGACCTGGCAGCAAGAACAAAGATGAATTTTGCTTTTTACTCAGCAACTTCTGTTGGACGGGGCATGTATGGTGTTGCCATACTCAGCAAATATCCTTTGAGGAGCATCAAAAAATATATGCTCACCAAAGAAAATGAAACTACAGAGCAACGGGTACTGGGTACCGCGGTAGTGGACCTGCCCGGTATAGATTCGCTGACCCTTGCTGCTACACATTTGCAACACAACAGTGCCACCAACCGGGTGCAACAGATGAGAGACATAACAAGACTGATCGGCCCTGTTAAAGGCCCGGTAATCCTTGCAGGCGACCTGAACGAAATGGAAAGCGCCACCGAATTTTTCAGCATCATGGATGGGATGTTTACCCGCACATGCAAAGGCGGTAATTGCCCACCAACTTTCTCTGCGCAATTACCAAGGTCAGTGATAGATTATATTGCCTACAAACCGGCTGGTGCATTTAGCGTAGCGAATCACCGTATCATAAGCGAGTACTATGCTTCCGATCACTTGCCTGTTGTTGCTGAATTAAATTTTATCAGATAAAAAACTTATGACGATGACATTAAGGAACTTCTTTAAAATATGCATTCTTTCATCGCTATGCCTGGCAGCACTTGCCGGCTGCAAGAAAGAATGGAAAGACGCTGTTGGTGCCGGTCCGGAGATCACCATCTCCGAAACCTATAAGGAGATTTCGGGAATTAATGTGGGCGACCAGGTAACCATTCCGGTTGTTATAAAATCAGGAAGCGGTGTAAAACGCCTATCATATTATTTTATTCGCAAAACAGCCAATGGTACTACTTCAGGTACCCCGGTGAATATAGACCGGGAAGATCTGCCAACCGATCTTTCGCATGATATCACCTTCACCA
The DNA here is from genome assembly GCA_023416995.1 of Bacteroidota bacterium. Classification (GTDB taxonomy): domain Bacteria; phylum Bacteroidota; class Bacteroidia; order Chitinophagales; family Chitinophagaceae; genus DATHKG01. Next base: position 2,472 of record JAEZGI010000003.1, read on the forward strand.
TCGAACCAGACATGTTGGAACTCGTAATCGTTTCTTTCAACAAAGAAAATTTCAGCAGTGAGTTTCATGTTACGATGTCTGAGATCAGACAGTTGCCAACAGTCACATTTAAAGATGGAGTGAAATACCAGGAAACTGTGTTTGAGAATAAATTACTTCGTATCGAGGGACAGGTGGTATCCCAGTCTGATCTTGAATCAATCATCTACCAAACGGCCATCAATGGTAATTACTCAGCCGGTACAGCAATCGCATTTACAGATAAAAAGAACACTCCTTTTGTTGCGCCGGTAGAGGTTGTAAGCGGTCTTACCGCAATTGTTATTAAAGCGACAAATGTGCATGGTGGGTTTGCTTCCGATACATTTAAGATCGGTACCGTAGCCGAAGATGCAGTAAGTATTGCGTTAGCAGGTGGCGCTACCAATATCAATGCTATTTATGCAGATAGTGCAAACGTTATTACAGGTAACGCTTTGTCTGGTTCAGATTTTCAAGCCCTGACTTACGCGATTAAAATAGATGGCGTTTACGGTCCAGAGCAGCAAATTGAATTGGGATCTCCTGCTGATGAGTTCACCTTCAACATTACTGTTGCCGGGCAGAAGGGTATTGAAGCGATAAGGATCAGTGGAGCTAACGAAGGAGGCAAAACGCAGGTGACCGAGTTTCCCGTATCAAAAGTGTTCTCGCGGTTGTTACATTTTCCAAACGTGGTGCTGACCACAGAGGTCGGTCCCGGAAAAAACAACTGGTTCTCTGCTTACCAGGCACCACATGTATTCGATGTTGCAAATGCCGCTCAAAATCAGTTGATGATGGATTTTGCTTTCATTAAGTATACCGCTACCGCTGACAGGATCGTTCCTGCAGGAGTATTCAATGCAAGTGCAGCCTATAACACGGCAATGCTGCCCTATATGACTGGTTTCTCAAAGGCGCCGTATACCATGGTTACTGCAAACAGGACCAGCATCAACAACGCGTCATATAGTGCAATTAACTGGGATGGAGAACTTACAGACTTCATTCAGAAAAAAATTATCGCACCAGCCAATCAGGGGGGCGAAAATTACAACGTGGTTACAGCCAACCGAAGGGTTAGTGGTGACATGGTTCCCGGAGCTGGTTTTGTAATTGGATGGGGTTCATGGAACATGGCTACAAGTGTTGTACAAAACGGTGCATTCGGGCTGGTAATCGTAAAAAACTATAGCACAGCAAACGGTTTTGCGACCGTTACACTTGATATTAAAGTACCCGCTGAAGATAATCGGACAAAATACAATCCCGTATCCCTGTTTAACTATCCTTAGGCCGTACTTTATGCCACTGCCCGCGAAAGCAGCAATGGAACAGTTCAGAAAGCGTTCTTCGATACGGCTGGTAAACCGTTTAGAAGAACGCTTTTATTTTACAATTAAACCCTCAGGTGATTTTTTAATATCCGGGGTTCTGCATAGCTTGTTTCTGCGCCCCTGTTAACGCCACCCCATTAGCCTGAATACCGTCCAGGAAGGTTTGTGGTAAAGGTCGCAGTATGTGATGAGCCTGGATGTTCGGCCCTGCCTCAGGATTGAATACCTGTACACGTTTTACAAGCGTTCCGGTTCTCGACAGATCTTCCCATCTTTTGTATTCACCACACAATTCCCGCGAACGTTCGTTTAACAAAAGGCACATCATTCTGTCGTAAGTACCAGCAAGCCCCAGGACATTAGCTATATATTCATCCTGTGGCGGGAGCGCAGCCGGATCCAGGATAGCAAGACTGGCTGAAGCCGCGGTTGTAACGGGGATATTGTTTGATTCATAATAAGAATTTCCGGGATAAAAGGATATACCGACACCAGGCGTTTGCAGTGTTACCGAAGTGAGGGTATTGCCACCATCGTTGTAGGCTGATCTTGATTCGCCGTTTTGAAATTGTGCCCTTGTTCTTACAGCATTAATATATGGGAGCGCATCGCTGTAACTTCCCTGTCCGGCCTGTGCAAGCTTAATTTTAGCTTCTGCTGCTACCAGGTAAGTTTCAGCCGAGCGAGCCAGCACAAAATCCCTGTGGCCAACAACATCGTTCAACGACTTCCTCGAACCATCCATGTGTTTGCTCAACGATGGAAATCCCTGCCCGGCAGTTGTAAGATCAGTATACAATGCACCATCAGTTGTGCTTCCATTAGGATAAGCAACATAAGTGGTTGGAATGTTTCGTCCTGTTCCAAATACATCTTTTACAAGGTTGGTACCTGAGGTTGTACGCGATATTTTAGACAGAGGAAAACGGTTGTCACCTGGCTGATTGATCACGAACATCAGCCCTAAGTCGCCCTGAACATTAGGAGCAATCGGAGTGGCTCCGTTTATTGCACTTTTTGTACGATATGATTTCCAGAACCTCGAATCATTGATCATATCATAGATGCGGTAAATAAAATAGGTTGTTGCAAGTCTGCTGAAGGGCCGGTCGCCGGTTAGGTCGCGTGCTAACTGATCCTGTACATCGTAACGGGATACAAAGTAGAGGTGTTGTGTATTTCCGTTACCAAGATTTGTATTTACATCACTCGTAAATTGTGCAGAAAGAATAATTTCAGGTAAGGTTTCATTTGCGCTGTTGCTGCCTTTATAGTCCCATAGATCGGCAAAATCCGGAGCAAGCGGATGTCTTGCTATCACCTGGTCGCAAAGTGGTCCGATCGCTGCAAGATCGGCTGCTTTGGTATCGCTGTTCCAGGAGTCGTTTATTTCACTTGCCCTGAAAAGATAGGCTTTAGCAAGATAATGTGCTGCGGCGTCCTGTGTTATCCGTGCCGGGCTCCCCGCAATCGGCAATAGTTGCATTGCATTGGTCAAATCGGAAATGATCTGTGCACAAACATCTTTTGGTGTTGCTCTTGTGAATTCCAATTGCACGGTGGATATCGGTTCAAGTTGAAGTGGTACACCGCCATATTGACTCACCAGTCGCAGATAATTATAAGCCCGTAAAAAATAACCTTCACCCAACGCGGTATTTTTTATAGCAGGATCGGTCGAAGTGCTGTTGATGCAATTTGCGATCAGCAGGTTTGCATCTCCAATACCTGTATAAAGCGCATCCCATTGAAGATTAGATGCTGCTGTATTACCGCTGACCGAAGCAATGATTGCGTTAAAAGTTGCGTCATAATTATTCCATGGCGCGTTAGATGGGTCACCACCAACATGAAATTCATCGGTACCATAGTTTGTAGCCGAATAATTCCATTCTCCGTTAAATGGCGCATTGAAAACCTGGTATGCAGTGCCCGCTGCCAATTGAAGGATACCGGCATCTGTTTTGAAAAAATCAGTGGTACGCGCAGTGGTAAGTTCTTCGTCAAGAAAACTTTTCTTACAGGCTGACGAAGCAAATAGCACGGTCATTATGAAGATGTAATAACAGTTGTTCTTTTTCATAAAAGCAATTTTGTTAGTTTAGAATGATGCATTAACTCCAACGATGAATCCGCGGTTCCAGGTGGGGCCACCTACATCCATGTTGAGATGTTTTATGTTGGAGTAAAGCATCCCAGGGTTGGAAGCCTGTGCATAGATCTTCAGACTGGATATGCCTGATCTGCCAAGCGTTTTACTTGTTAATGTGTAACCCAGTGAGATGTTGCGAATCATGATAAACGATGCATCCTTATAACCTAAGGCAGTAAAGTATGGATCTACCGGCGCATTGCCTGCATTATAGATAGGTTTCTGATATTCAGCATTGGGGTTTTCAGGCGTATAATAACTTATCTTTCTTTGTACACCCCGTGCCGCCAGACCTTCGCCTCCTGTATTAAACAAATAGTCAAGACGACCGTATAGGAAAATTGAAAAATCCCAGGCCTTGTATGTAACTGTGTTCGTCATACCAACAACCCAGTTTGGTCTTGTGCGACCGATTATCTGGCGATCATTGTTGGGATCTATTTTTTTATCACCATTCAAATCAGCAACTCTCACGTTACCGGGAGAAAAAGCGTTTGAAGTAAATGATTTCATGGCCGCCGAGTCCCCGACCTGCCATAAACCCATCGACTTGTATCCATAGATCACGCCAATAGGCTGACCGATGAACCAGTTGTTATTGATATCATCCTGGTTGCCGTTTGCTAATAATACTATCTTTTCCTTCTGCCAGGCAGCATTGATTGTAGTGGTCCAGGTAAGATCATTCCGGTTGATATTTACGGTTGTAAGATTTAAATCGATACCTCTGTTGGCGGTCTCCCCAACGTTTGCGAAGGTTGTGATATAACCTGTGACAGTCGGGATGGACCTTTGCATCAACAAATCTTCTGTAGTAGAGGTATAAGCATCAAATGTGCCGGTGATTCTCCTATTGAATAATGAAAAGTCAACCCCAAGATTATATTGAGTTGTTTTCTCCCAGCCGATTTCCTTGTTTGCAAAAATTGAATTTGGAATCGCTCCAGCCGTATTGGCACCAACATAAGGATAAAACAAAGAGATGATGGCTCCCTGTGTTGAATATGGTGCGATCGCTGAATTACCTGTAACACCTGCACCGATCCGTAGTTTGAGGTCATCAACCCAACCGGCATTCATAAAGTTTTCGCGACTGATCCGCCATGCAAGCGCTGCGGAAGGAAACCAGGAATATTTTTTTCCTTCGGCAAGTACGGAAGATCCGTCCTGTCTTGCAGAAACAGTTAAAAGGTATTTGTCTGCGAAGCTGTAATTCAAACGGGCCATGTATGACAACAATTGTTGTTTGACCGTATTGGAGCTGGTTGTGATTTGCCCGGTCACGGTACCGCTGGTAAGCGCATTCCACAACTGTGAGGATAATGGCACCCCGTTACCTGTTATGGTGCTGGTATCTCTTGAATAAACTGTCTGGCTTTGTAACAGCGTCAAACCAAAAGAATGTTCGCCAACACTTTTATCATAGAACAACAGGTTGTCCAATGTATAGGAGAAGGTTTTGAAATCAAGCAGGGCAGCATAGTTGGTGCTTCCACCATTGGCAACTGAGTTGGCATCAATATAAATTCCTCCGCGTGAATAAGAAATATCCGGGCCGAAATTCATTCTGTATCTTAAGCCATCAAGTACAGGTATAACTGAACCTAGATCTACCTGTGCATAAAAGCTTCCGAACGCCCTTGTGGTTACGCGCTGGTCGCGGTTGTAGTTCCATTCATCTACTATGCTTTTAAATGAATTGTCGCCGCCAGGAAAAAGAATTCTTGCACCGGTCGAATCGTATGGCACAGCATAGGGGAACAACGACCTGGCAGACTCATATAAACCGCCTTGTGGTGTTCCGATCGTTGCTATGTTAACCTGCGACTGACCATATTCCTGTTTGCTGTACGTAGCGCTGATATTACTTCCGAATGAAAGCCATTTGGTAGCGGTGATATCAACATTCGCTTTAGCAGAAAATCGTTCGTAAGACTGGCCCCTGATAGTTCCTTTGTTATTCAAGTATCCAAAAGAGCCATAGGCACGGATCTTATCAGTTCCACCACTCACAGTGATGCTGTTATCAGAAATAATCCCTTGCTGTTTCACCATTCCGCGCCAGTCTGTTGTTTGTACTTTTGAGCCGTCCCAGGTACCAGATTCCCAGCCACGTGCAATATTCTCCCAGGCGGCCGGATCACCTGTTGCATTGAAAAATGTTCTGTCTGATGCAAGTGTAGGCTCATCACCCCGGGGGTTGGAACTTACTCCTGTGGCGTTGTTCAAACCAGCATAATAATAAGCCCATCGTTTGTAGGTTATATACTCCGAAGCATCAAACATTTCCTGGTTGTCAACAAGATTATCTATCCTGAGTGAACTGTTCAGGTTGACGGTAACTTTCCCGCTTTTACCTTGCTTGGTGGTAACTATCACAACGCCATTTGCACCACGGGATCCGTAAATGGCCGTTGCAGAAGCATCTTTAAGAATGTCGATCGATTCTATGTCGAATGGATTAATGTATTCGATGCCCCCGGTGATCAACGGTATGCCGTCTACCACAAACAAAGGTGAATTGGATGCGGTTAAAGAACGAACACCCCTGATGTTGATACTGCCGAGTGTGCCGGGCCGATCGTTTGAAGTTATATCAACCCCTGCAACCTTGCCCTGCATTGCCTGCAACGCGTCGGCAACCGGTCGGGATTTAATATCGTTCTGATTGATACCTGCTACGGCACCGGTAAGGTCCTTTCGTTTAACAGACCCATACCCGATTACAACAATATCATCAAGTGATTTAGAAGCCGGAACCATCGTAATTTCAATGGAAGTGCGGTTCTGGAGATTTGCTTCCTGGTCAGTAAAGCCAACATAAGTAAACAACAGCGTTTCGTCACCACCGGGTACCTGGATCTGAAAGACACCAGATGAATCGGTCATCGCAGTGCCGGTGTTGTTTCCCTTGATGCTGACGGTTACGCCGGCAAGAGGTTTTCCATCGTTCCCCGACACTTTACCGGTAACACGCACTGTCTGTGCAGTGGCTGAACCGGCGATAAAAAATAACAAAGGGAGAAAACATTTTTTGAAAGAAGTGAGGAAAGGAACTAAAAAGCAGTGGCGTGATTTCACAGGAGCACACGAAGAGGCGCCCTGCACATAATGGGTAAGTTTCATAATGCAGCAATTTGTTTAAGATGAGCGATACCAATAGAAAATCAGTTACTACAGCAGGGACTTAAGACAAATGCTATTAATGCGGAGTCTACCAGAAAAATCGTTCGGTGAATATAATACAAAAATGAAAGGAATAATGCAGCTGTTTATTTAAGCTGGTCCATTGTCACAACGGGTATATCTTTTGCGTTCACGATTTTTAATTCATTCTGCAGCGGTGGATTATATTGATAACCTTCTGGTGTAAGATCCCAGAGCAGCGGGGAAAGACTGAATACAACCGCCTTAAAACCTTGTAAGATGGCGCCGTCATTGCCCGTGCCTTTTGATAATGCAGCTTCATTTTCGATTTCAAACGGACCTTGAAAAGAATGTGCTTTCAGGGCACTTATAAATGCTCGCCAGTTTACACTGTCAGATCCACCAAATCCGGGTAAGGTAGCTTCGTAATTATGCCGGTCCCATTCATTCACGGGTACCGGTATGCCAGCTCTTTCCGCCAGTTCTTTATTTACTTTTTGGGTGGCGTAAAGATTACCCCAGAAAACATCACTTTTTTTAAGTGTGCCTTTCACATGAACCCGATGTAAACGTGACATATCTGTATTTGCAATTACCTCAACCGGGTCAACGTGTTGCCATATATCATGCGATGGATCATAGATCTCACCATGTGCCTTACTCGGGATCATTTCATACATCAGCTTGCGTGCAGCCAGTACTCCTGTAAGATTGTTGAAGGTGCTGGTGTATCCCGGAGCACGCCATCCTTCCATAGGACAGTTTTCATAAAGAATAGTGACACCAAGATCTTCCGCATATCGGATGATCGGTTGAAACACCCGCGCATATTCGTCAAGGTTTTTCTGGAAACCTTCTTCTTCAATACCAAGTTCATGATTATAACCTACAAAAGTGCCGACTTTCACATCGTTCGCATCACCACCAAGTAAATGAGCCATGCGGATGAGCCGGAGCAAATGGTTTTGATTTTTTATACGTTGATCAGGATCACCGCCAATAAGGTTGTCGAAAGCTCCGATGGAAAGTCTGAGTTTTGCATTATTGAACTTCTCAAGTATTCCAGCAGCGTCAGTGGGAGTAAATTGCTCATAGTTCATATGAGTCGCTACAAAGTCGTTCCTTGTACCATCCCTTCGGAACACACAAACATCCAATCCCTGGACTCCAACTTCTTTTGCTTTAACTATTACTTCGTCAAGTGTCAGCCTGTCAAAGGCCGAGGTCATAATCCAGATCGGGTTATTCATGGCATCTAAATATGCCCGTCAAGTTACATAATGATCCTGTTGATTGTGATGCGAAAAAAAACTTATTTCAGCAATAGGGATAAAGCTGTCCAGTCATGGTCACCCATTCCTGCTGCAATGCCATTTTGTAATTGTGTGGATACAGCGGTGGCTACAGGCATCTCAGCATCAACTGTGGCAGCCTGTGTCAAAACAAGCCTAAGATCCTTCTGTCCAAGATTCATGCTGAAGGCTGCCGGCTCGAAACTTTCATTTAATAGCAAATTGCTGTAGTTCTGGTATATGGGTGAACTAAACAATGTAGTTGTGAGCATGTTTAACCAATCCCGTGCATCCAGGCCACTTTTCGCTGCAAGATGAATGCCTTCGGCCATGGATTGTATAGCTGAAGCGATAAGAAAGTTACTGCAAAGTTTTGCTGTGTTTGCTGCATCCGGTCTTTCGCCAAACCGTGTGATTTTTATAGCTCCGGCATGGGTCAATAAAGGTTCGATGCGCTCAATCACCGCGCTGTCACCGGAAACCAGGAAACTTAATTTGCGTGCCCTTGCCATTTCCGGCCGGCCCATTACCGGGCTGGAGATATAATGATTCTGGTATTGTACATGAAGCCGTTGAAGCCGCGTCGCAAGCGCAGGCGAGATGGTGCTCATTGAGACGTGAATCGCTCCCGCTGGCAGATTTGCTGCCAATCCACCTGGCCCGTCCGTAACCTCGAGTTCAGCTTCATCGTTTGAAAGTACAGTGATAACTATATCGGATGCAGCTGCCAGAGCTGAAACTGAATCAAAATGAGTGGCACCGCTTTCCAGCAAGTGTTGCGTTTTAGAAGCGGTTCTGTTATAAACGTTTAGCTGAGAGGTAAGGGCGAGGATGTTTTGTGCGATGGGCAACCCCAGATTACCGAGGCCAATAAAGCCGATCTTCATTACAACAGATTTTTAAGGTTCAAAAGAAATTAAGCTAACGACGTCTTAGCAGCTTCAGGTCTACAGACAGTCGAATTTTTTGGCCTTAAAAATCGGTAAATTATAAAACAATGGTAGTTGTGGTTTGAGTTTTTTCTCAATTCTAACCAATTTAGCGACTGGCGCTATGCGGGGTCGTGTAACCGACTCCTTTACCATCTTTTGTTGAAGCGTGCTATTCATGGCTATTCAGATTGCAGATGTTATCGACAACTACAAATTTCAGGGAATTGAAACCGGTATGTTACGACGAACATCATTGTGTTTGATGATCTTACTCAGGTAACAGGGAAGTGTGGTGTTTGTTTAACGGCAACAAAACTTTAACAGGCCGCTTTTAATTCACGGGCAAACATTAACTTGTATAAGGCGATAGTTTACCGGACAGGCAAAAAATCGTTTGAATTGCAAAAACAAAGTTCCAGGTATAGTTAACTCACACTATAAACCATCGTTATCCCAAACAATATGGAATGGTTCGTACGAAAAAACTCGATTGTAAGAGACATCTGGGGTAATGCTGATACCATTTTACTCATATTCGGGGGTGCCGCTGCAGAATTTGCACTAAACAAAGCGGTAGATTGGTTATACTATACCGGCCGCCTTCCGGCGGATCCTATCGGCCGGCTGTTTTCTACCGTTACTTATGCCCGGCACATCGTGTTTGCGAAGGCGGAAGCAGCACACAACATCATCGACAAAATGAGAATGATTCACACCGGAGTTGAAAAGAACCGTGGCTATGCTATTCCCGATTGGGCCTACCGTGATGTATTGTTTATGTTGATTCATTATTCCATCAGCTCGTATGAAGTGTTGCACAGAAGATTGTCAGCCGACGAGAAACAGGAAGTATTTGATGTATTCAACAGGGTAGGACTGCGAATGGGACTTAAAGAACTACCCGCCACGTATGTCGAATGGCTGCCTTATTACCAGCAACATCTCAACAACGATCTTGTAAAAAGTAATTACACACTCGACCTGTTTAAACAATATAAAAAACATCTTGGTCCGGTACGTTACGCTATCTTACTGGAAGCGCAGATACTTGTAGTGCCCGCAACCGTAGCAACGCTGCTTTCAATGAGAAAGTTTTCTTTACTCAGTCCGATAATGCCGATTTATAAAGTGATGACCAGAATCGGTGCCGACAAGCTTATCAAGTCGGTATTACTGCCCGAAAAATACAAAAAGCAGATTGCATCTTTGAATTTTGCGGCAGCAGATAAGTCCTGAGATTTACCTCATCGTTGATGTTATATCAGGCCGGCTGTTATTTGTCCCTCATTCCGGGAATCAGTGAACATGAAAACATGACAGAAGCAAAGTACTTCGACTACTTAAATAAATGCTCCTGATGACGTATATTACGGCAACTACTTAAGAAACTTATGAAGAAAATACTGGTAATCCTGGCTTTGATGTTTATTGCGTTTGCATCCTTTGCGCAGACTGTCAGCAAAAAGATTATTACTGGTGCTGAGCAAACCGAAAAGTACGTTCCATACCTGAAAGGAAAAAGGGTAGCGATGATGGCCAACCCCACCAGCATCATTGGAAAACAACATCTGGTCGATAGTCTCAAGGCGCTGGGTGTCAACATTGTGAAGGTTTTTGGTCCTGAACACGGTTTCCGGGGAAATGCAAGTGCAGGGGTTGCTGTTGCTGATGAAACCGATCCGCGGACAGGCGTGCGCGTTATATCGCTGTATGGAAGAAAAAACAAGCCATCAAAGGAAGACATGGCTGATGTTGATGTTTTGATTTATGACCTCCAGGATGTTGGGGTAAGGTTTTATACAAACATCAATGCACTGGTGCGGCTCATGGAAAGCTGTGCTGATAATGGCAAGGAAATGTTAATTCTCGATCGCCCCAATCCAAATGGATATTTAATTGACGGACCGATCCTGGACATGAAACATAAATCTGGCATTGGAATGTTTCCGTTGCCAATGTCTCACGGTCTTACAGTGGGAGAATTTGCTCAGATGGCAAATGGTGAAGGATGGTTAACAAATAAAGCAAAATGCAAGATCAAAATTATCCCGGTCGCGAATTATTCGCACGACATGCCTTATACACTTCCTGTACCACCTTCGCCCAATTTAAATACCCAACAATCGATTTTATTGTATCCTTCTACCTGTATGTTTGAAGGCGTTTATATCAATCACGGAAGAGGAACTTACTCACCTTTTGCCGTACTTGGAAGTCCTCATTTGAAAGGTAAGTATGAATTTTCCTTTACGCCAAAGAGTATAAAAGGCATGGCAGAAACACCTTTGTTTCGTGATACCGTATGTTACGGAATTGATTTAAGGACATACGATACCGAATTGTTGAGAAAAAGCGGCAAAATCAATCTTAGCTGGATCATGGAACTGTACAAAGCGCATCCAAAAAAAGAGTTGTTTTTTGACAACCGCCTGAGCCGCGAGATGGGCACAATTGAAAGACTGATCGGCGTTAGTGCTTTTCGTCAACAAATAATCGATGGCGTTTCTGAAGAAGAGATCCGCGCTAGCTGGGAACCTGGATTATCAGAATACAAAAAGATGCGGAAAAAGTATTTGCTTTATCCGTAAGGTTCATTGGGCTTATACAACCCGGCCTATAAAATCATCACTTCAGAAACACTCTTTCTGTTTGTACTCTTTGTCCCTGCAGAAACACTGCAACAACATAAGGGCCGGAGATCATGTTACCAGTCTCCAGCAGGTTGCGTCCCTGGTTGACGGTCCATCTGCGGAGGATTTTGCCGGCCATATCGTATAAATAAACCCGGAGGTTATCAACTTCGGCTTCAACCTCAATTAGACGCACTGTTGAACCGGATTTCCATGTGATAAACCTGTCGTTATTATTTAATGCAACAGTTTGAGTCGGTGAAGTTTCCTGCCGGCCATCAATATCCACCTGCCGAAGCCGGTAGTAATTGGTAAGGCCCAAATTCGGGTTTTCATGTACAAATTCATATTGTTGCGGAACATCTGAATTACCTGCCGCTCGTTTCGTACCGACTACCACGAAACCAACTCCGTTGGTGGAATGTTCAATTAAAAACTTTTCTGCATTAACCTCCTGTGCCGTTTCCCAGTTAAGTTTTACTGTGTTTTTGTTATGGAGCTTTGCCGTAAAACCAATAAGCTTCACCGGTACCACAGACGATTTGGTAACTGAAATGGACGTACCATTATTGTAACCTGGCCCTGTTAATCCCGGACTTAGTGTTACTTCAGCGAAGTTGCCTGATATTGTGCCAGAAAGAGGTGATATGATAGAATAGACGGATCCAATTGGATCGAACCCGCGATCGGTAACACGCAGCTTAACCCCTGTCATGTTTTTGGTCGCCGGAGTGATGTCTGACAGAATCAGATTATCGTAGTTGACTCCCGGCTGTGCACCGGTTGAATTTATTTCAATATCAATCAGTGGTGTTTTCCCACTTATAAACGAGGGGTTAATTTTTAAGGTACCAATATTGTTTCCAGGTTGGATGATCCCATTGTTAGTGATAGTATTATAAAACACAAATTCACCATGGCCTTTAATCCGCCCATTGTTTACCATCCGGATTGATGGATTAAAATTTGTGATTCCTGTATTTGCATGCCTGGCAATAACACCTGTTGCTGAGTTAATGAAAAAACCACCAGCCAGTGTTGAATCTGCAACAAACGTTGTTGCACCGGAAACAATACTCATCGAATCGTTGTTGATAAAGGTCGAAGCTATGAGCTGAAGAGTAAAATCCTGAAGGACAATTGTCTTATTATTAGTAAAAGTTTTGTTCCTGATTATCCCGGTGTTGGTAACAGTCATGTTTCCATCATTGATCCCTGTGATCTCTAAAACACCCCGGTTTCTTAGGAAAAAATTACCACTGAGATTATTAACAAAAGTTCCGTTACCATTTAACACACCGTTAGACGATATGTAGAGTTTTCCATTGTTGACTATGTCACTACCCGGGCCGTTGATAACTGTAGCTACTGCTTTGGCAGTAGATGCGGTGTTAAATATGCTTAAAATACCATTGGGTTCAATGGTTAGTTCATCAATCTCTGTGAAACCATTAATTCTGATACTGTCGCCGGTCAATATGGTAATGGTCCCGCTTCCTGCCGAAGGCGGTTCGGAAGCAGTCACCCAAGCGGTGCCATTATACACCTGCCAGCTCGATGCATTGCTCCATAAGCCCGTGGGGTTTACATTGGACCTGTAAGAAGGTGCAGGGAGATTAAAAATATTTTTTGCTTTTACTCTTTCAAACAGGATGCGGTGACCTGCATTGTTAAAATGCACATCATCACCGGCAGAATACGGTGTAGCAATAGTGGTATCAACCGGGTTAAACATTCCGTCCCAGAAGTTAATTGTGTTAGCGGCTCCGAAACGATTTAAAATTGAATCTTTGAGGTCGGCCAATTTACGTTTGATTGCCGACGTGTTGAAGCCCGCATCGACTCTTGGTTGGGTGGTGGTAACATAACAGCGGTTACCGTTCCGGATAGCTGAGTCATACATCAATTGAAGTGCACTCATTATCTCAGCAATTGAATAAGTGTCATACCCACCGGTAGGGAAATTAATGATCACTACACCATTTGCTGGCGGGATTGTGCCAGACAGCAAATGGTTTGCCCTTGACACGTTATTCAAGGGATCCGATGATGGCCTGCCGGCAGGCGGCGTATAGGTACCTGGCATGGCATGATAAAGATTACGTCCGGAAATACCGAGGTTGAAAACAGTGTCGAGTACTGTAAGTTGATATTTATAATAATGGTTTAATCTTCGTACCCAGCCACTATCGGGCGAGGACGTCGCCAGCCCTGCCGTTGTAGAGGTTCCTAATGTCACGAGCCTGTACTGGCTGAAACCGCTAATCGTTGTTAACAATAGGAGCACGAGGATTATAAGTCTCATACTGATTTGAATTTACTTAAAGTTAAATCTTATTCCCTTAAATCAGACGGAAGTATATATGAATAAAGCAAGCGATTAACGAGCACTAATAAGATACCAGGTGGATGTAAGCGCCTGGTTCATATCGATTATAGTGTAAGAAAATTGCCCGGTAAACGAAGACCCTCTTCATCAGCCAGCACTTTCGCCATTGCTTTTTTAAGCGCCTTAGGGATCAGTTCTACTTCGGCGGGTGTAAGATCCTTTGCTAATTCATGAAAATCATCTTTCTTATCGTAATACCCCAGGTAGATCTCGAACCGCTCACCAGTATGAAGACGTAAAGAAATCTCTTCATCATCGTCGTACAGATGAATGGTTACGAGCGACCACTGCTCGTTGTCTTCAAATTCAAAACGGATATCAATAGCTTCTGTACTCAACACCTCGGTGATAAGTTTGTCAATCAGTTTGTCCGTGTGTTTGTGTACCAGATCTTCGTAATTCATTATTAATATTTAAAATTTATTTGGTTACACCGGAAGGCAGGGGCTGCGGATTTGTATTCGGACCTTCCACTATCAGTTTGCCATCAGGTAATATCTTCATGCGGTCAATAAAGACTACTCTTTGATCACCCGTTTGAGATGTTCTTCCGTGATATACACAAAACATTTCTTTTCCATCGGGCGAATAGGTAATACTGTTATGACCTGTTCCTGTTACAATTCCACCAGCTTCAACATTTTTACTTAAAACCGGGTTGTTACCGGATTTTACAAAAGGCCCCAGCGGCGATTTTGATGTAGCATATCCCACTGCGTAATTTGCGCCACCGAAATAATTCGCAGAATACATAATATAGTAGGTGTTCTTATGCTTAAAGGTTACTGAACCTTCGGTCCAGCGACGGTTCACCTCTTTGGAAGTAACTGAGCGACTTTCCCATTCTGCCTGTTTATCTTTTAAACTAACCGGTGGTCGCAACAAAAGTACCGGTGAACCGATTACATCACTGAAATCAGGTTTTAGTTCCACACCATATACCCAGCTTTCTTCGATTTCTTTGAACCAGCCTTTCTTTTTTGCCCAGTCGGCTATCTCAGATGGCACCGGGTGTTTATAAGCGCATCTTGAATAATACAGGTAAACACGACCGTCAGTATCGAAATAAACGTTGGCGTCTATGATCGGGTAGCCGGGGTCAAAAATCGGTTTGTTACTAATGTCAATAAAAGGGCCGGTTGGTTTATCAGCCACCGCAACACCTATTCTGAAGTTTTCATATTCTTTATTGGGATTGACCTTCCATTGCGCACTATAAAACATGTAAAATTTCCCTTTGACCTCGTACACTTCAGGCGCCCAATATGCGCCGTCCCAACCGGCCGTACTATCAGACCAGCCATTGGGATTGCCAGCGAACCATACCTGGCCCTCGCTCTGCCAGTTCACCAGGTCGGCCGAGGAATAAGCTGCAAATCCGTTTTTTGCCCCACCGGTGCCATACATGTAGTATTTATCACCTTTCACGTGCAGCACATAAGGGTCGCCAAAAGCTACCGGTAATGGGTTTTTGTAGGTATTTGGAGAAGAAATGTTTTGCTGTGCCCGGACCGCTAAAGGTTGAATAAATAAAAATGCCAGGGCCGGCCAGATCCTCAATATTCTCATAACTCCCGATTTTAATAATAGCCAAAGGTATAACTACCCCAGTAACTTTGCCAGTCTGCTTCCTTGCGGTTGGCGTGGGGCACCATCTTTACAGAACTAATCATCCATCTGCCGGTTTTATTGATAGCAAAGCGAATGCTGCCGTTTTGGTCCGATCGTAGTTTCAGAACAGATGTTTTGCCTTTTATGACATTCCAAACCAGTACCAGTGCATTATTTACCGGTTGGTTATCGAATAAAACTTTGAATCCCAGCGAATCCACCTGCTTTATCTCGTATGGATTTGCAGTTGGAATCAGCTCCAACCGCATGCCGGTGTTCACCTTATAGGTAGTATCATTTTTGCCGCCTACCTGGAACAAGGTTTTCACACAACGTTGATACACCTCACGGCCACCGGTTGCTGTGTCATTGTTTTGAAGACGGGTTTGCAAAATGTCGTCAAGCCCCTCTTCCCTAAGATAGTCATTAAATTCACCTGCCTGCAAAGCAATGCTTTTATTCGTATTGTTGAACGCAATAAGATGATTACCTGCTGTTGTAAACCGCGCACGGATGCGGGTCGAATCTTTTCTGCCAGCGTTTGAACGGTAATCTGCAACACCCTGCAGAGAAAAATGCTGCAACATGGCGATATGATGTTTGGTGCCATCTGCCCGCTCTCCTTTGAAACCTTCACCCACCAATACATCAATATCGGTATGCTGATTGATGCCCAGCAAAAATTTCGCGGGTTGCAGCCAGAATTCATGTGAAAACAATACTACCGAAACAAGCAGGCCAGCTGCAACAGTTAAAGATTTTTTCATGCTCATTTATTTAAAAGATAGTTCACCGAAAAGCGAAGATTAAACGGATTTCCCAATGAGGCAATAGTTACGCGCGATAAACCACCGAGGTAGTATCGTTCGTCTGTAAGATTATAAATGTTAACCTGGAAATTGCAGCGATTAATCCGGTATTGAACGGAAGCATCCACTACCAAAGAAGAAGGGATCAGGAAATCCTGTGTACTTACATTTCCCACCTGGTCGTCCATGTATCTTGCGCCAATTCCCAGCCCAAGTCCCTTGAACACTGTAGTGGGGATGGTGTATTTCAACCAGATATTAGCAAGGTTTCGCGGCGCATTTATATAACGGTAACCTTTTTTTCCAAGCGTATTGTCCGAGGTCATGCGATGATCATTATATGCATATCCTGCGATAACGCTGAAGTTTCTGTGTGTACCCTGGAGCGTCAATTCAAAGCCTTTGCTTTCTGTGCCATCCACCACTGTGCGGTTGTTTGGATTCTGGGGTGTTGGGTCGGCTGCCAGTATATTTTTATAATTGATCTGGTAAACTGCTACAGCAGCTGAGATCGCTTTGTTAAAAAATTCCCCTTTAAAACCTGCCTCGTATTGCTCGGCAGTTCTTGGCGGGAACGGGCCACCTGATGCGCCGCCGTTTGAAAGTTGTGGATTAAACGAGCTGTTATACCCTGCATATAAAGCCAGGTCGATGGCGGGATTGAATACCAAACCCACTCTTGGTGTCCATGCGTTTGCTTCTGAGGCATCTCCCTGCAGATCATCGCGGGCAGACAGTGGCGTTTGTTTCATATCATAGTTGTCAAACCTTAAGGAGAGCAGTAATTTCCACCGTTCACCAAAGTTCACCTGGTCCTGCAGGTAACCGCCTACAACCTTGTTTGATTGTTTGTTGTCATCATAATAATCAACAGCCGGATCGGGCAGGGGAACATCATTGGAATAATTAGGGTTTAATATGGAAATCGCTGTAGAAGGTGAATTTCTATAATCGTTTTTGCGCCATCCATAATTGTTATAATCTACACCAGCGAGTATAGTGTGGCTCAATTTTCCTGTGTTTAACTTATAAGACGCATAAGCGGTGTTTTGCCAGCTGTATTGTTGATAATCCCAGATCTGGTAAGTACGGCCTATGCTATCATTATAAATTGCACCACTTACACCATGATCCGCAAAATAAAGGTCACTTTGTACGTAGCGGCTTACCAGATGAACAGCAAGGTTTTTATTTAATTGATGTGAAAAATGCAGATTGCCGGATATGTTATTTGTTTTGCCAAAATCTGTTGGACTTTGCACGGTACTGTTGTTGGGATAGTAATCAAAGTCATACCTGCCGTCGGCACGTTTTGCAACAAAACTTCCACGGTCGTATTGATGTACCGCATCGGCATTGTGGTAATTGAAATCGAGATCGATCCTCGTTGAAGCATTAAACTGGTAACGGATAGACGGAGCGATAAAAATGTTTTGTGTTTCCTGCTGATCCCTGAAACTATTTGACCGATCATAGCCTGCAATCATACGGTACATCAGTTTTTTATTCCGGCTTAAAGCACCAGTGGCATCTGCAGAGATCCTGGCATAATTCCAGGTTCCATATGAAAGGTCCAGTTCGTACCGGTTTTCGGCCTGGGGACGTTTTGTGACCATGTTGATCACTCCTCCCGGTATGCCCTCACTGAAAAGTACAGAGGCAGGGCCCCGCAAAACCTCGACCTTTTCAATGTTGTACAACAATGGTTGCTGGCTCCAGGCAAACATATTACCTCTAATGCCATCCACTGTTATAAAGCCACCGTCAAAATGATTGTATCCAGTAAAACCTCTTAAAGAAAACGCGCCCATTCCGTTGTTCGCTTTTACACCAGTCATCACCTGGCTAATCTCATTCAGGGTTACAGCCTGCCGGTCGCGGATCACCTGGGCGGGTACTACCTGAGCCGATTGAGGAATATCTATCAGTCGGGCCGCGGTTCTCGAAAAACCGGCCACTGGCGCCTGATAACCATTCCGGTACGCGGTTACCACAACATCTTCCAACGCCTTTTGATCGCGTGACAATCTAAGATGTAAATGCGTTGTGCGATTATCTTCAACCTTTATATTCTGTTTTAATACAGAGTAACCAACACTCGAAGCCATTAAAGTGTAATTTCCGGCAGAAAGATTTGTGATGGTAAAGTCGCCCGCCTGGTTGGTGACCGTTGAGCGGTTAGTTTGTACCAGGGTAATAGACACCGCTTCCAAAGGCACTTCATCGTATGATAAAATGGTTCCCCTGATAATACCGGTTTGTGCAAATGCACTGGTAGTTATCAGAAATATTATTGCTGTGATAAGCGATACTTTCTTCATGACGATGAGATATGCGGTAAGCTTTATTGATGTAAACCTTTTGATTTACGGCGGCGGGATCAAGGATTTTGTATTTCGGGCGCGAAGTTATGACCGAAACCATGAGTTTGTGTTTTAATTAGATTAAAAATAGATAAGCGGTCTTCTAAATTTTCAAGAGGAAGCCGGCGGGGTGTGAATTTTGCAGGAATACAGGCAGACATTATCTTCACGCGCGCAAAATTGCAAACGCCGCTGGAAGGAAGTGGATGTTATATATCTATAAAAAAATATAAAAAATGAGCAAGTTAGAAGTTGCAGTGCCACATAAGCTGGCTAAAGAAGAAGCGGTATCAAGGATTCAGCAGTTAATGACAAAGATGCAGCAGGAACAAAAGGATATTGTTCAAAATGTAAAAGAAGAGTGGAACGGCAATCGTGGTCAATTCAGTTTTACCGCAAAAGGTTTCAATGTAGCGGGAACCATCGATGTAAACGATAATGAAGTGGTAATGAACAGCGAATTACCTATGATGCTTTCGTTTTTTAAGGATACCATCGCCAATGTGATAAAAGACAAAGCAGGGAAACTATTATCCTGATCCTACGATCAACATATTATGGTTCTGCGTTTGTCACTGGCACAGCTGCAAGTGACAAACGTTTCCGCTTCCCCGTAAGTAATATTCCTACCGCTAAAACAGAAGCTGTTGTCATGACAAGGATCATTGGTGTGGTAGTGGTTGCATGAAGAAGACTTATCCCTGTTGATGCCAAAGCACCAAGTGTCATTTGAGAAACTCCAAGCAGAGAGGATGCGCTGCCTGCATTAGAACGAAACGGTTCAAGGGCAAGAGCAGAAGTATTGGGTGCGATCAATCCCAGGCAACACAAATAGATGAACAGGTAACCAATGGTCGAAACCAGTGTTCCACCGCTCCCCAACGAGAACAGTAAGAATACAACTGAAGCTATGGCCTGGCATAACAGCGCAGCATAGACTATTTGCCGGCTGCTGAATTTTTTCATTAACAGCGGGCTCAGCTGAGCAGCGCCAATAAAACCAACTGATAGTCCTGCAAAGATCCATCCATAGGTCTTTCCATCAAGATGGAATATCTCCATAAACACCTGTGGCGAACCTGATACATAAACGAACAGACCTGCAAATGACGCGGCTCCTGCCAATGCATAGGTAAGAAACTGGTTGTTGCTAAGTACTATTTTAAAATTTCTTAGTATGGGTTTAGGCTTTAATGAATAAGTTGGATCTGCCTGGTATTTTGCGGGGAGCAAAAAGCGTGAGGCAATCAATATCAGCATACCCATTCCTGCTAGAATAAAAAAAACAGACTGCCAGCCAAAAGCTGCAGTTACATAACCACCAACAGTTGGTGCTACCATTGGTGACGTACCGAGTACCAGCATAAGTAATGAAAACACTTTCGAGTTTTCATTTACCGGAAACAGGTCGCGCACCATCACCACTGCACCAACAGCCGCGGCGCAACTACCTACTGCCTGTATCATGCGCCAGGCGATCAGGCTATCAATGGAACGGGCGTACGCGCAGGCAATACTTGCCAGGATATAAATGGTTAAACCAATGTATAATGGAGGTTTTCTGCCGAACCGATCCATCAGGGGCCCGTACAATAACTGCCCTGCCGATATGCCGATAAAATAAGAAGATAATGATAAAGCGACCCTGGCTGTTTCGGTGTTCAGGTCTTTTGCTATTGCAGGAAATCCGGGAAGGTACATATCGATGGAAAATGGACCGAGTGCTGTGAGAGAACCGAGTACCAGTATCAGGACCGTGTACCCAGGTGTTTTCGCATTCATAAGATTGTTGTTGTTTATATTAACCGGTTCGACTGGTTGTGGAGTAAAAGGTGGCGCAAATTAGCTGATTCTATTCTAACTTTCCTGAATAAGGTATAGCTCATGTTTGTTAAATATTGTGTTCCGGTTTTATTAGCTGCCGGATCGTTGCCGCAATTGAATGCCCAGCAACAATTACGTTTGCGAATTGATCACGATAAAAAGTTCCAGACGATCGAAAATATCGGCGCATCCGGTTGCTGGTTTTCGGAAGGTTTAGGCACCACCTGGCCCGCAGCGGAACGGGAGAAAGCTGCAAAGCTGTTATTTAGCCGCAAATTTGGACCCGACGGACAACCGACTGGCATTGGTCTATCTGCCTGGCGATTTAATATCGGTGGCGGTACCGCCGAACAGGGCAGTGGCAGTGGTATAAAAACCTCAGTAAAGAGGGTGGAATCGTTTCTTGATTCTACCGGGAAATATGACTTTACAAAACAGGCAGGTTATCAATGGTTCCTTCGAAAAGCAAAGGAATACGGAGTTGAATACCTGATAGCCTTTAGCAATACGCCCCCGGTTTTCTTCAACAAAAATGGTCTTGGTTTTAAAACAGAGAAAGATTATGTCGCTAACCTGCGACCCGATAAATATGTAGCTTATGCTGATTTCCTGGCCACCGTGGTAGACCATTTTAATAAGCAGGGTTTGCATTTCAGTTTTTTGAGCCCGGTAAATGAACCCCAGTGGGATTGGTCGAACAAGTTTGGTGAAATGAACCAGGAGGGTACTCCCTGGCACAACGAGGATATTTATCGCATCACTGAGAAGCTTGATAGCATATTAATAAAGCGAAGGATCAACACACGCGTGATCGTTCCGGAAGCGGCAACACTAAAATATTTATATAATGAGAGGGGGCACGCCAGCAGGCAGATTCAGCATTTTTTCAATCCTTCCTCACCGTTTAATGTCAGGAAGTTCAAATCGGTATACCCTGTAGCAGTTGGTCATAGTTATTTCACTGATGCAGGCGACAGCGCCCGCGTGGCTGTTCGCGTGCGCTTAAAGGATACTGCAGCTGCTTACGGGGTACCATTTTGGCAATCTGAATACAGTATGCTTGGCAATGGTTACAAGGAAAACAAAAAAGGCCGTATCCCGGCAATCGATTGCGCATTGTTTCTTGCTAAAATGATTCATACCGATCTCACAGTCGCTGATGCAGCTGCCTGGCAGTTATGGAACGTGTACGAACCGGGGAGCGCAGAGTTTGATACGCGGTATTACCTGATTGCGTTAAACACTGATGACAGCAACTCAACCGGCACGATCACCGTTACAAAAAATTTATGGGCCATGGGGCATTTCAGTCTGTTTGTGCGTCCCGGTATGCAAAGAATAGATGCAAAGGTGCATGGCGACGATCCGGGTATCCACAAACAGGATGGCCTCATGATATCAGCTTTTTCAGGTAAGGATGGGAAGAAAGTAGTGGTGCTGATCAATTATTCGGATACCGCCATCAATCTTGATGCAAGAGAACTATCTGAATCATATCGTTCGTCAATCTTATATACAACCACCGCCGATAACGATGTCAATATGAAACCAGGTAAGTTAAAAAACTTACAAAATGTTTCGATCCCAGCCCGGTCGGTAAACACGATTGTCGTGCACGAACGCAAGTGAAAATGAGCATTTTTCTTCTATAATCCGCTTTCCGGCTGCGTTTTGCGTTGACCATGATAAGCTCGTTTTCCAGGTTCCCAAAGTTAAAAAACAGATTCTGATGTTTTTATTACCAACTCCGGGTGCATCACTTGCGTAATTTTAATAATTGTATTTTCTTTACGGATTAATTGGCTCAGAACTTGCCTTTTCCCCTGAAATACCTGCTTATCAGCCGTCATCCGATGGAATAAACCTGTTGACCCGCCCTTTACTTATTGTTTTAATCTGTAAATCATAATTAGTGATAGTGAGAATCTTTATGTTGTGCCTTGTCTTTGTTCCGGTAGCAGTTTCGGCTCAACAACGTTTACATGTAACCGCATTTGGCGGTTTTGCAAATTATTCGGGCGATCTGCAGACAAAAAGACTAACCCTTGATCAGTCTAACGCAGTATTTGGCCTTGGGGTAAAATATGATCTTACTCAGCATTTTGCCGTTCGCGCCGGGTTTAATTATGCCAGTGTGCAGGGTACCGACAAAAAAAATGAAGGGCTCTTAAAGGCGCGTAATCTGAGTTTTGAAACCCGCATTTTTGAAGGCAATGTTTTGTTGGAATACACCTTGTTTGACCTTTCAGAAAAAAGGTTTTCTCCGCATGTATTTGGTGGCTTAGCGATTTATCGTTTTAATCCTTTCAGCTATGATTCACTTGGTAACAAGGTTTTCCTGCAGCCACTGGGTACTGAGGGCCAGGGGCTTACTGCTTATCCTGACCGAAAAAAATATAATCTGACACAGTTTGCAATTCCTTTTGGTGCCGGCATCAAATACCGGGTAAGCGATAATGTTGTTTTATCATACGAAATCGGTTTGCGTAAATTATTTACGGATTACCTCGACGATGTGAGTACCACCTATGTAAACCCGGTTTTGCTTCAACAGGAGCGCGGCCCACGCGCAGTTGAAATGTCGTACCGTGGCGGTGAATTAAAAGATGGCGACCCGGTGTATCCTGCCGACGGCTCGGTGCGGGGAGGTGCAAAATTTAAAGACTGGTATTATTTTTCAGGTATAGGTCTTACAATAGGAATTAATGGTGGTGGCCGTGGTTTCAGAGGGAAATCCGGCTGGGGTAGAACTGATTGTCCTACCAATCTGTGAGCAAGCTGCCAATTTTTGCAATTCTTCCTGTTTACTCAACCGGAAAGCCAGACCTTTGTTGTTTAATTGATCAACAGATAATTACCGAGGATGGCTTACAAGAATCAGCAACAATTTATTGAAACCTTAGAAAGCGCGGGCGAGTTAGTCCGGATCAAAACCTTTGTTGACCCCGTTTTAGAAATTTCAGAAATAACCGACAGGGTAAGTAAAATGCCGGGTGGCGGAAAGGCCCTTCTTTTTGAAAATACCGGTTATGATTTCCCGGTATTAATGAATGCCTACGGTAGTGAGCGAAGGATGTGTCTTGCCCTCGGTGTAGACCATCTCGACGATGTCGCGAAAGAAATTGAAGGCTTATTTAAAATGCTCGCTTCCCCTAAAGAGAGCATCCTTGATAAATTGAAATTGCTTCCGCAACTGGGCAGATTTGCTTCATGGATGCCCCAGGTAAAAAAGGGCAGAGGTGAATGCCAGGAAGTTGTTATGGCTAACCCAGACATCACAAAACTGCCTGTGATCACCTGCTGGCCCAAAGACGGTGGACCTTTTGTTACTTTACCCATCATCCACACAAAAGATCCCAATACCAATTCGCGCAACGTTGGAATGTACCGGATGCAGGTTTTTGGACCGACTCTTACGGGCATGCACTGGCACAAACACAAAGTGAGTGCAAAACACTTCAGCGAATACAAAAAACTTAATAAACGCATGCCCGTTGCCGTGGCGCTTGGCGGTGACCCGGTTTATGCTTATTCTGCCACGGCTCCGTTGCCGGAAAACGTTGATGAATATATGCTCGCCGGTTTCCTCAGGAAAAAGAAAGTAGAACTTGTGAAATGTATCACGCAACCGGATGTGGAAGTTCCGGCTGATGCCGACTTTATCATCGAAGGTTATGTTGATCCTGGTGATGAACTGATCTGGGAAGGACCATTCGGTGATCATACAGGTTATTATTCCTTGCCAGACTGGTATCCCAGGTTTCATATAACTGCCATTACCCATAAAAGAAACGCGGTGTATCCTGCCACGATCGTGGGCATTCCTCCGCAGGAAGATGCCTGGCTCGGTAAAGCCACTGAACGGATTTTCCTGGCCCCTATAAAGATGACAATGGTGCCTGAGATCATCGATATGGATATGCCCGTTGAAGGGGTGTTTCATAATCTCGTGATCGCCCAGATCGAAAAATCATTTGCCGGACAAGGGCAGAAAGTGATGAATGCTATGTGGGGTGCAGGACAGATGATGTTCAATAAAATTCTGGTGCTTGCCGACCAGGAAGTCAAAATCCAGCAATACGAGGACCTGGCCCGCCATGTGTTTAAAAACCTCGATGTAGCCAATGATGTTTCCTTCAGCAATGGTCCGATGGATGTACTTGATCATAGCTGCAGCAAGCTTGGTTTCGGAGGTAAGATGGGTATCGACGGCACCACCAAATACGATGAAGAAACCGATGCAACCAGAGCCAGTGTCAATGAGCCGGTAGATATTCAAAAGTTACAGGCTGCGCTGTCGGTTTTTCCGGAGATCACTCATATTAATCTGTCTTTGCCGTTAAAGCAGATTCCCTGTATCATTATTTCAGTAGAGAAAAACCGGGTTGGACATATAAAAGACTTACATCGCCAACTTGCTACCATTGAAGAGATGAATAAAATCAAGATGATCTTATATGTTGAACATACGGTCGATGCCAACGAACTCACTACCGCGTTATGGCGGTTCTGCAATAATCTTGATCCAAAACGTGACCATGTGCTGGCCGAAACAGAGGTTAATGGTAGAACAGTTGCTTGTCTCGGGTTAGACGGTACCCGTAAAACCCGTGAATTGGATAATTTTGAACGCGACTGGCCCAACATCATTGTAAGTGATGATAAAACCATTTCTTCGGTTGATGAAAAATGGAACCAGCTTGGGCTTGGAGCATTTGTTCCATCTCCATCACTCCGCTTCAAAACCCAGATATATGGTAATGAAGCTGTAGTTGAAGGTTAGATACTAACTCCTTTTAATAACCAGGCGCTGAGATTCTTCTTTTAATACCTTATCAAAGAAGAGTTTCAGTTCCTGGTATTCGGCCGGAACGATGCGATGATTTTTTAATTCCAGTGTTGTTAAACCCTTTATGGTTCTTGAGCCAGCATCATAGGTATGAGAGGTGCTGTATGAAGCGTTACCGCATTCAAAACTTTTGGAAGGTGGCAACACATCAACTTCAAATCCCTCGGGAAGTTTATAAATCGTTGTATCAGTCTTAATAAATGGCGTTTCAAAATAATAATCGCGTTCACGTTTTTGAGTAGCGGGCATACTGAAACTCCAGAATTTATAAATGTGTGGTGCGAGGAACATTTTCGATCCCGCCGTAAATTCTGACACTTTTTCTATTGCAAGCGTAACATTGGTGTGATAGCTGCGGGGATCTTCAATGCGCGAAATTACTATTTCATCGGGCTGTTTATAGCCAATTCGTCTTACCAGGTATTGTTTCTGTTCATCCTTTTTGGTTTCTGCCAGGTAATTCAGTAATTCTTCTTTGTATTCGCCTGTAGCCTGGATGTTTGATTTACAAACACCACCGCCTTCTTCATCAAGTTCTATAACAGTACTAACCCTGAAGGTGTTGTTTTTGGACTGACTTACCGGGGTATTCATTAACACACCACCTTTGTCAGTTATTACAACAGCATTCCTGTTCTCGGTTGATGCATCAAGTGAACCAAACAATGCCGTTTTACTGGTGCACTCGAGCCAGATGTTTTCTTTACCATCAGGAATCATCAGGATCGCATGATTAAAACGATTCGATGCAAAATCGGGGTCCACACCATCATCGTATGTTTCCCGGTTGATAAGAACCATATGGCTTTTTATACCGAGCGTTTTCAGAACTGCATACATAAACATGCTAAGGCCCTTGCAATCGCCATATTTTTTCTCATCGGTAAATGTAGCTGTTAAGGGTCGCTGTCCACCGATGCCGAGCTGTATACTTACGTACCTGAAGTTCTTCTGCATGTATTCATACACTATCTGCGCTTTCTCCATATCTGAAGCAGCATTTTTCACAAGGTCCTTGTAAAAGGCCTGGCGGGCTTCCGGCAACTTATCAGTACCCTCCAGCACGTTGCGGTACCACGCGCCATAACTTTGCCATGAGGTCATTTCACCTTCGTAATTATCAATCTTAAACCTGGTTGGCGCCAGCATTATGTAAGGGTAAGATTTTCCGTACCGCACCACACCGTCTTCATATTGGATGGCGCGTTGATTATTGACCGACCAGTGGTATGTATCTGTAGCGCCGGCGGTTTTTACAACAGGAGCGAGAGTGGTATTTTTCGGTTTGAAACGCAAACCCAGCGCTTTTGGAACAATGGCCGTAAAACTTGAATTCATCACAGCTAACTGTGGCCATGCAAAGCGATAGTCCGGATACGAAAGTATCCCTTTGTATTCGACATTGTACTTACATTCAACAGTGATCGGATATACCGTCGTATTTACAACGAAATAATTTCTCACTCCATCGTCAATGAGGCCTTCCCCGATATTATAAGTAGAAAGATCTTTCTTTTTGTACTTATTAATTTGCTTACCCGAAGCATCATAAACTTTTATTTCAACATCACCCAATTTACGAAACTTATCACTGAAAAACTGGAAAGTGAGATGATGATCGGCAACTTCTGCAAGCACCGTGGTGATATAATGCACCTGGTAATTTGCTTTGTCAACAGCGGTCACCTCAAACACATTTTTTTCGTATCGGGTTACCGCCGTAGCATTCTCCCGCAAGCTATCCGGAATGTTTTTGACGTGAAGATCAATTTCCTGGGCTGCCACGATATTCAGTGCAAAAACTGCGCAACAGATAAACAACATTTTTCTCATAGGTCAACTGGTTTTTTTGATAACAACGGGTTCGTTCATGAGGTCGGAAATCTTTTTAAAAAACTCCTTTAACGCACCATACTCATCTGGAGAAAACTCACTTTGATTCAGCTCTAGTGTTATGCGGGATATTATTTTACCGTTTTTTTCGTCATGTGTAACATTACGCGTGAACACTATAGATTTGTCGGTGTTGCTCACGCGGAGCGGTTTTGGAATGGCATCAATCACAGCGTCTGCTGGCAATTGAAAAAATACGTTTATCCCATGAGTCTGGCGATATCCAAAGTTTACATTGCTGAAACGGATATCACTGAGAAACGGGTTGCTGCTGAAGTCAGAAAAGAAGCTAAGTGGCAAAAATGTATAATCGCCGGTGCTGTTGAGCGGTGTGGCAAATTTAAATTTCTGTTGAAGTGGTAAGGTATCCTTGTCTACATTTATCAGTTCGAAACTATCGATGTTGATTGTTCCGGTACCACTTAAGGATTTCATATAACCGGCGGGATTACCCTGATACGCATGCAGTTTTCCAGATCGGGCATAATCAAAACTGCTCATAAACACGGAACCGCTCACGATACCATCCTTGTTCAGCTCGCCGGTAATATTCGCGTAGTGCCTGTAAGCAAAATTTTCATCTTTAATTTGTATGAGTCCGCCGTTTTTACGATTCACTACAAGTGCCGTAGTGTTCAGAACATTATGTGGAATGATGTGAACCGGTGTATTTTTATCAGTAGCATCCAGGTAATATTTTTTTCCATTTGCTATTGCCTGAACAAACACAGTATTAAACTGATCGATAAACGGATAATCAACCAATACCCGCCCATGATTGCGCTTACTTACCAACAGGGGGTTTGCTTCCACCCCCGCATCGCGCAGCAATGAAGTAAGAATCAGGTTGGCTTCCGAAGATGTTCCGGTTTTTTTTGACCAGGCTTGTTTTACCCCATCGCTGGTGTATACACCGTTAAAGCCGTTCCAGTTGAAGTTTGCACGTACGTACTCAAATACTTTTTTTACACGGTTAGCGTGCGATGGATCAGATTTTACGGCGTTTATAAATTCTTCGGTGCCGGAGAGGTTTTTACCTAACTGGGTTCCGAAACTGGAATGGAGACTGAGTTCACGGATCACCTCGTTCCAGGTGGTCATGTATTTCCGCTTATAGTTTACATTCATTCCCGATAGCTGGAACACAACCATCTGGAGGTTGTCTTTCCTCGCATCCATAAATGGTTCGTTCCTGAGTGCAGGAATATTATTCATTTCAAACTCAATGCGACCTATGCTTGTGGTGCGGTTGATCTTTACAGCCAGATCATCGCGTTTTTGCACACGATACGCAAACTCATAGTCGGGTAGAATTACTACAGAGTAGAAACTTTTTAATACAGGTAAATCCTGTTGAAATTCCCAACTGTCGAGGCCATTGTAGTTCTTCATAATACTCTCATACGAATACTCGAGTATGCTGCCTACCTGTGCTTCGGGAAATGTGAATACCATTTCACTATAGTACTTATTGATTTCTTTTTTAAAGACAGTACTTCGTGAAACCTCCACGATTTTATTTGCGCCATTAATTTGATTGTGGGTCGTTGCCTTGATCAAACGAAGATGTTCAAAGTCGTTATCAGAATAATAAGGTATTCTTATGTTGGCCCTGTCAATACCGGATTCTTTGAGAATTTTAATTTTTACGTGATGAGTTGTTATCAACTGGTACTGGTCGTCGTGGTTGCCATGGGCTTCATGTTTTAATACCACTGCCTCTGCTTCAGGATCAAATTCACATGCAGTCATTGCCCTTTCTTCGGGCCGAATAATACCGAAATCAGGGAACTCCTGCGCGCCGGCCATATTGATGGCAAGGCATAATGCTAGTGTTATAAAGTATCTCATTGGTCCAGGGATGGGCGTTCATAAGGGGAACGCACTCATTGAATTAATTGTTGGCGACTCCTTCCTCTTTACGAACTACATATGGTTCGTTAATAAGTGCGATGAGTTTTTTGTAGAATTCCATAAAGTATTCATACTCATCCGGGCTGTAAAATGGTTTCTTAAATTCAAGAACGATACGTGTCGACAGTACGTTATCCTTAACAGAATTCAGACGGGACACTGAAATGCTCGTATCCGGCATAATCATACGCGTATTCTTCGGGAGCGCTTCGAGAACATAACCTTTAGGTAGTGTCATCACTCCAACAATGCTGTATTGCTGGTTAGCTCCAAAAAATACATCGGAGACACGTTCCTCGTTGATAAACGGATTTTTTTCCAGTCCGCTAAACAAGTTTGCTGAGAAGAACCGGTAGTTGCCTGACTCATTCGCAGTATGGGTATACTTGAACTCCTGGACAAGTGGTAAGCTGTCGGCAGTTTCATTTTTCAATATGAAGTCTTCGATCTTAAAACCGGGATTTGGTGTCTCGTAATATTGCGCCAGCAACTTTTCTTTTCCCTGTTTAAGTACGGGAAGCCTGGAGGTTCTTGAATAGTCAGCACTTGTGATTTTCGCAGAGCCGGAGATGGTGCCATCTGGTTTCATCTCAGCGGAAAAAATGGTGAGATTGTTGTACTTGTTTTTTTCGTTCCACATAACTTCCCAGCCCCAGTCTTCCGAGCCGAGTTTTCCAATTACCAGTCCTTCAGTCAGCATCACATCAATTGGTATCAGCTCAGCTGGTGTGAACTTGTCGGTTCCGTCAAGAACATAGACCCTGTCGTCAATACGAACATGGGCCATAACTTTATCAAACTGGTTGATATCTGCGAGGCCCGTTGAAACACGTCCGTTGGATCTTGTACTAAGAAGTACGGGATTTGCTTTAAGTCCTGCATCTTTCAGCAGGTTAACGAGAATCAGGTTGATTTCTCCGCTTGTGCCTTTCCTGTCTTTCCAGGCAGAACGTACCCCATCGAGCGCCCAAAGGCTTGAGTAGCCGTTCCATTCCATATTATTACGCACATAATCATGGATCAGTTTCATCCGCCTGAACGGAGAAGTTACATCTTTCAGTGCTGCATCCAGGTCGGCTGTTCTTGGGATGTTCCTTTTCAGTTGCACACCAAAGTCCTCATCCTCCAGCAACATTTTTATA
Organism: Bacteroidota bacterium; assembly: GCA_023416995.1. Taxonomy (GTDB): domain Bacteria; phylum Bacteroidota; class Bacteroidia; order Chitinophagales; family Chitinophagaceae; genus DATHKG01. The sequence continues at coordinate 32,777 of JAEZGI010000003.1, forward strand.
ACTGCCGGCCAGGTAGGTAAGAGATTACGGCGAATACCGTTCACCGTTAGTGCAGAGATTGTCGATTGCATCCTTTGCAGGTAATCTGAAGCGGTACTTATATAAGGTTCATCACGAAAACCCGGAAGGTTTCTGATTGTATGCGAGTGGTAATTTGAGTTGCCTTTTAAGGAATGTTTGGTTTCAACATTATATGGACCAAACTGCTGACTTGCGATTTCGAGTTCAACAGGAAATTCAAGTGTGTACCGGCTTAACAAAACCGGTATGCGTTTCTGAAAGGTCCATGCCTGTATCCATGAACCCTTGATGGTGTATTTGTATTCGATAATGCTACCAGCTTTCACTTCCGGGAAAGTGAACACTTCCTGCGAGTAACGCGAGTTGATCTTTTTGTTGTAGATAACCGCTTTTTCTACTTTGGTGGTAACGAGTTTGCCATCGGGGCCAACATTGTAAGTTTGTGCAACAAGATTTTTTACATCTTCCTCGCCTTTGTAACTGCGATAGGGGATGGCAATGTCTGCCTGATCCAGACCTTTATCGGTCAGAATCTTGATCCTTACATGTCTTTCAGTAGCCGAATAAATGTTTGATCCGTTAAAATTAGTTGTAAACTTGCCTACGTCAAACAAAACAACGGCGCTCGCGTTTTTATCAAATTCGCATTCGGTAAGAGCGATTTCGTTTTGTTCGATTTTGCCAAAAGCAGGGATGTCTTTTTCTTTTTGGGCGTGCAGGGTACTGGCAGCCAGTACCAGGAAGGCCACCATGGGGAGAAGCTTCATTAGTTAAGGTTTGGGTAGGCAATTATAATATCTTTTTTCCCATTTTGGAAACAAACAGTAATAATTCGTAAAATTATTTTATGTATATCAGGAAATGTCTGGCGATAGCATTTTGCATGGGCCTTACAGTAAGCGCATTTTGCCAGGCTCCGGCAAAGACGAAAAAGTCATTGGCCAAATCATCAACAAGTAACACGTTGCTTTGGGAAATCAGCGGTAAGGGCATTACAACACCGTCATATGTTTTTGGAACGATGCATATATTATGTGCAGATGATGCTAACCTCAGCCCAAATCTTAAACAAATTATTGCCGGGTGCAACCAGGTATATTTTGAAATAGACATGGATAATATGCAGGAACTGATGGGGGCAATGAAATATCTCCGGATGAATGATGGTGCAAAAATCTCTGATCTGCTCACACCGGAAGAATATGAACGTGTGAAAAACTATTTCGATCGAAACAAAACGCCGCTTCCGTTTTCAATGATGAATCGTTTCAAACCCTATTTCATAACAAGCCTTATTGGTGAGCAGATGATGAGCTGCGCGGAAACAAAGGGTATGGAAGCACAGATCATGAAGGAGCTTAAACCTTATAATAAAGACATAAAGGGATTAGAAACAACAGAGTTCCAGGCCAGCATATTTGACAGTATACCTTATCAGAAACAGGCCAAAGACCTTGTATCTTATATTGACAGTGTTGATCACTACAAGGGGCTAACCGCTGATATGGTAAAAGTTTACCTGCAACAGGACCTCGACAAACTGGACAAGCTGATGCAGCAAAGCGATGTAGGCATGAATGAGTATATGGATCTGATGTTATATGACAGAAATCGTCGCTGGGTTGCCCAGATGCCCGAGATCATGAATGATCCTGGTGGAACCTTGTTTGCAGTTGGCGCGGGTCATTTACCAGGTGAAGAAGGGGTGTTGAACTTGCTGAAGAAAGCAGGTTACACGGTGCGGCCATTAAAAAATCAATGATCCCGACCAGTTGGCGGGACCATTGATGCAGTTATTTAGAATTGCTCAAGACCTGAAAAAAAGAAATCACCTTCAATCTTTGCATTTTCGTCACTGTCGCTGCCATGTACAGCATTTTCGCCCAAAGAGGTAGCGTACAATTTGCGGATTGTGCCTTCTTCGGCCTGCGCAGGGTTAGTGGCGCCGATCAGTTTGCGGAAATCAGCCACTGCGTTATCTTTTTCAAGAATGGCAGCAATAATAACCCCGCTGCTCATGAAACTTACCAGTTCGCCGTAAAAAGGACGTTCCTTGTGAACAGCATAAAATTCTCCGGCTTTTTTTTCGCTCAGCCAGGTTTGTTTCAGGGCAACAACTCTGAAGCCTGCTTTGATGATTTTATCCAGGATGGCTCCGGCATGACCATTCTTCATTGCATCCGGCTTAATCATCGTAAACGTGCGATTACTCATATAGTATGATAAATTTTGGACGCGAAGGTAGAAAAACTTAGTAACTATAATTGGCCGATGGAGCAGAATTATGCACCTTTGCCCCCGTTTTATTATGAAACCAATAAGGGAAATTTATACACTGCTTGCGTCGCCGAAACGGGTTGTAATAACTATGCATCAGAAACCTGATGCCGACGCCATGGGTTCCGCGCTCGGTTTGTATCACTTCCTGGTTTCGTTTAACCACGAGGTTACAGTGATTTCGCCTACCAACTGGGCGCGTTGGCTCAATTGGATGCCTGGCTGTAATGAAGTCGTTGACTTCGAATACAGTAAGGAAAAAGCCAGCCAGATCCTCCGGGAGGCTGATTGGGTGTTTTGCCTCGACTTCAACACTTTATCGCGCACAAAAAATTTCGCACCAAAACTAGATGAATTTACCGGTACCCGGATATTGATCGATCATCATCAGCAACCAGAAGTAGACAAGTTTGCTTACGGCGTGAGCAACACCGCAAAAAGCTCCACCTGCGAAATGGTTTACGATTTTATTGTGGAATCCGGCAATGTGCAGCGTATCAATACAGACATTGCCCAATGCCTTTATGCCGGGGTAATGGCCGATACAGGATCCTTCCGGTTCCCCGCAGCCGGAGCCTCCGTGCACCGGATGATCGCTGATCTGAAAGATAAGGGACTGGAACACACCAAGGTACACGAACATATTTACGATAGTTATTATGAAAACCGTCTTCGGTTCATTGGACATGTACTCCTGAACCGTATGGAGGTTTTTTATGAATATAATACCGCCCTGATAGCCATCTCAAAAAAGGACCTGCTTCGTTATGAAATAAAAACGGGTGATACCGAAGGGTTAGTTAACTATCCCTTAAGTATAATGGGAATAAAAATGGCTGCGCTGGTCATAGACCGCGACGAAGAACGCAAATGGAGCTTTCGAAGCAAATCGGACTTTGATGTGAATACCTTCGCCCGTAAATATTTTGAGGGTGGCGGTCACTACAACGCCTCCGGTGGCAGAAGCAGCGAGTCTCTTGAACAAACGGTTCAGCGCTTCAAAGAAGCCATCAAAGAAAATGCATCACAACTACAATAATTGATAATGAAAAAAACAGCGTCTTTAATTCTTAGCAGTTTAGCGGTCCTCCTTTTGGTTTCTTGCTCCGGTGGAGGTGGATTTAAAAAAACCAAAAGCGGCATACTATATAAAATCATTTCCGACGGTAAAGGTATTACCGCACAACAAGGCCAATTCCTTAAAATACATGTTGTGCAGAACCTTCGCTCAGGAACCAAAGATTCGTTGCTTGCCACTTCGTACGATGCTATCCCGGTTTATCTGCCGGTAGACAGTATGCCTGCCAGTTATAATCCCGGTGAAGTATTCACCATGCTCAGAAAGGGTGATAGTGCACAGATCATTATGGAAGTAGATAGTCTCATCCGCCAGGGCGGAAATCTGCCGCCTTTTATGAGCAAGAATGATAAGATTGTGATCGGAATCAAAGTACTTGATGTAATGAGCGAGGCTGACCGTGCGAAAGACCAGGCAAGTTCAGAACAGGCTTTCCAGGAAGTGATGAAGCAACGCGAAAGTGCTCAACTTGAAAAAGACATTGCTACTATCCAGTCTTATCTGTCCAATAAAAAAATCAACGCACAACGTACCGGCCAGGGAACTTTCGTAGAGATCATCAGCCAGGGAGACGGTCCTGTTGCTGATTCAGGTAAACTGGTCAGCATCCGTTACACAGGCCAGGTGATCAATGGTGATTATTTCGATTCAAACATCGACAGCACCAAACAGTTTCAACCACATCCGATGGAGCCATTTGAATTTATTTCAGGATCGCAGGGTGCCATTGATGGTATGCTGGAAGGCATTCAGAAGTTCCGGAAGGGCGCTAAGGGCAATATTTATATTCCTTCTTCACTGGGATATGGAGCAAACCCTCGTCCCGGCGGTCCTATCAAAGCAAATGATAACCTCATGTTTTATATCGAGGTAGTAGATGTTAAAGATCTTCCCCGTCAGCCAGGCAGATAGTCAGAAATAATATTATATATATGAACCGGGACAATTACTGTCCCGGTTTTTTTATTTTGCTTGTAAGTATCACTGCTTCGCGTGCTTCTTTTACATCATGAACACGTATCACTGCAGCACCTTTCATAAGTGCAATAGTATTCATAACAGTGGTGCCGTTCAAAGCTTCTGCGGCTGACACGCCAAGCGTTTTATATATAGTGCCCTTGCGGGACAGGCCCACCAGCAAAGGTTTCCCGAGAATACAAAACTCCTCCAGCCCCGACAATAAGCTAAAGTTGTGAGCCATGGTTTTACCGAAGCCAAAACCAGGATCAATGATCAGGTCATTGATGCCTGCCTTTTTGCAGATTGCGATCCTGTCAATAAAATAGTCGATTACCTCGCGCACAACATCGGCATATACAGGGTTCTCCTGCATGGTTTCAGGTGTTCCCTTCATATGTGTACAAACAAAAGGAACCTTTAATGCTGCCACGGTTGTTATCATATCTGTATCCATCAGTCCTCCGCTGATATCGTTCACCATCGATGCACCGGCTTGAACGGCTACAGCAGCAACAGTTGCATCATAAGTATCAATTGATATTACCAGGTCAGGGAAATGATAATGAATTGCCTCAATCGCTGGTTTTATGCGGCTGATCTCTTCTTTTGAAGTGATTCTTTGACTACCTGGTCTTGTGCTTTGGCCTCCTACGTCAACGATGGCGGCACCCGCGTTTACCATTTCGCTTGTTTTTTGCAAAAGCAAATCCGTATCTGAAATTCTGCTGGTTTTATAAAATGAATCAGGCGTGATATTGAGAATGCCCATAACAACAGGTTCGTCTTCTGTTATAAGTTTCCCTTTGCAATTGAGAGTTAACATATTTGGCTTTGAATCTTTACATTTGGCCGGTAAAATTGATTAAATTAATTCGAATACCCGAACATAAAAATGGATAGTACCAACAGCGCATACGAAGCAGTGATGAAATCGTGCAGTGAAATATTTGCCAATAAAACAAAGGATTACGGTACATCCTGGCGCGTATTGAGACAGATTTCGATTACCGATCAGCTTTATATAAAAGCACTCCGTATCAGAACCATACAGGAAAAAGGTGTTCAGAAAGTTCCCGAAGATATTGCCGGTGAATTCAGGGCTATTGTAAACTATGGCATTATTGGCCTTATTCAATTATCGCTGCCCGATAAGGTAGAAGACCTTCCACTGGGAGAAGCCATGAAGTTATACCAGGAACAGTCTTCCGTTGCAAAAGAGGTAATGCAGAATAAAAATCACGACTACGGAGAAGCCTGGCGCAATATGAGCCAGGAAAGTTTTGTTGATCTTATACTGGTAAAGCTGCTGCGTATCCGGCAGATACTTGAGAACAAAGGCAAGACGCTTGTAAGTGAAGGCATAGATTCAAACTTTGTTGACATCATTAACTATGCAGTATTTGCGCTTATACTTATTAATGAAAAGCCCCAATAACCATTATGAAAGCCTTTTTGACAATCGCAAGGATAATAGTAGGAGTACTCTTTATATTTTCTGGCCTGGTAAAGGCAAATGATCCGCTTGGGCTCAGCTACAAAATGCAGGAGTTTTTTGAAGTGTGGGGATGGCACGGATTGCATGATCTTACTTTGATGTTTTCTATCGTAATGATCGGTTTTGAAATCATTGCCGGTGTTGCCGTCCTGCTGGGCTGGCAAATGAAGTTGTTTAGCTGGTTGTTACTGCTGCTGATTATATTCTTCACTTTCTTAACGGGCTATGCTGTGTTTTCCGGTAAGATCAAAGAATGCGGATGTTTTGGCAATTGTATTCCATTAACAGCCATGCAGTCATTTTTGAAGGACCTTTTGCTGTTACTGCTCATAGGTTTCATATTTGCCTTCAAACACCGGATCCGACCGGCACTAAACTTCAGAAATACGATACTTGTGTTATTTTTTTCAACGGTATTTTCTTTTGCTTTTCAATGGTTCGTATTAGCGCATCTTCCGGTTGTAGACTGTCTGCCATATAAAAAAGGCAAAAACATTTCGCAGGAAATGAAGATACCCGCCGGCGCACGTCCGGACAGCACCGTTATCACTTTTGTATATGAAGTCGGTGGTAAAGAAACAGAGTTTACAGCAGACGCTTTCCCTGATGATTTTGATGATACCCGGTACAAGTTTGTAAAACGTTACGACAAGCTGATCCGCAAAGGAAACGCCGAAGCACCGATCAAGGATTTTGGTTTGCAGACCGTTTATGGTAATGATACCACGCAGGCTATATTGACCAGGCCAGGCTATACTCTTATGTTGTTTGTTTTAAACGATTACAAACAACGTGACTGGAACAATGCACTGGAAGCCGTGATGAAAGCCGCGGGTACGAAGAATATTGAAGGTTTTCTTGTGACCAGCATAGCAATCGATGCATTACGGGCAAATGCGCCATCTGCGTTTCACCAGTTCACACCCTTACTTTGTGATGCAACTGCGATTAAAACGGCTGCACGTGCCAATCCAACATTATATCTTCTGAAAGAAGGAGTAATTGTAGATAAATGGAGTTATGCTGACTTTGATAGGGCATTGAAGACTGTTCAAGAACTTCCTGCACCTTGATCACCTACCTGACCAGGAAAATGTTTTATGGCATACTCGTCATGTTTGGCGTGGTGGTGCTTGTTTTTTTCCTGTTCCAGGGGTTTGGTGATCCTGCCCGGTTAACAATGGGGCAAACAGGCGATTCGGCGACTATCCAGAATATCAGGCGGCAATTACACCTTGATCAGCCTCTGCATCGCCAGTTCCTTTTTTATCTGCAGGATGTTTCGCCGGTGTCGATGCATTCGGCTGATGATATCAGGGAAAAAGATCTTACCGGAATATTTGCAGGTGGCGAACTAAAAGTGGGTGTAAAAGTCCCTTACCTGGGCAGATCTTATCAAACCAGGCGACCCGTATGGGACGTGTTGATGGAAGCCTTACCAGGCACCATGTTACTCGCCCTGTCGGCCATCGTTTTAGCAGTTGCCATTGGTATTCCACTGGGAGTGTTGGCGGCGGTTAAAAAAGACACCTGGCTTGATACTTCCGCGATATTCACAAGTATACTGGGGATATCGGCTCCGTCATTTTTCATGGGGATCGTGATTGCTTATCTATTTGGATTTGTATTGAGCGACTACACCGGGCTGCACATGACGGGCAGTTTATACGATACCGAACCTTTTGAAGGGAGCACTATACAACTAAAGAACCTGGTGCTGCCCGCAGTTACGCTTGGTATACGCCCCCTGGCGATAATTACGCAACTTACCCGCAGTGCCATGCTTGATGTATTGAACCAGGATTATATCCGAACTGCTTATGCCAAAGGGTTGAGCCGCCGCGTAACGGTCTGGAAACATGCACTTCGCAATGCATTAAACCCTGTGATCACTGCAATTACCGGCTGGTTTGCAGAGTTACTTGCCGGGGCTTTTTTTGTAGAATATATTTTTGGTTGGAAGGGTATCGGAAAAATCACTGTGGATGCACTGGAGAAACTGGATTTCCCGGTGGTGATGGGTTCGGTATTGATAACCTCCTTTTTCTTTATCACCGTAAATGTGCTGGCAGACTTTTTATACGGGGTGGTGGATCCCAGGGTTCGGCTCTAGTTGATCACCACATCTTTTACAATCAACTCACCTAAAGCTTCGTTTACCCGCTGGCAAATCGTATCCTTCTGGTATAACAATTCCTGTTTCAGAGGTGCTACGCTCGTTGTGATGTACAAGGTGGAACCATGTATAGCAATTTTATCAGTGTACCGGGCGACAGTCTTTCCCATGATCTTTTCCCAGACATCAGTAATCTGCATTGCCTGGATGGAACCTTTCATCCTGCTGTGGCGCAGAAAATGTTTTAAAGCATCTCCTATAGAATATTCACCCATCGCCGCAAGTTAGTGAAACCATTTTAAAGCTGCCAGTGTAGCTATCAATACCCCTCCCGACAGGATAATGAGTGAAGGCAGCCATGAAGAAGACACCTGCGAAGTTGGTTTTTCCTCCGGCGCAGCCGCGAAATAGCCTTCTGAATTCCCGGTGATCTCATTGCGGGTAGCCGTGGTAGGGGCCACACCCCAGATGAGGTTGTAACCTGCATCATCTACCAGCCAGTCATATTCATCAAAAAACAAAACGGCTTCAGAATCCGGGGATTTTTCCATCTCAATAGATTTCTTAAGCAGCTCCATTGCGTATAACCTCAGACCATCTTTATTGGCTCTAATAATGCCATGTTCTCCGGAATCATCGGTAGTGAAGGAAAAATAAGCGGATCCTGTATCGCAGGTTTCGTTAAGAAACCCAATACAGGTTTCAATCTGGCTAGACATCGTGAAAGGTTTGGTTAAATAAGGGGTTGCTCCAAGTTAACAAGAAAATTGAATTAATCAAATCTGGATGAGTTGATATTTTATCCCCAGTTCCGTGACATTTTTTGTGAACCTTTCCGCGTGTGTATCAGTAATAAAAATCTGCCCTTCGTTTTCGACGCAAACCCAGGCAAGCAGGTTGGAGATCCGGGTTTCGTCCAGTTTCTCAAATACATCATCCAGTAGCAGGATGGGCTCGAAGCCTTTTGTGAGCCGCAGCGCCTGGAACTCGGCCAGTTTAAGTGCAAAAAGCAGGCTTTTTCGCTGGCCCTGTGAGGCGACCGTTCTGAAAACCCGGTCCCCCAGTTGAAACACCAGATCATCTTTGTGAACCCCCACGCCGGTACGCTGGGTGATGATATCTTTTTCCCGGTTTTGCGCCAGCAGCCCGGCATAGTCGCCCTGGCCCAGCTGTGACTCGTACATCACCCCGATGCCTTCAGCTTTCCCGGCTATTTTTTCGTAAAAAGTGCCTACTGCAGGTACCAGATTCTCCATAAAAACGGTTCTCATCCTGTGTACAAGCGATCCATGAGCAACCAACTGCTGATCGTAAGTATCAATAAGGGCATGATTGGCCCGTCTCCGGTCCTCCAATGACTTCAAATACCCGTTTCGCTGTTGAAGGACCTTGTTGTAGGCGATCAGCTCGCGCAGGTAAACGGGGTCGAGCTGAGAAAACAAAGTATCAATATAACGACGGCGATCCTCACTGGTACCGGTGATTATCTGAACATCATCCGGCGCAATAATCACTGCCGGCAAAAGACCGATATGCTCCGCGAGCCGTTCGTAATTCCGGCCGTCAGCAGAAAATTCCTTTTTTCCGGTTTCGCGGATCACCGACACTACGCGCATTTGCTGTCCGTTACGTTCAAAATCGCCCTCGACCCTGAAACCGCTCCGGTTATGTTGCACATTAAGACTATCGGAGCGGTTGAAATAACTTTTGGTGAAACACAAACTGTAAATAGCATCTACCAGGTTAGTCTTGCCAACACCATTTTGCCCGCATATACCAATTACCCTTCCCGGGAACTCAAATCTGGCACCTGAATAATTCTTAAACTGGAACAGGGATATGGAACGAAGGCGGAGAATAAGCGCTTGATTTTTAACTGAAGGTGCAAGATATACAATCACCAAAAACAACTAGGAATTTCACCGCTTCCCCTTATCTTTGCCCCTCAAATTTTTGTAAAGTGGCCACAAAATTTTCAAAGGAAACGTATCTGTACTGGTACGAATTAATGCAAATGATTCGCCAGTTTGAGTTAATGGCAGAGGAAAAGTACAAGATGGAAGGTAAAATCCGTGGATTCTTTCATGCCTATGTTGGACAGGAAGCGATCGCAGCGGGTTGTATGACAGCAACCAGGCAGATGGATCCCTTTGTTACTGCTTACCGTGATCACGGGCTCGCACTGGCAAAAGGTGTGAGTGCTGATTCCTGTATGGCAGAACTTTATGGAAAAGCAACAGGTTGTGCCAAAGGAAAGGGTGGCAGTATGCACTTTTTCGGAAAAGATGTTGCTTTTTTTGGAGGACACGGTATTGTGGGTGCACAGATTGGAACCGGTGCGGGACTGGCTTTTGCTGAAAAATACAAAGGCACTGATAATGTCGCGCTTACGTTTTTCGGTGATGGTGCGGCCCGCCAGGGAATGCTCCATGAAGTATTCAATCTTGCAATGACCTGGAAATTACCTGTGATCTTTATTTGTGAGAATAACAACTACGCTATGGGAACCTCGGTTGAGCGTACCAGTAATGTGGTTGATATCTATAAGTTGGCCGATGCTTACGAAATGCCTGCAGATACCGTTGACGGTATGAGCGCGGAAGCTATACATGATGCTGTAACGAGGGCCGTTAAACGCGCTCGTGAGGGAGACGGTCCAACACTGCTTGAGTTTAAAACATATCGTTATAAGGGGCACTCTATATCAGATCCTCAGAAATATCGCACCAAAGACGAAGTTGAAGAGTATAAAGGGAGAGACCCCATTCAGCAGGTCCTGAAAACGATCTACGACAAAAAATTTGCAACCGAAGAAGAAATTGCAGTAATCGATAAACGTGTTGATGAAGCCGTGGCTCAGTCGGTGAAATTTGCCGAAGAATCACCATGGCCCGATGATGACGAAGTACTGAAAGATATCGTTAAACAACCGGATTATCCGTTCATCGTGGACTAAATTGCGTTTTTTGACGTTATTTCACCGCAATAATTCTAAATACTAATAAACCAAACAAACTAATGGCGACGGAAGTGAAGCAGGGACCGAATGTATCTGCAGAAAGACATCATGATCAACACGTTGTTGACAGGGCCCAGGATTTCTGGACCCGCTACAGCAAACAAATATTAATCGGCCTTAGCGTGGTAGTGCTGGCAGTTGCAGGCTTTTTTGCTTACAACAGTTTTGTAAAAGCTCCGAAAGAGTTACAGGCGAACGAAGCATCATGGAAAGCAGAAGAATATTATAAGATTGATTCATTCAGTCTTGCACTGAATGGTGATGCAAGCACTCCAGGATTCCTGAAGATCATTTCCCGTCATGGCGGTACAAAAGCCGGCAATCTTGCGAAATTTTATGCAGGTAGCTGCTATTTGCAGTTGGGGGATTTTAATAATGCTATCAGGTATCTGAAAGATTTTTCTACTGATTCAAAACAGGTGCAATTACGTGCTACCGGGTTGCTCGGCGATGCTTATGCAGAAGCTGGTAAAAAGGAAGAAGCCATAACGCAATACGAAAAAGCAGGAACAATGGCAGAACAGGATGATTTCAATTCTCCCGAATATCTTTTCCGTGCTGGTTATCTTTCAGAATCGGTTAACAAAAATGATGACGCGATCCGTTTTTACAAAAAGATCAAAGAAAAATATCCGAACAGCCAGCGGGCGTATGATATCGACAAATACCTCGCGCGTTTAGGAGAAATCAAATAATTCATGGCTGAAGTAAGCAATAGTAAATTATTAACAACAGATACGGGCATCCTTAATAAGGATGCCTGCATTGTTATTGTGAAAACCGAGTGGAACGCTGCGATAGTAGATGAGCTGGAACGCGGGTGTCGCGTGGCGCTGGAACCGGCCGAGCTACGTGAAATTCGTACCATCGTCGTTCCGGGAGCGGTTGAAATACCTTTTGCGATTAAAAAGTTCTGGGATACAAATTTTGATACTCACCAGCGGCCGGCTGCTTTTATTGCACTGGGTTGCGTGGTTAAGGGCGATACACCTCACTTTGAGTATGTTTGCCAGGCAGTAACGCAGGGCGTGATGCAATTAAACCTTACCTTACCTGTGCCTACAATATTCGGCGTTTTAACCGTAAACAATAATGAACAGGCAAACGAACGAATCGGCGGCATTCACGGGCACAAGGGCCAGGAAGCCGCTATCACCGCACTCAAAATGATGAGTATTGCTCAATCATTTTAGTTTCAACTATTGTTCAGAGGGTCAGATATTCTAATTCGTGCGTATGACAGTGCAATTATTCATTCCCTGTTTTGTAGATCAGTTATATCCAAACACCGCTTTCAACATGGTAAAGCTGTTGGAGAAGGCCGGTTGCAGGGTGGACTACAATCCCAATCAAACCTGTTGCGGTCAGCCTGCGTATAATGCAGGTTTCAGACAGGATTCGAAAGCGGTCTGTACGAAGTTTCTGAAAGATTTTAAAGGTGCAGATTATGTTGTAGCACCCAGCGCATCCTGTGTTGGATTTATTCGTAATTATTATCCAAAGATCTTTGATAATTCATCGCATCATAATGAAGTGAAAGCCCTTCAAAAACGAACTTTTGAACTTTCAGAGTTTCTTGTGAATGTGCTGAAGATCGATGACTTTGGAGCTACCTTGCATAAAAAGGCAACCTATCACGATTCGTGTGCGGGTCTCCGTGAGTGCGGCATACGGGAAGAGCCGAGAAAGTTGCTTAGTAAGGTCAAAGGACTTGAACTTGTTGAAATGAAGGATACTGAAACCTGTTGCGGTTTTGGTGGGACCTTTGCTGTGAAGTTTGAATCCATATCTGTTGCTATGGCAGATCAGAAGACCGTGAACGCTTTGGAAACGGGCGCCTCTTGTATTATCTCAACAGATCTTTCCTGCCTGATGCATATTGGCAGTTACAATAAATACAAAGAAACCCAGCTTGAAACAATGCATCTTGCAGACGTTCTTGCCAGTGGATGGTAACCAGCATCTTCAAAGTTCTTTTTCGTTTAATTCCTGTTTATTTTCCCGTTACCGACAAACTGAATTGACTATTTTGCGAATCATTCCAAATTCAATCAATTCTTTTATGGCATACTGGCTGGTGAAATCCGAACCTTTTAAATTTTCCTGGCAACAATTCAAAGAAGATAAAAAAGCCACCTGGGATGGGGTCCGTAACTATGCGGCGCGTAACAACTTACAGGCAATGAAAAAGGGTGACCAGGTTTTGTTTTACCATAGTAATGAAGGGCTGGAGATCGTGGGAATTGCAAAAGTTGCAAAAGAAAGTTACCAGGATCCTACGACCGATAATCCCGCCTGGGTTGTTGTGGACCTTGTTCCGTTCAAGGCACTGAGGAAACCTGTTCCCTTATCTGCGATAAAAGCTGATCCGCGATTAAAGGAAATGGCGTTGGTGCGTTTGGGTAGATTGTCCGTACAACCTGTTACTACGGATGAGTGGATGATAATAATGGACATGGCTGGAATGAAGTAGTAGTGATGGCATCAAATTGTTTGACCTTCGGGTAAACGGATCGAAGATGAATAAAAGAAAACTTGTGGTGCTTACCGGCGCAGGTATCAGCGCTGAAAGCGGACTGAAAACATTTCGGGACAGTGATGGGTTATGGCAGGGATACGACATCACTGAAGTGGCCACACCTGAGGCCTGGAAAAAGAACCGGGCACTCGTGCTCAGTTTTTATAACATGCGCAGGAGTGAAGTGCTTCAAGTAGCTCCGAATGAAGCTCATTTTGGACTGGCCCGTCTTGAGAAAGACTTCGATGTAACTGTAATCACTCAGAATATCGATAATCTGCATGAACGCGGTGGTTCTTCCAAAGTAATACATCTGCACGGCGAGATTTTTAAAATGCGCAGTGAAAAAAATGAATCATTGGTAACTGCGATTTCCGGGGATATTTCAGAAGGTGACGTTGCTGAAGATGGGGCACAATACCGACCCGATATCGTATGGTTCGGTGAAGCAGTGCCAAAGATGGCTGAAGCGATTCCCATCGTTAACAGCGCTGATATCTTTGTTGTAATAGGCACCTCTTTGCTAGTGTATCCCGCGGCGGGTTTAATTAATTATACGCGGCAAGGCATTCCAATTTTTGTGATCGATCGTAAACTTCCCGACATGCCCGCAATCCCATCTCTCACCACCATTGAAAAACCCGCCACTTCGGGCATCAAAGAACTTGAGACATTACTGGAGAGATTAAAGTAGAAACCGTTTCCTGGTGTTAGCTGGTCTCAATATGAGTTTCAGTGAAAGAGATACCATTTTCACCCAAACGTTTTAATACTGGTAAATAAATTTCAGGTAATACCGGGATCTGTAAACCCTTTGCGGATAACTTACCCTGGAGAAATAATGCCGCTGCAATGGCCAGGGGAAGTCCCACTGTTTTCGCCATTGCAGTGCGGATATGATCAACTCCTTTTACGATCAGTGAAGCCTTCGCTTCAAAATGCTGATCGTTGATCCTGTAGCTTAGCTCGTGCAACATCACAACCATATCACGGTCGCCAGGGTGAAGTGGAAGTTTTTGTTCGAGTGCAAACTGAAGTACATCCGCTGCGCTACAATTTCCCATATTGATAACCGTTAGATTATCATTTAATCCCAGATGCAACAGTTGAGTTATGATCAATGATGCTTCATGTTTTTGCCAGGCAAGCTGATGCGCTGCTGTGGCCTTGATTTCATCGATCCCCACTGATGTTAGCGCACCATTTTCATCGATCAGCATAAACTTTTTAAGATCCGAATGCACATCTTCTTCCGGATCCTCTGACATTTGAATCAACTTTTCCAGTTTCCCTATCACATCAGTTGTTTCTCTGAAGCGGGACGTGAGATTGGCATCCACCCAATCAGCAAAACCATGGTTGCTGAAATGCTTTTTGAAAAAATCCTGGAGACTGAGGCCGTCGGTATCATACATAATTGTTTGATCGGTTAGTTTAAGGTCGACCAGCGTTTTCCACCCCAGACAGAATTCTGGGTATCTTAAAGTTGTTCTCAGAAAGGTGTGGCAATGTTCTAATTTGTACAGATCCAGGTATGCCAGTGAGTTCCGGTTAGCGTACCAGCAAAGTTCTCCGAGCTCGGGTATATCAACCGTGTTCTCGGGATGGAAAAGTTTGGTGTAGGGGAGATGGCAGATTTCGCCGTTCTCTTTGAATATTGCTCCTGATTGTCCTGCAAGTACGACATTACGTGGGTTCCAGCTTATTTTATAGTGCCACGGGTTGTCGTCAGATTCTGGTGCAACCAAACCCCCGCAATGTGATTTGAAAGATGTGATTTCCCCGCCAGCGCCCTGGACTTCATTAATCAGTTGCATTGCACTCATATGATCGATCCCGGGATCCAGACCCAGCTCGCAAAGAAATAACAGTTCTTTTTTATTGATCTCCGGCGTTAAAGCACGCAGATTGTCGTCGATATAGGATGCCGTGAAAAGATGCTTTCCAAGTTCCACACAGTCGATAGCTACGAAATAATGCAGTGCCGGTGGCAGCAAGGAGATTACAATATCAGATTGTTTTATAAGTTCTTGCCTGGCAGTTATATTCAAGACATCCAGTTGCCTGGCCTCAGCGTTTGTTCCCTCTTTAATTTTACTGCGGGCGGATTGGATATTGGTGTCAGCAACTACCACTTTCCATTGGTTAATCACTGCTTCGCTGACCAGGTAATCAATCAGGTAGATAGATGACTTGCCGGCACCCAGAATCAAGATGAGTTTCATACGATCACTTATATCCATGCAATATACTTAATACATGGAGCGCCATTTCAGTGACTACATCCAAAACCAGCCGTTTAACACAATTAAAACGGTCACCTTTCAGTCGGCTGTTTGGTGAAAACACTGTAATGAACCTGCCGCTAATTACTTGCTGTAGAAAGAATGTTACCGAGTTCTATCGTTCCGGTGTGAGAAATATTCATTGTGTCTGAAAACAAATACTGCGTGGATTGTCTTTCAAATTTGCGAAGCACGTCCAGCTCCCAGGTCCCTTTGTTTAGTTCCAGGCGGAAGTTACCGGTTTCATCAACTACCGTACTTGTCGAATCAGCCCCCTGTCGAGCAATTATTAAAAGCCCGGTTGGATCAACGGGCACATGTCCGGTGACAACGGTTGTTTGATATGCCCTGAATGCATGTAAGCCTATAACAGCAATAATGACCCCTGCCAGGGTCAAGCCAGTTTGTTTCATTTTACACTTTTATTTGTATAGGCGAGCAGCCGTTAACCTTTTAGACAGGAGAAGGTAATTGCAGTATGTTCAACTTTTATGCCAAGCGCTGGCCGGCAACCTGTTTTAAACACCTGGTACGGAAAGAAAAACTGGCTTATTTCAGGAGATCAGAATGATCTCTGCGGCTAACTGACTGTAGCCAAGATTTAGCGTGGATGTTGAGGAAAAGACCACTGGTAAAAGATCAGAGGTTTATTGTACCCGATTTCAGTTTCCCTGGCTCAATCGATTTGATCGAATAGTTGATGCTCACCCCACGGTTTGTACGGGGAACTTCCTGGGTACGGGTTTGCCCGGCCCGGATATTGTTGAAAACGATCGTCTGTCTTTTCACAACTCTTTTTTCAGGTCCAAGATATTCAACCTCGGCTACTACCTGGTTGAGATCGAAATGACTCGCGTTGCTGATGCTAAGCTCCAGCCCGGTGATACCACCAAGAACTCCAACTCTGTAATCATTGGCTTCCAGGGAAAGATTTTTACTGATGTTTCTTTTTGCAGCTTCTATTTGTGCAGCAGTGGGTACAGTGGGCTCACGCAGCACCGTGTTCCTGGCATCAATACCGCTGGTTGCCGGGGTGGTAACAGCCTGGATAGGATCGCTATCTGTAGGGGCCGCCTGTGGTGCTATGGGTTCCTGAACCGGGGTGCGTTCAGCTACCTGGTTAACCTGGGGTTTCTCCTCTTTTGCATCCGTTACAGGAGATGGTTGTTCCGTATCGGTGATCAGAGTTTGTGTTGTGGGAACTTCAGTGTCTGGTGGAACGGTTGCCGATTTCTGCCTTTGCTGGATGCTGTTCACCAAAGCTTCCAACTCATCATTTTTATTGTTCATGTTGCTGATGGCAAGACCGATAACAACACCCCCAAGTAATAAACAGATACCGGTAAGCAGGGCCATTGCCGTCCTGGTAGAAATTCTTTTATTAAAAACCTGTGACCTTCGGGGTTGTGAAGCCGCAGGTTCGGCAGATAAACCTGTGCGTGTTTCCTGTACCGGGTATTGGGTAGGAACGAAACTACCAGCGGGGAAGCCTGATGGCGCTTTATCTTTTATTTCATTTGAAAGAGAAAACCTCTCTGTATCTGCAGAAGATATATCCAAATCTGAATGAACCGGGGCTACCGGCTCCCGTTTAACTTCATCAATGCTTTGGGCAGCAGGTTGCGGTGCGGATGTTTTTAACGCATTGCGGACTGGTGCCTGACTGTTGGCCGGGCCGGGAAGCGTGACAAATATTTTGGGATGTTTTGTTTGTATTTCGCGAAAGATGCCTGAGCTAACTGCTACTGCATTCGGTAGCACTGTGATCTTGTGGTCCGGCTTCCCGTCAACATGCGGGATTTGATCCATCCGGCTGGTTGGATCACGATCCGTTTCAGCAGTTATAATGAATGGATGAGGTGCTTTATCAGCGGAATTGACAACATTTTCTGTTTCCGATACAACACTGTTACCTGGCAATTGCCTGGCGGGCATTTTTGCATCTGAAGGTCGTTTGTAGAAGCGGTCGTAAGGCTGCTCTTCAACAACCGGCGAATATCTTTTTAATTCGTCCAGCTCGCTTGGATAGCGCCAGGCGGCACTTCGTCCTTCGACCCATACCAGGTCGTATGGTTTGATTCCTTTACTCACCAATTCGGCCAAAGTGTAGGGCCCCGATTCCTTGTTATCCCGTAACAACAAATATCTGTTCATACCACTGATTGTATATAAATGCTATAAAATCCGTTCCAGACCATATCGGTTTGAAAACACGTGGGGACGTCGACAGGGATTTTCACAGGAAAGATGGAAATGCCTCAGACTGAGGGGTTAATTGCATTTATTTAAAGCCAATTTCTGTACCAAAAAACATTATAGAAAAGTTATAAGTTATGCGCCAGGATGGGCATATATCTATTCACAAAAGTGGATAACTAGCTTTAAAAACAATGTGTTATATAAGGTTTTGACCTCTAAAAACGGTAAATTTGCGAGCCCACCCGGAACGCTCCGTTCCCAGGTTTTATTTAAAATTTTTAAATATCGTAGTGTCTTAAATATCAGCATGGAAGAAAATAACATTTTACCTGACGAAACCAACGATATAAACCGCATAGTGCCGGTGAATATTGAAGAACAGATGAAGACGGCCTATATCGATTATTCGATGTCGGTAATTGTCGGCCGCGCCCTCCCGGATGTAAGAGATGGTCTCAAACCGGTTCATCGCAGAATTTTACATGCGATGAATGAACTGGGCGTCAGTTTCAACAAACCTCACAAAAAATCGGCGCGTATTGTTGGGGAGGTGCTGGGAAAATTTCACCCACATGGTGATCAGTCCGTATATGGTTCTATCGTAAGGATGGCGCAGGAGTGGAGCATGCGTTATACGCTGATCCATGGCCAGGGTAACTTTGGAAGCCAGGATGGCGACGGGCCGGCAGCAATGAGGTACACCGAGGTACGTCTTGAAAGGATCGCCGAATATATGCTGATGGATATTGACAAGGAAACGGTCGACTTCCAGCTGAATTTTGACGATTCACTCGAGGAGCCGGTTGTTTTACCAACCCGGATACCACAATTGCTCGTGAACGGATCAAGTGGTATTGCAGTAGGTATGGCTACTAACATAATGCCTCATAACCTCAGCGAAGTAATCGACGGGTGTATCGCGTATATTGATAACCGTGAGATCACTATCGATGAAATGATGCAGTACGTCAAGGGCCCTGATTTTCCAACCGGTGGTGTTATCTATGGTATGGAAGGCATCAAGGCCGGCATGCATACAGGCAGGGGCAGGGTAGTGCTTCGTGGCAAAATGCATGTAGATACGAAAGCCAGTGGTCGTGAGCAGATCGTAATCACCCATGTACCATATCTCGTAAACCGTGATTCACTTTGTGATAAGATCGGGCAACTGGTAAATGAAAAAATCATCGAAGGAATTGCACACGTTAACAATGAATCAAACCAGAAAGAAGGCACCCGTGTGGTACTGGATCTGAAACGTGACGCTATCGCTAACGTGATCATGAACCAACTGTTCAAGTACACAGAACTGCAAACCTCGTACGGCATCAATAATGTGGCGATCGTTAAAGGCCGGCCTCGTACACTGAACATCAAAGAAATGATCAGCGAGTTTGTCGAGTTCCGTCACGAAGTGGTGGTTCGCCGGACCCAGTTTGAATTAAAGGAAGCACAGAAAAAAGCGCATATACTTCAGGGTTACCTGATCGCCCTGGATCATCTTGATGAGGTGATAGCTATGATACGGGCATCGGCCACTCCTGAAACTGCCAAAGAAGCTTTGGTAAATGCAGGCTGGGGGCTTGATGAAATTCAGGCAAAAGCGATCCTTGAACTACGTCTTCAGAGACTGACAGGAATGGAGCGTGATAAAATCAAACAGGAGTTTGATGAACTGATGAAGCTCATTGCAGAGCTGCAGGAGTTGCTTGGAAATGAAGGGCTGCGTTTTGAACTGATCAAAAAGGAACTGCTTGAAGTTAAAGAACGATTTGGTGATGAAAGACGAACAGAGATCACCTTCCTTGATGATGAAATGCAGATTAAAGATCTGATCAAAGAAGAAGACGTTGTTATCACCATATCTCATCTCGGGTACATCAAACGTACATCTGCTTCCGAATACCGCGCACAACGCCGTGGCGGTAGGGGAACCATAGGAGGTAAGACAAGGGGAGAAGATTATATTGAACATCTGTTTGTTGCTTCTACCCATCACTCGATGTTGTTTTTCACAGAAAAAGGACGTTGTTACTGGTTAAATGTTTACCAGATTCCGGAAGGTGATAAAACCAGCAAGGGCAGGGCTATTCAAAACCTGATTCAAATTCCTCCGGACGATAAGGTGCGCGCAATCATTGATGTTAAAGATTTGCAGGATAAAGATTTTGTGGCTGGCCACAACATCGTGTTGTGTACCAAAAAAGGAATCATTAAGAAGACTGCCCTTGAAGACTTCAGTCGTCCGCGTCAGAGTGGTGTAAATGCGATCACGATCCTTGAAGGCGATGAGTTGCTGGCTGCTAAACTGACCAATGGTAATTGTGAAATCATGATGGCAGTGAAAAGCGGCAGGGCAATTCGTTTTCCTGAAGAAAAAGTGCGTGCCACCGGTCGTGGAGCGATCGGCGTTGCTGGAATCGAGGTAGATGATACCGAAGATGAGGTGATTGGCATGATATGTGTCAGTCGAGAAGATAATCTCCGGACCGTACTGGTTGTCAGTGAAAAAGGCTACGGAAAACGCACACAGGTCGACGAATACCGCATCACGAACAGGGGCGGAAAGGGTGTTAAAACAATCAATGTCACTGGAAAAAGTGGCAGCCTTGTCGGGATCCTTGATGTTACTGAACGTGAAGATCTCATGATAACCTGTAAAAGTGGTGTTACCATCCGGATGCCGGTTACGGGTATCAGCGAGCAGGGCCGTGCCACACAGGGTGTAAAACTTATAAAGGTTGATGAGGGTGATGAAATTGCCGCAATCACCAGTCTTGATGAGTTAGAAATCACCGGCGGAGAAATTGTTCTCGAAACACCTGCGGCAGGAGATCCTGTTCAACCCCTGGAAAACGAAACACCGGAAACACTTCCTGAATCTGATCCTGATACAACCGGTGAAGATGGAATTGCATCTGATGAAGATGGTGAAGCACCAATTGTCTAACAGGTAACATTTAATAAAATAAACATTTAAAAATGAAAAGAATACTGCTGACCGCACTGCTTGCTGTATCAGTTGTTGGTTTGTTTGCTCAGAAACTTGACAAAGCCAAGTCACTTCTTGAAAAGAAAAAACTGGCTGATGCAAGAACAGAGATAGACAACTTCCTGGCTGTTGAGAAAAATAAAGCAAACTCAGAGGCCTGGTACACAAAAAGCAAAATCTATCTGGCATTAGACGCAGATTCGTCTGTGAGATCAACCGTTCCCGAAGCGAGAACAGCTGCATACGATGCCCTTCGCCAATATCTTGATCTTGAAAAGACCAAAGATTCTGCAAAAAGAAACATCATGCTGACCGCTGATGGTAATAAACCATTGATTGATCTGTATTCGGCGTATTCAAAAGATGGTGCGTCTTTTTATAATGCAGGAAATTTCAACGATGCACTTACCAATTTCCAGGCAAGTCTAAGGATATTCGATCTGCTTGCTGCAAACAAGCTGGTTCCTATTTCACTTGATACAACCACTACATTGTATGCTGGTATTTCGGCAGAAAAAGCCAACAAGCCAGATACAGCAGCTATCTATTACGGCA
>JAEZGI010000005.1 GCA_023416995.1 Bacteroidota bacterium
TCACGGCCTGTTACTGCGACAAGTTATCACAGCGGGCTATCGCTACTGGCTCATCCCAACTGGCGAATCGCTCTGGCTCATCCCAACCGATTTATTGCTCTGATTTATCGCGGCTGGTTTGACGCGGCTCGTTATTCGATTGGCCGTTATTGTGGCGCGATATTGTAGTTGCTTATCACAATTAGCTTGTCGTGCTGGCTTACGGAGTTGGGTTATTGCGATTAGTTTATCGCAGCTTTTGTTCAAGCCCGCTCTGCCGCGATGCAGGAGACCGTAATCGAAGCCAGGAAATGAAGGCTCGAAAGACAGTCTGGCTGAAGCGTTTGAATTGCGCACTATGAGCAGACTTGCAGGAATGAAGGTGCATACATCCGTTTTCCATCATCATGGCTTGCCGAAATGAGTTTTGGCGATGATCTGTTTGATGGCAGGATTTTCCTTACATGGCGTGTGTCGGTCAACAGTTCGGATAAGCCGGTATCCCATCTCCGCATAGCTTAGGTCGAGCCTGCGATGCAAGGGCGGTTCCGCGTAAGGCACCTTATTTTTCCGGCCAGGGCGCTGCAGCCGATCAAGGCGTGCTACAGCCCGCCCCAGCAAGACAGTCAAATTGCCGATCAAGGCACAAAAGCCCATAGCGAACTCAGGAACGTCGCCAATCAAAAGAGAGTGAAGCCCGGAAAAATTCAGTGCCGTCGCGGACCGACCGCGGCATCACGGGCAGGCTCAGCCGAACAAGCTGGTCCCTAATTATGGAATACAACAGCCCGCCTGATCAAGGCCCCAAAGCCCATAGCGAACTCAGTAACGTCGCCAATCAAAAGAGAGTGAAGCCCGGAAAAATGCAGTGCCGTCGCGGACCGACCGCGGCATCACGGGCAGGCTTAGTCGAACAAGCTACTCCCTAATTATGGAATACAACAGCCTGCACCAGGAAGATCATCAAATTTCCGATCAAGGCACAAAGCCCGTTGCGTCCTTTCCCATAAAAAATTATCGCACAAATTAGATTTTTTTGGAAGAACGGAATCTGCATTATAGCTTTGCATTTAACTAAACGGTTAAACCATTTATTTAATGCCTGCAAAAACACCTTCGATAGACAGTACCACTGAGCAGAAAATACTCGGCGCGGCGAGAAAAGTGTTTTTGACCCGGGGCATGATGGGAGCCCGCATGCAGGAGATAGCCGATGAGGCTGGTATCAACAAAGCTTTGCTTCATTATTATTTTCGCAACAAAGAACAGTTGTTTGAACGCACGTTTCTGGAAGCAGCTGGCCAATTATTTCCGCGTATCAAACAGTTGTTTGAATCTGATGCGGATTTATTTGAACTTATCACACATTTCTGTGATGAATACATCGGAGTACTCAGCCAGCACCCGCACATGCCATTGTTTTTATTCAATGAGATCAACCGCGATCCGCATGCTTTTATGAAAAAGATTCATACTACGGTTGGATTCCCGGATGCTGGTTTATTTGTAAAAAAAGTGCAGAAAGAAATCCGGAAAGGAACCATTAAAAAGGTTAAACCGCATCAACTGCTGATGAATATGTTGTCCATGTGTATATTTCCTTTCGTGGCTGGTCCCATGATACGGATCAACATGCAATTGGACGAAAAGCAATTCCGCCAGGCAGTTGAACAGCGAAAGAAGGAAGTTCCCGAGTTTATTTTTGCCGCAATAAAGAAATAAATTTTTTTGTCATGATGTTAACTAAACAGTTAAAGTATTTGGTTAAACTTATCCTGATCTTTTTCATCTCCGGCCCGGGATATGCACAGCAGTCGCTACAATCATCATTGCTGGATCAACCGGCATTTGTACGAACAACCGATTCCTTGCCCATCCTCACGCTTTCAACCGCAGAACAACTGGCACGCAGTCACTATCCACTGCTGAAACAACAATCAATAAATACACGCGGAGGTGTTTTGCAGGCAGCCAATATAAATATAGCCTGGTTGCCCCAATTAAGCTTTGCCGGCCAGGCAAGCTATCAGTCAGACGTAACAAGGGTGAATGTTTCTGCTCCGGGCATTAGCATAGAAACACCGGCAAAAGATCAATACAAAATCTATAGCGAGTTGAACCAGCTCTTATACGATGGAGGTTTGAGTAAAGTGCAGAAGGAAATATCAAACCTTAGCGTTCAATCTTCTAACCAACAGTTAGAGGTGGAGCTGTATCAACTCAAACAAAAAGTTGATGGGCTCTATCTTGGTATCCTTTTCCTGGACCAACTGGGGTTGCAACAAGAACTGGCCATCATTGATATTGAAACCGGTATTAAAGCCACAACCGCGCGAGTAAATAATGGCGTAGCGTTCCGGTCTGATCTGCAAACCCTCCAGGCAGCTCGTCTGCTGGCGATACAACGCCGGCTTGAACTGGAAGGCTCCCGTGCCGCATTGTTACAAAATCTGTCGGTATTGATCAACCGCCAATTAGATAGCAATACACAATTAACAACGCCTTCGATCTCAATGTCCGGTATTTTAAACGATCCGGCGCTGGTAGCTGAACGCCCCGAAATGCGGGCTTTTGAAAAACAGGATGAACTCCTTCGGGCAAAACGTACACTGCTTAAAGCAAACAACAAACCGAAAGCAGGCTTATTTGTTCAGGGTGGTTATGGTCGCCCCGGACTAAATATGCTTCAGAATCAGTTTGACTGGTATTATATCGGTGGTATCCGGTTTACCTGGAACCTTGGTAATTTGTACACAGTCAAAAAAGACAAAGAACTTATTGGCTTACATCAACAACAACTCAATACAGAAAAGGAAACCTTCATTCTGAATACAAATGCTTCGCTTGCTGGTGCCCGTGCAGAAATACAGCGTATTGCTGATGTAATCAAAACAGATGGTGACATCATTGCCCTAAGGATCCAGGTGAAAAATGCTGCACGTGCGCAGCTCGAAAATGGTGTGATTACATCAAACGACTATCTCCGGGAAATCAATGCTGCTGACCAGGCACAACAAGCAAGGATCACGCATGAAACCCAACTTCTCAAAGCAGTAATCGAATACAACAACCTGCAAGGAAACAAAATAGCTTCTTCCATAGAAAAATAAGTACCATGAAATATCTCACTTTTGTGTTAAGCGTATCCATATTATCGTTTGGCAGTTGTCGCGACAATACCAACAATTTTGATGCTTCGGGCACCTTTGAAACAACGGAGGTATTGGTCTCTGCAGAAGTACCTGGCAAAATACTTGAACTCAATATTGAAGAAGGTAACACGATCCCACGCGACTCAATTGTTGGCCGCATAGAAGCAACACAGATCAACTTTCAGAAACAACAGGTACAGGAATCTATCGTGGCATTACGCGAACGCACTGCCGATGTGAATCCGCGGATAAGGTTGCTTGAACAGCAGTTGCAGGTACAACGGTCTCAGCTGGACCATCTTTTACATGAAAAAGAGCGCGTCACGAATCTTTTTAAACAGGATGCTGCTACCGGTAAACAATTAGATGATCTCGTAGCACAGATCGCCGTACTGCAACAACAAATGCTTGTCACCAAACAGGAAGTTGCCGTTCAGAAATCCACTGTATCTACACAAAATCGTGGTATCATGAGTGAAACAGGTTCTTTGCAAAAAAAGGTGGCACAACTGGATGATCAATTGCAAAAGTCTGCTGTTTTAAATCCCGTTACAGGCACCATCATTGCCAAATATGCCGAGCAGGGTGAACTTACAGCTGCCGGTAAGCCTTTATACAAGATTGCTGATCTGACAACGATGCATCTACGTGCATATATAACCGGCGACCAGCTATCGACTGTTAAACTCAACCAGCCGGTTGAAGTATATATCGATAGTGCGGATGGTGCGTACCATCGATTGCCAGGTACAATAAGCTGGATATCAGACAAAGCTGAGTTCACTCCTAAAACAATACAAACCAAAGACGAAAGATCCAATCTTGTTTATGCTATCAAGATAAGGGTGAGGAATGATGGCACTGTTCGTATTGGAATGTATGGGGAAGTAATATTTAACAAACAGCCATGAAAGCAATCGCGACACAGAACATCGTGAAAAACTATGGCAGCGGAAAAGCTTCCGTTGCTGCCCTGAACAACATTTCGCTCGAGGTGATGCAAGGTGAATTGTTTGGTTTGATTGGCCCGGACGGAGCAGGCAAAACAACCCTGATGCGGATATTAACGACTTTGTTGCTCGCGGATGCCGGTTCTGCTTCTGTTGACGGTTTTGACGTGGTAAAAAATTATCGTACCATCCGTACCCGCATAGGTTATATGCCCGGCAGATTTTCTTTGTACCAGGATCTCACCGTGCGTGAAAATCTTGAATTTTTTGCCACAATCTTTAATACAACTGTTGAGGCAAACTATGAATTGATCAAAGATATTTATCAGCAGATAGAACCGTTTGCCAATCGACGCGCGGGCCAGTTATCCGGAGGTATGAAACAAAAACTTGCCTTGTCATGTGCACTGATTCACCGCCCCGCAGTATTGTTTCTTGACGAACCTACAACGGGCGTTGATGCGGTATCGCGTATTGAGTTCTGGGATATGCTTGCCCGATTGAAACAACAGGGTATCACGATCCTGGTTTCAACTCCTTATATGGATGAAGCATCAAGATGCGACCGCGTGGCACTCATACAATCCGGGTCCATTATGAGTGTTGATACACCTGCTGCAATAGTAAGTGAATTTACAAGGCCATTGCTGGCCATCCGGGCTGCCGCAATGTACCCGCTTTTGAAAGACCTGCAATCTTATCCGGGCGTTGTTGACGCGTATCCGTTTGGCGAATATCATCACGCGGTTATGGTATCGCCTCACCAGGAAGATCATCTTAGGAAATACCTTGAAGCACGAAACCATCACCAGCCATTCATTAAAAACATATCGGCGGATATCGAAGATTGCTTTATCAGTCTGATGAAAAATAATGGAAACCACCCTGCAAACCAACACACAATATGATAAAACCTGATGCAATCATATCGGTACAGTCGCTTACAAAACGGTTTAACCAGTTTGTAGCAGTTGATGCTATCAGCTTCGAAGTTTATCCCGGTGAAATATTTGGCTTTCTTGGGGCAAATGGTGCTGGTAAAACCACTGCGATGCGCATGTTATGTGGTTTATCGCGGCCCACTTCAGGTAGCGGGAGGGTCGCAGGGTTTGATATAAATACTGCAGCAGAAAAGATAAAACAGCGTATTGGTTATATGAGCCAGAAGTTTTCATTGTATGAAGACCTTACTGTGAAAGAAAATATTCGTTTTTACGGTGGTATATACGGTAAATCAAGTGGCTTTATAAAATCGAAAACTGAAAAAGTCTTGAACACACTCGATCTCACACACCAGGCAAATATGCTTGTGCGCAGCCTGCCACTGGGTTGGAAGCAGAAACTTGCTTTCTCAGTGTCGCTTTTTCATGAACCCGGTGTTGTGTTTCTCGATGAACCTACCGGTGGGGTGGACCCCGTAACACGCCGTGAGTTCTGGCAAATGATCTATGAGGCTGCAGCATCAGGTGTGACCATTTTTGTTACTACGCATTATATGGATGAAGCAGCTTACTGCAACCGAGTGTCGATCATGGTCGATGGAAAAATTGAAGCACTGGATTCCCCTGCGGCACTCAGGCAGCAATTCGGAACAAATACGATGGATGAACTTTTTGTACAGCTTGCCAGAAAAGCTAAACGTGGCAATGAGTGAGCGTGCATCATCCAAATTATTAAAAGAAGGCTCAAGGAATAGATTATGAAACAATTGGCATCGTTTATAAAAAAAGAGTTTTATCATATCCTGCGCGATAGACGCACCTTACTGATATTACTCGGAATGCCCGTGGTCCAAATCATCATTTTTGGATTTGCATTATCGAACGAGGTGAAAAACACTGCCATCGTTGTATTTGATCAATCAAATGACGGAGCTACCACAAAAATTATCAACGCATTTAATAACAGCAAATATTTCAGGGTCGAAAGAGCCGTAAACAATGTCACTGCTATTGACGAGGTGTTGCGCGAAGGACAGGTGAAGATGGCGGTAGTATTTCCGAACGATTTCGAAGTTGAGGCCGGCCGGTCGGGCAAGGCTGCTGTTCAACTGATCGTTGACGCATCCGACCCCAACCTGGCTTCCGCTATAACTGGTTATGCCACCAATATTATTCGCGACTATGAAGCTTCAACCAATATCAGGTTGCAACATTCCCCCTTGATACAGCCCGTTCAACGTTTTCTATACAATCCTGAGATGAAGGCTGCTTATAATTTTGTTCCGGGAGTAATGGCGATGGTGCTAATGTTGGTTTGTACCATGATGACTGCGATAACCATCGTTCGTGAAAAGGAAACCGGCACTATGGAAGTGCTGCTTGTGTCACCGGCAAAACCGCTTCGCATAATAATAGCAAAAGCAGTTCCTTACCTGTTGATTTCAATATTCAATATCGCCAGCATCCTGCTGTTGAGCGTATTTGTTCTGGACGTACCTGTACGTGGTAACCTGGCGTTACTTGCCATTGAAAGTATTTTGTTTACAATAACCTGTCTCGCGTTTGGTTTATTGATCAGCTCTGCTACAACATCACAGCAAACAGCTATGTTTATATCACTTGTCGGTATGTTTTTACCAACACTGATGTTGAGTGGATTCATGTTCCCGATTGAAAACATGCCATCGCCGCTGCAGTTGCTGTCTAACCTGGTTCCTGCAAAATGGTTCTACATCATTGTTAAAGATGTGATGATTAAGGGTGCAGGTTTTTCAACCGTGTGGAAGGAGACCGTGATTCTGCTTCTGATGTTGATTGGGCTAACCCTGATCAGTCTTAAAAAATTTAAAATTCGGCTGTCATGATCACGCTCCGATTCCTGCTTGAAAAAGAGTTCCGGCAAATCTTCCGCAATCCTGCCATCCTGCGCATTGTATTCATGATGCCGCTTATTCAATTGCTGGTGTTGCCATGGGCGGCCGATTATGAAATTAAAAATCTGCGGGTTACAGTTTTTGACCAGGACCGGTCCACCGTGTCACGCGCATTGATAGAGCGGGTAACCGCTTCAGGATATTTTCAATTGCAACACTATGCATCTTCTTACACGGCTACGCAAAGTGATGTGAATCATGACAGGGCCGATGTTATTCTGACCATCCCTGCTCATTTTGAACGTAACCTTGTGAGAGAACATGCAGCCCAGGTATTCATCACGGCAAACGCAATTAATAGTTCCAGGGCCGGTCTCGGGACCTCATACCTTCAATCGGTCGTGGCGGGCTACAATAATGAGATCAGGCCACGTATAACAACGCCATCCGATCGTACAAGCATCGAAGTAATTTCATCCAACCGGTTTAATAAAAATCTGAATTATCAATTGTTTATGGTGCCGGGAATCATCGTGATACTGGTTACCATGGTGGGTTCCTTCCTGGCTTCTTTAAATATTGTTCGTGAAAAGGAGATAGGTACTATTGAGCAGATCAATGTTACCCCCGTGAAGAAATACCAGTTCCTGCTGGGCAAGCTGATTCCATTCTGGATACTGGGACTTGCGACTCTTAGTATCGGTCTGCTTGTGGCCCGCATTGTTTATCAGATTGTTCCCCTGGGCAACATGGTTACCATTTACATCTTTGCCGCAGTTTACCTGTTTACGGTGCTGGGACTGGGACTATTAATATCAACTTATTCAGCTACTCAACAGCAGGCGATGTTGGTTTCCTTTTTTCTTATGATGATTTTTATTTTGATGGGTGGTTTGTACACCCCGGTTGATAGCATGCCGGGCTGGGCCAGGGTGATAAGCAGTCTGAACCCGGTAACTTATTTCATCGAAGTGATGCGGATGGTGGTGCTTAAAGGCAGCGGTATCGTCGAAATCAAAACACAACTTGTTACCGTGCTGATCTTCGGGTTGGTTCTAAATGGCTGGGCGATATTGAATTATCGGAAACAATCCTGATATGCCGATACAGGATCGTTTGTGTATAAACGTGGCACGGCTTTTTTATTAGTCTACGGCCATGGGCCGCTTCTTTCAATCATTCATTTTTATTTTCTGTTGTGTTGCTGTTTCAAATGGCCAGGATAGTCTTAAGCCAGAAAGTTCCTCATATGGCGGGGCATCTTCCGTTTTTCGGGATAACGGTTATCCATATGCGTTGGTAGCCGGTGGTAGCAAGGGAATTGGTTTTGCTATTGCGGAAGCGCTTGCCAAACGTAAGTTCAATCTGGTACTCGTGGCGCGTGGCCGTGATTCACTGGAAAAAGCTGGTCGACTGCTGAGTTCGATACATGGCGTTCACGTTGAATTACTCAGTTATGATCTCAGCGAGGCAGGCTCGGTAGATGCGGTTGCAAAATGGTGTCTTGACAGGCAGTTGCCGCTAAAAATGCTTTGTAATGTTGCAGGCCTTGGCGGGGCAAAAGATTATCTATCACTGCCGGTAGATTCGGTGCGTTATATGATAGATCTCAACATCAGCAGCGGCATGGCTCTTGTGCAGCATTTGCTGCCTTTGCTATCACGTGAAGCACCGTCTTATATTTTGAATGTTGGCAGTATGGCTGCTTTTGCGCCGATCCCCCAGAAAAATATGTACGCAGCAACCAAGTCGGCGGTATTATTTTTTTCTTACGCTTTACGGTACCAGTTAAAAGAAAAGGACATCAGTGTCAGTTGTCTGGCACCAGGTCCGGTTTTTACTAAACCCGAGATCAGGAAGGACACGGAAAAACGACTCGGATTCATCGGAAAAATGATGGCAGTGCCACCAAAAAAAGTTGGTGAAATAGCCGTACGGAAAACGCTTTCAGGCAAAATGATCATTGTGCCGGGGACCCTGGCGCAGGTTTTTTCGGGCGTGCTGAGGGTTATGCCGCGACGCTGGGCAGCGGCTGGATACAGCAGGTTTGGTGGCTGAGATCTTAACAGTAGCTTATGTTCAAAATAGAACTTTAAATAATATCTTCGATACCTTCATATGTTTACCAGATATAATTTCCTTTTATTGATGAGTGTTGTGCCCTTGTTTTCCTGCAGCAAAGAAAGCGCGCAGGAAAGGCCTGTTAGTCCTGCTTCGGGAATGTATGTCTCTGCGCAGTTCGAAGCAAGCGAATTGCAGATTGAGAAAGACATCAAATACAGTCAGCGTCCCAACCTTAACGGCAGGCAGTTTACTTCTGAACGAAATCGTAATAAAGAATCTGATGAGCCCGTGCTCGACCTTCACCTGGATATCGCCGTTCCTCCGAATGCAACGGCCAGCGCACCACAGCCATTGGTAATTACGGTGCATGGAGGTGGATTCACGGCAGGTAGTAAAGAAGATGTTACATTCAGTGCGATAACTTATGCACGTGCAGGATACGTGGCAGCCAACATCAACTACCGGCTAACGGCTATGAATGCCTCAAACCCCGCCGCATTTGTTCAGGCTGTCGTAAACGCAACAGACGATGCCATGAACGCAATACGGTTCCTCAAATCAAAAGCATCAGTATATCACATCGATACCACGCGGGTCGCCATTGTTGGCTATTCAGCCGGTGGCGGTATTGCGTTGATTAATGCGATGGCATTTGATGGACTGATGGGAACTTCTTCTGATTATCCCGGTATCTCTTCCAGAGTACAGGCTGCTTTGTCTACAGGTGCTACTCTTGTTCAGCCCGGTATTCCGGCACCATCGGCCTTCTTTTCATTTGATAAGAACGATTCACCGGTGATGCTGTTCCATGCTAATCCGGTTGACAACGTCGTGGGAACGACGTGGAAAGATCATGTATTACCTACTCAGAAATTAATAAAAGATGCGGGGAACGAGTGCGTGGTGGTGGCGCAACCCGACCGCACGCATGTTGTGGATCTTTCGGTTGGTGCAGCGTATTGGTCAAAACAACGCGACTTTCTCTGGAAGCATCTCCGGCTCCAGGAAAAATGACAATTACAACTTAACAACGATGGATTTTGTGCTTACGGTAAAACCGCTGAAACAGCCGGTGACACCCGGTCCCTGCACATTGCCCTTCAGTTTTATTGGAGTTGAAAATGGACCTGCATTGTTTCTTGCATTATTGAAGCTTTCCCAGAATTCATAAACAGGGCGGGTTACACTTACAAGGTAATAGTCAACCAACTCACCGTCAGCGAAGCTGGCTGGCTGGGTCATCCTGACTGATTGGCCGTTTACAAGATCATCCTCACCGTTGCTGTATCGATTGGATGATAGTCCGCCCCAGCCGTAACTGTCACGATTCTTTGAATACTTCCAGTAATAGAGTTGCCGGTTGCCGATGGTGTCCGGATCCTTATAATGTGCAGTAACCGGTGCTTTCAGTTTACCTGCATCTTCCTGGTCAGCGATCGGCGAACCGGTCGATAAACTGTCCAGCTTTACCAGTGAAGGCAGTGAGGTTACAGCATGGTAGTTTCTGCCCTCCCAACTGATTTCAAGCAGGTAGTATTTGCCTGGTTCAGCCGAAAACCCGGTGCCACCATTCGATAAGGTTTCAATTGTTTTTTGATCAACATAAAAACCTTTCCGGTAATCATCGGGTATTCTTCCGTCTGCAGATTGTTCAAGCTGGATTTTGTTTGAATTGTTCCAGGCGATTGACCCATTTGCCAGTAACTCACCTTCAGTGATCGCTACCTGTGCATCAGTCACACCCACTCCCATGAATTGATCATCAAAATAATTGATGCTGCGGGTAAGCAATACATAGTTGAACTCCGGCATCAGGTTATTGATGTACGCTTCTACGATCAGGTGTGGTTCGTTGCTGCCAAGATTGATGTCAATATTTTTTTTGCATGAGCTAAAAGCGCAACAAAGCACTGCCAGGTAAATGCTCAAAACATTATTCAGACTTTTTAAACTAACGTTTTCGTATAGATGAAAATGTAAAGCTGTTTTCATTAGTCTAATTTAAAGTTCCAGGTAACACTTGGTAAAACAGGAAACAGGTAAACCATTTTTGCATTTACTTCCCGCTCCATTCTTCTGGCATCCAGGTAGATGAAATACGGGTTAGACCGGTTATAAACATTATAGACACTGAAGTTCCAACTGCTCCTGAAGCCTTTAACTTTTTCAGGTCTGCGCGTATAAATAAATGCCAGATCAAGCCGGTGATAAGAGGGCATCCTGAAATCATTGATTTTATTGTATTGATCAATGGTCGTAAAAATAAAGTGATGAAT
Source organism: Bacteroidota bacterium (assembly GCA_023416995.1). Taxonomy (GTDB): domain Bacteria; phylum Bacteroidota; class Bacteroidia; order Chitinophagales; family Chitinophagaceae; genus DATHKG01. Next base: position 11,237 of record JAEZGI010000005.1, read on the forward strand.
GCCCCGGTTATAACCGGTATTATAAGTGAATCTTCCAGTGGGAAGGGTGAGTGCATTGCCGGTGCCAAAAACAAATACACCTGATGCTTCCCAGTGTGTATTGATGCGGTAGTTTGTTACGATGCTTACATCATGTGTGCGATCATAACGATAGGTGAATGGCTTGCCTTCGTTCAGATCCGGAAACGTCCTATCGGCCCTGCTTAAGGTATAACCTATCCAACCTGTCAGCCTGCCTTGCTTTTTCTGGAGCATTATTTCAACTCCATAAGCCTTTCCCTTCCCGAACACCATTTCACCTTCCAGGTTTTGGTTAAGCAGCAACTGAGCCCCGGGTTTGAATTCTATCTGGTGGTTCATTTCTTTGTAGTACGCTTCCACACTCAGTTCGGCCCGGTTATTAAATATACTGCGGTAGTAACCTGCAGCGGTTTGCCATGCCTGGCCGGGTTTAACGATCCGGCTTGCCGGTATCCATAAATCGCTCGGGAAAGTAGCGGCACTGGTGGTTGCAAGATGCAGGTATTGCACGGTTCGTGTATATGAGGCCTTTAAAGATGAATTGCCGGTCAGTCTGTATAAGAGGTTAAGTCTTGGTTCAGGATGATGGTATTTTGCTATGCTTTCCCCTTTCTTATAGGTCCGTGCTTCACCTGTGGGGGTTCCATCTTTTTCATACAATACCTGGGTGGTGGGTCCTGTTTGATTAAAGTAACTATAACGTAATCCTGCAACTATCTGCAATGCGTCTGTGACTTGTGTTTCTGCACTTACATAAGTTGCTGCCTCACGTGCAAATTGTGGATTGATTTGCGGGATAAAATCCTGTTCGGCAACATTTACTTCCCCGGCACCGGGTTTAAACTGGTGGCGGATGTACTGAAGACCCGCTTTAAGTTTTAACCAGGTGTGCACATTGTATTGCCAGTCGTTTTTGATTTGGTAGTCTTTAAGACCCGAAGAGAAGATGTAATTTGAGTTGCTGTATCCCAACCGGCTATCCAATCGAAAATCATTATAGATGAGTGATACCTGGTGTTTAAGTTTCGTTGTGACTTGTTGTTTCCAGGTTAAGCCGGCAATTCTGTTACCCCAGTTTGCGTTAAACATGCGTTCGCCTTCCGGCGCTATGTCAGCGTAGGTGAATTTGTCTTCGCCACCGTATAGTGTTGCAGTTAGCGAATTATTATTGTTGATGGCATAGTCTATCTTCCCATTGAAGTCATAGAAATAATATCCATTGTTGCCAATTTTATCGCGTGCCACCAATTTTCCGACCTGGTCAAGATAGGTTCTGCGTCCACTGAACATATATGATATCTTTCCTTTCACTAATGGTCCTTCGATCGCAAGTCTTGAGGCGATCAATCCAATGCCACCGCTTATTTTGGTAGAGTCTTTGTGCCCGCTCCTCGTATCTATTGCGATAACACTGCTCAGCCTGCCGCCATATTCTGCGGGTATGCCACCTTTTATTACTTCAACGCCTTTGATGGCCTCACCATTAAACACACTAAAAAAACCGAGCAGGTGATTAGGATTGTATACCGGTATACCATCAAGTAATACAAGATTTTGATCGGGCCCACCGCCTCTCACGTATACCCCTGCACTTGCCTCCCCGCCGTTTTTGATGCCGGGAAGTAGCGTGATCGTTTTCATCGGATCAATTTCTCCGAGAATTACAGGTAGTTTTCTTAGTTCGGCAATGGTCAGACTTTGCGCACTCATCTGTGTTTTATACAGTTGTTTGCCGGCGGTAACCAATACGTTGCCCAGCATGGTTTCCCGATTTGTGAGTATGAGGTGAATAGTGGTGTCTTTCACCAGATTAAGTATGGTATCAAGTTGATGATAGCCGACTGCGCTGACTGAAATTTTATAATGTCCACCCTCAAGTTGAAACCTTTGTTGTCCGTTTGCATCGGCGGTTGTCTGCGAGTTATTGATGCGTATTGTCGCATAAACCAATGCGTTAGATTCCCTGTCGGTTATATTAAACGCAACACGGAATAGTTGTGCCTTTCCAAAAACGGGAAGGGTCATGAACAATAAGATGCAGCAATATCTCAAGACATTGCCTGTGGCTATTTGATTCATGTCTGGACATAAAAAATCCGCATGCAATTACTCGCATCCGGTTTTCTGATTAGTATTGGTTTTGGGATAGACAGCTAATGTACAAATGTTTTTGAGCTTTCAAAATAGGGCAGTAAAAAAATATGTGTTTCTTATTCCCGGCCAAATCCGCACGAATTAACAAGTTTTGGCCGCGGATAGTTTCTTTTAATTGCGGCCAGATCGACGAATATTTTTGTAGTTTTGGCCGCCAATAAATTTGAACAAGATGCCGGCAATTGTTGGAAGAGAAGAAGAACAGAAGATATTGATGCAGATCGTCGACTCAAAAGTTCCTGAGCTGGTAGCGGTATATGGCCGTCGGCGGGTAGGTAAAACATTTCTCATCAGGCAGGCATTATCCGATCATCTCGTATTTGAATTCAGTGGAACAAAGGATGAAACTCTTTCCAGGCAACTGCAGAATTTTCATAAAGTACTTAAAAAGCAATTTAAGCCTCTTAAAACTGCGCCCACCAGTTGGTCCGATGCCTTTGAACAGCTGTCTGGATACCTTGCTTCGCTGAAGATAAAGAGGAAGCTGGTCGTTTTCCTTGATGAATTTCCCTGGATCAACACGCACAAATCAGGTTTTCTCCAGGCTTTCGATTATTGGTGGAACAGTTGGGGAAACCGGCAAAACAACCTCGCGGTGATCTTATGTGGATCGGCAGCAGCCTGGATGATCCAGCATATCATTAACAATAAGGCGGGGCTCCACAACCGCATAACGCGTCGTATAAGGTTATTGCCCTTTACACTCAATGAAACAGAACAATATCTCGTCAGCCGCAACATCAGGCTCGACAGATTTCAACTGTTACAATTATACATGGTGATGGGTGGTATTCCCCTATACCTCAGCGAAATCCGCAAAGGGGAGAGTGCTGCACAGGCTATCGACCGCACCTGCTTCACCAAAGATGGTGCACTGCAACCCGAATTCCGTAACCTCTATACATCGTTGTTTGATGATGCCACCCGCCACCTGGCTGTGGTCCGTGCATTAGCCGCCAACAACGCCGGCCTCACCCGCAATGAAATTATCGATAAAACGGGTCTGAGTTCAGGTGGACGGATCTCTGAGGTGTTGGATGAGCTGGCAGAATCGGGATTTATCACTGCATGGCTGCCTTACGATCGCAAATCAAAAGACGCGATCTACAAACTAAGCGATGAGTTTACCTTTTTCTATCTCAAGTTTATGGAGAACTCGCGCGCACAGGGTCGTGGTAGCTGGCTAAAATTTTCAACCGGTCAATCGTGGCGAAGCTGGAGCGGAGTTGCCTTTGAACGGATTTGTCTGAAACATATACCGCAGATCAAAAAGGATCTCGGTATCTCGGTGATTTATACAGAGGAGTCGGCCTGGCGTTTCGCAGAAAGCGGTAAGCAGGGGGCACAGATAGATCTGCTCATAGAACGCCGCGATCTTATCATCCATCTTTGCGAGATAAAGTTTTCTGAAACGCCTTATACGATAACGAAAAAGTATGCCGCAGAACTACAAAACAAAAAACAGGTTTTTCTTTCGCAAACCAAGGGACGGAAATCAATATTTATCACGATGATTACAACATATGGCGTACAGCAAAACAGCTATGCATCTAACATGGTGCAAAACAACGTTACCATGGACGCATTGTTCCAGACAATATAGCAGGGTACATCACCGAGATGATGTACCCTGTGTTCATCACAATTTCAATGGAACTTTACGGCCGCTTTTTACTGCAGCATAGATCGCATCGATGATCTTCAGATCTTTTAATCCTTCTTCACCATCAACCGGAACTATCGGTTTTTTGTTTTCAAGAATTATTGAAGCCATCTCATCCATCTGCACGGTTTGATGGGTTTTATGAGGTTGGGTCAGTTCACCTTTGTTTGTGCGTCCTTTGATAGGTCCATAACCAGTTGCCGGGAACAGTTCAGCAAAACCCCTTTCACCGGTAAGCAGGAACCGGTCCAGGTAATTCATATTGTATGTCGATAAACAGGAAGCTACCGCACCGCCAGGGAAACCAAGCTGAAACTGGATCGTTTCATCAACCCCTTCTTTAAAAAGGGTGGGGTTCGTTTTGGTTTCCTGTGCCGTAACCCAAACCGGTTCCTCTCCGATCATATAACGGGCACCATTAATCGAATAGATGCCAATGTCCATCATTGCGCCACCACCTGCAAGCTTTTTGTCAAGTCGCCATTGTTTCGGGTCGCCGATCCTGAACCCGCTTAATCCCTGGAAGAATAAAACCTTTCCCAATTCACCTGCGTTCCGCATGCGAATAATTTCAAGTGTTTTTGGCTCGAAATGCAAGCGGTAGCCTACCAGCAACTTCACGTTGGCTTTACGACATGCGTCTATCATTTCCTGTCCATCTTTCGCATTCACTGCCATCGGTTTTTCACAGATAGCATGTTTGCCGGCCTTTGCCACACGGATCACGTGTTCTTTGTGCAAAAGATTTGGTGTGATAACATACACGGCATCTATATCAGGGTTGTTCCTGATCTCATCCATGTTATCATAGTTATAGCAATTTTTTTCAGGGATATTATATTTCGCCTGCCAGTCTTTCACTTTTGATGGAGTTCCACTAACAACACCCACCAGCTTTGCCTTCTGACTGTCTTTCATGGCTTCGGCAACACGGGTTCCATAGCCACCAAGACCACAAATGGCTACTCTTAAAACCGGGCCCTGGTAAGGTTTTAATACTTCCTGTTCAATTGCCAGGCCTTCTAATGGAAGAAAGGGAACTGCGAGCGCTGAAGCTGATAACTGCTGAAGAAAGCGACGTCTGGATTTCATGATATCTTTTTAAGTGAACATTCAATTTACAGAATATTGATCGAAAGTGATCATCGATCGCGCCCGAATCATTTCTCCCGTTGCTGAGTAGCCAGGTTATACTTATCACCCGATGAAAGTATATGCACAATCATATGTTCTACCGTGATGGGCATCTTCTCTTTTATTTCCGGAACATTGGTATTGGAAATCGTTTTCCATTCACGATAACCCTTATATTTTTCTTTTTTGCCATAACAGTGATATGTCTGATGATTAAACTAGTAAAACCGGAGCGGCCCGCCTGGGTGATGACGATCTGGTGTACAAACTATGTGGAGCGTTCAAATTCGCTCATTGCGCAATCCTGTCCTCAGATTATCATTCAATTGTTGTAATTCGTCTCATAAACCGTACACGTTCCCCAACATAACACGTGCCCATAGTTTGATGGTGAAAGCGCTATAAGTAGCACACATGAAAAAACACGAGATCCAGTTTGAGGATATCAACCGGTGGTTATTTGGACAGTCGCCGCCGGAATTTATGCTCGAAGTATTGATAAGAACCATCCTGATCTTCATCTTCTTATTGTTGGTGGTACGGTTGATGGGAAGCAGAATGGCGGGTCAGATAACTTTAACCGAACTGGCTGTAATGATCACGCTCGGTGCCATTGTATCACCTGCAATGCAGCTACCTGACCGCGGTTTATTATTTGGAGTGGTTGCTTTGATCTGTGCTTATATTTTTCAACGGGGAATTAATCTCTGGGCGTTTCACAACGACAAAATAGAAAAGCTTACCCAGGGAACGATGAGTTTGCTGATCAAAGACGGACGACTTAATCTTGATGAACTGGCGCATACCAGGGTAACCCGTCAGCAATTGTATGCAATGCTTCGCGAAGAGAAAATCTATAATCTTGGCAGGGTTGATCGTGCTTATCTGGAAGCATGTGGCATGCTCACTATTTATAAGGCAGACGAACCCAGACCCGGCTTGCCGATTGCGCCTGGCACCGACCCTCATATGCTGGATCTGCAGGAACAAGTCGATTCGGGTATGAAGGCCTGCACCTGTTGCGGCAAACTTCAACAGGTGACCGAACCCTCGATTGAGTGTGAAGTTTGTCATTCCATGGTTTGGTCGAACGCCTACATATCTCATCAATCCTGAAAATCCTTCTATTTATGAATCCCGAAGAAATTAAGTTTACCGATTGGGAACGGATACTGGCTGGTAATGTTCCGCCAATATTTTATGTTGAACTGATCATCCGTGTGTTTTTTATTTACCTGTTGCTGATGATGTCGATGCGTTTCCTCGGTAAACGTATGGCCACACATATCAGCCGGCTGGAACTTGCAACGATGACAGCACTCGCTTCAGCTATCGGGGTACCGATGTTATCTCCTCAAAACGGTTTATTGCCGGCTGTAATTATCGCAGCCATAGCAGTGGGAATTAACCGTGTGGTATCCTATATCAGTTTCCGGAGTGAACGGATCGAACGCGTTACCCAGGGATCTGTAGCAACCCTTGTAGAAGAAGGTAGTATGAATTACAAAGTGATGAAACGGGTTCGGATAACCCGGGAACGACTGTTTGCGCAGATGCGTTCGCTGAATATCAATCATCTTGGCCTTGTTAAGCGACTTTATATTGAACCAAACGGCAGCTTTGCGCTGGTTAAGTCGGACGATCCTCAACCCGGACTCATGGTACTGCCGGATTGGGACAAAGAATTTGTTTCCCGAAAATTGCGCGAAACGAACCGGATCATTTGTAAGAATTGTGGTGCGCCGGCACCAAAGGATGTTCAGCCGGAAAACAACAAACAATGCAGCAACTGCAAAAAAAAGCGATGGGTACCTGCAGTGGAGAATATTTAGCGTGGCATAGTATTTCCTGTAGTAGTTAAAACAGTATTTAAAGTCACTTAAAATAATCAACTATGGCAACAAATAATAGCAAAGACTCAACAGCCGCATCAGGCAACAAGGAGCGTCTGGCACAGGACGGCGATTACACCGTCATGAACCAGTCTTTCGAAAAACAATTAAAAAATAACCAGGATGCCGAAGAAACATCGCAGTTAAGAACTGATGCGGTAGCACCGGAGGCCGAAACAATGGGTGACAATGGTCTTGAGGGACAGGATGATCTCGGAATTGTAATGGGCACCGATGCTGATGTTACCGATGAAGACCTGGTATTACTGGGCGACAAAGACCAGGATATGGATGGTGGTGACGACGAGATGTTTGCGAAGGCTGGTCTCGATGATACTGACCTCGAAGGCGAACCTCTTAACGAAGCAGAAATGAATATGGCATCAACAGGAGATGATCTTGATATTCCTGGTGATACGCCTAATGATCCCAGAAGAGATGCAATGGGTCAGGGTGATGAAGAAAACGATTATTACAGCCTGGGAAGCGATTCCAATGATGAAATGAATGAGGGTACGCCATAGGCGGTTGCTGCCAGTTCCGTAAATTTTTACGCACCCCGGTTTGCGGGGTGTTTTTTTAATATATTTGCGTAATCAATTACGTAACTACTTATGGACTTTTATAATAAAGCTGGAAAAATGGCTCTGGGGAGCCGGTTGAGGCGCCTGAGCGAAATGCTAACTGATCAGGCTTCGCATGTATATGCCCTGTATGATATTAAACTGCAGCCGAAATGGTTTCCGGTGTTTTACACACTTTCAGAGGGACAGGCGATGTCGATCAAAGATATAGCTGTACAGATTGGTCATTCACATGCCTCGGTAAGCACCATCGTCAAGGAAATGACAAAAGCGGATTTAGTAAAGGAAGTGCCCGGTGACGCCGATGGGCGCAGGAACTTCGTGACGCTTACCAGGCAGGGCAAACTTTTGGTTGAAAAGATAGCTGATCAGTATAAGGATGTAAATGCAGCTATTGAAAAGGCGATGAGTGAAACCCAATATAATTTGTGGAAGGCTATTGAAGAGTGGGAGTTTTTACTCAGGCAACAGGACCTGGTAACCAGGGTGCGCACGGAGAAAAAAATACGTGAAAGCAAAGCCGTTCAGATTGTACCTTATAACGACAGGTATCAGCGCGACTTTAAAAAGCTGAATGAAGAATGGATTAAGAAGTTTTTTAAAATGGAAGAAACAGACTATAAGTCTCTTGATCATCCCAACGAATATATCTTAGATAAAGGTGGTGAAATTTTAGTTGCTTTATATGAGGATCAGGTTGTGGGGGTATGTGCACTGATTCCTATGGAAAGGGATGTTGTTGAGCTGGCAAAGATGGCGGTAGCACCCGTTGCGAAAGGAAAAGGTATTGGCTGGCTGCTGGGCCAGGCTGCACTTGCCAAAGCCCGTGAATTAGGTGCAAGCAAAGTCTATCTTGAAAGCAATACGATACTTGAACCAGCGATCAGTCTTTACTACAAACTTGGTTTCAAAAAAATCGTTGGTGTTCCTTCACCTTATGAACGTTGCAATATTCAAATGGAGTTGTCTCTCTGAAAGCGGTTAGATGTGGACTTCTATGTCTTGTTCCATTTGTCATGTCCTTCGGGCGGGGTAACCAGTACCATCGTGCGAGCTAAAGCGATAAACTGCGGGAAAGTGGCCTCGTCAGGAATCGAACCTGAATCTGGAGCTTCGGAAACTCTTATACTATCCATTGTACTACGAGGCCGGGGAATTCAAAAAACAGTGTAATCAACTCTATTTCAGCAGATCACCTACATTACTCGTAAAGATTTTTACGGCAATGGCCAGCAAAATTACGCCAAAAAACTTACGAACCGCAATCAATCCTGCAGGTCCAAGCAATTTTTGTACAAAGCGTAAAGATTTCAGCACCACATAAATGATAACCAGGTTCGCAATGATGGCAACCAGGATCGTGGTGTTATCATAAATAGCTTTCAGCGAAATGATAGTTGTAAGCGTGCCTGAACCAGCAATCAATGGAAAAGCGATTGGAACCATCGTGCCCGCCCGCAAATCATTATCACTCTTAAAAAATTCGTGACCCAACACCATTTCAAGCCCAAGAATAAAAATCACGATCGATCCACCAACAGCAAATGACCCTGTATCTAACCCCAGGATGCCCAAAAATCTTTCGCCCACTAACATAAAAAAGATCATAAGCGCACCGGAAATCAGCGTTGCGGCCAATTCCCGGATACCTCCCATCTTTTCCTTAAGCGTAATAAATAATGGAATTGAACCGATAATATCGATCACCGCGAAAAGCGTAAACGTTGCAGTTATGGTCTTTTCTACATCCATCTTTCAAAGATGATTTGTTATTCGATTATTATTGCCAGGTATATCTCACGGTAATGCCAGCATTGTAATTAATGCCGGGTGCAGCATTGTAATATCTTCCGGCGGCTGCGTTAATATCATTACCTAAGCTGTAAGTACGGTTGAAAATATTATCAACGGCGCCGTAAAGATCAATCAACAAACCTTCGGTTATGGTGCGGCGAAAACCAATCCTCGCGCCAAGCAGGTTAAATGCATCAGCAACATCTGTGTTAGCATCATTCAACGGAACCGGATCACTGTAATACCAGGTAGCATGTCCATACACACCAGGACGCGTAATGATATCCAGACCAGCCGACAGTACATGCGGGGCTACACTAGGCAACTTATTGCCTGAAAAATCATTCGCCAGTTGTTTATAATCCTTATAAGTAAAATGGTTCCAGGTATGGCTGAAAAATAACTTCGAACTGCGTAAAAAGCCTCCTGTTACTGGTATTAACTGGTAATTCAGGTTGGTTTCGATACCACGCTGGCTGGTAGACCCTGCGTTCTCAAAGTAATCTGCTCCACTTGCATCACGACGCTGAGCCAGTGTGTTTTTAAGTTTGAATACAAAACCGTTTACTTCTACGAACAACCTGTCACGCAAAAATGAACCCCGCACACCGGCTTCATAATTGGTGCCCGACTCTGCTTCAAGTCCTGTACTGATCACCCCTGTTGATGGCAAAAGTTCTGCAAGGGTAGGAGGTGAGAAACCTTTTGATACGGAAGCGAACACGGAGAAATAATCATTGAAGTTTTTGAGCAGACTGAATCTGGGTGCCAGTTCGTTGTTGTAACTGCGTGACTGATCGGCAGGAGGTATTTCTGACACCCTGCTGAAGTCAACCTTTGCCTTGTTCAGGCTAGCTCCGGCAGATACGATCCATCCACCTTTTACCTCGAGTTCTGCCTGTGCAAAAACAAAATACTGGAGGTTGGTGATCTCGTCATCTGTCTGAATGGTATCCTGTACACCGGCCCGGTTACCATAAACTTTTACGTTTGAAAAGCCTTGTTGTGCTTCTGCCCCAAACACAATTCTGAGTTTGGACTCGCCCAGGTCCTCGTTGTATCTGAACACGGTTCTTCCCCCGAAATGCGGTTCGTTCCTCTTTTCATAGTTCCTGATGGAAGGATTACGGATCTGTGAAAACGCACCGTATAAAGAAACCACATTTTCGAACTTTTCGCTAAAAGCGTACCTGTTGCTGAAACCTGCTAAAAAAGTTTTTTGCCTGATGGCTGCCCGGGCACCCGCCGCACTTGGAAAAGCTCCGGCAGCCGGCCGTGCCGCTTTTGGATTTGCGAGGTATTGTGCTTTTGTTAGACCACCCGGGGTTTGATATTCCAGGTCGCCATATAAAAAGAAAGCATTCAGCTCATCTTTAGTGCTGACCTTGATGCGCGATTCATAACTTAATACTTCCCGTTTCATTTCGCTTTGCTCGCGATAACCATCGGTTTCCTGTTTGGAATACACCAGTGTTTGCTGGAAATCATCATTGCCAAATTTTACCGTGGCATTCAATGACCTGTTATTGAAACTACCTATACCATAATTAATGGCTGCCATCTTTTGCCAGGTTGCCGGCTGGCTCTTTATCAGTACCGCACCGCCGGTTCCCGCCCCGTATAAACTGCTGGCCGGGCCCTTTACAATTTCCATGGAACTGACATTATAATATCCCAGTTGATTCAGGTAACTGTTGCCACCCGGGTCAGTTAAAGGAATATCGTTCCAGTACAGTTTAACGTTCCTCACGCCAAAGGGTGACCGAAGTGAACTTCCGCGAATATTCAACCGGTAACTGCCGGGTGATCTTTCTTCCATCCGCACACCCGGTAGGGTATTGAGACCCGGAAGGATACTGGTGTTGCTGAATCGTTCCAGTTGAGCTTTGCCAACAAAACTAACAGGGGCCGGTATATTGATTAATTTCCGGTTCTGTTCGTAAGCGGTGATCACAACGGTTTTTAAAATTTCTGTGGAGTCTGTTTCAGTTGGTGGTTCAACCTGGGACCATGACTGTTGTACAACTGCGAAGGAGATGAGGGCCAGTAGAATTTTTTTCATTTAAATTGGATTGCGCGATTTTAGATAAAGGTAGAACTAAATATTTTCTATCTTCCGGCAATGAAGCCTGCAAAGCTAAATTTATTCGACCTCACAATGATCGTTGTGGGTCTTGTGATTGGTATGGGCATATTCAGGACTTCATCCGATTCAGCAAAAGAAGCCATTACTCCTGCAGTGTTTTTCATCGCATGGTTTGCAGGTGGCCTGGTTGCTGTTTGTGGTGCGCTCACTTATGCCGAGATCGGTTCCCGCTATCCTGTGGTGGGAGGATATTATAAGATCTTTGCATATGCTTATCACCCTTCTATTGCTTTCGCTATCAACTGCATTATACTTATTTCAAACGCATCCTCTTTGTCTGGTGTTGCCTTAATAGGCAGCGAATATATCTCCCAAATCATCTTTGAGGTATCACCGCCTAATTATGTAAAAGCTTTTATCGCGATGGGTGCCATCGCGATTTTTTATGGCGTTAACCTGCTTGGATTACGCATGAGTTCCAAAACACAGAACGTACTTATGCTGATCAAAATCGGCATGGTGATATTACTCATCAGCGCCCTGTTTTTCCCTGCAATTCACGCACCAGTGAACATACCCCTGGATGTAGCGCCGGAATATACCTGGACCGAATACATTAAATCGTTTGGTCTTGCTTTGATCGCTGTATCATTTACCTATGGTGGCTACCAGCAGACAATCAATTTTGGCGATGAAGTGAGCAACCCGCAAAAGACAATGCCCCGTGGAATCATCACCGGGATCGTTATAATCATCCTATTGTATCTGACTGTAAACTTTGCCTATTATAAAGTAATTGGATTCGAAGAACTGAAAACCTCCAAGGGTATTGCCGCTATTGTTGCGGAGAGAATGTTTGGTCCTACCGGCCGCTATGTTTTTTCGGTGTTGTTATTTCTTGCCGTGCTGGCTTATGTGAACGTGTTATTATTAAGTAACCCCAGGGTGATGTATGCAATGAGTCTTGACCGCATCCTGCCCGCGGCATTTCGTAAAAAAGATGAGAAGCGCGATGTGCTCACGGTGAGTCTGACGGTGTTTGCAGCGATCTGTATCATTGTATTGTTCCTGGCCGACACCTTTGATAAGATCCTGAAGTTTACTATTTTTCTCGATTGTATCGGGATGGCTTTTTCCGCCGCGACAATTTTTATTCTTCGGAAACGAACCAAACACCTGGACAATACCGGGATATACAAAATGAAATTGTATCCGTTGCTTCCGCTGATATTCATTGCAGCCTATATGTTTGTTGCCGTCAGCATTGCGATAGATAACCACCAGACTGCACTTACCGGGCTCGGGGTGCTGGCCGCATTTATTATTATTTATTTCGTTTCGCGCAGACTTTCGCGGACAACTGATTAAAAATTTCGATTACATGAGTAACACGTCTTTCAGTGGGGCAGAACTTTCAACAGACAATGAGCTTTCTTATATATTAAATGAACTGGGTGAGGACCGCGAATTATACTTTAATGCCGTGGCGCCGCCAATTATGCAAAGCAGCAACTTTGCCTTCAAAACCATCGCCGAAATACGGGAGTCGTTCAAAGATGAATTCAGTGGTTATTTGTACACCCGCGGCCTGAACCCCACAACAGACATTCTGCGTAAAAAGCTCGCTGCCCTTGATGGCGCGGAAGATTGCCTTGTATTCAACAGCGGTGCTTCAGCCATATTTGCCTCAGTTTTTGCCAATGTAAAATCCGGTGATCATGTTATTTCGGTTGAGAAGCCTTATAGCTGGGCTCAAAAATTATTTGATAATGTACTTACAAGGTTCGGGGTGAATACCACCTATGTTGACGGAACCCGGGTCGAGAACTTTGCAAATGCCATTCAAGTCAACACCAAAATCATTTATCTCGAATCACCTAACTCGTGGGACTTTGCGATGCAGGATCTTGAAGCGGTTGCTAATCTTGCCCGATCAAAAGGGATATTAACGATTTGTGATAATAGTTATGCAACACCGCTGAATATGCAGCCGGTTAAACTGGGCATTGACATGGTGCTGCAATCTGCCACCAAATATCTTGGTGGCCATAGTGATGTTATAGCCGGCGTGCTCACAGGAACAAAGTTGATGATGAAAAAGATCTTTGACAATGAGCTGCTGAATATGGGCAATGGTATTTCGCCCTTCAATGCATGGTTGCTGATCCGTGGGTTGCGGACGCTTCCTGCCCGTATGGAAAGGATCTCAGCCACCACCCTGAAAGTACTGCAGTTTCTTCGTGGTCATGAACGTGTTGAACGTGTATTGTACCCGCTTGATCCTGATTTCCCGCAATATGAACTGGCCACCAGGCACCTGCGTGCCGCCGGAGGTTTATTCACCATTGTACTGCGTGCTTCAAAAATGGAGCAGATCGTAACATTTTGCGAATCGTTGCGACACATGCTTATCGCCGTTAGTTGGGGAGGTCATGAAAGTCTTGTACTTCCAAAATGCGCTTCAATGGAGCCTTCGTTATTCAGCGCTGATGATCCCGGGCATCGGATGGTCAGGTTATATATCGGTCTGGAGGACGCGGATTATCTTATTGCCGATCTCAGGCAGGCACTCGATAAAATGGGGTAGCGATAATATTATTTTTTTTGACAATCAGTAAAAACTCTTAAATACAGGTGAATTATGCCTTCATAAAGTTAATTTACCTCTTATCTTTAATGCCAGCCTGATTAGCCGCTTATCAAATTATCAAGTTTGAAGTAACCAATACAATTACTTTTGTTTATTAATATGATTATGAGAAATCTTATTGCGTCTTTGTTCCTGGTGGCTATCGGGTTTTCAGTGTCGGGCCAGGATAAATGGGACCTGAAGCGGGCAGTCGAATACGCCATCGCGAACAATATATCAGTAAAACAGGCCGATGTGCAGGCTCGCCTTGCTGCGGTTCAATTAAAACAGTCGCAACTCTCGCAGATTCCTGCCGCCAATTTCAGTGGAAACGTTGCTTATCGTTCGGGCCGTAACCAGGATCCGGTAAATTTCGATCTGATCACACAAGGGTTCCTTAGTAATGGATACAACCTGCAATCAAGCGTGGATCTTTTCAACTTCTTTAATAAAAGAAATACGATTGAGGCCAACCGTTATGAAACAGAGGCAGCAAGAGCAAATGTTGACCGTGTAAGAAACGATATTTCATTAAATGTTGCCAATGCTTATCTGCAGGTGCTGCTGGCAAGGGAACAATCCAATATTGCAGATGTCCAGGTTAAACAGACTATAGCACAGCTTGAAAATACCCGCAAACTTGTCGACGCTGGTTCCTTGCCGGAACTGGAGGCTGCAAATCTTGAGGCGCAACTCGCCCGGGATAGCGCCACGCTGGTTCAGGCCAAAGCCACTGCTACCACAAACCTGTTATCGCTCAAAGCTTTGCTGAACGTTGACATGGCTGCCGATTTTGACGTTACCACCCCGCCGGTGGACCAGATACCTTTAGAAAGTCTGGCTGAATTACAACCAGAAACGGTGTATCAGATCGCTTTGAACAAACAGCCGCTTCAACAGGTGAATGCTTTGCGCATTAAGTCGAATGAATATTTTGTGAAAGCTCAGAAAGGTGCTTTGTACCCATCAGTCACAATGTTTGGCGGGTTGGGAACAAATTTCAATAACCAGGGTACCCGGGCAATCGGTAATACGCTGATCAACCCGCCGATTGGTAAAGTGAATATCTCTGGTGTTGACTATGATGTGTTTTCTCCTCAGCCACTCAGCCGGCAGCTTTTCGGAAAAAATCCATATTTCAACCAATTGAATCAGAACTTCAGTCAACAGATCGGCATTCAATTGAACGTTCCGATTTTTAATGCATGGCAGGCTAAAGCCGGTCTTCAGCGTTCGAAATTAAATCTCGAAAGTTTCCGTTTGCAGAGTGAGCAGGACAATATCACCTTGAAACAAAACATCTACCAGGCCTACACCGGGGTTGTAGCGGCGCTTCAGAATTTCAACGCCAATCGTACGACGGTTATTAATACTGAAAAGGTATACGAATTTGCAAAAAAAAGGTATGAACAAGGTTTGTTGAACACGTTCGATCTTATTATTGCACAAAATAATCTTACCCGTGCAAAACTTGATGAGGTCCTCACGCACTATGATTATGTATTCAGGATGAAGGTTCTTGAATTTTACAAAGGCGAAGGCATCAGGTTGCAGTAATATATATCCCCAAAACCCACTAACTGATTTTATAAATCTTGTGTATGAAAAGAAAAACGCTTTGGATCGTTTTAAGTTTAGTAGTGCTGATTGTGCTTTTACTGGCACTCAAATCTGCCGGTATTATCGGTAAGGAAGAAGGCACTAAGGTTGCCGTAGAAAAAGTAGAAGTAAGAACCATCAGTGAAACGGTTACGGCCAGCGGAAAGATCTTCCCTGAAATAGAAGTTAAAGTGAGCCCGGATATCTCAGGTGAAATCATTGAGCTGACCGTTCAGGAAGGCGATAGTGTTACCAGGGGCATGGTGCTGGCAAAAATATATGGAGATATTTATACCACGCAGCGCGACCAGGCTTCTGCAGTTGTAGAACAACAACAGGCTACCGTTGAAAACAACCGGGCCATGCTTGAAAGTCTTAAATCGGCCCAGGAACTTGCACAGAAAACCTATGATCGCCAGAAACAGCTTTTGGCCGATAAGGTAATCTCGAGTTCTGAATTTGAACAGGCTGAAAACGCTTTACGCGCCGCGAAAGCAAACTATAATGCAGCAGTTGCAGGTATCCGCAGCGGGCAGGCTTCAGTACAGAGCGCACAGGCAAGTCTTGAAAGAGCAAATAAGGACTTGAGCCGGACCGCTATCTTATCTCCCATGAACGGAGTGGTTTCTTTGCTTAGTGTGAAGAAAGGTGAAAGGGTAGTGGGTAACTCGATGATGGCCGGAACAGAGATCATGCGTATTGCAGATATGAGTAAAATTGAAGTACGCGTTGACGTTGGTGAAAATGATATTCCAAAAGTGAAGTTGGGTGACTCTGCTTTGATCGAGGTGGACGCCTATAGCAACCGTAAATTTAAAGGGGTGGTTACACAGATTGCCAGCAGCAGCGCCGCGACAGGTACCGCCACAGCAGCAATTTCATCAAATGACGTCACCAACTATAAAGTATATATCCGCATTTTGCCTGAAAGCTATGCCGATCTTATAGATCGTTCAAGGCCTAAAAATTTTCCTTTCAGACCGGGAATGACTGCCAGTGCTGATATAATGACCAAAACCAAAACTGATGTATTAAGCGTTGCCATTAATGCGGTGACCACCCGTGAAAAAGGTACCGATAATGTTGTTGGAGCAGACAAAGAAGATAAGAAACCTGAGGCAGGCATCCAGGAGACTCAGAAGTCAGGCCTTAGCGCCGATCTGGATGAAGTGGTGTTTGTTCTGCAGCCCGGAGGTACAGTTAAAAAAGTAAAGGTTAAAACAGATATCCAGGATATCAATTATATAGAAATTACCGATGGCGTAAAGGTTGGTGATACTGTTATCACTGCTCCGTATAACGTTGTCAGCAAAACCTTGAAAGATGGCATGAAGGTACAGGTTGTGGCAAAGGATAAATTGTTTGATGCTCCCAAGAACTAGTACAGCATGGTGTTTGGTGTGTTAGGAAGCGGAACCTGGGCCACAGCGATAGCAAAGATGCTGACCGATAATGGAAACCATATTCATTGGTTGCTTCGCGACCAGGAATCTGTTGCTCATTTATCTTCCAGGGGACATAATCCGAAATATCTTAGTTCGGTTCATTTTGATCTTCGGTTACTCACGCTCCATAGTGAGGCAGCTACTTTCTTCCGGGATACAACGGTTATTATACTGGCTGTACCATCGGCATATCTTGAGGATTACTGCGCAGGCATCGGCAGTGAAGCGTTCAGGAACAAGAAAGTGATCTCTGCAATCAAAGGCGTTCTTCCAACCGGGAACCGGCTTGTTAACGATTATCTGAAAGATGTATTTGGTGTAGATGTACAGAACTTTTTTACCATCATGGGTCCTTGTCATGCTGAGGAAGTAGCGGCAGAAAAGTTATCTTATCTCACGTTCTCAGGATCGGATTTGCAGACCTGCCGTCAGATTGCCGATCATTTTGCGGGCAGCTATCTGCGAACGGTCGTTAACAACGATGTGTATGGTGTTCAGTATGCCGCTGTTCTTAAAAACATTTATGCATTGGGAGCCGGAATTGCACATGGTCTTGAATACGGCGACAACTTTCAGAGTGTGCTGATTGCAAATTGCGCTGATGAAATGGCGGGCTTCCTGAAAAAGGTCGGTATCCGTCATATTGAAGTTGGTACCCACGACCCGGAGGATCCGGTGACACATCTCCGGCAAACCAGTTATGCCGCGTCAGTATATCTTGGTGATCTGCTTGTTACCTGTTATTCATTATACAGCCGTAACCGCACCTTTGGAAACATGATCGGTAAAGGTTATTCGGTCCGCACCGCACAACTTGAAATGAATATGGTGGCTGAAGGTTATAATGCTTCGAGGTCCATCTATGCCATCAATCAGAAACTCGGCGCCGAAATGCCTATTGCAACATCTGTCTACCAGATTTTATGGGAAAAGGTATCGCCTCGCGAAGGCTTTAGGGAGATCGAGAAGCGACTGATTTAGTCTCAGAAAAAAAGCGTATCTTAACAGTAACTATGCCTCTATCATTTGAAGGTTTTGGAGCCACTGCGATCCTGGTCATGATTGGGATACTCTCGTTGAACGAGCTGATAAAACATCTGCGCTCAACGAAGGGGGAAACGCATAAGCCGTAATTACTGGCTTTACCAAAACAAATCGGCCGCAATGCCATCTGCAAACAGTTTGCCTTCATTGGTGAGCCGGTAATAATCTTCCTCCAGCACCAGCCATTTATTAGATAAGTATTTTAAAGCCTGTTGGTCAAGCAAACTGAGGCGCTCACCTCCAAACATCGATTTGAATTGTTCCCTCTGAAGGCCTGTTTGTTTTCTAAGGCTGATCATTACGTATTCATTGTGCCGTGCTTTGATGTCAAGATGTTCAATCTCGCCCGGAACAATGCCGGCATTGATAGAGGCGATGTATCGGGCATTATTCGCCACGTTCCATTGCCGGGTGAAACCATCATAAGAATGCGCCGAAGGGCCAAGACCCAGGTATGGTTCACCCGACCAGTAAGCACTGTTGTGCCGGCTGTGCATGCCCGGTATAGCAAAATTGGAGATTTCATAATGTTCGTAACCCGCATTGGCCAGCCATTCCATCAACAAACTGAACTGCCTGGCCTGGTCCTCCGAATGTACGGGTTTGGATTGCCCTACCCGGATCATTTTATCCAATGCGGTCCGGGGTTCAACCGTGAGTGCGTAACAGGAGAGATGTGGAATGTTCAGCGATAAAGCCGTATCAACATTATGTTTCCATTTCTCGTCTGTGAGACCAGGGCTTCCATAAATCAGGTCGATGGTAAGATTATGAAAACCGGCCGCCTGTAGCATGGCAATGCTGTTAAGAGCCTGTCCGCTGGTATGCGCACGGTTCATCCATTGCAGATCTTCTTCAAAAAAAGACTGAACCCCAAGGCTGAAGCGGTTAATACCTATGTTTCGCCATCCCTTCACATTTTCCGGAGTTACATCGTCGGGGTTTGCTTCAAAAGTTATTTCTGCATCACTGTCTATATCAAAATGTTTGTGCAAACTTTCAAAAATCGCCTGGATGTCTTCAGGTGGAAGGATAGAAGGAGTACCTCCACCAAAATAAATTGTGTTGATCTTTGCGTTGCCGGGGTAATTTTGCCGAAGCGTCATTTCCTTCAATAAAGCAGGTAAAAAATCGTTCTTGCTTTTCATTGAAGTAGAGAAATGGAAATTACAATAGTGGCAGGCGCGTTTACAAAATGGAATGTGAATATAGATCCCTGCCATGCGCGTCTTGATTTTTATCCGATATTACCGTTTAACCTGTTCGTTCCCGGATGGCAAAGGTAGAGCTATATCATTATAAGGTGCTACAGGTGGCCATCCTAATTGTGTTGATGCTGCCGTTTAGCGGTTTTGGCCAATACTTTCTCCGGATTGAACCAGTCGATCGCGACACGGTGTTTATTAAAGACTCTTTGCGATTGCAGCAGCATTTCAAAAACAGGGAGGCCTGTGCTACTTACCTCCAGGAACTACCTGAACTTCTCTCAAAGCGCGGTTTTGCAAATGCTTCTCTGGATAGCGTGCGACTGGATTCGGCTGCTGCCATGGTTGAGTTGTATATCGGTGAAAGGATGAACTGGCACCAGATACACATCGATTCGGCAGATAAAAAGTTACTCGAAACCGTTTCATGGAACCCTTCACAATTCAGCAAACGTGTGGTAGACTTCAACCGGTTCGAATCTGCAAGGCTTAAATTGCTTGACCACCTCGAACAAAACGGCTATCCCTTTGCATCGATCCGCCTCGACAGTGTCCGCTTGGGTGTTCAGGGTTTGGAAGGGTATTTAAAGATCGACCGCGGACCGCTATACCGGATCGACAGCATCCGAAACATGGGAACCGCGAAAATCAGCAATACGTTTCTTCAACACTATCTCAACATTCCCAACGGGAGCATTTACCGGAAAGAACGCCTGCTCGCCATCAGCAAAAAGTTTACAGAATTGCCGTTTCTGCAGGAGCAGCAGCCCTGGAATCTTACAATGCTTGGAACCGGGTCGATCCTGAATGTGTATCTCGCCCCGAAAAAAAGCAGCCAGGTGAATGTCCTGATTGGATTACTTCCCGCCAACGCGCAAACCACGAATAATAAATTGCTCGTTACCGGTGAAGCTAATATCAACCTGCGCAATTCGCTTGGAGGCGGAGAAACCATCGGTTTGAACTGGCAACAGATCCAGGTTAAATCACCGCGGCTCGATATTTCCTTCAGCCAGCCTTACCTGTTTAACTCACCCTTTGGCGTGGATCTGAAATTCGACTTATTCAAAAAAGACTCTTCTTTTATAAACATCGGCGGACAGGCCGGACTTCAATACGCGGTTTCATCCAATCAAACCGGCAGCGTGTTTATCCAGACTTTGCGTACCAATCTCCTTACCGTCGACACCTTCAGGGTTAAAAACCTGCGTCAGCTTCCCCAGGAAGCAGATGTCAGTTCTGTGAATTTTGGTGTGAGCTACCAGTTCTTCAACACCGACTACCGCTTTAATCCACGAAGGGGTAATGAGCTGGATCTGGAGGCTACGACAGGTACTCGTACGATCAAAAAAAACAATGTGATCGTCCGGCTGACCGACGATCATTTTGACTACAACCGCCTGTACGACACGTTCAAACTGAAGTCATATCAATTCCGGATTATTTTTAAAGCTGCACATTATTTCCAACTAACCCGAACCTCAACCTTAAAAACTGCTGTAAACGGCGGCTGGTTCCAGAGCCCCAACATCTTCCGCAACGAGTTGTTCCAGATCGGCGGTTACAAACTGCTGCGGGGTTTTGACGAGGAGAGCATATTTGCTTCCGAGTACGGCGTTGGTACATTGGAATACCGGTATTTGCTGGGCCAGAATTCTTTTCTTTTTGTATTTGCAGATGGGGGCATCACCCGGAACAATTCGCAGTCAAGAAATCTCCGGAACAGTTTTATCGGGGGAGGGCTCGGGATGGCTTTTGAAACGAAAGCGGGTATTTTCAATATCTCCTATGCAGCGGGCAAAAGGGATGATTCTAAATTTAATATCCGCCAGGCCAAAATCCACCTCGGATATGTAAATTATTTTTAGTGAGTTCGCTGTATTTTTTAATAGCGTTCCCGGTAATTCATGAGATATCGGGTAATTTCGCGCACAACTTCATCGTACCAGAACATGCACCTGCTGAGATACCTGACTGTCTTATTGCTTTTTTGCTTCCTCACCATCTTCGCGGATGCTCAGACGCGCACCGACAGCAACAGATCGGCCTCTGACAGCCTTCGTGCCGCACCGGCAAGAACGAGACAGGCTCAAGCCCAGGTTCCGGTCGTACGGCGTGATACTTTCCCTGTTCAGAACAGGAGGGCCGATTCAGCGGTGCAACGAAGCCCATCTCCGGGATTGCAACAGATTGATACTGTCAGTGCTTCCTTACCCGCGGACAGTTCGTCAGCTACCCCTCAATTAACAGCCGCTCAACGGGATTCTATCGCTGCCGCGCGAAAAACAGATTCAATCAGGAACCGTAAGTTTTTACTTGACCGGATCGCAGGTATACAGGAAGTGCTGAAATCAAACAAATTTCTTCCCTTTTTCAACGCTCCCGAATACCGTTCTGTCGACGAAAGGTTGTCGCAAGACAAAGACTTTTTGTTCTATTTTTTGTGTGGATTGGTGCTATACTTCGCCATTTTAAAGCTTGCTTTTGGCAAATACCTGGATAATATGTTCACCTTATTTTTTCGGGTAACCATGCGACAACAGCAGATCCGGGAACAGTTGCTTCAGACTCCCTTAGCCTCTTTGTTACTCAATTTATTGTTTGCAGTTTCAGCGGGAATGTACCTGAACCTGATCCTGTTTTATTACAAACTGAACCCTGCCCCCGCATTTTGGACCAGTTTTTCTTACTGCGTTGCGCTGATCTGCTTGCTTTATTTAGGGAAATTACTTATTTTGAAAACCATGGGTTGGATTTTTAATGTGAGCAATGCAACCAACACCTACCTTTTCATCGTTTTTCTTGTAAATAAGATGATCGGTATGTTTTTGCTACCGTTTCTCTTCCTGTTGGCCTTCCCGCATCCCGTGCTGATTTCAGGGATGGTCACTTTATCCTTTATCCTCCTGATTGCCCTGTTGATCTACAGGTTTATAATTACGTATCGCCCGGTCAGAAGTGAAATTAATGTCGGACCTTTACATTTTATTATATACCTTTGCGCCTTCGAAATAGCGCCCCTTTTGCTGATTTACAAGGTGTTATTGAATTTTGTTGAAAGCAATCATTAATTTTGCAAAACCCATAGGTAAGTATGGTTAAAAACGGGGTTAAAAAAACGGAAACAGTGGACCATAAGATTAGCAAAATACTAATCACCCAACCAAAACCGGAAACTGACAAATCACCCTATTTCGAGCTGGCCAGGAAATATAATGTTCAGCTGGAATTTCATCCTTTTATCCGTCTGGACGGCATCCCCTCTAAAGAATTCCGTAAACAAAAGATAGAAATCACGCAATACACGGCCGTAATTTTCACCAGCCGTAACGCCATCGATCATTTTTTCAGGATCTGCGAGGAAATGAAGATCAACATTTCGCAGGACACAAAATACTTCTGCATTACCGAGGCCGTAGCGCTTTATCTTCAAAAATTCATTTTATATCGCAAACGTAAGGTGTTTTATGGAGCCGATGGTTCCAACAAAAGCATGCTTGACGTGATCAATAAACATAAAGAAAACGAGAAGTTTCTTTATCCATCATCTGAGAATCAACAGGATAACGAAATCGTAAGCTGGCTCAAGGCTCATAACTGCGAATTTGCTACTCCATTTATGTATCGCACCATCAGTAATGATGTAAAGGAGTTGTTCGCAAGTTCGGAATACGATATCATCTGCTTTTTCACGCCGAGTGGGGTGAGAAGTTTGCTTGAAAACTTCCCGTCCTACAAACAAAACGGCACCCGCATCGGGGCTTTTGGCAACAATACTTCAAAGGCTATCACCGAAGCAGGGCTCACGCTGGAAATTAAGGCTCCGCAACCCCAGGCGCCGTCGATGGTTGCCGCGTTGGAACAGTATCTTGCTACGGTTTTAAAAAAGAAATAATTTTTTTTGGGCTTTCGCTTGGCTGAGCCTGCCCGTGCTGCATCGGTCGGTCCGCGACGTCACTGAATTTTTCCGGGCTTCACTCTCTTTTGATTAGCGAAGTTGCTGAGTTTGCTGTCCGCTTTAGATCGGTCAGGCTGTAGTATTCCATAATTAGAGACCAGCTTGTTTGGCTGAGCCTGCCCGTGATGCCGCGGTCGGTCCGCGACGGCACTGAATTTTTCCGGGCTCCACTCTCTTTTGATTGGCGACGTTCCTGAGTTCGCTATGGGCTTTTGTGCCTTGATCGGCAATTTGATGTTCTTGCTGGTGCGGGCTGTAGAACGCCCTGATCCGCTGCAGCGCCCTGGCCGGAAAAATAAGGTGCCTTACGCGGAACCGCCCTTGCATCGCAGGCTTGACCTAAGCTATGCGGGGATGGGATACCGGCTTTGCGAACTTTTACCGACACGCACCATGCAAGGAAAATCCTGCCATCAAACAGATCTTCGCCAAAACTCATTTCGCCAAGCCATGATGATGAAAACTGGCTGTATACACCTTCATTCCTGCAAGTCTGCTCATAGTGCACAATTCAGACGCTTCAGCCAGATTGCCTTTCGAGCCTTCATCTCGTGGCTTCGATTGCGATCTCATGCATCTCGGCAGAGCGAGCTTGAACAAAAGCTGCGATAAATTAATCGCATTACGACAACTCCCTGAGCCAGCACGACAAGCTAATTGTGATAAGCAACTACAATATCGCGCCACAATAACGGCCAATCGAATAACGAACCGCGTCAAACCAGCCGCGATAAATCAGAGCAATAAATCGGTTGGGATGAGCCAGAGCGATTCGCCAGTTGGGATGAGCCAGTAGCGATAGCCCGCTGTGATAACTTGTCGCAGTAACAGGCCGTGA
>JAEZGI010000015.1 GCA_023416995.1 Bacteroidota bacterium
GTCGTGTGCTGGATAGAAAAGATATAGATGCAATAACCTGCGCCACACCTGATCACTGGCACGCACAGATCGCTATGCTCGCCTTTCAGTCCGGCAAGGATGTGTACGGCGAGAAACCTTTGTCTTACGATGTGCGCGAGGGACAACGCATGCTGAAAAGCATGAAACGTCATGACCGGATCTTCCAGCTTGGCAACCAGATACACGCTACCGACAATTAC
Source organism: Bacteroidota bacterium (assembly GCA_023416995.1). Taxonomy (GTDB): domain Bacteria; phylum Bacteroidota; class Bacteroidia; order Chitinophagales; family Chitinophagaceae; genus DATHKG01. The sequence goes on from JAEZGI010000015.1 coordinate 222, forward strand.
CACCGGGTAGCAGAACTTATCCGTGCCGGTGCAATTGGTAAAGTATCAACGGCACGCATTTGGAAAACTGGCTTTCCACCCGAGTTAGGACCCGCGATAAAATCGGATCCGCCACCGGGATTTGACTGGGACATGTGGTTAGGTCCCGCACCTTACACTGAATATGTAGCGCAACGATCTCATTTTACTTACCGGTATTTTAAAGATTATTCCGGAGGTGTGTTTGCAGACTTCTGGTGTCATATTGCAGACATCGTTTTCTGGGCGCTTGATCCCAGCGGATTAAAATCTATATCCGCCCGCGGCGAGGCTCAGCAAGGCATCGGTGATGCGCCAAAATGGATAGATGTAGATTATGAATTTGACGACCTGAAACTTTATTGGACGCATGAACCCCCTGATGTACCCGGAGCCGCAAAGATGAGTATAGGTGCATATTTTGAAGGTGATAAGGGCACGCTGATCTGCGATTATAATACAAGATCAATTACCATCAATGGAGAGTCAGTTAAAGACATACCTGAAATACCGGTAAGTATTGTGAGATCGCCCGGTCATCAGCAAAATTTTGTGAATGCAGTTAAGACGAGGTCGCAACCTGAGTCAAATCTTGAATATGCGCGCAAGTTAACATTGCCTATGCATCTTGGTCTCATTTCCTATGAGTTGGGCCGCAAGTTGGAATGGAACGCCAAACGTGAAAAATTCAAACATGACAAAGAAGCCAATTCAAAACTTCATCGCGAGTATCGTAAAAAATGGGATCTCATTTAATACAACACAGCGTACATTGTTGAAAGATGCAAAGTGCTGGTATATTAGCATATCGTATAGATAAAAAAGGTCTCCAATTTTTCCTGGTTCATCCCGGTGGGCCATTTTTTGCGCGCAAGGATGCGGGCGCATGGACAATACCGAAGGGCGGAGCGAACGACAGTGAAGACGGTCTGTCAACAGCAATCCGCGAGTTTGCAGAAGAGACCGGGACATTGTTAAGTGGTGATTTTATAGAACTGGGAACAGTGAAACAAAAAGCCGGAAAAATCGTGCAGGCATGGGCGGTAGTCGCGGACATTGATCCGGATACCATTGTTAGTAATTATTTTGAAATAGAGTGGCCGCCCGGATCCGGAAAAAGAAAATCATATCCGGAGATAGATCGTGCAGGATGGTTTTACCTGGAAGAAGCGCGGATTAAGATCAATCCCGCACAGGCGGCCTTCCTCGACAGGCTTGCTGATCATCTGCACAAAAAATAACTTAGCTATTATCCGGGGCATATTCTTTATCATCGAAACTTCTCGAAGAAAGCTTTAATTCATCCAGGATAGACTGTAGCCGCGACTCTTCACGTTTCTGTGCTTTTCTTCCAAGATAAAAAATCGCAAATAACATCCAACCCGCATAGATACCCACAAAGAGAAGCACGTTTAATATCGGACGGCCGCTAAATATTTCATAGAAGTACACACCCATCGCCAGGTTAAGTACAATAAAATAAATGGGCATGTTAAAACGCAACATGAGTTTCCGGTAAGCATAATAGTTCTCCCATTGAGACAAATGTTCCGCAGGTGCCGATGACTCATCAATACGATGCACCTTACGATATCCATAATACATAATTCCTGCCTGGGCGTAACAAACCATCGCTGCCAGCAGCATACCGCCATAGGTATACCAGTGAATGAACCCAAAGTTTCCGAATATAGCCATGAGGATAATCAGCGTTCCGCTTGCAACCAATGCAAGTGCCCCGTAAAACAGCTGATGTTCGAGCTTCAATTTTGTGCTTCGTGATTTATTACTGAAAGCCACTGGTTTAAGAACCGGTTCATTGGTCCATAGCGTTTTTAATGATTCAAAGTCTTGCATAGCTGTTATATATTTCGGTTAGTTGTTTTTTAATGCGATGAATTTTTACCCGGAGATTATTTTCGGTGATACCAAGTATGGCAGAAATATCGGGATAGGGTTTGTCTTCGAGGACTAGTGAAATAATGAGCCGGTCCGTTTTTTCAAGACGGCTGATAGACTTGTACAGAAGCTGAATATTTTTCTCAGTGTCATCGTTAACATGGGGCACACGCTCTACTGCCGGGTAATCAATATCAATTGTAGAAAGCTTTTTCTTCCTGAAATATGACAAACAGGTATTAACTCCAATACGATAGATCCAGGTTCCCCATGAGGCATCGGAACGAAACTTATCCATATTGTTCCAAACTGAAATAAATGTCTCATGCAGAAGATCCTCTGCCAGCGCGTTGTCGCCCGTGTAGCCCTTGCATAATTTAAGTATGCCGGGAGCAAACTGTTCATATAACCTGGTGAATTCAGCCTCTTTGATCATCTGGTGGTTTTCTGGTATTTCGGCTATCGACCCAATTGACATCTGATGCAACCGTGGGAGATCGTTTAGTGTTTGGGGTATCTTATTTCCGTTCATCCAGTCGTATTTAAGTATTGGATGCGGAAACCTTTGGGTTATTACAAAAAATAAAAAAATCCCCGATAAGAATAAAGGGGATTTAAACCAAAACTAACTGCTTATGAGAAAACCGTCTGTAGAAATATTTTTTATAGCTTTTTTCTGATACAAATTTACCGGGCAACAGATTGCTCACCAATACCCTAAAGTGGGGATTTTAGTGGTTTCCTGGGGTTCGGCCATCAGGACTTTGATTGATCCACGGGCTCCGATTGTTTTTTCATTTGATCAGCCAGCATGGTATCAGGCATCACATTACTCATTACACTCTGGGCCTTGTTTTTCAAACCGGAAACAACCTTATCATCTCCTTTCATTAATGCATCAAAGCCGTCTTTCGCCACTTTTGCGGGATCAGCAAGCGAATCTTTATCCTGCGCAATCTTTGAGTGTTCTCCTCCCATCTTGCGGAAAAAGTCTGTATCTGTTGCGCCTGGCTGCAAAGCAGTAACAGT
>JAEZGI010000033.1 GCA_023416995.1 Bacteroidota bacterium
GTTGCTTCAAAAAACAACCTGCTTACAACCATCGCATGGAAACTTCATAACAGGGTGGAATATGCGCTCGAGGGCAGCATCTTTATTGCTGGTGCAGTTGTACAATGGCTGCGCGATGAATTACAGGTGCTGCAAACCTCCGGCGAAATTGAAGCGCTTGCAAAAAATGTAAAAGACAATGATGGTGTTTACTTTGTTCCTGCATTTGCAGGACTCGGAGCACCGCATTGGAACCAGCATGCACGCGGAACTTTGTTTGGTTTGACCCGAGGCAGCAGCAAATCGCATATAGCACGTGCAGCGCTCGAAAGTATCGCCTACCAAACGATGGATGTACTTAAAGCAATGGAAGCTGATTCCGGAATTTCAATAAAAGAATTGCGTGTTGATGGTGGCGCCACTATCAATGATCTGATGATGCAGTTCCAGTCAGACATATTGCGTGTTCCGGTGATCCGGCCAAAAGTTTATGAAACAACAGCACTGGGCGCTGCCTATCTGGCCGGCCTTGCCATTGGTTTCTGGGACAGTGTACATGAAATTCAAAAACAATGGCAGGAAGACAAAGCTTTTCAACCTGCCATGCCTGGCGAACAGGTAGACGAACTTGTTAAAGGATGGAAACGTGCCGTAAAAGCAAGCGTAGCCTGGGCCGACGACAAGTAATTATTTCATAAAGTTTTTTTTTGACTATGCTTAACCGGCAACAACTTCTTTCGAAACTCCAGGCGCAGACAAAACCCTGGGACATATGTATCATTGGCGGAGGAGCCTCAGGTCTTGGTATCGCTGTAGACGCTGCTTCCCGCGGTTATAGCACTCTACTTCTCGAAAAGTTCGATTTTGCAAAAGGTACATCCTCGCGATCAACCAAACTTGTGCATGGTGGTGTTAGATACCTGCAACAAGGCAATATCAAACTGGTTATGGACGCTTTGCGTGAACGAGGCATCATGAAGCAAAATGCCCCGCACCTGGTGAAGAACCAGGGGTTCATTGTACCTAACTATAAATGGTGGGAAGGCCCGTATTATGGTCTTGGTTTGAAAGTATATGATTGGATGAGTGGCAGTCTTGGTTTGGGTGCTTCTGAATGGTTATCAACAGAAGAGGTACTGCAACGTGCACCCACACTTGATCCGGAGGGATTACGGGGAGGTGTATTATATCTTGATGGTCAGTTTGATGATTCACGCCTGGCATTAAATCTGGCACAAACAGCCATCGAACACAATGCCGTTGTATTGAACTATGTCGGTGTAACAGGGTTCCTGAAAACAGGTGATACCATAAGCGGTGTCACTGCCCAGGATACTATTTCCGGCACAACCTATGAGATCAGCGCGAAGGTCGTTGTAAATGCCACCGGCGTGTTCTCAGACGCCGTGCAACAAATGGATGAACCAGGAAAAGAAACTACCATCACCCCAAGCCAGGGTATCCATATTGTGCTTGATAAAGAATTTCTACCCGGCGATGCGGCAATCATGATACCTCATACTGATGACGGCCGCGTATTGTTTGCCGTACCCTGGCACGAGAAAATAATCGTAGGAACAACCGATACACTTGTTGATGATATCCTTACTGAACCTTTACCACTTGAAGAAGAGATCCGGTTCCTCTTGCAACATGCGTCCAGGTATCTTACAAAGGATCCCACACTCAAAGATGTACGCAGTATTTATTCGGGATTACGTCCATTAGTTAAAACCTCTGCAAAAAAGACTGCAGAAATATCACGTGATCATTCCATCATCATATCAGATTCAGGTCTCGTAAGTATTGTTGGGGGTAAATGGACAACTTACCGCAAGATGGCGGAAGACGCGGTTAACACTGCGGCGGTTCAGGCCCAATTACCCTACCAGGAATGTGTTACTTCAAACCTCATGATTCATGGTGGCGCACCGGGACAACAACCGGTTGGTGCCTCTTATTATTATGGAACGGACGCTGCATTGGTTGAAAAATTAATCAAAGAGAACGACGAATGGGGTGAGCTTATTCATGAACGCCTGCCATACCAGAAAGGCGAGATCATCTGGTCGGTTCGTAATGAATTATGCATGACGGTTGAAGACGCGCTCAGCAGAAGAACCCGCGCATTGTTGCTGGATGCCGCCGCTGCAGTTGAAGCTGCACCTTTGGTGGCAAACCTGATGGCCGGAGAACTTGGACAGGATGAAACATGGATCACTTACCAGGTGAATGCTTTCAATATGATAGCAGCTTCTTACCTGCCCCGTTTGCGTTAACAGTGTATGTTCAGGGAACGCTTTCTTGTTTCAAATGGTTTATCTATATTTAGCTGATTGCTGCTATAATTTAAATTTTCTCTATGGGTCCGTTTATAGGTGAATTTATTGGAACGATGTTATTGATAATCCTGGGCGATGGTGTTGTTGCAAACGTAATTCTGAACAAAACTAAAGGTAATGGCGGAGGTTTGATCGCCATCACTTTTGCATGGGGTATGGCTGTGTTCACCGGTGTTTTCGCTGCTGCGAAACTGGGGAGTGATGGACACCTTAATCCCGCCGTGACCATTGCCATGGTTTATCTCGGCAATCTCGAATCTTCCCTGATGCTTACCTATATCGCTGCGCAAATGCTGGGTGCATTTGTTGGTGCTGTGATCGTATGGCTGTCTTACCGCCAGCATTTCGATGCTACCGATGATGCAGACACGAAACTCGGTGTATTTTGCACCTCGCCTGCTATCCGGGGTCCTATATGGAACGTTATCACGGAAGTGGTCGGCACCTTTGTTTTGATTTTAGGTGCATTGCTCATGGTAAAGCCCGATATGAAACTGGGAACACTGGACGCACTGCCGGTAGCATTGCTTGTAATCGGCATTGGCTTATCATTGGGTGGTCCAACCGGCTACGCCATCAATCCCGCACGGGATCTTGCGCCGAGAATTGCGCATTTCATCCTACCCATTCGCGGCAAACGCGACAGCAACTGGGGTTATGCCTGGGTTCCGGTACTTGGGCCCATTATCGGTGCCATGATTGCGGCCGTTGTGTTCGGGATGATTGTGCCGGCATAGCTTACAATCCTCTGATCGCGGCCTGTATCACTCCACAGGCCTTATGTATCTCTTTGGAAGTCATTGTAAGCGGTGGTGCGATCCGCATACATTGTGGTGCAAACAGGAACCAGTCTGTCAACACTCCTTCTGCAAGACAACGGTCAATCACCAATTTATTGATCTCAAAGCTGGGAAACTCAAGTGCCATCAACATTCCCGCCGATCGTAGTGTACAACCAGGGATGTTACCCAGTAACTCATGAAACAGGGCCTGTTTTTTCTTTACTTTTTTTATAAGATTATCTTTCAATAATACTTTGAAAGCAGCAAGTCCGGCGGCACAGCTAACAGGATGACCACCAAAAGTGGTGATGTGACCCAGCACGGGGTTCAATGTGAAGGCATCCATTAGTTGTTTGTCGGCCACAAATGCACCTAGTGGCATTCCACCGCCCAGCGCTTTGCCAAGCAAAATAATATCCGGAATTACATCGTATTGTTCAAACCCCCATAGCGAACCTGTTCTGCCAAAGCCGGTCTGTATTTCGTCCATAATGAGGAGGGTACCGGTTTCATTGCACCTGGCACGAAGCAATTTCAACCATTCCTGGTCAGGTGCTATTACTCCCCTTTCGGCCTGCACGCTTTCCATAATAACGCAGGCAGTATTCCGGCCAATGGCATTCAGTGCTTCGGGCGAATTATAATCTTCATGAATTATACCTGGTAGCAATGGTCGAAAAGCATTCCGCCAGTATTCATCTCCCATAATACTTAAAGCACCCTGGGTAGAACCATGATAGCTCTGCTTGAACGCAATGATTTCAGTGCGACCGGTTACCCTTTTCGCCAGCTTCATGGCTCCTTCTGTTGCCTCTGCCCCGGAATTGGTAAAATAAACTGTATTCAATGATTGCGGCAGGGATGCCACAAGAGCTTTTGCATATTGAACCTGCGGTGTTTCAACCATTTCTCCATACACCAACAGATGCAGGTATTGTTCCGTTTGTTTACGGATAGCCTTCACCACCCTCGGATGTCGGTGACCCACATTGCAAACACTGATTCCGGCGATAAGATCAATGTACTCACGCCCATCCTTATCCCACATCAGGCTACCCTCTGCTTTAACAATTTCCAGCGCAATCGGAGCCGGCGAAGTTTGGCCTACATGTCTAAGAAATAATTCGCGTTGATTCATATTTACAAATCTCAGCTATTTCTGCATTTGAAGGAGATTCCTGGTATGATTTAGGGATATTTGTGGCACTAAACTGACGTAATGGCGACGATTCTTCATGTTGAAAATGTTTACCCTCAATTCGGGTCCAACTGTTTCCTGGCACCCAATTCCACGATCGTGGGGGATGTGATAATGGGAAATGATTGCAGTGTATGGTTTAATGCGGTGATCCGCGGTGATGTAAACAGCATTCGTATCGGTAACAAGGTGAATATCCAGGATGGCGCGGTGATCCATTGTACTTTCAAAAAAACCCAGGCGATCATTGGTAATAATGTCTCCATCGGTCATAATGCCATTGTGCATGGCTGCGTAGTGGCTGATAATGTGCTGATTGGAATGGGCGCCATTGTAATGGACAATGCCCAGATCGGAAGCAATTCGATTATTGCGGCCGGGGCAGTTGTGCTGGAAGGCACAATTGTTGAACCGGGAAGCATATTTGCAGGGGTTCCGGCCAAAAAAGTGAAAGAAGTGTCGGAGGCGCATATTAATGGAGAAATCAACAGGATAGCTGAAAACTACCTCCGTTACTCCGATTGGTTTCGCGACCAGGTCAAGAATGACCCCTTGTAAGTGTCAAATTATCTTTATAGCTTTAAATAACACTAACCAATACCCGACATGAAATCAGCCGGCATCAAAATATTATTGTCTCTCTTTATCGGAATCCTGATTTTCGGATCTTCCTGCTCCCCAAAATATGGATGCCCGGCCGGGGCCGTTGGTGCGGAAAAATTATTAAGTGGTGATAAAGTACCTAAACAAAAGAAATTTCGTTCTTAGGTAACGTTAAACCTAAATTGAACCCGTACCCTATATAATAACCCTAAACCCTACGATTATGAGCCTCACTTTACGCACCGACTTCGGTTGCACTGAAGCCATCATTGACGATGATTGCGGCCTGAAAAGATTTTATGAAGTAGCAAACATTCTTTCTGACGATCTTGAAATTCAATTTCAAAACAAACTGGATGATTTTGACACCCTGACCTGGGATTTTAATTTCAAGGGCCATCTGCTGACTTTACATTACAACATTTACACCGGCATTTCCCTGTACCCCCGTAAGTTCCGGGCGGCACCTAAAAAGGAAAATGAAGCAGTGATTGAAGTAGCGAGTTTTCTTGAAAATAAACTCTTTGTAAATTCGTCGCAACGATTTGTGTCTTGATCAATAGCCCTTGTCGTCTATAGAAGTCAGAATATTATAATAAGAAACATATCTTTCCTCTGAAATCAGGCCCTCCTCAAGGGCCTTTTTTATTGCACAACCGGGTTCGTCGGTGTGCAGACAGTTATTAAACTGGCAGTTGTTGATCAGGACACGCATTTCCGGGAAGTAATGAGAAAGTTCCTGTCTGGAGATGTCCACCAGCCCAAACTCCCTCAGCCCGGGCGTGTCAATGATTTTTCCCCCGTTTGGCAGATCAAACATTTCTGCAAAGGTGGTAGTGTGCATACCCTTCCCGCTCCAGCCGCTTACATCACGCGTTTTGAGCGCCATTTCCGGGAATATATTATTTATGAAAGATGATTTGCCGACTCCCGAATGCCCACTGATCAGTGTAATCTTGTCCTTCAGTAATTCTTTAACCGCTTCTGTGCCGGTATTTTCAGCTATCGACATCAGCACAACCCGGTAACCGACGCTTTCATAAATATCCCGCAATTGTTCAAACTTCTCCATCTCCTTTTTACGATATAAATCGGCCTTATTGAATATGATTATCGCCGGAACATGATAAGCTTCACAGGTCACCAGGAAGCGGTCAAGAAACCCCTGTGAAGTTTTTGGATCCCGAAGCGTTGCAAACAAGATTGATTGATCAAGATTTGCCGCAACTATATGATGGTGATGTTTGTTCGCTGGTGACTGTCGGTTGATATAATTTCTGCGGGGGGAAATGCCGATGATCGTTGCGGTACTTTCCAGCTCATTCTCCATCTCCATCGTAACTTCATCGCCAACTGCAATCGGATTGGTTGAAGTGATCCCGTCCAGTTTGAAAATACCTTTTATGCGGGCATTAAACACCTCGCCCGATTCTGTTTTCGTCACGTACCAACTTCCTGTGGATTTATAGACCGTTGCTTTCATTGTTCTTAATTTGCCCGCCTGCTGCACCGGCATTATACGCAACCTACGGAAACTTCCTTAATACTGTTAAACGCAGCATCATTTCCAGCGCCAGTAATGCCAGGGCGGCTAGCGCAAATGGGAAAAACCTCTCGGTATATCTTCTCAACGCAGTAACTTCTACTTTTGATTTTTCCAGTTTATCAATTTCGACATAAATGTTGCGAAGACTCGCATTATCGCGCGCACGGAAATACAGACCACCTGTTCCACCGGCAATGTCACGCAGCAGCTGTTCATTAAGGTTCACGCGTTGTCGTTGAATAACCACGGTTCCTCCGCCCGCCTGCACCGGTGTTTCTGCATAACCTTCAGAACCGACGCCGATCGTATATATCTTGATCCCAAAACTTTTTGCGATCTCAAGTGAAGCGGTAGGATCGATCAGCCCACCCTGGTTATCACCATCAGTTAACAGGATGATGATTTTGCTTTTATTGGCGCTTCCTTTCAAACGCTCAACACTGGTGGTAATACCATCACCGATGGCAGTACCATCAGCAAGTATACTACTCTGCGCGGCGAAGATCTGGCTCTTCAGCATGTTTTTATCAGTAGTAAGCGGGCAGGCAGTAAAGCTTTCTCCTGCAAAAATCACGAGCGCTATCCGATCAGTGGCCCGGTTATCTACAAACTCGGCGGCTACCTGTTTGGAAGCTTCGAGACGGTTCGGGCTGAAATCCTGCGCAAGCATACTTCCGCTCACATCCATACATAATACGATATCTATCCCCTCACCACTTTTTAATTCCTCATCGTTTCTTGTTTGTGGCCTGGCCAGTGCAATCACCAGGCATACAACCGCAATACACCGCAACACAAAAGGTACATGTCGTAAAATGCTTTTCCATGACCACACCTTACGGAACGGTTGCACAGAGGAAACCTGCAGTCTTGCATCCATCCGGCCTGACCGCGTGATATACCAGTAAACCATCAGCGGTATGATCAACAGCAACCCAAACAGGTAGGGATATGCGAATTCGATATTTGAGAGCCAGTCGTAAAACAAATCGATTATTTATTATCGTTTATAGTGTCTGCCGGGGACAGTTCATTTAATAATTTGATAGAACCATGAATCACCTCCCAATTATGTTGATTATCTGATGATGCAGGTTGATACCTTGCGAACTTTACAAAATCGCTCGTCCTTAAGGTTTGTGCCATCGCTGAGAATTTATCTTTATTCATGCCGACCTGTTTCAATTGCAGGATCAACTCGTCGTTTGTCTTTTCCAATGATGAAACCTGTAATCTGCGTTGAACAAAAATTCGTAAGATATCATTTAACGCCGTGTAAAAGTTTTTCGTTGCGCCGGGTTGCGTAAAATCGTATACCTTAAGTTTGCCCAGTGCTTCCATGGCTTCTTCATAAGGCGGTAACCTTGAAACCTTTGATGCCGTGCTGGGAGACGAGGTTTTTTTCTTTCTGAAATACCAGGCTAATGCCAGTAACACAAGCAAGATTCCGGCACCTGTTATCCACGGCAGCCAGGAAGTTGTTCCACCTTCCACCTCTTCAATAGCTTTAATATCCCTGTACTCTTCCGCAGGATCAAAGTTGATATAAGCCACATCAATTGCAAGGCTGTCTGTGAAATAAGTGCGGTCGCCTACCGCAATCTCAAGTGGTGGCAGTATCACGGTACCTGAATCAAAACTTGTGATAACCAGTTGTTGTTCCAGTCGTTTGTTGTCGACGTTTTCAACGGTGTCAAGTTTGCCTTTTTCGATGAAATCAAAACCCGGTATTGAATCGAGCTTGAACCAGGTGATGTTTTCACCAAGCGGAGTATAAGCCTGGAGTGTTAGTTTGATGGGTTCGCCGATCAGTATTTTGTCCCGATCAACTGAAGCTTTAACGCTTACCTGGCCCATAGTAGCGTTCAGGAGTAGCAGCCCTGCGAAAAAAAATATGATATGTTTGAGCACCTTCATATCTATTTGTTCCTTCCGATAAAAAACTTCTTGAGCACTTTCACATAATCTTCATTCGTAGCGATATGAAGGAGATCAGATCCGGAACGTGTAAAAACAGTTTTACAATAATCAGTATGTTGAAAAAAAGCGGCCTGGTATTGTTCGCGTACGGAGGCATCACTGGTATCAACCCAGGCGCTGCTGCCATCTTCCGCATCCTGAACCTCCAAAAGCCCGATATCCGGCAATCGCATATCCATCCGGTCATAAACTTTTATACCTACCACATCATGTTTTTTTCCAGCGACTTTTAATGCGTCTTCAAAACTGTTGTCGATAAAATCGCTTAATATAAATGTGATGGTTTTTTCACGGGTAGAATTATTGAATCGACGAAGTGCTTCGCCAAGACTCGTGCCCTTTCGTTTAGGCTCAGCCGTTAGCATGCTTCTCACCATAAACAAAACATGATCGCGTCCTTTTTTGGGAGGGATAAATAATTCTACCTTATCTGTAAACAGGATTACGCCTACCTTATCGTTATTGCTGATGGCAGAAAATGCCAGAACGGCTCCTATCTCGGTAACAAGATCTCTTTTTCGCGCAAGTGTAGTACCAAAAAATGAACTGCCACTGATATCAACCAGCAACATCACGGTAAGTTCACGTTCTTCTTCAAAAACCTTACTGAAAGGATGATTAAACCGGGCAGATACGTTCCAGTCGATGAAACGTATATCATCCCCATGTTGATACTCCCTCACTTCTTTAAACAACATGCCCCGGCCTTTAAAAGCACTGTGATACTCGCCTGTGAAAATATGGCGGGTAAGTTTTTTGCTTTTTATCTCAAGCTCGCGAACCTTTTTAATTATTTCTGCTGTGGTAAGCATGTTTGGGTAACTGGTTCCATTAAGGCACCTGTATCATTTTCAGAATTTCGTCAATTACGTTTTCAACGGTTACATTTTCAGCTTCTGCTTCATAGGTAAGTCCCAAACGATGTCTTAATACTTCTTTTGAGATACTTCTCACATCTTCGGGGATCACAAAACCTCGTTTGTTTAAAAACGCCTGGGCTTTGGCAGCAAGTGCGAGATTGATGCTTGCTCGTGGTGAACCGCCGTAACTTATTAATGGTTTAAGCTTTTCCAGGTTATACTTTTCAGGAAACCGGGTGGCAAACACAATGTCAAGGATATAATTCTCAACCTTCTCATCCATATACACGGAACGTACAAGATCGCGTGCCTGGATTACTTCCTGTATGGAAACAACCTGTGATACTTCTGGTCCGCGAATGCCCTGCACATTCTGCCGGATGATCATCTGTTCTTCTTTCTTTGTAGGATAATCTACCACCACTTTCATAATAAACCGATCCTGCTGAGCTTCTGGCAAAGGGTAGGTACCTTCCTGTTCCAACGGGTTTTGTGTAGCCAGCACCAGGAAAGGTTCATCAAGTTTGTAAGTGCGATCACCAATCGTTACCTGCCGTTCCTGCATGGCTTCAAGCAAGGCGCTCTGCACTTTCGCAGGCGCGCGGTTGATTTCATCAGCCAGGATAAAATTTGCAAAGATGGGGCCCTGTCTAACCACAAATTCATTTTTCGGCTGGTTATATATCATAGTACCCACAACATCGGCGGGCAACAGATCCGGCGTAAATTGAATGCGGCTGAACTTTGCATTTATTGCCTGTGCAAGCGATTTGATTGCGAGGGTTTTTGCAAGTCCCGGTACGCCTTCCAGCAGCACGTGTCCATTACTTAGCAGACCGATCAATAACCGGTCGAGCATGGAATGCTGACCGACTATTACGCGGCCCACCTCATCACGGAGACGGTCGATAAAAACGCTCTGATATTGAATTTTGTCATTTAACTGACGAATGTCATCGGCTGTGAGAACCATACTTGTGTTTTATGCTTGGATTAATCGCTGCTGACAGGCAAAACTTTAAGACACGCAAAATACAAACAAAGCCAATGCCAATGACCGAATAGGTCCATAAATCCGGCACAAAACGGGTGTAATGGGTTGAAGCCGGCGTCAATTATGAATAAGCGAGGGTGAGACACAATAAAAACCCTTAGAATTAGTTAAATTGACTACAAATCCTTTTAAAAAAAGATGCTATGAAAAAAATGATCCCGCTTCCACTGATAGCAGTTGCACTTGTAACTACACTTTTTGTGTCCTGTAAAAAAGACGATGATAATGATGGTCCAAAATCAAATACTGAGAAAATAACACTTTCTCCCTGGAAATTTGATAACCTGAAAATTGATATGGACGGAGATGGTACTGGTGAAACTAATGGTGATGACCAGGTAGAAGCATGCGACAAAGACAATCTCTATACATTTCAAAGCAATGGCACGGGTACCTTAGATGCCGGTGCTCAAAAATGTGACCAGGAACCCCAAACGACCAATTTTACCTGGACCTTCAAAGAGAACGAAACAATTATTCATTTCCCAACAGCAATAGTTGAGGGTGTTGATGGTGATGTAACCCTGGTTTCTCTTACAGAAAGCAGCATGGTGCTCAGTAAAAAAATAACACTGGTTGGCCCCTTCCAACCAACATTTATCTTAACCCTGAAACACTAACAAATCTTAAAGCTATCCTGAGTAGTCATCGTGCAAAATTATATTAACACGAAGCCCGCATGCTTTACAACATGCGGGCTCATTTTTTTAACTCCTACTCTGTCATCCTAAGACAGATACTTCCCAACAATCGGCATTCTTCTTCCGACTCCGAAGGCTTTGCAACTTACACGGACCACAGGGCAGAACTGGTTTCTTTTATATTCATTGGTGTTCACCAGTTTCAATGTCCTGTTTACAATGCTCTCATCGATACCCAATGAAATGATATCTTTTGGCCCCTGGCGTTTTTCTATGTACTGGTAAAGAATTTTATCAAGCACTGAATAATCAGGAAGACTATCACTATCCTTCTGACCAGGTCTCAGTTCCGCAGAAGGCGCTTTATCAATAATGTTGACAGGTATGATCTCCTTATCCTTATTAATATAACGGGCTAATGCATATACCTGGGTTTTGTACACATCTCCTAATACGCTCAAACCACCTGCCATATCGCCATAAAGCGTTCCATAACCTGTTGCCAGTTCACTTTTATTGGAAGTGTTAAGCAGTATATATCCAAACTTATTGGCGATCGCCATTAACAGGTTGCCACGGGTGCGGCTCTGCAGATTTTCTTCAGCTACACTAAAAGGGAGATCTCCAAACACCGGCTTTAATGTGGTCATGAAAGCATCATAAACATCCCTGATAGGAATGATATCATACGGATTTTGCAGACGCTGGCTCAACAACTCGGCATCACTAACAGAATGGGAGGTGGAATAGTGAGATGGCAACAAAACGGCGCGAACATTTTCGGCCCCAATAGCCTCTGCTGCCAATGCCAGGGTAACGGCGCTGTCGATGCCACCAGAAGAACCAAGAATTGCTTTCCGGAACCCCATCTTGCCAAAATAATCGCGGATACCCAACACCAACGCCTTATGTATCTCCATGATATTTTTCTCCGCAACCATGTATTCCATGATCTGTGCGGCATCATTCATCTTAAATACACGCATCTCTTTATCAAACTCGCGCTTTGATACCACTTCCCGTGCATTTACAGATATTTCGTCAGAATCAACCACAGCAAAATCTTCCTCAAAATAGTTGAGCTCCTTTGCTACGTTTCCGTTCTGATCCATCACGAGACTACCGCCATCAAAAATGATTTCTGTCTGTGCACCCACAGCATTACAATAAAAGATTGGCAACCGGTACTTAAGAACATTAGCGCGGATAATCTCCTTACGGTCATCGTCATGATCATAATCGAAAGGAGATGCAGAGATATTGATCATAAGATCCGGTTCCTGCTCCATTAGTTTGTCCATAGGGCAAATGCGATAAAGAGGATTATCACCCAGGTTCCAGATGTCCTCACAAATGGTAAGTGCAATCTTTTTGCCTTTGAAAGGGATAACGTTCCATTCATACGCAGGTTCAAAATACCGGTTCTCGTCAAATACATCATAAGTTGGCAACAGACTTTTCTGCGCTGTTGCCATCACCTTTCCTTCATATAAAAACCATGCTGCATTAAAGAGATCCTTACCTTCCTGGATGGTGTTGCGTTGCGGTGCACCAACAACCACAGCTATTGTATCGGCATGTTTAGCAATTGCTTCAACTGCTTCATAACATTTGTTTATAAAATCATCAAATTCGAGAAAATCACGTGCCGGATAACCGCAAACAGAAAGTTCTGAAAACATAATCAGATCAGCACCCTCCCGCTTCGCACGTTCTATTGCTTCAATCGTTTTCCTTGTGTTATCTTCAAAATTTCCAATGTGATAATTTTGCTGTGCGAGTGCTATCTTCATGTGTTCAAAATTAAGCCAAATAATAAACGAGGTTCTTAAAAAAATATGCCAGCCGATTTAAATCAAATCCCTATGCACCAACCTTTAGTTCATGCTTTAACAAAGTGCGCAAAGCTCCTGCGGATGCTGCCGTTTCTACTCATTATCTTCTCTGCAGCCTGTGGCGGAAAATCCGGCCCGGATGTTTCTGATATCAATATCAGCCTGGAAACATCACGGTTTGAACAGGATTTTTTTTCACTCGACACCAATTCGTTTGACCAGTCACTCGCAGCGCTCAGTAAAAAATATCCTGTATTTTTTCCGGATTTTGTAGAGAAAGTACTTGGGCTTCCACCACTTGAAGCAGGAATGCCCGAAACTCAAGAAATGCTGAAACAGTTCCTGTCCGACTACCGCCCTGTAAAGGATTCAGCTGATAAAGTTTTTAAGAACATTGATAAGTACCACCGCGAAACACTGGAAGGACTCAAACATGTAAAACACTATTTTCCGCAGTACAACACCCCTGAAAAACTAATAACCTTTATCGGGCCAATGGATGCCTATTTTGAAGCTTCCACCGGTGGCTACGGCGATGCTTTAACGACCAATGCACTAATCGTAGGATTGCAGTTACACCTGGGCAGCAAATTTTCGATGTACACCTCAGAAATGGGCCAGGCGCTGTATCCGGCATATATCTCAAGAAAATTTGCACCGGAATACATCCCGGTCAATTGTATCAAAAATGTGATCGACGATATGTATCCAGAAAACACAACAGGCAAAACACTTGTCGAAAAAATGGTCGAAAAGGGTAAACGGCTTTATCTTTTAGATAAGCTGATGCCAAACACAGCAGACACATTGAAAATAGGATATACAGACAAACAATTAAAAGGCTGTTATGAAAATGAAGGACTCATCTGGAATTTCATTCTTACCAACAGTCTTGCTTTTAACACTGATCCATCTGTGATTAAGGGTTATATTGGTGAAGCCCCGAACACACCTGAGCTTGGCGAAGGATCGCCTGGTTATATAGGTTTGTTTATAGGCAAACGTATCGTGGAAAAATTCATGGAGAAAAACGATGATATGCAACCTGACAGCCTGATGCGAATGAATTCAAAAACAATCTTCGAACAAAGTAAATACCGGCCAAAATAGCCGGCTAATGCGTGCAAACAAAATACCTTACTGCATCATGAAATCGTAGAATGTCCTTGACACGTTGGCGAGTGTATTATTGACATCGTCAAAACTTTGCACACCGCTGCTTAGTAACACTAGAACATATTTTCTGCCATCAGGCAGATACACGATACCTGAATCATGGGATACTGCAGTTATTGAACCAGACTTACTCGCCACTTTAATCTCAGGTGGCAACTTTTTTGCAATTTTGTCTAGCTCTTTCTGATCCAGTAGTATACGAATCATTTCTTCCGATGATTTGGCATCAACGGCTTTACCTGTAGCAAGTGCTTCCATAATCAGCATCAGATCATAAGCAGTAGTTGTGTTGTTCAAACCCTTTTCAAAAGCTTTATTGTCTTCAACACCACGCATAACCTGGATATCAACGGCGCCAAGGGTCCGCATTGAGGCGTTGGCGTTTTGAGCACCAACTATATCAATCATAAGGTTGGTCGCGAGGTTACTGCTTTTTGTTATCATCCGGTGCAACACTTCATACATGGGAAGTTTGGTGTTCAGCTTCGTGTATAGATCCGTTTCGCTGTCATCATCAGGGTCGAGGGAGTAGATACTTCCATCTACGATGCTTTTGAATTCGTTTTTAATTAATATGGGGTCCGAAATCCTGAACTTGCCCGCTGCCGCCTGTTTGTATGCTTCTATCAGTACCGGTGTTTTCATTGTACTTGCGGCATGAAAGCGATCCTTTTCATTAAGAAATAAAGTGTTGCCCGTTCCCAGATCTTTAAATGCAACGGCAAACCTCCCTTCCGGATGATCTGCAAAAGCAGCTAACACTTGTTTCCGCAAGGCTGTTGTATCCATTTTAATTCTTTGAACAGGTTTGAGCTCCATATCATCAAAGTCCATCTGCGAAGCAGGATCAAGAACCTCAAGTTTAGCTGATTCAATATTTCCTTCAGCATTCAACCTGAAAGTCAGATAGGAATCTGAGTTGAACTCCATGTTCCTGAACCTGGCCATGAACGTATTGTTATGGAATGGATGAATATCCGCAACAAAATGAAACGCGTTTTTAAATCGCATAACCATTCCGGTTTCTTCCTTCTTTATCTCAACCTCTCCTAATAAATTTTCAGTATAAACACCAGCAATCTTTTCAAGAGGAAATGATGTTCCTTTCACCGAATCCATTTTTGCGCTGAATTTTTGCTTCCGATCAATCGCAGCTGCAACCGCACTATCCTGCTGACGCTTATAGCCAGTGATCCAGTCAGTACTTTTATTCGCCATGTAATGATCCAGTACATGATAAATGATGGACCAGTAAGCAGCGGTAGAAGACTGGTTGGTGAGCACTGTAATACCGAGGTTAAGATCCGGCACCATAGCTACCTGTGATACAAAGCCGGATAAAGCACCACCATGTCCGACTACCTTATATTGATGATAATTATAAGATCTAAAACCCAGTGAATAACCAAAGAAATCTGACTGTGTTATTTTTAAATATTCCGGAACCTTTGATATTGGAATCGGCCGGACCATCTTCCATAACTCTGTTGTTGATGCTGGCTTAAACAAAGGCGCCTTACCTTTTACACGGCCGGAATCAAGATGCATTATCATCCATTTCGCCATATCGCCTGCAGTTGATACGATGCCTCCTGCGGGATTACCTGCATCGCCGATATTCTGCTCCATAAAAGTCTCAGAAACCTTTACCTCATTACCCGATCTCGGGTGCGCAGTCGCAACGTTTTGGGCCGATTTAATATCCGAAAAACGTGATAAGGTCCTGGTCATATCAAGTTTTGAAAGAATCCTCTGTTTGATGAATTCTTCCCAGGACATGCCCGATGCTGCGACAATCACTTCACCGGCCGCAAGATATAATATGTTATCGTAAGCATATGTTGTTCTGAAATCGTGAACAATGGGCAGATAAGGTAACTTCTGTAATATTTCTTTTCGGGAATAAGTAGCTGGAGGAAACAACATGGCATCACCTGCATAAGCACGCAAACCACTATGATGCACCAGGAGATCGCGCACAGTAAGATGCGTGGTGATATAATCGTCGGGCATCCTGAACCATGGAAGATGATCTATAACCTTATCTTCCCATTTTAATTTACCGTCTTCCACCAACATCGCCAGTGCTGTTCCCGTAAAAGCCTTACTGTTTGACGCGATGAGAAACAAAGTGTTTTCATCTACCTTTTCGTTAGTGCCCAGCTTTTTAACGCCATATCCCCTGGCGAGCAAAACCTTCCCATCGCGCACAATTGACAAACCGATCCCCGGAACATTGAAAGTTTTCAGCACTTTGGATATATGCGCGTCGAGATCCGGAGGCAAAGAAGTTTTTGTCTGGCCGTAAACCACACTGCACATACCAACGAACAACAAGAGAAAGATATTGGTGATTTGTTTTACGATTTTCATAGAACCGGAGCTATTACCAATTGTTTAATGATTGATATTCGATATAGACATTGTCGGGTAATTTATTTTTTAAGCTTGCGGACCAAAAATTCAGCAACGGCCCGATCCACCCTGACCATGTTTTCATAACGCATCCAATGATGCGTTTCGTCGGGTATCATTATGCTCTCATAAGGTTTTCCCTTTTGCTGAAAGCGCCTTATGAGATCAATACTTTCCTCCACCTCAACATTACCATCATCATCACCATGAATAAATAGCAAAGGCGATTGCATGCCATCGACCCAGGCTACCGGTGATGATTCCCATAACAGTTTACGGGCGAGTGCTGCATCCGGTGCCTGTTCACCGGCAAGCGAAGGAAATCCATTCATGAAGTTGTGTACACCATGAATATCAACACCAGCAGCAAACAATTTCGAATCCTTACCTATTGCAAGCGCAGTGAGAAATCCGCCATATGATCCACCATAAACACCTATAGCAGAAGGATCAACATTTGGTTGACGCGCGAGCCATTCACCTGCAGCCTTTACATCAAGATACTCTGAAGCACCGAACTCGCCCGCATTTGCGGGGTGCTGAAAGTCGTGTCCATATCCGATACCCAATCGATAATTGACCGATAACACAACAAATCCCAGGTTCGCGAGGTACTGGTTCAAAGCATAAGTGTTGGAATAATAATCCCCATAATGCCAACCTACGAGCATCTGTCTTGATGGTCCGCCATGAATAAACAATACTGCCGGCATCCTGCCTTTGGGATTTTTTGGTTCGAACACCTGGCCATAAACCTGCAGTCCATCTGCTGCCTGGAACTGAACCGACCGCGGTGTTACCAGCGAGTTAAGCGGGAACGTTGCGGGAAGTAAACTTTCACCAACAACACGAACGCTTCCGCTCCGGCTGTCCATAACCGTTACAAGACCTGGTTGCTGCGCATTTGCACTTATATATGCGATATGACGGCTATCACCGGTTATTACAGGAAAGGTTTCAATGCCCTTGCCTGGTGTAAGTATTTCCAGGCCGGGTTTATCAACTGCAATTTTGACCAGGTGCCTCCTGTCTATATCTTCCTTATCAGCACCGGTGTTTGAGCTGGCCAGCAGATAGGAACCATCCGGACTTAATTTCACATGTTCCAGTATAATCTTACCAGTGGTTAGCTGAAGCGGATTTCCTCCCGAACTATCAATCGAGTACAGGTGCCCCCAGCCGTCCTGGTGCGACATAAAAATGACCTTCCCGTTCGCCGCACATTGAAGATTATACCTTCCATGGGTCGAAGGAATAGAACCCCTGACTGTTTTGGGTGATTGCCATAGCAGTTTGTGCGAACCCGTACCAGCATCAGCTATATGCAACGACCAGGGATTAACCTGGCGGGCAGTTAAAGAGTCCGGTGCACCACCGCGTGCGGCTAGTTGCGCGAAAACTATTTTTTTACCATCTCTTGTCCATCGCGGGGAAGCAACCCTTGCAAAATCAGGTGCGATCCATTGCAAGGGCGAAGTGGAATCTCTGAATATTCCAACAAAAGAATAAGCACCACGGGCGGAAACGAAAAGTAAACTGCTTCCATCCGGTGACCACTCCAGCGAGCCGCAATTGCCCCGCGAATAAAACAAACGATATGGTTTTTCTTTGCCATCTAAAGATGCCAGCCATACCTGGCCATTTTTTATATAAGCTACCTTTTTGCCACCTGGATGAATGGCCGGATCATCCCCTTCATCAATCAACACCGGTTCACCACCACTAAAAGACATGCTGTACAACTGCACTTTCGGAGCAGTCGGCAAACTTGCCGGATTTCGGGGCTTATATTCATCAAACGCGCCATGATCACCGCCGCGAACAAACACCAGGCGGCTACCATCCATGGTCAGTTGCAGTGATGTTAACTCAAGACCTTCATCGCGATCATATGTTGTAAGCTTTTTCAAAGCGAACGAAGGTCCCTCCGCTACATAGATATTGCGTTTGCCCTGCAGGTTGATCGCTACCGCGATACGTGCGCCTTTTGATGAGGCTGTAAGCTCAGACGGAAAAGGGTAACTGGTAACCGACTCCATACTGAATGACTGGGCATTCGCATATATTATAGCTCCAAGGAGAAATACAGAAACAACCAGTTTTTTAATTCGTATCAAATGCAAGTTTTTCATCAAGTCCATCTATTGTAGGTACGTTAGCGCTGTTGCGACTGATCTCAACTGTAGGATATGCGAACCGGCGGATAAACGTATTCATTGCTGCATTCTGAGGTAAGGTAAAATCTTTATAGCCATAATCGAACCGGCGTGCATCAACCCATGACTCAGGATGAAGGAACATGGCTACGTATTTTTCTTTGAAGATATCGGCCAGGCTAAGATTTGCCTGCCCAACCGCTACCACAGGGTTATTGAGGTAAGTAGTTATATCACCACTCGCTACACCCAGTTTTTCCATATGCGATCTGATACCTTCAAGGTAAGCAGTGTATGCACGCGGTCTTTCAGCAGATCGTAAAGCTGCCTCGGCTTCTATAAACTTCATTTCTGAATAAGTAACTAACCAAAGCGGTGCATTGCCCTTAGAGTAAAATCCATCAACTGATAAATACGATTCTTCCTGGTTTGTTCCGGTACCAATTCTACCCGCACCATTCGGTGTACCCCGGTAATCACCGAACCTGGTAAGGGTCGCAATCTTTGCGAGGCGCGGGTCGACCACGCCGAAGGTTGAGCCATCCAGCGCATCAACAAACTGGGTACTCAGCCAGCCATCCAATAGTAGGTTGATGTTATCATTTGCCACTTCGTTCCAGGGACTGCGGCCGTTAAATGCAGTCAGCGCTGCGTCATCATCATCAGAAGTATAGGCAGAGCCCAATTCTGTGAGAACAGCAGCAGCACTATAACCCGGTTTCTTTGTCAATTGATTCAGAAATCGCGCCTTTAACGCGTGCCCGGTCTTTATCCATGCTGCCACATCGCCACCATGAATCAGATCACTTGTACCATCAAGCACAAGCGAAACAGACGTTTTGTTCAGTTCCGCCAAACCCTGGTCAAGTAAAGCAATTGTTGTGTCAAATAATGCTGCCTGGTTATCAAATTTTGGTATCAGTAATGATTGACCCATCAAAGCTTCACTATATGGAACGTCTCCGAAAGTATTGATCAGCAAATTCAGATTCATTGCCAGTAGTATCTTACCAACACCCAGATGATGGAACGCGCCTTCCGCAGCCGCCTTATCATTCATCTGACGTACATTCATCATAGCAGCATAGATGGCTGTCCACCTGCTTGAATAATCCACTTCGTTATAAATATCACGATCAGAACCCTGAACATTTGACGACAGGTATTGAACCAGGTATGAAGTTTCATATCCCACCCGGTACACATCTAATGCTGATTCGTATGTGGCAGTAACCAGCATACCATTCAAAGGAGCATCGGTCACAAGATTGGGATCATCAAGTTTGTCGAGATATTTTGAACAACCTGCAAGAGTGGAAATAAACACCGTTGCAAGAAGTAGTTTTGAAAAGCGTTTCATATATAAAAGCGATTAAAAGTTAAAGTTGATAGAAGCCAGGTAAGAACGTGTTGCAGGATAAGTGAATCCGGAAAATCCGTCAACCACGCTACCCGAACTGAAGGAGCTTGCTTCAGGATCGAATGTGCTCCACTTGGTGTTCAACCATAAATTGGTACCGGTGAGTGAAATGCTAACACCAGAGAGGAAACCGGTTTTTGTAACCAGTTTTGTTGGCAACTGGTAAGTGAGACCAACGGTCCTCAACCTGATCCATGACGCATCTTCTACAAACTCTTCTGACGCGCCCCGATAATAGTTACGATAATAACCATTGTTATAGTTTACACCATCAGGTCCAACGCCCTGCCCCAGCCATACCTCTTTGGTATTCGGAGTGCCGTCTGCCAGCACACCTTTGAATACTTTGGTGCTGTTGCGATCCAATGATCCTTCATGTAATGCAAATGATGCCAGGAAGTTTGCAAACTGGTTATAGCGATATAACCCCTGCTGCGTATCAAACAGGAATGAAAGAATAAATCCTTTATACCGTAAAGTACTGCTAAGACTTCCGATCCATTTAGGTTGGGAGTTTGCTATGTATTGTTGTTTGGAAGCGGGGTTCAAAACAGGGAAACCATTCGCACCAATAATTATGGGCAGGTCTTTTTCAAGCACTTGAGGGTTCTCCGTTTTATCGCCATAATACCTTGCATAGGTACGGCCAAACAAAGCGCCTACCGGTAAGCCCGGAACATATTTCTGGGTAACGGTAGAGCTCAAATAACCAAAATGACTTGCCATGGCAATCTCAGTGAGACCAGGATATATACTCAGCACTTTGTTAGCATTACGCGTATAATTCACGCGGAGATCCCAGCTCCAGTCTTTTGATTGCACCACACTACCATTGACACTAATCTCAACCCCCTTGTTCCTGATACTACCCGAATTCAGATAGATCTCATCATAACCGCTGGTAACCGGCACTTTAACTGGTATGATCAGGTCCTCACTGGTATTGTTATAATAAGTGAAGTCGAGGCCCAGCCGGTTGTTCAGGAACCTTAATTCAACACCACCTTCATATGAAGTTGTGAACTCGGGTCTCAGATCTGCATCACCAGCCTGGTCAGATAATGTAAAAGGAAGTGTACCATTTGTAAGTGGTGCACCAATGTTGTATCCTTGCGAGGTTGCATAGGGCACTGCATCCTTACCGATCTTGGCAACACTAAAACGCAGCTTTCCAAAACTGATCCAATCAGGCAAAGTAAAGTTTTCAGAAAATATCCAGCTTGCGCTTGCGGATGGGTAGAAGAAAGAGCGGTTCTCCTTTGATAAGGTAGATGTCCAGTCATTGCGTCCGGTAAATGTCAGATATAAATAGTTATCCCAGCTTAATGTCCAGTCACCAAATAAACCGACAATGCGGTAATCGCGCATATAGTTGTTTGCGGTAACGCGTTTTGCATTACTAAGGTTGTAGAATGTTGGAACCACCAAAGTATCACCCACTGTGTTAACTGTACTTCTTTTTGTTGAATACAAATCGTGACCAACTTTAAACGAAGACTCCAGCTTGTTGCCGATCTTATTTTTAAAGTTGAGCATGAGAGTTGAGTTGAGGGTTGTATTCTTCGCCCTGTATTCTGATACAGAACCATAACCAAAAGCCCCGGCAGGATAGATTTCATTTGGTACACCCAGTGGACCTGGAGTGGTACGCGTACGCGCATCATTATAAAGATCCACACCGGCCCGGTAACTGATGTCCAGCCATTTCAGCGGTGAATAGATAAAGTTTGCATTCGCAATGATGCGATCAACATCGTCTTCGTAATGAGTCTGGTCCATCACGTACACCGGGTTATCGTTGCCGGATCCCACTATCGTATTCTGTGTACCATCTGCCTTCTTATAATCCCAGATATCCCACCGTGGCGAGAAATAAGTCAGCATTTCATTGTACAGGTCCGCATTGCCGCGCCGGCCTCCCGACTTGATATAATTGAGAGAAGTACTTACCTGCAGCTTGTCGGAAAATTTGAACTGTCCACCAACTTTAGCCGACAAGTTTCTATAATCTGTAAAAGGCATGATTCCTTTCTGGTCGAACTGTGAAAAAGCAGCATTGAAGATTGCCTTTTCGGTTCCGCCGGAAAGATTCAGACTGTTCCTGAACTGGTTGCCTGTTTTGTAACCGTGTTTATAGTTATTAAACAACTCTGCCGGATGGGTCGGATCAATTGCCCTGGCATCTTCAACAGTTGGTCCAAAAGATGGCCAAAAGCTTGAGGGATCGTATACGTTCAGATTACCCTGGGTATATCTTTTTTGTGTTTCAGGATAAAGATTTATTTCATCAATACCACCCGTTGTTGTGAAGTTGCCGCGAAGTTTACCGGATCTGCCGGATTTAGTAGTGATAATAATGGCGCCGGTTGCTGCCCTCAATCCATACAACGCAGTTGCAGCCCCACCTTTTAATACGTTGATTGATTCGATATCATCGGGGTTGATATCTGCGGCGCGGTTACTGATGCCCATCAGCGAACTGCCATCACTCACGTCTGTAGTGTTGTCGATCGGAATTCCATCAACAACAAACAACGGCTGAAAATCACGGTTGGGATCAAGAGAATTGATACCGCGCAGAATGATCTTTGCCCCCTGGCCAGGCGCACCCCCACCGGAGTTTATCTGAAGACCGGCGGCCTGACCCTGTAAAGCATTAACAACGTTTGACTGACGGCTTGCAGTAAGATCTGCACCTTTTACTTCTTGTGCAGAATAGCCAAGCTCACGTTTTTCTCTTCTGATACCCAGCGCGGTTACAGTCACCTCCACGAGGTCGCTGTTGTCGCTTACGAGTGAGAAGCTGAGTTCCGCAGTTCGTCCGTCAGTAACGGTTACAGTACGCACTTCAGTGGTAAATCCAACCGCGGATACCTGCACGCGGTAATTGCCGGCGGGCAGGTCAGGAAAGCTGAACCGGCCGTCTGCATCAGCAGCGGTACCAAATGTGGTTCCCAATAATTCGACCGAAGCACCGGTTACGGGTTCGCCCGATGGGTTAAGAACGCGTCCACTGATACCACCATTTACTACAACTTCTTTCGGATTTGTTGTCCCATTATTATTCACAGCCGGCGCCACCGGTGCCCTGCGCACAATAATGTTCGAGTTCACCAATTCATACTGCAATCCATGTTGTGTGAACAGATCCAGCAATAGTTTGTCCACCGGCACCTGTTCCACATCTATACTAACATTACGGATAGCCGAAATATCGGTAACCTTATAGGAAAATGGAAGATTGGTAAGCTTACTGATGCGTTTCAATGCGGTGGATAATGATACATTTTTTACCTCGAGTGAAACCTTCATCTTACTCAAATCCTGCCCGGATCCCGGGCCCGCCATTAAGATGCCATTAAGGGTTAACAAAATTGCTAAAATCGTCATTCTCATAACTAACTGATTCATTTTGATCGCACCTGGCGAACCATGACGAAATCGGGGTTTAACAGTGCATGGCAAAGGTTCGCGATGCAGTTTCGCGTACAAATTCATAGCTTTGATTGGTTTGAAATTCTTAAACAGGATTTACTCGAACTCTGACTGTTCCAGGTGCAACTGGGGCAGTCTTTTTATTTTATTTCAGTTTTTACAATTTATTCTTAAGAATATAGTTTCCTTTTTCAATACGCATATCCATGTCTGTTAGTCGGCATAATATCGTCAGCGCATTCTCGATTCCCTGTTCACGTTTAAAACTTGTTGAGATTTGAAGATTTTTCTGGGAAAGATCTTCAAGCCTGACCGAAACGTCATATACCTTTTCAAGATAAGCAAGCACGTCGCCCAGGGTTTCCTCATCAAAGAGAAGATTGCCTTCCTGCCAGGCTGCTGTTTCTTCTTCTTTTATAGTTTTCTGTTTCGCTTTTGTTGTAGTGGTTTCGATACTAACCTGCTGTCCGCGGCCAAGCACCGCAACACGATTGTCAGAGTATCTGACGTTTACCTTACCTCGTTTAACCGACACCGTTACCCGATCCTGGTCGGGATAAGCTTTGATGTTGAATGCCGTACCAATCACAAGAGTGCTCACCTTCCCTGTTGTAATTACAAACGGAATGCTGTCTGCATGTTTCACATCAAAATAGGCTTCTCCAACCAGGTTCACTCTTCGTTCGTTCGCCGAAAATTCTTCCGGCACTTCCAGTCTGCTGGCCGCGTTCAACCAAACCTGCGTGCTGTCGGGCAACAACAGGTAGCGGCTTTCGGACCGGGCCGTTTGCATTGATGTACTGGCCTGCACACTGTTCTCTGCCACTAACGGCTGCGGTGCAGCCCTTGTTAATACTATCGTTATTACCGCGATCGTTATTACCATTATTGATGCGGCCACTTGCAATAACATTGTTTTCTTCTTACGACGTTTCCCTATATCTTCTTCGTAAACGGATCTGATCATTTCATCAGTAACTATTACGCCCTGACTGTTGATGTAATCAAACACCTCCTCAAACTCTTCCCGTGTACAGGTATTGTTCAGATATTTAAGGAAAAGATGTCTGATCCTCTTATTCATCGATTGAAATTTGAATGACAAAGCAGTTGAAGTGTTTCCAAAACAGGGCGGCGGATACCATAATTGACGAAGCAACATAGTTTTACTCCTATGCCCTTTTTAAAAAAAAATTAAAAATTAAGGTAGCAGCAAAACGGCAATAAGGCCAAGGCTTGCTTTTACAAACCGGTGTATTGACCGCAACGCCATTGTCATCTGGTTTTTGACGGTATGTGGAGAGATAGATAACTTTTCGGAGATTTCATCATAGTTGAGTCCACCTTCTCTTTTCAATTGATAAACGGCTCTGCGTTTTTCGGGTAAAGACAAAATTGCTTCCGCCATGATCCTTTCATATTCCCGGGTTTCTGTGATTTCGTCGGGCGACAGCGACGCATCAGAAAGTCTTGCCCATAATCTGGCGCGCAGTCTCTCATCCGCAGCGGTCTTTCTTATGTGATCAATCGCGCGGTTTCTTGCGCAGCGGTGCAACCATGCCTCCATATCATTGATGGATCCAAACAGTTCATTTTTCTCCCACAACCGGGAGAAAACATCCTGCACAAGGTCAGAAGATTGTTGGGGACATTTAGTGATTTTAAACATGAACCTGAACAATGGCTTTTCAAACTGTTGAAACAGTCGGGTGAAATGCAGACTGGCGTCTGAGTCCCTACCCTTGTTATCCATTTTTAAATAACGACTGTTCATCTATGTCATTAGTTCTGGTTACGATACTAAATGTAAGAAAACAGTAACAAAAATTTAAAAATATGTCGTTGTTCAGCAAAAGAATCTTAAAAACATTGGCATTGCATGTATATTAAAAAAAATCCCATAGCAATTGCTATGGGATCAATAAGATTATTTTATAGCGATTCAGGCAACCATTGCCTCCTTTGAAACTTGGGGAACAGGTTTTCGACCCAGTTCACGCATGAATCTGAAATGAGAGCCAACCGCCTTCGTCATTGTCGGAAATTCGCAGTAATAAATATTGTGTTTATCACAAGTTGCCTTAACGATCTTGCTGAGGGCCGGATAGTGAATATGACTTATCCGGGGGAAAAGATGATGTTCTATCTGGTAATTGAGTCCACCCACAAACCATGATATCACTTTATTATCCGGTGCAAAATTCGCGGTTGTTTTTACCTGGTGAATTGCCCATTCGTTTTCCACCATCTTATCGTCAATACCTGCGGCTTCAAACTCTGTATGTTCTACCACATGGGCCAGCTGGAACACGATGGCCAGTGTGAATCCTAAAAACACGTGCATAAAAGTAAAACCTAGCGCCCAGGCCTGCCAACCTACTGCAATCACCGGGATAGCGATATAAAACAACACATACATGGCCTTGCTGAACCAAAACATTAAATGCTCTGCTTTACTCATCTTCTGCATTGGAGTTGTAAATACCTTTTGGGAGAAGTATTTATTAAGATCCATCATAAATACCCAGGCAAATGATGAAATCGCGTAAACAAGTACAACGTAGATATGCTGAAAGCGATGAGCGGGAACCCATTTCTGTGTTGAACACTGGCGCATCAGCGGACTTTTGGCAATATCGTCGTCGATGCCGTCAACATTTGTATAAGTATGGTGAATGATGTTGTGTTTGAACTTCCAGATGAATGCGTTACCTCCAAGTGCGTTTAAGGTCAACCCCAAAGTGTCATTCACCCATTTTTTGCTTGAATAGCTGCCATGACAGGCATCATGCATGATATTAAATCCAATACTTGCTAATACGAATCCCAGCAGAGATGCAAGTGCAATAGCAAGCAACGGCGGCATTGCGACAGTTAATAAGACAATGTAAATGGTGATTGCTGCCGGAATCAGCGTAGCAGCCTTGAGATATAGTTGAAAATTCCCCGTTTTGCGGATATTATTTTCAAGGAAATATTGATCGACAGACTTTTTAAGATCGTTAAAAAATACTTTGTTTTTGTTGTTGAAACTGAATTTTGACATAAGATATTTTACAATTACATTGAAGATAACGAAAAAGGGCCCAACTCCGTTGTCGCCGCGGCAAATTAACTTTTCATGATTTTCTCCCGCAGAACCGCCCGAACCTCATGCAGATCGGTAATGTCCCGGAATGAATCTTTAGGCACAAGGAAAAACGATCGCGAATCAAAATACAAATGGAAGAAATAGGGTGTTTCAACAAAATGACTGAACCGGTCCCAGGGCCAGATCTGAACACCACGCTCCGTCTCGAGCCGCACACCCTGGGATTCAAGATGCATTATAAATTCATCCTTGAAAGTGGCGGATCTGCGGTAAATGCTTGCCGGAAGAAAGCGCCATATAACAAGCATCAGGAAAATCCACAGAATTGAAAAAACCAGGAAAGCCAGCGCCTGGATCATATTGAAATAAAATAATATAGCTGATGCAATGGCGAATACATTGATCATGATCAGCAATATCTTTATTTCTCTTCTATTGATAAAATGATAGCGCAACCCTTGTAGAACCTGCTTTTTCTCGTAGCCAAAATGTACAGTCATGCTTTTCATTTAACCTTTAAAATACCAAATATTCACACATCCGGTTATTTGTAAGGCACAAATAAAAAGGAAAATCACGAAGAGTTGACAGGAGATTTTATCGAACCATTTTACCACATCTTGCTTTGCCGTTTGCAGCTTCAAAAGGGGAGATATATCTGCTGCACGAAGCAAATGCAAGGGCAAGTATAACTAGAACTGCCAGGGTTTTAAATTTCATATTATTATTTGAGTACTGACGATTATGGGTACCGGTGCACTGAGAAAATGATGCCAAAACATGTTAATTAGTACTTTTTCATGAAGTGCTACGCAGTTTTACTTAGTGCAGCTGTATAACTACGAAGTCTTCCGGCATTAAACGAAAACCATTCCGGGAAATTGCGCCCAAAAAAAAATCCGCTCATCGAAATGAGCGGATTTATAATAACCATAACCGTCCAAGTTATATCGTAAATATCATTTAGCTACAGCCCATGCTGTTGCCACAATTAAGACATTTGTAACAGGTACCGCTTCTGATGGTGATGTGTCCACACGTGTTACAGGCCGGAGCATCACTTTGCATGCTTTTCGCAGCTGCGTTAACGGCTGTAAGACTTCCGGTACCATCCATACGCGAGCTGTTGGCAGAAACCTTAGCCACAGGTTTTGATTTCTCAGCAACAGGTGCAACAGATTTGACTACACGCACATCACTTAATGGTGGTGTTTTTTTTTCTGCCTGTTCCAGCTCGATATCCTCACCGGTATTTCCGATTTCCGGTTTATCCAGCACATGAACCAGGTCTGTTCTTCCCAGGTACTCGTATGCAAGTGCCCTGAAGATGAAGTCAACAATTGAAGTGGTGCTTTTTATATTCGGATGATCCACCATTCCTGATGGCTCGAATCTTGTAAATACAAATTTCTCAACGAACTCCTCAAGAGGTACACCATACTGCAAGCCAATCGAAATAGAGATCGCGAAACAGTTTAGCATACTTCTCATGGTCGCACCCTCTTTCGCCATGTCAATAAAGATCTCTCCAACCGTACCATCATTGTATTCGCCGGTTCTCAGGAAGATAGCCTGGCCGTTTATCTTCGCTTTCTGTGTAAAGCCGCGACGTTTAGCTGGCAGCGTTCTTCTTTCTACAATTCGTGCAAGCTCTCTTTTCAATTTTGTGTCGGGCGAAGACTGAACACGTTTGGTAACTTCTTCCAGTAATTCATTTACTGAAAGCTTACTCATATCTACTATGTTTGATTCGGCCGGTAATGCTTCTTCGGTGGTATCAGTTGCCTTTTTCTTTTTGTCTGATTTGTTACTTAATGGTTGTGACAGTTTAGAACCATCCCTGTAAAGTGCACATGCTTTAAGACCCAGTTGCCAGCTTAACAGGTATGAATCAGCTATCTCCTCAACATTGGCTTCATTTGGCAGGTTAATTGTTTTTGAGATCGCACCACTTATAAAAGGTTGAGCTGCGGCCATCATGCGAATGTGACCGTGAGCATGTATAAAACGTTCGCCTTTTTTACCACATTTGTTTGCACAATCAAATACTGACAGATGTTCTTTTTTCAAACCCGGTGCACCTTCAATGGTCATGGTTCCGCAAACAACATCATTTGCAACTTCAATCTCTTCCTCTGTAAAACCTAGTGCCTCCAGCAGGTTCCACTCAAAGTTGAAATATTGTTCTGGTTTGAATCCTAAACGTTGCAGGCACTCTTCACCCAGGTTATAAACATTGAATACAAACCCTATTTCAAAAGCAGTGTTTACTGCTTTGTCGAGCTTCCTGATCTCTTCTGCGATAAAACCTTTTTCACTTAAAGTCTGGTGATTGATATACGGCGCACCTTCAAAAGAACCTGTACCCACCGCATAGCGGATGATGGCCTCACTTTCTTTTTGAGAGTATCCAAGGTTTCTCAATGCGCTTGGAACAGATTGGTTGATGATCTTGAAGTAACCACCACCAGATAATTTTTTAAACTTAACAAGTGCAAAATCCGGCTCAACACCTGTTGTATCGCAATCCATAACCAGTCCGATAGTTCCGGTAGGCGCAATTACTGTTGTTTGTGCATTGCGGTATCCGAACTTCTCACCAAGCTGTACAGCCTCATCCCAGGCTTTTGTAGCGGCTTTCAAAAGATAATCCGGGCAATATCTTGCTTTGATACCTTGTGGTTTAACGCTCAGGTTTTCATAGTCATCCGCATCATAAGCTGCAAGGCGGTGATTACGCATTACACGCATCATATGTTCCCTGTTTTCTTCATAGCGTGGGAAAGGACCCATTATTGAAGCCAGCTCAGCAGATGTTTTATATGATATGCCCGTCATGATTGCGGTGATAGCACCTGCAATACCTCTTGCTTCTTCACTGTCGTAAGCTATTCCCATTACCATCAACATCGATCCAAGATTTGCATATCCCAGACCGAGGGTACGGTAATCGTAACTTAATTGTGCAACCTCTCTTGAAGGAAACTGCGCCATCAACACAGAGATCTCAAGAACGGTTGTCCATAACCGGCATGTATATGCGAAACCATCAACATCAAACTGGTTAGTGTTCTCATCAAAGAAACGGCGGAGATTTACTGAAGCAAGATTACATGCTGTATTGTCAAGGAACATGTATTCACTGCATGGATTGGAAGCTCTTATCTCACCACCTTCAGGACAGGTGTGCCATTCGTTGATTGTAGTATTATACTGGGTGCCAGGATCGGCGCATCTCCAGGCTGCATAAGAGATTTTGTTCCACACTTCTCTTGCAGGAACCTTTTTCATCACACGGCCATCGCTTCTGGCTGTTAACTCCCAGTCTTCATTTTTTTCAAGTTTTTCAAAAAATTCGTTTGGTATCCGTACAGAATTATTTGAGTTCTGACCTGAGACAGTTTTATAAGCATCCCCTTCATAATCGCTTGAGTAACCTGCTGAAATAAGTGCAGCTACTTTCTTTTCTTCTTCTACTTTCCAGTTTATAAATTCAAGGATCTCAGGATGGTCAAGATCAAGACAAACCATTTTGGCAGCACGACGCGTTGTACCACCACTTTTGATAGCACCCGCGGCGCGGTCACCAATTTTCAGAAAGCTCATAAGACCGCTGGAAGTACCGCCGCCACTCAGTTTTTCGCCTTCTCCCCGGATATTGGAATAATTAGTTCCAACACCTGAACCGTATTTGAATATTCTTGCTTCACGCACCCAAAGATCCATGATACCACCGTCATTTACCAGGTCATCTTCAACCGATAAAATAAAACAGGCATGAGGTTGCGGACGCTCATAAGCCGATGATGATTTTTTAAGTTGTCCATCTGTCTGATCAACATAGTAATGACCCTGGGGTTTACCAGTGATGCCATAACTTTCGTGAAGACCGGTGTTAAACCATTGCGGACTGTTGGGTACGCAGGCCTGGTTAAGAATGCAATAAACAAGTTCTTCATAAAAAACCTGCGCATCTTTAGCAGAAGCAAAATAGTTATAACGTTCACCCCAAACTTTCCAGCAGTTTGCCATACGATGTGCCACCTGTTTAGCAGATGTTTCTCTGCCGGTGGTACCATCGGGTTGTGGTACGCCTGCTTTACGGAAATATTTTTGTGCAAGTATATCTGTTGCAATCTGGCTCCAGCCTTTCGGCACTTCCACGTTTGTCATTTCGAACACCACTTCTCCCGAAGGGTTACGAATCACCGACGAACGGTAATCATATTCAAATAGATCATAAACGTCGACGCCTTCTTTTGTAAACCTCCGGCTGAACTGCAAGCCATTGTCAGATTGCTTTTTTGTAGGCATATGATAAGAGTTTTTGAGATTAGTAGTTTCCGGCAAAATTTCGTTCCCCCGGTGGTCTACGAAAATATCTTTATGCACCCAGTTTCCGTCCGCGTAAATATGCACAGGCTGTGGATAAAGATTGTTCATAAAATCGTATCCCGCCACCCCGTTGTGTTGTGTGGTGAAGCGGGATTTGCACTTATTTTTTTTTGAATTTAACGTTGCGGAAAACTACCTGAATGGCATGTTAAAATTACCAGATGCTGAATTGGTACAAGTGCCTGATATTGTTCGTGTAATTCCGTGGATTAGGAGTTTCTTAAATTTTTATCGGCTATTTTCGCTGCTTTCCGGAAAATAATATTGAAAGGATATGCGTTGTTTTGTGTTTCTCTTACTGTTATCGATTGCTGGCAAAAGTTATGGTCAAACCACCTTCAATGGCTGGTTTGCAACGAACTACATGTTCAAGGTAAACAACAAGTTCAGTTTGCATCTCGATGTGCAGGCGAGGAGTAATGATCAGCTCAAACATTTCAATCTTTACTTTTTCAGACCTGGTGTCAACTGGCACTTTCAAAAAAACATGATTGCAACAGTTGGTTATGGTTGGTTCGATAACCGCAGAACAGTCGGAGACATATCAGGTTATGCGCCCGAGCAAAGAATCTGGGAACAACTCATATTAAATCATCATGCCGGTTTCGTGCCTGTTCAGCATCGCCTGCGGTTAGAACAACGATTTATTACCAATCACAGTGTTGTGAATGGTGAGTTCAAAGCTGATGGCAACAGGTATGCCAACCGCATCCGTTATTTCAACCGCGCGATCATCTCATTGAAAGGCACCAAACCATTTACCCAGGGCATGTTTGCGGCTTTACAAAACGAGGTGTTTCTTAACATTGGCAATAAAACCGGCGTGAACGGGAAAACTTTTGATCAGAATCGCCTGTATCTCGCCACGGGGTACCGCTTCAGCCCAAAGTTTGACCTGGAAGCCGGATATATTAACCAGTATGTATCAGGCAGAAATGACGCTTTCTCCAACAACCATGTAGTTCAGATCGCCACTTACCTGCGTTTGTAACGTTCATCGGTATCAAACGGGAATATTGTTCAGCGGCAGGTGGTTGCTCGTTCAGACAGAAAGTGCTATTTTTCAGCACTTAGCGAGCCATCTGAAACTTGGCCGCCTTTGAAAAACTTTTCGCATTTTTGCAACACTACCAATATTCAGGGCATGAAGCATGGGATTT
The DNA here is from genome assembly GCA_023416995.1 of Bacteroidota bacterium. GTDB lineage: Bacteria > Bacteroidota > Bacteroidia > Chitinophagales > Chitinophagaceae > DATHKG01. Next base: position 32,069 of record JAEZGI010000033.1, read on the forward strand.
ATCAGTCTTTACGGGATAAAAAATCAAAGGGCCAGAAATCATTTGCCGTACTGATCGATCCTGATAAGGTTGATGAAGCAAGCATGGAAGAACTGATTACGCTTGCGATAGATGCTGAGGTTGATTTTTTGTTTATTGGTGGAAGCCTGGTAGTAAGTAATCGGCTGGACCAGGTTGTTAAACAGGTTAAAGATAGCTGCAACATACCTACGGTGCTGTTTCCCGGCAGCCCTTCGCAGATCTCTTCTTATGCTGATGCCTTGTTGTACCTCTCCGTTATCTCGGGCAGAAACGCTGAATTACTAATAGGCCAGCATGTTATTTCCGCACCATTTGTACGTCAGAGTGGGCTTGAGATCATGTCGACCGGTTACATGCTGATAGATGGTGGCGCTCCAACCACTGTTTCCTATATCAGCAATACCATACCTATTCCTGCAGACAAAAATGAGATCGCCATGTGTACAGCGATGGCTGGCGAAATGCTTGGCATGAAACTTATTTATATGGATGCAGGAAGTGGAGCCAGGCGGCCCGTTACTGAAAGCATGATCTTAAAAGTTGCATCAGTAATTGAAGTACCGTTGGTTGTTGGCGGTGGTATCACGAGTCCTGAAAAAGCTTACCTGAACTGTAAGGCTGGGGCCGATGTGATCGTTATCGGCAACGCCATTGAAAAAGATGCATCGCTTATCAGGGAAATGAGTGCTGCGATTCACGCTTCACCAGGGGCTAAGACCGCACTATAATGCGTGCTGGTACTGCAGCTGAACCATTAAAGTGCCATTAAATATCCGGACACCGCCTGCGCATTGACTTGAAACTTCCGAAACGTTTTTATAAATTTAAAAGATGCGCTGGTTACTCTTAATTACCATACCGATCGTATGCACGGGCTGTTTCAGCAGTTTTGTTATGACCGACAGGGAGATTAACGAACATTATAAAAACAAGCCGGTAAAACCCACCTATTTTACAATTGAAAATGATTCGGTTAGTTTATTCTGCGCCACAACCGGGGCCGATACTTTACCGCCACTGCTTCTTGTGCATGGTGCACCGGGTGCCTGGTACGGGAGCCGCAACCTGCTTGATGATACACTGGTTCAAAGACAATATCACATCATCGCGATGGACCGGCCGGGGTATGGGAAATCTAAATTTAAAGGCAAAAAAACTGCTGTCACTTCAATTGAAACACAGGCGATCGCTATACATGAAGCCCTTCGTTTGAATCGGTCTTCAAAAACAGGTGTAGTGATGGGAAGTTCTTTCGGTGGCCCCATAGCCGCCAAGATTGCTATCATGTATCCCGAGCGATTTCATCAACTGGTAATGCTGGCGCCGGCTATTGACCCGGACAATGAAAAATACTGGTGGTTCCATCACTTCATCCGTGGTGGTCTTATACGCGCTATGATGCCCAGATTTATCAACAACGCTACCGACGAAAAAATGGCACATGTAGAGGAGCTGCGTAAGCTGCTTCCCGAATGGAGGGAGCTTTCCATACCAATTACCATGGTCCAGGGCGGAGAAGATAATATTGTTTACCCATCTAATCTTGACTTTGCAAAAAAACAGCTGCTGGGTAAACCTGCCGAGTTCGTTTTTCTGCCTGGCTCGGGTCACATGATAAGATCCCAAAACCCTGATGTGGTGCGCTCTATTGTGCTCAAAGCACGCAAAAGTTCAAAACTCAGGCTTTTCAAATCTCTCCGGAAAAGCGAAAAGGGAATTCACCAGTAACAGTTAACATAACTTTGTGCTCCGGCAGGGAAATTATTTTTTCAAAAACCGGTGAAAAACTGAAAATTTTATTTTCTTTGCATCTCATAAATAATTCCAGGAGCGTTTATCACACCATAAAATGAAAAAAAACCTTTCTATATCTAGTGTAGCTGCAGCGAACTCTGCTGACATGCTGCGTGGGGTTTTTCCTGTACATCTTTGTACAGTTTTTCCTTTCCAGCCTATCCCCTTTTGGGTACGACGTTGAGATAGTTACCACTCCCATAGTGTCCCCTGTTATATCGGAACTATGATTCCCTTACGGGAAAGCTTCTTGTATGGTACGGCTATTGCCGGAATTTTTCAACAGAGTTATTTAAGTCAAAATGGACACTCAAAAGGATCAGTTTCAAATCGTGATTGCGAACGAATCGCACACCGGTTTCGGTCAGATAATATGTGACGAGATGGCTTCATCTGCGCAGGCACGCGGAACCGGCATTGCAAAACGTAGTCCTGAATATATTCAAGCAAAAATGCGGGAAGGGAAGGCAGTCATTGCCTTCACAAACACAGGCATCTGGGCAGGTTTTTGTTATATCGAAACCTGGAGCCATGGTGAATATGTAGCGAACTCAGGACTTATAGTTGCTCCCGAGTTTCGTAAAAGCGGGCTGGCAAAAAAGATCAAAAAGAAGATATTCGAACTCAGCCGGAAAACCTATCCTGAATCCAAAATATTTGGTTTGACCACTGGTTTAGCAGTGATGAAAATCAACTCAGAACTAGGATATGAACCTGTCACCTATTCTGAACTTACACAGGATGAAGCTTTCTGGGCAGGCTGCAAAAGCTGTGTCAACTACGAGATACTGATGAGCAAGGATCGTAAGAACTGCATGTGCACTGCCATGCTTTATGATCCAAAGGACCATTATGAGCCTGAAGAAACCATCCAGGATTTCAAAAAACACTCTTCTCTTTATGAGCGCTTCATGCGCATAAAGCAATGGAAACTATTAAAACCTTTGCTGCGACGGGAGAAAGATGTAAAGAAAGCAGAAAGACCCAAATCATTACTGCATTTCCTTTTTCATTTCTGATTAATAACAGCAACTCACTGTTTTTTTCCGTTCCGTTAGCTGTTAGCCGTTAACTGTAACGTATTTTTGCTGCTATTTAACAATAAGCAGTTTTCATTCATATTATTAAACAACCAGGTTCCATGAGTAATAAAGTTGTCCTTGCGTATAGTGGCGGGTTAGATACTACCTATTGTGCCATTTACCTGCGGAAAATTAAAAATCTTGAAGTACACGCACTCACCGTTAACACGGGTGGATTCAGTGATGAAGAAATCAGCAATATTGAGAAACGTGCCAGGGAACTTGGTGTGGCATCTTTCACCTGTGTTGATGTTACAAAAGATTATTATGAGTCATGTATCCGTTATCTCATTTTTGGCAATGTGCTTAAAAATGCGACCTATCCGTTAAGTGTAAGCGCAGAACGTATGGTGCAGGCAATCGCTGTTGCCAAACATGTTCAATCAACTGGTGCCGCTTATGTGGCCCATGGCAGCACTGGTGCGGGTAACGACCAGGTCAGATTTGATATGGTGTTTCAAAGCATGCTTCCCGGCGTGGAAATTCTTACACCAATCCGCGAAATGCAACTGAGCCGTGAAGCGGAAATCGACTTTCTGAAAGAACATGGTGTTGACATGAATTTTCACAAAGCCCAGTATAGTATCAACAAAGGCCTTTGGGGAACCTCAGTTGGAGGAAAAGAAACACTCACCAGCAAAGAATATTTACCCGAATCAGCCTGGCCAACCCAGGTCACCGAGACAGGTACCAGACCCGTTGAACTTACTTTTGAAAAAGGCGAGTTAACCGGTGTAGATGAAAAAACCTTTGCTCACCCGGTTGAAGCGATTCAGTATTTGCAGTCTATCAGCCAGCCTTATGGTGTAGGTCGTGATATTCATGTTGGCGATACAATCATTGGTATCAAAGGTCGTGTTGGTTTTGAAGCAGCGGCGCCGTTGATTATCGTGAAGGCACATCACCTGCTTGAAAAACACACCTTAACCAAATGGCAATTATACTGGAAAGAACAGTTAAGTACCTGGTACGGCAACTGGTTACATGAAGGACAAATGCTCGATCCTACCATGCGTAACATTGAAAAGTTCCTTGAGGACACACAACAAACGGTGAGTGGTAAAGTATATGTAACACTTCAACCTTATCGTTTCACAGTAACCGGTATCGAATCACCGCACGACCTGATGAGTAACAAGTTTGGAAGCTACGGTGAGATGAACAAAGGTTTTACCGGTGACGATGTAAAAGGTTTCGCGAGGATCTTTGGAAACCAGACAGCAATCTATCACAAAGTTAACAGCCCCGAAAATGATTAAGATAGGAATAGCAGGAGGCGCAGGTTATACCGGTGGTGAGCTGCTGAGATTACTGATCAACCACCCTGAAGCAAATATCAGGTTTGTTTTAAGTGGAAGCAATGCAGGCAACCCGATCGCTAAAGTACATGCTGATCTTGCCGGTGAAACAACACTGAAATTCACAGACACAATGACCGACGACATAGAAGTGTTATTTCTTTGTGTCGGACATGGTGAAGCAAAAAGGTTTCTTGATGCGAACAGGATTTCTGCAGATGTACGCGTGATCGATCTGTCGCAGGATTTCCGTTTGAAAGCCACGGCTAAAGCCGGTGATCGCGAGTTTGTGTACGGATTACCTGAACTCAATAAAGCTGCCATCCGTCAGGCGAGAAATATTGCTAATCCCGGATGTTTTGCAACCGCATTACAACTTGGATTACTACCTCTTGCAAAAGCCGGTTTGCTGAAAGATGTTTATACAACAGGGATCACCGGTTCAACCGGCGCGGGCCAGGGTCTCAATGCCACTTCCCATTTCAGTTGGAGAGCCAATAATATACAGGCGTATAAAACCCTGTCACATCAGCACATGAAAGAAATTGGTGAATCAATATTACAATTGTCCGGCGGGCAGGATGTTGACATCAGCTTTGTACCATGGCGCGGTGATTTCACACGCGGTATTTTTATAAGCTCCCAATTGCGATGCGAAGAAACTGCCGCGAACCTTCAAAAACTGTATGAAGATTTTTACGAAGATCATCCATTTACAGTTGTCAGCACTGAACCCATATTCCTGAAGCAGGTTGTAAATACAAACAAGTGTATGATACAATTGGAGAAAGTGGGCGACAGGCTTGTTGTTCACTCAATCACTGACAACCTTCTTAAAGGAGCAAGTGGTCAGGCGGTTCAGAATATGAACCTGATGTTTGGCATTGATGAAACAACTGGTCTTAAACTAAAGGCCAATTATTTTTAGCAATATTGGTCGTTGTATTCAAATACTTTGTTTACCCATAATACCTGAACATGAACTTATTTGATGTTTATCCGCTTAACAATATTACCATCACCCGGGCAAATGCTTCGAATGTTTGGGATGAAAATGGTACTGAATATCTTGACATGTATGGCGGTCATGCGGTAATTTCTATAGGCCACACAAATCCACATTATGTGGCGCGGTTAACTGACCAGCTTAACAAGGTTGGCTTCTATTCTAACTCGATTAAAATACCGTTACAACAGGAGCTGGCAGAAAAGCTCGGGAATCTATCCGGCAAACCTGACTACCAGTTGTTTTTATGTAACAGTGGTGCTGAAGCAAACGAAAATGCGTTAAAGCTGGCCTCCTTTTATAATAACCGGAAAAAGATAATTGCATTCAGCAAAGCTTTTCATGGCCGCACCTCGCTCGCTGTAAGTGTTACAGATAACCCTTCTATCGTGGCACCGGTAAATCAGAATGAGCATGTTATTTTCCTGCCATTCAATGATGAAGCAGCTCTTGATGCAAAATTCCAGGAAGAGGGCGACCAGATAAGTGCCGTGATCATTGAAGGCATCCAGGGAGTCGGAGGCATCAACATTGCCACAGATTCTTTCTTACGGGCAATACGCCGCAACTGCGATAAATACAATACCGTATTTGTGGCAGACAGCGTACAGTGTGGCTACGGAAGAAGCGGTCGCTTTTTTTCACATGACCATAGTGGTGTAAATGCAGATATCTACACCATGGCTAAGGGTATGGGTAACGGATTTCCCGTTGCCGGTATTATCATTGCTCCGCATATCAAACCAGTTCCCTTACAACTGGGTACAACCTTTGGCGGTAATCATCTTGCCTGCGCTGCTGCCCTTGCTGTGCTTGAAGTGATTGAAAAGGAAGCACTGATGCAGAATGCAGAAAACATAGGAAATTATATCATGAATGAACTGAAACTGATGCCGGGTATCAGGAACGTTCGCGGTCGTGGATTAATGATTGGATTTGATGTGCCTGCCGAATTAAAAGATTTGAAAAAGAACCTGCTATTCAAACGTCACATCTTTACAGGTGAAGCAAAACCTAATGTGATTCGTTTACTGCCTTCACTTGCACTAACCAGGAAGGATGCAGATATTTTTCTTGATGCATTGAGAGCTGAAATCAATGCCCTCATTCCATCCACTCAACAAGTTAATTAATCAATGAAACAGTTTACTTCCGCCTACGACGTGCCGGATATTGAGAAACTCGTATCAAGTGCGCTTGCTTATAAAAAAGATCCGTTTGTTGACCAGGCCCTCGGGAAAAACAAACGTATTGGCTTATTGTTCCTGAACCCAAGTATGCGCACAAGATTAAGTACGCAGATCGCTGCTCAAAACCTGGGTATGGAAGCCATTGTTTTTAATGTTGATAAGGACGGCTGGGCACTGGAATTTGAGGAAGAAGCCATCATGAGCGGCAACAAAGTGGAACACGTAAAAGACGCTGCTCCCATATTGGGCAAATACTTTGATATTCTCGCCATACGTACCTTTCCCGGTCTCAAAAACAGGGAAGAAGATTACAGCGAACTCTATATCAACCAGTTTATCAAATACGCGGGGATACCGGTGGTGAGCCTTGAAAGCGCAACGCTTCATCCACTACAAAGTCTTACTGATATCATTACGATCCGCGAGTCTTTGAAAACCACTGCCAACACTCAACGCAAACCAAAGATTGTTTTATCGTGGGCACCACATGTTAAAGCACTTCCTCAATGCGTTGCCAATAGTTTTTCACAATGGGTTAATGCATGGGGTCAGGCGGACTTTGTAATTACTCACCCGGAAGATTATGAACTCGCAGAAACTTTTACAAAGGGTGCTACCATAACACATAACCAGGATGAAGCATTAAAAGATGCTGACTACGTTTATGTAAAAAACTGGAGCACTTATAACGACTATGGAAGGATCTATTGTAATGATCCCGAATGGATGCTTACAAATGAAAAGTTGCAGTTAACCAACGCTGCGAAGGTGATGCATTGTTTGCCTGTGCGTCGCAATGTAGAATTAAGTGATGAGATTCTTGATGGCAGCAGCAGTATCATCACCCAGGAGGCATCCAACAGGGTTTGGGCGGCCCAGGCCGTACTTGCAGAGATACTGAAGGGCCTTAACAAATGAGACTGCATGGAGAAACTTTTTATCATAAAGATTGGTGGAAACATCATAGATAACGAATCAAAACTGCAGGGATTTCTTGACCAGTTTGCCAGTGTACCCGGAAGAAAAATTCTGGTACATGGAGGAGGAAAGCTCGCTACAAAACTTGCAGCAGATTTGAATATCCCTCAACAAATGGTTGAAGGCCGCAGAATCACTGACGCTGAAACGCTAAAGATTGTTACCATGGTGTACGCAGGGCTTATCAACAAAAATATTGTTGCAGGATTGCAGGCACGAGGTACAACCGCGCTTGGATTGACCGGTGCAGATGGCAATGCTATACTTGCACATAAACGCATCACTGAAACTATTGATTATGGATATGCAGGCGATGTAGATGCAGTGAATGCACCCCTGCTTACTTCGTTACTTCAACAACAGCTCACGCTGGTTTTTGCTCCAATCACGCATGATAACAAAAACCAATTGTTGAATACAAACGCAGACACCATTGCCCAGGAACTTGCCACGGCACTTTCTGGTTCATTTGATGTTACCCTGGTATATTCTTTTGAAAAAGCCGGAGTATTGATGAATGCTGAAGATGATACCACGGTGATACCGTTGATAGATCCAGTGGCTTATAAATCACTCAGGGATTCGCAGGTTATCTTCGCGGGCATGATCCCAAAATTAGACAATGCTTTTACTGCCATCAGTTGCGGTGTGAAACAGGTGATTATTGGAAAGGCGGAACAACTGTCAGAACTCATAAACGGTACAGCCGGAACAACAATTACCGATGCAGCATGATAACATAGACATATTAAGGAACGATGCGGTCAACCTGCTAAAAGAACTTATCGCCATTCCTTCTTTCAGTAAAGAAGAAGATCAGACTGCAGGAGTACTTTGCAGGTTTCTGGGTGAACGAAATATCGTGCACTACCGGGTTCAGAATAATGTTTACGCATTTAATGAACATTTCGATGGGTCCAAACCATCGGTGTTATTAAACTCTCACCACGATACCGTAAAACCTAACAAAGGCTATACGCTTGATCCGTTTACACCGGTAATTAAAGACGGCAAGTTATTTGGTCTTGGCAGTAATGATGCTGGCGGCTGCCTGGTATCACTGATCGCTACTTTTTTATACTTTTATCATCGTACAGATCTGCCTTTTAACCTGGTACTTGCAGCCAGCGCCGAAGAAGAGATCAGCGGGTTCAACGGCATCGAACTTTTGTTAAAAGATCTGGGGCCCATTTCATTTGGCATCGTGGGCGAGCCAACGCAAATGCAAATGGCTATTGCCGAAAAAGGTTTGCTGGTCATCGATGTTCATGCCGAAGGCAAGGCTGGTCATGCTGCACGTGAAGAAGGCGACAATGCCATCTATAAGGCAGTGAAAGATATCCAGTGGTTCAGTACTTATAAGTATCCCAAAGTTTCAGATTTACTTGGGCCGGTGAAGATGAGTGTTACGGTTCTTAACACAGAAAACAAAGCACATAACGTAGTTCCTTCCCAATGCAGTTTTGTAGTTGATGTACGTGTTAATGAACTATACAGTTTCGAAGAGGTACTTGGAATCATCAAAGCAAATACACAATGCCAGATAGCTCCCCGGAGCTTACGGATGCGCTCATCTTATATATCGATGGATCACCCGCTGGTTAAAGCCGGTATCAAACTGGGCCGTACTTATTATGGTTCACCAACAACTTCTGATAAAGCCCTGATGCCCTTTCCGACGCTAAAAATGGGACCCGGCGACTCTGCAAGGAGCCACACTGCAGACGAGTATGTTTATGTAGAAGAGATTCATCATGGCATAGGGCTTTATATTCAGTTTATAAATGAGTTATTATGAAACTTTGGAGCAAAGAGAGCACCAGCACTTCAGCATTGATTGAAAAATTTACAGTAGGCAGAGACAAAGAATTTGATGTATTGCTTGCCGAACATGATGCGCTCGGCTCAATTGCACATGTAACCATGTTAGGTGAAACAGGTCTGATGTCAAAAGAAGAGGCTGATCTGGCCGTTGAAGGGCTCAACCAAATTCTCGATAATATTCGCGCAGGACAATTTACGATTGAAGAAGGCGTAGAAGATGTTCACTCACAGATAGAATTTCTGCTCACAAAAAACATAGGTGAAGCGGGCAAGAAAATCCATAGTGGCCGCAGTCGTAACGACCAGGTTGCTGTTGCCATTAAATTATACCTCCGCGCCGAAATACTGAACATAAAAAAAAGTACAACAGCATTGTTTGACCTGCTGATAGCGCAAAGCGAAAAATACAAAGACAAACTTTTACCCGGCTATACGCATCTGCAGATTGCCATGCCTTCATCGTTTGGTCTTTGGTTCGGCGCTTATGCTGAAAGCCTCGTTGATGATATGGAGATGCTTGCGGCTGCATATGCAGTTGCCAATAAAAACCCGCTTGGCAGCGGTGCCGGATACGGTTCCTCTTTTCCATTGAACCGTACGCGCACAACACAATTGTTGCATTTCGGATCAATGAATTATAACTCCGTATATGCACAGATGAGTCGTGGCAAAACTGAAAAACTGGTGGCCACCGGTTTGGCAAGTATCGCTGCCACGCTCAGTAAACTCTCGATGGACGCCTGTTTGTACATCAATCAGAACTTCGGCTTTATCTCATTTCCTTCAGAGCTTACAACAGGAAGCAGCATTATGCCGCACAAAAAAAATCCTGATGTTTTTGAACTGATCCGCGCCAAATGCAATCGCATTCAGTCAACTCCGAATGAACTTGCCTTACTGATCAATAACCTGCCTTCGGGATATCACCGCGACATGCAACTAACCAAGGAGATTCTGTTTCCTGCGCTGGAAGAACTAAAAGCTTGTCTTGAAATCATCCAACTGATGCTTAGCAATATTTCTGTGAAAGATCAGGTCCTTGATGATGAGAAATATCGTTACCTCTTCAGTGTTGAAGCGGTGAATGAGTTGGTAAACAAAGGAATTTCTTTCAGGGATGCATACAAAGAAATCGGCAACCAGATCGATTCAGGTAACTTCCACTATGATTACACCCAGAAACTGCATCATACTCATGAAGGCAGTCTTGGCAATCTTTGCAACGACCAGATCAAAGCTGAGATGAATAAGGTTCAGCAGAAATTCGGATAATTCTCATAGGGAAGTTGTACCTGGACACGATAAAACCTCTTCCGAGGTTCTATCTCAGCTGCGAAGTATCAACCCGTGAAGGTGTATCAGTGCCGGCGATGATGCTGGATGAACTGATAGCAATGGCCCTGATAATTTTCGCCATATTTTTCATATCCAGGGTTTCGATCTCATCATCAACGGTATGATAATATTTCTCTGAATCCATTTTTGAAGTAGAAATAGTATGAGCCGGCACTCCCTGTCTCGCAAGCGTTGCATTGTCTGAACGGTAGAACAACTGCTGCGCAGGATATGGATCAGGATGGAAAGTGAATCCGGAACCTTTCAGGTTTTTCTCCAGGATCTTTCCCATATCCGTTTTTTCATAACCGGTTATATAAGCGGACTTTTTACCCCATTTGCTTTTCGTTCCAATCATCTCGATGTTAAACATGGCCATCACCGTTTCCGGCCTGAACTGCTCTGAGAAATGTTTTGAACCAAAGCCACCGGACTCCTCAGCGGTAAAAGCCGCAAAAAGGATGGTACGTTCATTATCATTCTTTTTTGCGAAGTATTGGGCAAGCATGATCACGGCTGTGATTCCGGCGGCATCATCGTTGGCGCCATTATATATTGAATCGCCCTTTGCATCAGGCTGACCGATACCAAGATGATCATAGTGACCGGAGAATATCACATACTCTTCCTTTTTGCTTTTCCCTGGAATCATTCCTACCACGTTTTTCAGCGGCATCTGTTTGGTTTCTTTGCGAAGATTGATTTCAAAACTGTTGGGCGCTGTACTACCCAATACCATCAGAATATTACTTTTCATAGAAGGGCTCACCCTTCTTGATTGGCGATATGCATTGAAATAGCGAAGATGGCTTGTATCAACTACTACAAGATAATTTCCGGAACCGCTCTGTAATCCTCTCATAACGGAAGGCAGCGTATCTGAACCTTTCACCATTACTGTTTGAAAAGATTCACCACTGTTAAAAGCCAACGATTCTTTTGCGGTAATAAAACCAACTTCGTTGGTGTTTACTGGTGCACCGTTAATCGTACCAGTTATAATTGCGGTGGTTTGTGGAATGGTGAACTCCTGGAAATACGAACCATTCACCGGCAGTATTCCGGCTTTTTTGAACTCTTCACTTATAAAAGCCGCTGCCTTCTCTATACCGGGTGTAAAAGGCTTTCTGCCTTCCATATCATCTGCAGACAACACCGTTTCGATCCGTTTAACTTCTTTGGCATTAATGATCTTATTGATCTTTTGTGCATTTACTGCAATACCCCAACAAACGCAAACTAATGCGGCCACGCAATTCCTTAACATGTTACTTCTTAAACTTTAATTATTATAAACTCATCATCTCTTTAAACTTGACTGTCTGCCGGCGGCTCACTTCAATCTTTTCGCCACCTTTCAGTTCAAGTAATAAACCTCCATTAAAGTAAGGTTCGATTTTTTCTATCAACCGCAGATTAATGATGTGTTTCCGGTTCGCCCGAAAAAACACTTTTTCGTCTAGACGCTCTTCAAGGGAGTTGAGCGATTTTAAAATCAGTGGCTTATTAGTACTGAAGTAAACCTTGGCATAGTTACCAACGCTTTCAAACAATCTTATCTCGGACAATTTTACGAACCAGCAGCGCTCACCATCTTTTACAAACACCTGGTCGTTTTCACTCAATATTGACCGGTTAACATTTTGAGCGAGTGGCATTCCCCCATTTTCTTTTTCATCCTGCTGATGTAATTTTTGAATTGAATCTGCAAGACGTTTCGGTTCAACTGGTTTCAACAGGTAATCAAGCGCATTCACTTCAAATGCTTTCAATGCATATTCATCATAAGCTGTTGTAAAGATCACATTGGGAATCCGGTCAAGTTCTGACAGCATATCAAAACCTGTTTTGCCGGGCATCTGTATATCCAGGAAAACCAGTTCCGGGTTCAGACTTTCAATTCTTTCAATGCCTTCTTCTGCATTGGCTGCTTCAGCAACAACTTCAATTTCGGGAAACTCCAGTAACAATTTTCTAAGCTCATTGCGGGCGAGCCTTTCATCATCAATTATTATAGCTCTGATCATACCTGTATTTATTTTTTGCAACGGGGATCAATACACGAACCTCCACCAGCTCGGAGTCGACCTGGCGAATGTTAAAATTAGCTTTTTGTCCGAATAAAAGATGCAGCCTGTTTTTTGTACTGCTCAAACCGAAGCCGTCGCCATCCCTGTTGTACCCATTGAGGTGCCCGGTGTTCTGGATAATGAGTTCATGAAAATCGTCCTTATAATCGGAGATCACTTTAACGATCCCGCCCTGGATCTGTTTGCCGATGCCATGTTTGATAGCATTTTCCACCAGGGTTTGCAGCATCATAGGAGGAATGGGCAGATCGAGTGTGTCTTCGTCAATATCGTATTCAATATTCAACCTGTCCTCAAAACGAATATGCTCAAGCGCCAGGTAGTCCTTCACAATGTTCAGTTCCTTTTCAAAGGGAACGGTTTCCAGCTTTTCAGCCTGCATGCTGCTTCGGAGAATGTTACTTAGTTCGGTGATTGCATTGCGCGCCCTGCCCGGGTTTTCATCAATCAGCGCCCGAATACTGTTGAGCGCATTAAAAATGAAGTGGGGATTGATATGTGATTTGATCGTTTTTAATTCAAGTTCCTTAACTACCGCCTCCAGCTTCAATGTGTCAAACTGCTGACGCCGGTTTGTTTCCATGTAGTGATAAAAATAATAGATCAACACCCAGGGAATAACAAGGAAGCCACTGCTGAGGGTGTTACCTACAAAACGGGTGGTAAGACTTAACCGGCTGTCACCGGACAAACCAAAAACTGCCATTCCGAACAGGATAAGGATGCTGTTTATAACGCAGGTTACAATGATGGCAAGCGCAAGACGGAGGAAGATTTTTTCGTTGAGCAGTAGCATCCACCGTTTTCTCTTTATGTACTCACGAAGCAGGTGTGTACTTAAAATGCCACCCCCTACCATCACCAATATCTTCTGGATCCTTTCGAGATCTATTTTTTCTTTTAAAATAAAAACGTACAATAATGCTGATAGCCCGCAAAGACCTGCCCAACCTAATATCTGACAGAGCCAATAGTTGGATATTTTCTTATGAATACTCATATGTATAGACCAAATCTAGGATTTAGGTAACGCCCGTACCCGTTAAATGGGATATATGGCGTCATTAGGGAACCTCAACTTGTGGGTGGAGTGGTTAATAGTGGATCAAAATAAACTATTTTCTTAAAAATCAATGCACTATTGTGAACCACGCGCCGTTCTACGTGTAATCCTAAGATATGGCATTTGTGTCAAAAGGTTTAAAAACAGTATTTTTGTCCTCTTAAAATCAAAGAATGAACATCAACCCCGGTCCCCTGCTTCAAACCGTTAATTCACCGGCGGATCTCAGGAAGCTAAGCAAGGAACAACTAATCCAGGTGTGTGATGAACTGAGGCAATACATCATTGATGTAGTGAGCGTGCACGGCGGACATTTCGGGGCGAGTCTCGGGGTTGTTGAGCTAACTGTAGCGCTTCATTATATACTGGATACGCCGCACGACCAACTGGTTTGGGATGTGGGTCACCAGGCCTATGGACACAAGATACTTACCGGCAGAAGAGATAATTTCTATACAAACCGTAAATACGGCGGGATCAGCGGTTTTCCAAAACGATCTGAAAGTGAGTACGATACCTTCGGTGTGGGCCATTCTTCCACCTCTATAAGTGCGGCGCTTGGCATGGCACTGGCCGCCAAATACAAAGGCGAGAACAGGAAATCCGTAGCCGTTATCGGCGACGGTGCAATGACGGCCGGTATGGCTTTCGAGGCAATGAATCACGCCGGTGTTGCAGATACTGACATGTTGATCATTTTGAATGACAACTGTATGAGCATTGATCCCAATGTTGGAGCCTTAAAGGAATACCTCACGGACATCACCACTTCCCCGACGTATAACAAGTTTAAAGACGATATCTGGAAGGCGCTTGGTAAACTGCCGGTTGGCGGAAATTTCAGCCGCGGCATGGCCAGCAAACTGGAGCATACCATCAAAGGTTTTATAAACAAAAGCAGCAATTTATTTGAATCGCTGAAAATCAGGTATTTCGGCCCGATCGACGGTCACAATATCACCAATCTTGTAGATACCCTGAAAGATCTGAAAGATATACCTGGCCCCAAACTGTTACACGTTGTTACAGTAAAAGGGAAGGGTTATGCACTGGCTGAAAAAGAACAAACCGTGTGGCATGCACCGGGGTTGTTTGATAAGATCACCGGCGAGATATATAAAAAGAAATTTGACCTGCCCCAGCCTCCCAAATACCAGGATGTATTTGGCCACACAATGATCGAACTGGCAGAACAGAACGATAAGGTATTCGGTATCACACCAGCGATGCCTTCGGGATCTTCTTTGAAGTTCATGATGGATAAGATGCCCGACCGCGCTTTTGATGTGGGTATTTGCGAACAACATGCAGTAACAGTAAGCGCCGGCATGGCCACGCAGGGTTTACGCGTGTTCTGTAACATCTATTCTTCGTTCATGCAGCGCGCTTTCGACCAGGTAGTGCATGATGTAGCCATTCAAAATCTACCGGTGGTAATGTGTCTCGATCGTGCCGGTCTGGTCGGCGAAGATGGCCCAACCCACCATGGTGCTTATGATATTGCTTATATGCGTCCCATACCAAACCTGGTAGTAAGTGCACCAATGAATGAGAGCGAACTCCGCAATCTCATGTACACCGCGCAACTTGATAAAACAAACGGGCCGATAGTCATCCGCTACCCGCGGGGCGAAGGTGTGATGCCAGAATGGAAAACGCCGTTTGAAGAAATCACCATCGGTAAAGGAAGGAAGCTGAGGGATGGAAAAGATATCGCTGTACTCTCGCTTGGTCATCCCGGAAATTTCGTTACCGCAGCTCTCCGTGAACTTCGAACTGAAGGATTGAATCCTGCACATTATGATATGCGTTTTGCAAAGCCGCTTGATGAAGAGATGCTGCATGAAGTTTTTAGCAAGTATTCAAAGGTAGTGACCGTAGAGGATGGAACCATTGTTGGTGGATTCGGCTCAGCGATTCTTGAATTCATGGCTTCACATAATTATAAGGCGGAAGTTAAAATACTTGGCATTCCTGACCGCCTTGTGGAACACGGTACGCTGAAACAGTTACACGCTGAATGTGGTTATGATGCAACCGGCATTGCAAATACGATCCGGGAAATGATGGCTGAACAGGTTGTAGTCAGTAATATCCTGCAATAAGGATCCAATCAGTTTGCAAAAGCATCAAATACAACATCTTCTTCCCTGTTTTCATTGTATTCAACGATGAAGTTGTTGCGTCCTTCCCCGATCATGAGGGTCATATATTTCTGTTGAACCAGTTCAAGTAGCGAAAGAAACAGGAATATGGCATGAATCCTGTCCTGGCAGGGCTCAAATATCTTGTCGAAAGACATTACTTTTTCTTTCTGCACCGTTTCCAGCATGTGGGCACGGCTGCCCTCCATTGTATAGTTGTAATTAACAACCGTGTGCACCGGCTTTTGCTTCTGCATCTCGAGGCGTTTGATCACCTTTTCAAAGGTTTTCATCAACTTGAAAAGCGTGATGGCCTGTATTTCGGTGCCTTCCCCGCTTTGTTCGCCAATGAGCGCCAATTCTGCATGACTGTTACCGCGTTTCACCATCAGCATCCGCATGGCTTCCATTTCAGCCATTCTTGCTGCCGCTTCTTTGAAGCGCTTGTATTCCATGATCTTGTCCACCAGTTCCTGCCGGGGATCAATCTCGTTTCCCTGGCTATCAAGTTCCTTCCTTGGCAATAGCAATTTTGCCTTAATTCGCATTAGCGTAGATACAAATAAGATGAACTCACTGGAAAGTTCAATATTCAGCTTTTCCTGGGTATGGATATATTCAAGAAAGTCCTTTATTATCTTGGTGATCGGAATATTATAAATGTCCAGTTCATCACGCTCAATAAAGAACAATAGCAGGTCAAACGGTCCCTCAAACTGGGGCAACACTATCTGGTAAGTCGGTTGATTCAAAACACACTCATTTATACGTACAAGACAAACCTACACCAATTATCGCCAGCATAAAAAACACATAACTCACATTTCCGGACCCCCAATGTGGAATAAAAAAACCACGTTTTAATTAATAAAACACCGGTCAAATGCAAAAATCCGGCTTTTTCAATGCCGGATTTTTTTAATGCGATCGGTAAGCACTTGTGGCTAAAGTTGTACCTGTAATTTTTAGAATGTCAATGAAAATCCAACTGCAAGTAATGATCTCAACTGCGCAGCTGCTGAAGATTTTTCTTCACCAAACTGCCGAACATCATCGTCATATATGAGATCGAAGTTATAGGTTACATTAAGATATTTGTTCACCTTCATCACCAGCAGATTAGTCCAGAACACATCCACGTTTTGTGGTTTTGGTTCATTTTTTTCAATCAGTAACTCCCCTGGTCCTGTGGCAGTAAACCGATCCGTTTTCAGGTAGTTTGAATACAGATCGAGCCTGGATTTATAACTAACGTTTTTAAAGATCTCTTTCGCAAAATTTACCGATGCAAATCCACCTACCTCGGCCCTCACCTTTTTTGCAGGATTTACCCCGTACAGCGCTGCCAATGGCAATTCAAAACCACCACCGTCAGCCGCAGGAATAACTCCATCCGGGAAAAAATAACTTCCGGGCTGATTGGTGACGATCACAAACCGCGCAGACACCGGCGAAACAAAAACATTGAAGTAAGGAGCAGGATGGTAATCAATACCCGGAGCAACAATCATATAAGCAGGAGCCATAAAATTGGATGTAGCTTTCTGATAACCCTTACCCAGGTAATTATAATCGTAGCCGGGAGCAAATTGTGTTCTGAAATTCAAAACACCGGCAAGACTTAGTTTGTCGCTGATCTCGTGACCCGCCTTGCTATATAGATCGATTTTGTCGTCTGTTTTACGCAGACCGGTTGATGTTGTATTTACCATTGCATAACCGAGGTCCAATGTATTATCCCATCTGAATTTTCCGGACCGGTAGTTTGCGTAAACGCTCAGGTACCCGGCGATGGACAATGAAAATCTCTCAGCGCCCGCTGCCCAGTTTTTACTGGAACCCTGGCCAACATTAAGCGTAAAAACACCGCCTTTCCGCCAACCCGATATATGTGCCGTATCGTTGCTGAAAGCTTTTTTATCGGCGGTTTCGTGGATCGATTTAATTACACCATCCTGGGAATTTGCAATAAAAAATACAGAAACTCCCAACAGTGTAAGCACAAAAGTTTTCATGAAATATTGATTTGAGTGATGACAATAATTACCCCTTAGCAAGCATAAGCCTGCCATTTGCCAGTTAAACAGACAGCTTACAAATTCAGGGGAGGTTAACGTTTTTTCAATTCGTCGCGGATCTCCATAAGAAGCTTTTCAGTTGCTGTTGGAGCAGGCGGAGCAGCCGGAGCTTCTGCTTCTTTTTTCTTCAGTTTGTTTATACCTCTGATCAGCAAAAACAGGATTAAAGCAACCAGTAAAAAGTTAATGATGGCAGATAAGAACATGCCGTATTTAACCGTTCCAAATATCGTTAGTTCTTCAAGATGCGTAAGATTTGCAGCCTCAAGTACAGGCTTCAATAACAACGGTGTTATAACATCTTCTATAAGTGAGTTTACTATTTTACTGAAGGCGGCGCCGATGATAACTGCAATGGCCAGTTCCACTACATTACCCTTCAGGGCAAATTTTTTGAACTCAGTAATGAAGCCCATAAGTTGATTTTTTTGATTAAGGATGAATACTCCAACTAATTTAATCTATTTACCGATGCGAAATTAGATAAGTTTTAGGAAACCTGCTTGCCTGGAATATCGCCCGCAGGAAATTCCATGTCGAGTGATTCAAGTTTATCAAGCAGTGATTTCGCTATAAGATATTCTTTATACCAATTCTGATCTGCAGGTACAATAACCCACGGCACTTCATTACAATATTCAAAGCAATCTTCATACATTCTTATATACTCATCACGCAGCTTTGCTTCAGCAAAATCACGTTCATTATACTTCCATTGCTTTTCAGGGTTAGTTATTCTTTCATTGAGCCGAACCTGTTGTTCCTCCTGCGACACATGCAGATAAAACTTTAATATATGCGTATTGTTATGTTCGGTTAAAAGGCGCTCGAAATCATTAATGGCAAGCATCCTTTTCCTGGCTGTTGCGTCATCGCACCATTTGTGTACGCGTGTTACCAGTATATCTTCATAATGTGATCTGTTGAATACCTGGATCACACCTTTTGCAGGTGCATGTTTATGTATACGCCATAGGAAATCATGTGCAAGCTCTTCTTCGGTGGGCACTTTGAATGATTGAACCAGCACACCCTGAGGATTCAACGTACCAAATACATCCCTGATGACTCCATCTTTTCCACTTGCATCCATGCCTTGCAAGATCACCAACACACTATGTTTTGATTCAGCATACAGCAGGTTCTGCAACTTGTTTAAACGTTTTAGTATCTCATCGGTTTTAACTTTGGTTTCTTCTTTATCGAAGCCTTTTGGTGCCCTGCAACTTATTTCAGCAAGTGTAATTTTCTCCATATATTTTTGCTGCTTATTTATCTCTGAATTTCGGCTGTACTTGGCAGACCGACAAAAATAAAAATGATCAGTTCAGGTATCAGCTTACGCAACTGGCTTCTCTTTGGTCTGTTATCATTCATCTGGGGAAGTAGTTTTATCCTGATGAAAGCAGGACTCACTGCACTACACCCTTACCAGGTTGGAGCGATAAGAATGGTAAGCGGAGGACTTGTGTTACTACCACTCGCTTTTATGCAGCTTCGGCGATACAGTATATCAACAATTGGTTTGATATTGTTATCGGGTTTACTTGGCAGTTTCTTTCCTGCTTATCTATTTTGTATAGCCGAAACCCGGCTTGACAGTTCACTGGCAGGTTTCATGAACGCTTTCACGCCACTGATCACAATCTGTCTCGGTATTATTTTTTTTAAAAAAGAAATACCACGTCACAAAATTGGCGGGGTAATAATTGGGTTTTGCGGTATGTTACTGTTACTGCTTGCAGCTGAAACTGTCGACATAACCTATCTTTCATACGCTGGTTTTGTTTTACTTGCTGTACTGTGTTATGCTATTAATATTAATCTTGTCAGCAGGTATCTTTCGCATGTAAGCCCGATTCATATTGCAGCGATTGGCTTTTCGTTGTTGTTGCCGGTTTCGCTGATTATTCTTGTATCCACCGGTTATTTTGATCTGCCTTTAAGCAATGCGGATTATCTTTTTGCGAGCACTGCTGGCGCAGTACTGGGTGTGCTTGGCACTGCCGTGGCCACGGTAATTTTTTATATCCTCATTAAAAATGCAGGCGTTGTATTTTCTTCTATGGTTACTTACGGCGTTCCGTTTATTGCACTTGGCTGGGGATTGATAGCGGGCGATTCAATGACTTTATTACAAGTGTTGGGGCTGGTGGTGATATTATCCGGGGTGTACCTTACCAATCGTAATGGAACGGCACAAAAAAAAGATGAACTTTTGCCCGAATCGCCCGGCAGGGATCCGCTGTAGCAAAAGTTCATCCTGACCAGATCAGACGGTCATGATTTCTTTTTCCTTGGCAGCAAAAGTTTTTTCTACCTGCAGAATATATTTGTCGGTGAGTTCCTGGATTTCTTTTTCAGCGTCTTTGCAAATATCCTCGCTAAGTCCGTTCTTCTGCAGTTTTTTCACTTGTTCCATTGCATCGCGACGAATATTCCGGATGGCAACTTTTGAATTTTCACCTTCACTGTTTGCGCGTTTAACAAGTTCCTTTCTTCTTTCCTCCGTAAGAGGGGGCATAAACAAACGGATGATAACGCCATCATTTTGCGGTGTTACGCCAAGATTAGCTGCTATGATTGCGCGTTCAATTGGCTGTAACATATTTTTTTCCCAGGGCTGAATCGTCAAAGTGCGGGCATCAGCCACAGAAACGTTACCAACCTGGTTAACCGGAGTAGGAGATCCGTAATAGTCAACCACAAGTCCTTCTACCAGGTTCGGATTTGCCTTACCGGCACGTACCTTAATCAGCTCGGCTTCAAGGTGACTGATGGCCTTATTCATCCCTTCGTGCGCCTCTTCGATTATCAAACTAAGCTCTTCTGACATAAAATATTTTTATTTCGGTGCAAACCTAAAAAAAGATCACTATGTAATCAATTTTTGTGCTCCAGAATGGTGTCTTTTGTGAGGGGAACGATCTTCGAATGAGGCTGATCCGGATGGGTTTTGGCAACAAACAGCCTGGGTTTTGGCCGGGTATAATACAGGGCCGCAATACCTGCAAAGAAGAGTATGATAGTATAAAATATCAACCAGGTGCAACCCCAGGTTCTGCAAAAATAACTGAGGATGATTACCGCCAGGTTGATTGAAACCAGTGTAATCGTGATGGCCCGGTGTGACAATCCTTTATCGAGTAATAAATGGTGAACATGGTTCCTGTCCGGGCTGAATGGTGAACGCCGGTTAAAAATCCTGATCGCAAACACCCGCAGTGTATCAAGTAAAGGCACCATAAGCAAGGCAAATCCGATAGCAGGTGCCGCCTCGATAGGAAAGCTGGTGCCGGGCAGGTCGGCAACATTGATAAACTTAACCACCAGTATTGCGTTGATAAGGCCGATAAGCATCGAACCGGTGTCGCCCATAAAAATTTTCGCTGGCTGAAAATTAAAAATAAGAAAGGCCGCAACGCTGCCCGCTGTGGCAAAAGCAAGTATCGAATAAGAATACAGATCTATTTGCAGAAAGTATAATCCAAAAATAGTTGAAGCCATCAAACCGAGGCTGCCGGCCAATCCATCAATACCATCTATGAGGTTGAAGCTGTTGATGATTACAATAATGGTAAAGTATGTCAGCAATAGGCTGAACATATCCGGTAGTTCATAGATCCCGAGAAACCCATGCATGCTTTTTATCTGGACCCCGCCTTTATATATGATGAGAAAAGTAGCGAGCACCTGGCCAATGAACTTCTTAATGGGAGAAATAATCAGGATATCATCCTTCACCCCAAGAAAAAATATTACAAATGCTGCCGCGAAAAAATATTGAAATTCGGCTGCCACCTGGAACCTCAGTGTTACCAGGCAGGCTAATATAAAACCTGCAAATATGCCTAGCCCGCCCAAAGACGGAATCGGTGCCTGGTGAATTTTTCGTTCATCAGGGATATCAAATAATTTTTTTCGTTCAGAAACAGTAATGATAGCAGGAATGGACAGGAGCGTGATCGTAAAAGAAATAGCTATAGTAAGTAAAACATCAAACATCAGACTGCTTTTGTGGTGGTAAAATTCGCTCCGCTGTTCTACGTTTGGCCCATAGCCCTGACTTCACCGGGGTGCAAATTAATATTTGTTTCGCTAATAACCTCTTTTCCTCCGCGCCTTTATTCGCATCTATAAGTAATCATATAAGTCAAAAACTTTGGGTTATTTAACGTCCAGATACAGAATTCCTTTAGTTTTGCGACCATATAACCGAAATAGTATGCCAGAATTAAAAGAAATCGCAAGCCAGGTAAGACGAGACATAGTAAGAATGGTTCACGGAGCAGCAAGCGGCCACCCAGGCGGCTCACTAGGATGTGCAGACTTCCTGACAGCTCTGTATTTCAAGGTAATGCACCATGATCCTAAATTTAATATGGACGCCACCAACGAGGATGTGTTTTTTCTTTCAAACGGGCATATTTCCCCCGTATTTTATAGCGTCCTGGCACGTTCGGGATATTTCGACGTAAAAGAACTCGCCACATTCCGCAAACTGAATTCCCGTTTGCAGGGCCACCCGGCTACCCACGAACACCTACCCGGAGTACGCGTAGCCAGCGGTTCACTGGGCCAGGGAATGAGCGTAGCCATCGGGGCCGCGCTTGCCAAAAAAATCAATGGCGACAACCACATCGTTTATTCACTGCATGGCGATGGTGAACTGAACGAAGGTCAAAACTGGGAAGCAATCATGTTTGCCGCTGCCAACAAGGTTGACAACCTGATTTCTACCATCGACTGGAATGGTCAGCAGATTGATGGACCTACCAGCAAGGTTTTAGACATGGGCGACCTGCCCGGAAAGTTTGAAGCATTCGGCTGGGAAGTGTTGCAACTGGAAGATGGCAACGATATTGATCAGGTTGTAGCTGCTCTTGAAAAAGCAAAAACATTTGTTGGAAAGGGAAAACCGATTGCCATTATGATGCGTACCGCAATGGGAAGTGGTGTTGACTTCATGTCGGGCAGCCACGAATGGCACGGTATCGCACCAAACGATGAGCAGCTTGCCAAAGCACTTGGTCAGCTTCCTGAAACTTTAGGCGACTACTAATTATCAGCTTTTTAATTCTATGGGTTGCGCCGCAGCTTTGCGGGAAGGGATCCATGCGGCCAGACCGGAAACCAGCAATACCGTGACCAGCACCAGGATGAAGTCTGACAACTTCATGGTGACAGGATAATGGTCTATCAGGAAGGTTCCGCCCTCGATCGGAATCAGCTTGTATTTCACCTGCGCCCAACACACCAGTATGGCAATGGCAAAACCAGTAGCCGCACCAATGCCTGCCAGCAATAAACCTTCCTGGAAAAATATTCCCTGGATACGGTTCCGGGTTGCACCCATCGCTTTTAATACCTGGATGTCTTTCTGCTTTTCGAGAACCAGCATAGTCAGCGCCCCGATCATCGTAAACGCGGCTACAATCAGCATCAGGGTGAGGATGCCATATATCGCCCATTTTTCGAGATTCATCACACTGTATAAACTTTGGTTTTGTTCATACCGTGTCTGAATAAGATAATCGTTACCAAATATTTTTTGAAGAGAAGTTCTTGCGGCCTGGGTACGACCCGGATCACGGAGCGATACTTCAATGCTACCCGTTTCATTTTCTTTCATACCTGTCATACGACGCATGAAATCAATGTTCGTGATAGCGTACTTGTTATCAAGATCCTGTTGAATGAAAAAAGTGCCGGTAGTAGCAATGTTTTCTGCAGCAAAAACCTGGTAAGGGTCTATCACGTTGATGTTCACCCCACGTTTAAAAACATAAGCTGTGAGCGGGTATATCTCTCGGTCAGACTGTACCCCCAATGCGTTTTCAATACCACTTCCCAGAACGACCCCGGGATCGTCAGCATCACCCAGTTCAAAACTGCCACGAATCAATTTAGAAGCAACGCCGGTAACAACACTGTAGGAATTGTCAACACCTTTTAAATAAAGCGGAATCTGGATATCCCCGTTTTGGATAAGACATTTTTCTTCGACCGTAAGCGTGAAATTTGCTACATCAGTATTTGCGCGCAAACGCGCGAGCTGACCCGCAGAATAAGTCATCACCTTTCCATTAGCGGGCGAAATTTTAAGGTCAGTATAAAAAGTGGAATAGAGCGATTTTACCAACCCTTCAAAGCCATTGAACACGCTCAGTACAATGATAAAAGCTGCAGTAATAACTACAATCGCTAAAGCACTTACCCATGCAATAATGTTGATAGCATTGGTAGATTTTTTTGCTTTAAAGTAACGCCAGGCAAACAATAGGTTCATGACATGTGATTAAACAGCGGCCTATTCCCCATCTTTCTTTTTGATACTGTTCAACAGCTCTTCCATTCTAAATGCATGATCCAGGGTATCATCATGATAAAACTGAAGCACCGGCATACGGCGCAATTGTTTTGAAACCTTTGCAGTGAGTTCCTTTTTTATTTCCCAACTACGTTCATTAAATTTTTGCATTACCGCTTTCACATCATTCACCTTGAACAAGCTAAGATATATGCGTGCCTCCAGCAGATCGGGCGTTACTTTCACAGTGGATATTGAAACCATACCACCATCAATCATCGTTAAGCCGAGCCTCTGAAATATCCCGTTCAATTCTTCGTTTAACAAGCCGGCAACTTGTTTTTGTCGTTTTCCTTCTTGCATTACATTAACTTATTAATCCTTGTAAAAGTACTTACTTTGCACGGTTTACTAACCATTTTAACCGGATGAAAAGATTTTCGATTATTCTTAAGTACCTGGCAGATCAAAAAAGTAATATTGTTTGGTACACGGTTTTTATACTTCTCTCTATCATCTTTTCACTGATTTCTTTTGCAATGCTTGCGCCGTTTTTGCAAATGCTTTTTGCCGGCACCGAAAAAGTAGTACCAAGACCGGAAGACACACTCTCAACAGCCAATTTCACTGACTATATCGATTATTATCTTTTCACCTGGATGCAGCAATATGGCAAATCGTATGCGCTTGCCGCGGTTTGTATTATCGTGGTAGCCTCCACCTTTATTAAAAACCTGTTTTTTTACCTTTCGCAGCGGGTATTGGCACCAATTCGCAACCATGTGATGACGGAACTGCGGGCCAACCTTTATAGTAAAATACTTAAACTGCCCATCGGCTACTTTACGGATCAACGTAAAGGTGATATCATCAGCCGTATGAGTAATGATATCAATGAAATTGAATGGAGTATCGTCGGAACACTTGAAGGTCTTATTCGCGAACCCCTCACCATAATTATTATACTCACCACGCTGATTTTGCTTAGTCCCACCCTGTCGCTGTTCCTGGTGGTATTATTGCCTTTAACAGGTTTTGTAATAGGCCGGCTGAGCCGATCACTAAAGAAAGACAGTGGCCATGCACAACAAGAACTGGGCAACCTGCTTTCAGTAGTTGATGAGACACTCGGTGGACTACGTGTTATCAAAGCTTTTAACGCGGAACCCAAAATCGGGCGCAAATTTTACGGGATCAATAATTTCCTGAATGATCTGAGAAACAGGATTGCATTCCGGCGCGACATGGCCTCTCCCCTGTCAGAAACGCTGGGTGTTTTGGTTCTGTCCTGCATTTTGTGGTTCGGAGGAAACCTGGTGCTAAACAACCAGGTGATGAAACCAACAGATTTCATCACGTACATCGTGCTTTTTACACAGATAATAAGCCCGGCCAAGGCTTTGTCTACCGCATTTTATAATGCTCAGAAAGGTAGCGCAGCTATTAAACGTATCGAAGATGTTCTGCAGGCACCGGTGGTTGTTGAGGAACCGGCTAATCCCCTTCTTCTCACTGATTTCAACAGCCGGATCGAGTTTAAAAATGTGGGATTCCGATATGATGATATTGTAATTCTGGACAATATCAACCTCGTAATTGAGAAAGGCAAAACGGTAGCTCTCGTTGGGTCCTCAGGTGCAGGTAAATCAACACTTGCCGATCTGATACCAAGATTTCACGATGTAACCAGCGGAGAAATCCTGGTGGATGGAGTAAATATTAAGGAATATTCATTACAATCTTTGCGCGACCAGATGGGCATTGTGACGCAGGAACCGATATTGTTCAATGATACCATTGCGAACAACATTGCTCTTGGCATTCCATCGGCAGTAGCTCAGGATATCGAGGCCGCAGCAAAAGTGGCAAATGCTCACAATTTCATCATGAATAAGGATGAGCAGTATGAAACCAATATAGGCGATCGTGGAGGTAAGCTAAGTGGAGGAGAACGCCAGCGGGTGACCATAGCCCGGGCCGTACTTAAAAACCCGCCGATTCTTATCCTGGATGAAGCAACATCATCGCTTGATACTGAAAGTGAAAGATTGGTGCAGGACGCCATCAACAAAATGATGCAGAATCGTACGAGTATCGTGATTGCCCACCGCCTGAGCACGATCCGTCATGCCGACGAAATAATTGTGCTGCAAAAAGGCCGGATCGTTGAACGTGGCACTCACGACCAGCTGCTGAAAAACGATGGCTTCTACAGGAAACTGGTTGAAATGCAGGAAGTACGCTAACCGCAATCAAAAAATCCGCTTCAACAAACTGCATTAAAAAACCCGGTCTGCGAAGACCGGGCCGTATAGTTTGAGCGTAAAAAACTTCTTTTATTTATTCATCATCTGTTTCGCTTCAATGCTAAGTGTAGCATGAGGAACAGCACGAAGTCTTGCTTTGTCGATCAACTTACCAGTAACCCGGCAAATACCATAGGTTTTGTTTTCAATACGCATCATCGCCTTTTCCAGGTGATCGGTATAATTGATTTGGCGACTTGCCATCTGGGCAAGTTGTTCTCTTTCCATACTCATACTTCCGTCTTCCATAGTAAGATAACGGTTGTCGGTATCATCACCACCCATTTCATCCTTACGGGTAATCAGACCCTGCAGGTACGAAAGTTCTTTTTTAGCCTGGTCGAGTTTTTTCTGAATCAATTCGCGGAACTCCTGTAATTCAGCATCGCTGTATCGCATGGTCGGTCCGGCATTAGTATTTTCAGGCTGATCAAGTACTGATTTGGTAAATTCAGGTTCGTATTTCCTTGAAGTGGTTGTGTTAATCTTCGGGATTTCGATTTTGGCCGGTTTTGGTGCTGCTGTTTTTTTAGCAGGTGCGGGGGTCGGCGCCGGAGTCGGCGTTTCAACCTTCTTGCTTTCCGCTTTCTTAGATTCGGTCTTTTTTGCTTCCGTTTTTTTATCCGCCGCTGGGCTACTTGTCGATTTCTTCACTTCTACTTTTTTAATTGTTTTGGCTGCCACAATAGGCTTGGCCGGTGCAGATTTTTTTGGAGCTGGTTTCGCCGCCTTTTTAGCCGGAGCCGGTTTGGCCTTGGCCGCTGGTTTGGCAGCTTTCGCAGGTGCCTTTGCTGCCGGCTTTTTGGCCGGAGCCGATTTTTTCACTGGTGTTGTTTTCTTAGCAGACTTAGCTGCTTTTTTGTTGATTGCCATACTGTTAGGCTTTTTTTGTAACAAACACTTTTAATGAAAGATCATTTACTTCAATTTGGGTGCCATTTGGTAAATCCGGCACCACTTCCAATTTATCTGCTAAAATTTCCGCGCAAATATAATCATTAAATCTGGCCAGCGTCCCGTTTAGTGCCTCATGGCTGGTTACTTTAACAATTATCCTGTCGGTCAATTCAAAGTTACTATCCTTCCGTATCTTCTGGATGCGGTTCACGAGTTCTCTGGCGTTTCCTTCACTCAGCAATTCATCGGTAACGGTAACATCCAGGGCAACCGTGAGCAGATCCTTGGTCGCCACGATCCAGCCGGGAATGTCTTCGCTGGATATATCAACTTCCTGAATATGTAATATTAAGTGTTCGTTATCAATTAACAATGGATAGGTTCCATCTTTTTCTAATTGCGCAATCTGCTCTTGAGTGAAGCTTCCCAGGGCTGCCGATACGGCTTTCATCTTCGGCCCCAGCTTCTTACCCAATGCTACGAAGTTCGGACGGATCTTTTTCTTGATAAAACCCTCGTCTCCACTGATATACTGTATTTCCTTAACGTTTACTTCGCTCTTAACCAGTTCTTCAATCCTTGCAATCTGCTCCTGCATTTTCGGATTCAATACCGGTATCAGCACTTTTTGCAGGGGCTGACGGACCCGGATGTTTACCTTCTTACGGAGCGACAAAACCAGGGAAGATATGTCTTGTGCCAATTGCATGCGTTCCTCGAGCGATAAATCGATCTTTGATTCATCTGCTACAGGGAAATCCGCATGGTGCACCGACTCAATGCCATACTGCCCGGTAACTGCATCCAGATTCCGGAATAACTTATCACTGAAAAATGGTGAAATGGGTGCCATCAAACGAACTACGGTTTCAAGACACTCGTACAGGGTTTGATACGCACAGATCTTATCGAATTCATACTCGCCCTTCCAGAACCGGCGGCGGCACAAACGGACATACCAGTTACTTAACTGTTCGTCAACAAACTCTTCAATGGCGCGACCTGCCTGGGTGGGTTCGTAATCATCCATCGAAAGACCGACTTTTTTCACCAGCGAATGCAAAGCTGACAAGATCCACTGATCAATTTCAGGACGTTCATTTACAGGTACGGGCTTTTCGTTGAAGGCAAATCCATCCACATTGGCATAAAGCGCGAAGAACTGGTACGTATTATATAATGTGCCAAAAAACTTACGTTGAACCTCCTTGATTCCATCAAGGTCAAATTTCATATTCTCCCATGGAGAAGCATTTGTGATCAGGTACCAACGGGTGGCATCAGCGCCAAACTTTTCAATGGTATTGAAAGGGTCCACTACGTTACCCAATCTTTTACTCATTTTGTTACCACTCTTATCAAGCACCAACCCATTTGATACACAGGTTTTATAGGCAACTGAATCGAACAACAATGAAGAGATAGCATGCAGGGTATAAAACCACCCCCGGGTCTGATCTACACCTTCCGCAATGAAGTCGGCAGGATAGTTTGTGCCAAACGGCGCCTTGAACGGTTTTGGATCGCCGGCTTTCAGTTTTTCGTAATCCAGTCCCCACTGTGCATAAGGCATTGCACCGCTGTCGAACCAAACGTCAATCAGATCAGGAACACGGCGCATGGGTTGTCCGGAATCACTTATCAATACAATCTTATCTACAAAAGGCTTGTGCAGATCAATGGAACTTTCCGCGTTGCGTACTTCCGGAGAGTTCAGTTCACCAGCCTTTGCAATATCTTCCTTCAGTTGCTGCAGTGTCCCTATACACTTGATTTCGCTACCATCTTCGGTTTTCCAGATCGGTAGTGGCGTACCCCAGTAACGACTGCGGCTCAGGTTCCAGTCAACCATGTTTTCGAGCCAGTTCCCAAATCTTCCTTCACCGGTTGACCGGGGCTTCCAGTTGATGGTATTATTGAGAGCCACCATCCTGTCGCGGGCAGCAGTAGTTTTAATAAACCAGGCATCTAAGGGATAATACAATACCGGTTTATCGGTGCGCCAGCAATGTGGATAGTTGTGTTCGTACTTCTCCACCTTAAACGCCCTGTTTTCTTTTTTGAGCTTTACCGAGATGTCGACGTTTACGTCAACATAGTCGGACGCATCTTTGTAATTTTTTACATACCGGTTGCTGAACTCGCCGAGGCCGTCTACAAACTTTCCCTGTTTGTCGACCATCGTTAACATACCGATATCGTATTTCTTTCCAACTTTATAGTCATCCGCACCAAAAGCGGGTGCTGTATGTACTATACCAGTACCGTCTTCAGTAGTTACAAAATCTCCGAGCAAAACCCTGAACGGATCACCACCCGCATTTGCAGGACTGTTTGCTTCGTAGGGAAGCAGTTGTTCATACCTGCAGTTCTCCAGATCGGAGCCTGGAAAGCTTCCTAATATTTTCCATGGAATGAGTTTATCGCCTTCTTTATATGCGGCAAAGTCACCGTTTTCCCCTTCGGCTTTGAAATATTTTGATACCAATGATTTCGCCAGGACCACATTTACAGGAACTCCCGTATAGGGGTTGAAGCTTTTCACCAGCACGTATTCGATCTTTGGACCCACAGTAAGACCCAGGTTTGAAGGAAGGGTCCATGGTGTTGTTGTCCAGGCGAGGAAAAAGATTTCGCGGTTATTGTCTTCCAGCAGGTTAAACAAAAAACCAGGAGCGGCACTCTCATTCACCTTAAACATGGCGACCACACTGGTATCTTTCACCATTTTATAGGTGCCGGGCTGATTCAGTTCGTGCGAGCTAAGACCGGTACCGGCCGCCGGCGAATATGGCTGAATACTTACGCTCTGGTAAAGGAGACCTTTTGTATAAAGCTGGCTAAGCAGCCACCACAATGTTTCGATGTATTCGTTTTCAAAAGTGATATACGGATCCTGCAGGTTAACCCAATAACCCATTTTACGGGTGAGATCATCCCATTTGTCTTTGTACCGCATAACGGCTTCGCGACATTTCTGGTTGTAAGCCTCAACGGTGATTTTCTTTCCGATGTCTTCCTTAGTGATGCCAAGTTCTTTTTCAACCCCGAGTTCAATGGGTAGCCCATGGGTGTCCCAGCCGGCCTTACGGCTTACCTTGTAGCCTTTCATTGTCTTGTACCGGCAAACCAGGTCCTTCAGGGTACGGCTGATAACATGGTGAATGCCCGGCATCCCGTTTGCGCTCGGGGGGCCTTCATAAAAAACAAATGACGGAGCGCCATCGCGGATTGAGATGCTTTTTTGAAATGCATCAGAAGTTTCCCAGTCTGCCAGCACTTCCTGCTCTATCGCAGGTAAATTAAGTTGCGAAAACTCGCGGTATTTTTCGGCCATATAAAAAGTCCTCGTATGTAAGCTTGTAAAAGTGTGCAAAGTTACTTAAATAGCGGCAAAGCCATACGGCTTCAAAACCACCTTTAAAAAGCTTTTTTAATAGATCCGGATTTTTGGCAAGGTATTAGTAATATAACAGGCAGTTCTTAGAAACACCTGTTCACAAATCGCAGCCGGATTCACGCATACATGGGTACACTTATCTTTTTGACAAGTTTCTATTTAGGCAGTTCCAAAGTGAAAAAAATAGTTGAAGTTTAGGCTTACTTTTTAGAAGGCATTTCACTTTTGGCATAGTTTGTGGAAAGAATAATTACATTGTTATTACCAATCTATAGCAATAAAGCTATTTGATATAAATCATCGCAGAGAACCTTTTCTACGGTTTAGGGTTTAGGGGTTAAAAAGGGGAGTATTCCTACTCCCCTTTCCATTTAAACTTTACACTGAGAGAAAAGGTTTTCTCAATTAAGTCAGATCTACCCGTTTTTAATCAGTTTTTCTGGTATTTTCATCAATCCAGAATAACTAAGTTCCAGTGAATTTCCAGCGAAAAACCAGTTGTCCAATCTCGTCTGAAAAACAGACAATCCAATTCATCCATCATCCTTTCGAAACTATCATGCGTTAGAGGCCGGTTCTCCGGAAAAAAATTATCTTATCCAACAAAAAACCTTCCCGTAAGAGAAGGTTTTTTGTATTTACAGCATTACCGGGGCATTCAACCCAGGCTATATCTTAATGATCGCCCGCCTGAACAATATCTCGGTCAAAGAGATAAAGACCGCTTTTATCATCGCCGATCATTTCTAATTTGTCGTTCATGGTGCGCGCCAGCCGTTCTTCCTCCATCTGCTCGTTTACATACCACTGCAGGAAATTATGCGTAGCATAATCTTTCTCTTTCAGCGAAAGATCAACAATCTCGTTAATGCTCTCACTCACCGCAATTTCATGATTAAGTAATTCTTCAAACGCTTTTTTAAGAGAAACAAAGGTAAGCGTTGGCTGAGCCAGTGCCGGAACCAATGCATAGCCGCCCCGCTCATTCACATAGTTCATGAGCTTAAGCATGTGCATCCGCTCTTCATCAGAATGTTTGTAGAAAAATTTGGTAACCCCCTGAAGCCCAGGCTGAATTTCGGCCCAACTTGCCATGGCAAGATATGCCTGTGACGATTGTGCTTCCATCTTAATCTGGCTATTCAACGCATCCTGCATGATTTTACTTAGCATACACTTACGGTTTTAAAACAGAAATATCAATGAAATAACAATTCGCAGGGCTTCAGTCCGGTGTGCTTTTTAAAAGCTGTGGAAAAATGAGAGATTGAGGAATACCCAAGCATCATGGAAACTTCGGTTACGCTGAGCCCCTTTTCATACAAAAGGTAACGCGCATGTTCCATCCTTTGGCTCTGATAAAAATCAAAGATGGTGGTTCCAAACATTTCTTTGAAACCCTTTTTCAGGTAACACTCATTAATTGCAACCTTCCGGCTAAGCTCCTTAATGGTGATAGGCTCACCTATATGCTCCAGCAGAACTTCACGGGCTTTAGCGATCTTGCCGCGATCAGCCTCATTCGCAAGAAACTTACACTGGAAAGTTTCAATCTCTTTTTCACCCAACATACACTCAAGGCTGTATAACAACAGCATCTGCGTCTGGGCGTTTATATAGATGTTCTCGAGACTATCGGTATAACTATGATTCAACAAAGCTTCCAGCACCATCCTAGTGCGTCCGCAAAGTGAAAGTATTTTGGTAAAGGAAGATTTATGACGGAACTGCAGAATGTCGTCAGAAAGTGTTTGCTGCGTTTTGGTGGGTTTAACAAACTGCGAGAGGTGCACGGGTGAAAACGCAAAACTCAGCAGATCGATACTTTCAACACGCTGGCTACAGGCGGGTCCCATACAATTTGTGCATTCTGCCGAGTGTTTGCGGCAATACACATTCCCCGCAATACAAAAACGCAATTCCAGTGAATGCTCTGCAGACGCATCCTTTGAGTAATGATAAACCAGCATCCCCGTGTCTTCGATGTTCCACTGGCTGTTTTTCCTATGCCGGCGAATGCTGTATTGAACAGAGCCTGGCATATTTTGCGCTTTTTCATGCAAAAGCTCCATCTGGCCCTGCATAATGGGCTGTTTGTAAGCTAAAGACAATATATCCGGCGCATTAAACATGGACGCAAATGTAATTTGAAATTTTTGATCCCAAAGCAAGCGGAACCGCAATTGACAAAAATCCAACAGTTTTATGACAAATGACTTTCATATAAGTCTGACAATCAGCCTGAATGTTCCAGAGATTGTTTAAACATTAATTTTAGTCAAAGCTCTGATTGCCCGCAGCGGCGATTTTGAGAATCTGGTCAAACTGTTCAGGGGTCAGATCATTATAGAAGAAATATACAGGGTCGATGGGACGGCCGTTTTTATGGACCTCATAATGACAATGGGGCCCGGTTGATTTACCCGTACTACCCACATAGCCGATAATTTCACCCCGTTTTACCTTTGCACCGGGTTTTACTTTTACTTTAAACATGTGGCCGTAAAGGGTTTCATAGCCATACCCGTGATTGATGGTTACATAGTTTCCGTACCCGTTACCATGATTACCGGCAAGTTTAACCGTTCCATTGGCAGTAGCATAAATAGGTGTGCCCTGGGGAGCCGTAAAGTCAAGACCCGCATGAAATCGCACCGTTTTATAGACCGGGTCGATCCGGTAACCAAAACCCGATGCTACCCGCTTCAACTCTTTGTTGCTGATAGGCTGTATAGCCGGCGTGCTGGCAAGCAGCAGCTCTTTATTGCGTATAAAACCTGCGATCTCGGTATAGGATCTGTCCTGCGCCCGTATGCGGCTCGCAAGATTGTTGAGTGTTTCAGTGATCGATTCCTCAAGGTCAAAACGGTTCATCGCCTGAACGATCTTAATCTCTTCCTGTTTTTCAAGTTGTTTAGCTCGGGCACTATCCGGGATGGGATCCGATTCAAAGATTTCACGGTACACTTCGTTATCACGTTTCTCAAGCGCCTGCATCTGTCTTTGCAACTCGCGCGTGCGCCGCTCGAGTACCACAAAATTTTCCTGGAGATCCTCGTTTGTCTGTAACAGCCTTTTTTCGTTGGCAGAAGGAAAATACCGGTAAGCAATCGAAACTATGATCAGTGCAGTAACCAGGGCGGCAGAAATAAAACCAAGCACCCGCAAAAGAATAACGCCGAGTGGCGTTTCCAGCTTCTCATACCGCAGTGTATTGGTGTTATAATAATATTTGATTTTCTTCACCTGTTTGCCTATTCCTTAACTTTGCCATCATCCGTGACAGGGACAACCTACACAAATATAAAGACTTAAAGAGGCTTTCACCCATCAAAGATTATTCCGTTTATGTTTACGAGTGCTGAAATCAGACAGAAATTCCTGGATTTCTTTAAGTTAAAAGGACATGAAATAGTCCCGTCCGCGCCCATTGTTGTCAAAAATGACCCTACCCTGCTTTTCACAAATGCTGGTATGAACCAGTTTAAAGACATATTCCTGGGTAATAAACCCGTGCAGTTTCCAAGGGTTGCCGATACCCAGAAATGTCTTCGTGTAAGTGGTAAACATAACGATCTTGAAGAAGTTGGTGTTGACACCTACCACCATACCATGTTCGAAATGCTGGGAAACTGGAGTTTTGGTGACTATTTCAAAGCGGAAGCAATAGCATGGAGCTGGGAACTACTTACCGGGGTCCTGAAACTGGATAAAGACCGGCTGTACGTAACGATATTTGAAGGTGATAGCTCTGAAAACCTGCCACAGGACGAAGAGGCGTACCAGGAATGGAAAAAATGGATACCCGAAAACCGCATCCTCAAGGGAAACAAAAAAGATAATTTCTGGGAGATGGGCGATACAGGTCCATGCGGGCCCTGCACCGAAATTCATGTGGATTGCCGCAGTGCGGAAGAAAGAGCTGCCGTTCCCGGACATGAGCTCGTAAACAACGACCACCCCCAGGTAATCGAAATCTGGAACAATGTTTTTATCCAGTTCAACAGGCTCAAAGATGGCAGCCTCGAGCCTTTGCCCGCCCGTCACGTCGATACCGGTATGGGCTTCGAACGGCTGGTTCGCGTTATCCAGCAAAAAGACTCCAACTACGATACAGATATTTTTGCGGGAACCATTGAGGTCACCGAAGAGATCACCGGTAAAAAATATGGCAGATCCGACTCAAGCCAGGATATCGCCTTTCGTGTTATAGCCGATCACATCCGCGCGATCAGCTTTACAATAGCGGATGGTCAGTTACCGGCAAACACCGGTGCCGGGTATGTTGTGCGGCGTATTCTGCGAAGGGCGGTTCGCTACGCTTACTCTTACCTTGATTACAGGAAGCCCCTGCTTAATCAACTGGTAACAAGACTTTCGCTTCAGTTCAAATATGTATTTCCTGAACTATATGCACAAACCGAATTTGTAATTAAGGTGATCAGGGAAGAAGAAGAATCGTTTCTTAAAACACTTGAAAAAGGAATCGTTCGATTTAATAACTATACAGACAGTTCGGTGACTGCCAATGGCGAACCGCAGCAAACGATCCCGTTACAGAATGAAGATGATATCAGGAAGATGAGCGAGCAAAACAAATTTGCAAAAGAACGTTCCTCCAAAATCATTGCCGGTGAGTTTGCATTTGAGCTGAACGATACTTATGGGTTCCCTATGGATCTTACTGATCTGATGGCCCGTGAAAAAGGTTGGACGCTCGACAAAGCCGGATTCGAAAAAGCACTTCAGGTTCAAAAAGAACGCAGCCGTGCAGCAACTGCTTTAGATACCGGCGACTGGGTGCAGCTGGACGACACCAACACTTCCTCATTTATTGGTTACGAAAAACTTGAAGCAGAAACCAGGTTGATAAAATACCGAAAGGTCAGTGCAAAAGGCAAAGACAGCTACCAGCTGGTATTAAAGGAAACCCCTTTCTACGCAGAAAGCGGCGGCCAGGTAGGTGACCGCGGTACATTGCAGTTTGCCCAGGAGCTTATCCACGTGACAGATACTAAAAAAGAAAATGATCTCATTATCCAGTTCGCAGATAAACTTCCTGCCAATACAACAACCGTAGTTCATGCGGTAGTAGATAAGAAACGCCGGCACGCAATAAGTTTGCACCATAGCGCCACACACCTGGTACATGCCGCACTGCGCGCGGTATTAGGCACTCATGTGGCACAAAAAGGCTCATTAGTAAATGAAGACCAACTCCGGTTTGACTTTTCTCATTTTGCAAAGGTTACCGATGAAGAAATCAGGCGCATTGAATTTTTGGTGAATGAAAAAATCCGTGAGAACGTTCCGGTTGTAATTCGCGAGATGGATCGTGAAGAAGCCATGCAGTCCGGCGCCATGGCACTGTTTGGTGAAAAATATGGTGACCGGGTAAGAGTGGTAATGATAGACCCTGGGTTTTCAGTTGAACTCTGCGGCGGAACCCATATCGGCTATACCGGCGAGCTGGGTCTTTTTAAAATAAAAAATGAAACGGCAGTGGCTGCAGGTGTTCGCCGGATAGAAGCCGTAAGCGGTGCCCGTGCACTTGCATACCAGAACGAACTGATCGACGAGTTGCGCGTCGTTCGTGAATTATTCAAAAACACCAAAGATCTGCCCCGGGCAATAGAAACCTTACAAGCCGAAAACGCTGATCTGCGTAAAAAACTCGATCATTTTGAAAACCGCATGCTGGTTGGCATCCGTAACGAACTGTTGCAAAAAGATGAGATCATCAACGGGGTAACCTTTGTTGGCGATATAGTGTCTGTGAGCAACTCTGATGCACTTAGAAAATTATGTACCGATCTCAAAAATAATCTCCACGATCATCTTGTTGTACTCTGTGCAAACATTGGCGGTAAGCCTGCCGTTGCTGTTGGCATTTCAGAAACGGTAGCTGCCGCAAGGAGCCTGGATGCTTCAAAA
This sequence comes from Bacteroidota bacterium, assembly GCA_023416995.1. Taxonomy (GTDB): domain Bacteria; phylum Bacteroidota; class Bacteroidia; order Chitinophagales; family Chitinophagaceae; genus DATHKG01. The sequence continues at coordinate 68,819 of JAEZGI010000033.1, forward strand.
ATTATCCGCGAACATGTTGCGCCGTTAATAAAAGGTGGCGGCGGTGGACAAAAAACACTCGCAACCGCTGGCGGGCAAGACGCATCTGCTCTCCACGAAGTGATACTTAGGGTAAAGGCAATATTATAAATGCCCGCTAAGTAAAGGTTTCGTTAAAAGCCACGCATCTTCTCCGAAAATTTTCGTATTTCATATTATTCCCTATATTTGAAGTACGAAAACTCACGTACATAATAAACTGCTAAACGTATTAAGTAATGAAAAAATACATTTTATCTGCAGCTGCCCTCGCTATCTTAACCCTTAGCATGCCGGGCACTACTGCTGCACAGGACGGCAAGAAAAAAGAAAAAACCGAAGGCACAAAAAAGGCAACGGGTGAGGGGAAAAAGTCTGCCGAAAAGTTGAGCGACTACGAGGAAATCGTTATCCGGAAAAAGGCAGATGGTAATGCGAAAGTCACCGTAGAAATCAAAGACGGTGAGGTAAAAGTAAATGGCAAATCGCTGGATGATTTTGAAAGCGATGCCGTTTCAGTGCGGAGAAGAAAACCGGATCAGATAGTTTATGGTCGTGCAATGTCACCGTTTCGTGATGGCGCGGTAACCGTGAATGGGCAGCCGCTTGGACTTACCGATGCAAATCGCGCGTTCCTTGGCGTATCCAGTGAAGAAACAGATGCTGGTGTGAAAATAGCAGCGGTTTCAGAAAACAGCGCTGCTGCAAAAGCGGGTTTGAAAGAAGGCGATATCATTGTAATGATTGATGATGCTAAGATCTCTGACCCTTCCGATGTAACTACAGCGGTAAGGAAACGCAAACCCGAAGACAAGATAACGATCACCTATAAGCGCGATGGTAAAGAAAATAAGACCACCGCAACACTGGGTAAATACGAAGGCGTGGCTGTGGCCGGATTTCGCGCGTATCCCGATTTCGCGCCTTCATTGGAACGTTTGCGTGATTTAGAAACTTTTCGTTTTGATGGCCAGGCGCCAGGCATTATGGTAACTGGCAGACCACGTATTGGCATCCGTGCACAAGACACTGAAGAAGGCAACGGGGCAAAAGTATTAGCTGTCACCGAAGAATCTGCTGCTGCAAAAGCAGGTATTGTGAAGGATGATATTATCACGTCGTATGACGGAAAAACTATTAAAAGTGCTGATGATCTTTCGGCTGCTTCCCGGGATGCACGCGAAAAATCTTCTATTGAAGTAAAACTCAACCGGGGGGGCAAGTCCCAAACCGTGGAGATCAAAATACCAAAAAGGCTAAAGACTACAACACTTTAAGCATCCTTTAGCTGATGAACAGAAGGTCCCCTGGCATTCCCGGCGGACCTTTTTTTATTTGTGCCGCAACGGGTATTAATGCCGGCCACCAAATTTCCTTTCACCGTGACCCATCATGCCTGTATAAATGCGGGCCGAATAAGGTAAATTTGCTGCGTCGCTATGAAAATGACGCTCTCGGGTGTTCTGCGATACAAAATTGGATACAGATGTATGATGATTTCGAGATAGTGATCGGCCTCGAGGTTCACGCCCAGTTATTGACCAGGAGTAAGCTGTTTTCAGGTGATAGTGCGTCGTTTGGTGGCGAACCAAACACACATATCAGCCCGATCACGATGGGTCATCCGGGAACACTCCCCAGGCTGAACAGTCATGCGGTGCAATTAGCCATAAAGATGGGGCTGGCCTGTCATTCGCAGATCAGCAGGCATAATTACTTCGCAAGAAAAAACTATTTCTACCCTGATCTTCCAAAAGGATACCAGATCACACAACACACAACCCCGATTTGTATCGGCGGACATGTAACGATTCGTACGGCAAACGGCGATAAACGTGATGTGCTGTTAAACCGTATTCACATGGAAGAAGATGCAGGGAAAAGTCTGCATGATGTGGACCCTTTGAATACTGCGGTCGATCTTAATCGTGCAGGCGTTCCACTCATTGAAATTGTTACTGAACCGGATATGCACAGCGGTGAAGAAGCAGCCGCTTATCTCACTGAGCTGCGAAAGTTACTCCGGTATCTTGATGTTTGTGATGGCAACATGGAAGAAGGAAGTATGCGCTGCGATGCAAATATTTCGGTAAGAAAAAAAGGAACAACAAAACTCGGAACCAAGGTAGAGGTCAAAAATCTCAACTCGATCCGGAATGTGCGGAAAGCCATTGAAGTGGAAGCAAAGCGGTTAATATCACTTATACAATCTGGACAGGAAATTGTGCAGGAAACACGGAGTTATAACGCTAATGACAACACCACATTCAGTTTGAGGGTGAAAGAAGACGCAAATGACTATCGTTATTTTGCTGATCCTGATCTTACCCCTTTCCAGGTTACAGATGTATTGTTGAATGAATTGAAATCACAAATACCGGTGTTACCGGAAGAACGTGTTGCGCATTATTGCACAATGCTTCACCTGACTGAGTATGATGCCCGTACATTATGTGACGAAAAACACCAGGCGGATTATTTTGAAACACTCATCCAGGAGACCGGTAATTATAAATCAGCAGCAAACTGGGTACTGGGTCCTGTAAAATCTTATCTGAATGATTCAGGTGGCTCTTTCGAAAACATTGCTATTAAACCAGCTTCCATTGCAGAACTGATTCGGCTTATTGACGAAGGCAAATTGAGTTTTTCGGTTGCCTCGGGCCGCATCTTCCAGGAATTGATCATTGCACCTGACCGCTCTGCATTCGACATTGCAGCTGCATTAAACCTGATCCAGGATTCTGACGCCGGAAATGTAAGTGGCTGGGTTGACGAAGTGTTGAATAAAATGCCGGAAAAAGTAGCAGAGTATAAAAAAGGTAAAAAAGGACTTATTGGTTTGTTTGTTGGAGAAGTAAAAAAACTATCAAAGGGGAAAGCGGATCCAAAACTTACAAATGAGTTGCTTTTGAAAAAATTACACGACAATTAATTTTATGACAGTTTTTATGAATAGAAGATTCATCCTTTCGTGCCTGATCGCCTTATTGTTTGTTACAGCATGTAAAGAAAAATCCAAAGAAACAATCGAGGTAACAGGAACGGTGACCAACATCGATAAAATCATGGAGTTGTATCCTGATGCATTCAACGATGGGAACATATCACTGATGTTGTACGAAGTGCCTTTCGGAACTGATGCACAACCTGTGCAACTGGATAGCGTTGTGGTAAACAGCAAATCACCAACATTCAGTTTGAAAGGTCTTGCAAAAGGCACGGGCATTTATGACCTTGTTGTTGATAAGGGTCCTTTGATTCCACTTGTTAATGATGCTAATGATATCAAGGTTGAAATCGACCTGACCAACCGTGATAAATATTACTCCGTAAGCGGATCACAGGCAAGCCAGACTTTGCGTGATTTCCTTTTTGCGTACTCGGAACGTTCCGCGCTTGTGAACGCATCTTTTAAAGCATTAGACAGTCTCAAGTTGTACAATGCGGAAGACAGCGCGATAATATCCGCAACCAATAAGAAGAATAAGTCTATGTCTTCAGTGAACGATTATGTAAAACAGTTCCTTGCAAAAGATAATCATCCACTTGTTGCCGGCTTTGTTGCTGGTATAGCATCCAATACTTTTTCGCCCGCGGAGTATGAATCAGAATTGAATAAGCTTTCAGCAAAGTATCCCTCAGACGCAAACATCACCTCGCTTAAAAAACAATTCGAGCAACAGAAGGCGCAATCAGCCGAAGCTGCAAAGGCCAGGGAAGCAAGTTCCTGGGTTGGCAAAAAGGTACCCGAACTAACGATGCCCGATGTAAACGGGAAACAGGTTTCGATTTCATCGTTTCGGGGAAAATATGTTTTGATAGATTTTTGGGCAAGCTGGTGCGGACCTTGCCGCGATGAAAATCCCAACATTGTTAACGCTTATAACCAGTTTAAGGATAAGAATTTTACCGTGCTTGGTGTATCTCTCGATAAGGAAAAACAAAACTGGGTGAAGGCCATCAAGGATGACAAGCTAGCATGGTCGCACATGAGTGACCTCGCATATTGGAACAGTAAATCAGTAGCCGTATTTGGATTTGAAGGTATTCCCTTCAATGTTTTGGTCGACCCTGAAGGAACGGTTATTGGTGAAGGATTAAGAGGCCCGGATCTTACTGCTAAATTAAGCGAAGTATTGAAGTAACCCAAACATAGTGTTGCTGGCATGCATGCTGGAGTCAGCTAACAGTGAGTATAATTTCTGAGAACCATCAGATTATAAATATTTATATGTAACTATATCCGCGCATTTATACTATAAAAGCTCATATATTAGCCAAAGTTTTATATATGAGAGAAAAATCAGATGTCTACTAATTTTGTTTATTGCTACCGTCACCTTTAGCGAAACATTTGGTCAAGCTGTTCCTTGGTATCAGCCTACCCCCTCACATGCTGCTTGGTCCACAGGCGCGTCTTTTAATAATGGATCTGAATTTACTCGAGGCTTTTGTTTTGCATGGGATGGGGTCTCACCTATTGGACAAGGAGGTCAAGCGACTATTTATAAACGGAACGTTGAAGTTGGCGGACCTAATCATCCAATTACTTTGCAAATTACCTACGTCTACCTTCCAAACACCTCTACCTTATATGCCGGAGCGCAAGGTGTAAAAGAGTACGCTAACAGCCTAACGAATTTAAATGACAAGAATTTCTGGTTGGGTTATGCGCATCTTCTGGAGATGGCATTCTACAATCCTTCAATATTACTTCTTACGCCAGGTAGTAGCGTTTAGCATTAGCCTATGCCGGTAACTTTTTTCCCTCACGGCCGTGGAAAGCTAACAGTTTTGTAAATGAAGTAGCTAATTTAACATCAATCCAATAAGTAATAGTTTTATGGTCTGACCGGCCAGACAAATAAAACTATTACTTATTATGAAATAGACGCCAGCTACGTAGGTTTTGATAGTGTTGGTTGGAGCAGCACTCCCAAGGCTGCTGTTGCCGAGAATATGTAGGTTATCTTACAGGTCCATCGAAACGACGGCAAGGCTTTTTCCTGACCTTTTCAATAGACTGCTAATCGCAATCTCGGAGTAGCTGGAAACCTGCCCGGCCATACATATGTCTGCACCGTCAAGTTTATTGCTATGCATGGTGCACCAAAAAAAGCCCGGACAGGTTAACCGTCCGGGCTTTTTCTATTGAAACACTTAAACATTAATCTGTATACCCAGGGTTCTGTACCATTTGGGTATTAGCGAGCATCTCCACCTGCGGGATTGGAAGTACAAAGCGGAAATTATTCGCCGGCAAGGTCGTTCCCTCTGATGACGGAGCATCAGATGCATCTCTCACAATCGGCAATGATCTTCTTTTCAGATCCCAGAACCGATGTCCTTCAAACGCCAATTCCTTAAAACGTTCATTCACGATTTCTGTGATGGCCTGTTCTTTGGACGCGAAGCTTTCAGGAGTATAGCCCGTAATACGCGCCGTTCTCAACTCATTGATGTCAGACTCCGCACTGTTTGCGCCGGTGAAGGCACCCGACTCAGCACGGGCCTCGGCGCGGATCAGATACATTTCCGCGGTTCTGAAAATCTTTATATCAGCAACATTTTCATTATTACTGGTATAACCGGTTCCGGAGTATTTGTTAACCAGCTTTGAAGGTTTATTTGCAACAGCTGCTAATTTGGGTTCGTTGACCAGGTAACTTTTGAAACGAATGTCGTTTGCCTGGTCGAAAGTGTTCCACAACTTATCAGATGGCACCCATGAAATAGAAGTAGGCACTATCGTATCTCCTGTGGTAGCATTTTTTGTAAACAAGGTACGGTAAAAGCTACCAAGTCTTGAACTGGTTGTTCTTTTAAGTTTAAAAGCCAGTTCGTTGTTTTTGGTGTCTTTCCATATTCCTTCAAAATCAGCCCCTGTTGCAAGCGGTAAGGCGTTAATATACTCTGTACTATTGGCAATAGCCGCAGGCCAGTCTCTTTTATACAAAGCTACTCTTGCATGCAGACCCACAACAGCTAAACGAGTTGCCCGGAATATATCGGACAGGTCGTTCGGGATAAGATTCTTCGCCTCCGTAATATCTGCTTCGATCTTGTCAAAATACGGCCCCATTGTAATTCTAGGCATTGATTCCAACGAAGGTTCCTCAGCATAAGGCATAGCTAAACCTGCAGGATCGTAATTGCCACTATAATACCGGAATAACTGGAAATGACAAAAGGCGCGTAAGAACAAAGCCTCTCCCTTCACTTTTGCACGCAGTGCTTCGTCTGTTGGTGCAACAGCTTCAGCGAGGGGCAATGCCCGCAACACACGATTAACCCTGTCTACTACATAATAATAGTTTGTCGTTGCGGTATAGTTATCACGGATGCCAATATCATTAGATGTGTACTGCCATTCATGTGTACTTTGTGCCGCATAAAATTCACCCGGCTTAAGTTCGTCTGAGAAGACACCGTTCATACGGATATCCATTTCAACACCGAGAGCAGCATATGCTCCGATCAACGCAGCTTCAGTATTAGCTACGGTTTTCAATGCGAGTGATTCATCGATGAAATCAGTTTCTTTGATTTCAATCAGCTTCTTACAGGAGAAGACAGAAATCATTGAAAGGGAAATCAACACCACCCTGAATATTTTTCTAATCATTTTTTCAACTTTAAATGTGATGATGTAACTAAGGCTGGTTTATCAGAATTTAATATCGACCCCAAAAACTGCCATTCTTGGATTTGGGTATTCTACGAGGCTGATGTTGTTGTTGTCTTCAGGATCAACACCTCTCCATGGGCTCCAGACTGCGAGATTAAAAAAGTTCGCGTAAATAGTAGCGCCCTTGATGATGGATGTACCATTTTTCATTTTAGCACCCGGTACCTCGTAAGCAATATTTAAATTTCTGAAACGAAGGAATTTGGCATCTTCCAGATCCGATGAAGTAAAATCCCTGTCATAAGACGGCGAGTTAAATTGAACCTGGTCGCCTGGTTTTTGCCATTGGTCAGTTAACAGTTCACGCGATTGATTTACTGCACTGGCATAACCCGGAGTACCCCTGGTGATCCAGTTTCTCACGTTATTACTTCTCACCACATTAAACTGGTAAGAGAAGAAGGCCTGCACTGAGAATCTTTTATAACGCAGATCGATATTAAAGCCACCAACATGCTTTGGCAGATAGGTTCCAAACTTAGCAAATTGACCAGCATCGGCGCGCTGATTCGTGGTACCACCATCTTCCGTTTCAAAGATTGGTCTTCCGTTTGAAGGATCAACACCCATATAATGATAAGTGTAGTGAGAACCATAAGGCAGTCCTTCACGGATAACGAAGGTTCCAAGGAAATATTCGTTTACAAGACCAAGGTCTTCAATGGTATTTTTATTTATAGCATGATTGAACCCGATTGACACGGATGCATTTTTCTGACGCACGATGTCAACATCAACCAGGAACTCAAAACCTTTATTTGTCATGATGCCGGCATTGATATCAAGATTCGCAAACCCTGTCGTAGCGCTTAACGGCTGTCTTACGAACAGGTCGACAGTTTTATTTTTATAGGCATCGATCGTGAAACGTGCACGGTCCCTCCAGAGTGAGAAGTCAAGCCCGATGTTGGTTTTCTGAATCCGCTCAATTTTGAAATTTGGATTGCCGGGAGCTGTTGGCGCAAGACCTCCGATGGTTGAACCAACATAGTTAGTGGAACCATACCTCGGCACCTGTGCGCCGGCATAGTTTGGAACATTCCATAACACTGCACCATAATTTGCAGTTGGAATACTTCCAATGTTTGGAACAACACCATAGGTTGCACGAAAACGCAGATCACTAAGTATATCCTGCTTTGACATAAAATCTTCTCTGATCACGTTCCAGATAAGACCAGCCGACCAGGTTGTGATTTCCCTGTTTGCTTCATTAAATATGCGGGATGTTCCATCACGGCGAATGTTTCCATTCACAGAGATTCTGTCATCGAATGAATAAGCAGCAGTCGCAAAATAGGATCGTATGCCATATCCTGAACGGGCACTGCTTGCATTTTGTGGCATAGTAGCATTACCCAGTGTTGGCAGATCAGTAGCACCCTGGCCGGTGTGCAACAGGTTTGGATTCAGATTACGCAGTGTGAATCCTAATCCTTTATTATAAACCCTGAGTCCTTCAAAGTACACGCCCGCTTCAATCTTGTGTATTTCGTTAATTGACTTATCGAAATTGAGACTTGTGGTGTTAATCAGTTGCATACTTGCTCCGTACGACTCCTGTGCAAGACCGTTTTGAAAAGTTTGCAACGAACCAACATAGGTACCCGGATCGATATAACGTTCAAGTAAGCTGCTGCCAACATCAACACCGGTCATATTTTTAAAAACCAGGTTGTCAAGGATTTTGTAAGACAGGTTGATACCTGAATTTAACTTCACCTGTTTTTGAAAATAGCTTGAGTTTTCGATACCCTCAAGCAGATTCGCGAGCGTTTTAAGTGATGTGTTGGAACCTCCACCACCGTAGTTCAGACTGCCATCCGCACGATATGGATTATCGTATGGTTTAGCACGATAAATCATCTGGAACGGGTTACGTGTGCTGTTCCCTTGCTGATCACCTTCAGCGAAGCTGGTGATAGAGTAAGCAATCAGATTGTTCCACTGTATCTTTAAGCGGTTGTGCGTATGACTTAGATTAAATCTGGCGGTATAGCGTTTCAGAGCAGCGGTAAGGTCAATTCCTTGCTGATCAAAATAGCTACCTGAAACAAAAAATTGTGTTTTATCATTTCCGCCGCGCGCATTTATTTCATAGGTCTGCGACAACCCTGTTCGGAACAATAAATCAGTGAGATCGGTATTGATTCCCCGAACACTATCCAACAGTCTGTCGTACTCCGCAAGGGTTGCTTCAGGTACGCCAGCATTCGCCGGATTTTTACGGCTCCAGATCCATCCGGGTACACCAAATGCGGCATTGCTGGAACCTGTTATCAGACCTACACGCTCTTCATAATCAAGAAGCTCGGAGGTACTCATGAGGTTCATCCTCGAAAAATCCGGTGCCTTGGTTACGCCGAGCTGAGCGCGCGCTGTAAACTGTGTGGCCCCGCTTTTTCCTTGCTTCGTAGTGATGACAATTACACCCGTTCCTGCGCGGGCACCATACAACGCCGCTGCGTTTGCATCTTTTAAAACAGTAAGTGATTCAAAGTCATTTGGATTGATCGACTGGAAATCATTGGCACTTACTGGTACTCCGTCAATAACATACAAAGGTTGCGCTGCTGCACCCTGAATGGACTGAACACCACGAATGGTAACCTGCGCATTGGTTCCAGGCTGACCTGAACCAGAGTTCACCAGCATACCCGGAACGCGTCCCTGCAACAGGTGGTTGAAGGAGCCCACAGGTCGGTTTTCAATTGCCTTCGGGTTAACGAAACCCGCAGCACCGGCGAAAGCACTTTTTTTGATGTTACTATAACCAGTAACAATTACCTCTTCACCCTCCATAACGCCTGAGGTTAAGGCAACTTCGTAAACATTTCCGGATCCTATTGCAACTTCCTTTGTAAGAAAGCCAATACTGGAAACCACGATGGTGTTAACTTCAGAACCAATACTAAGAGTGAAAGCCCCGGTTGATTCAGTAGCGGTTCCCGAGGCAGAACCTTTGGCAACCACTGACGCATTGGGAACCGGAATTCCTCTTTCGTCAGTGACCTTGCCCGTGATGGTTCGGGTTTGGGCCAGCACGGCGCCAGATACCATCATAAAGCCCGCGAGGAGCATTAGCAATTTTCTCATGTGCAGTTAGAATTTTGATTAACAGTTACAACCAGGCATACTAATCCCTTTCCCGTATTTCCAGGTTGCTTAAAAATAAAATCGATAAAAGTGGTTATTGAAAGGGCAATCAGAGAACCAAAACAAAAAACTGAGAACGCAGAGTTACGACTTGCTGTTAATAGCAGTAATTAATCTCATGGCGCATGTTGTAAAACACGTCTGACAGTTAGAGGCGCTAAATTATTTATAAAAAAAGTATAATGCCGAAATTGAACCGATTGTTTTTAATTACATGATAATTTTAGGCAAAATAATTTTATCTATTAAAGATCCTGGCCGTTCAACGTTTCTTTTTTGCCGGTGAAACCTAATAATAATACCGGAAGAAATACAAGGTTGGTCAACGTTGCAAGAACCAGTGTCAATGAAGTTAACCAACCTAAGGCTTGTGTACCGCCGAAGCCACTAAAACAAAATATCACAAAGCCTGCGATCAATACCAACGAAGTATAAATGATGCTTATGCCTGTCTTATGTATAGTATCAATGACAACTTCCGCAGCCGGTTTGCTGCTTCGCTGCAGTTCCTGTTTATAATTAACAAGAAATCTGATGGTTATATCTATGGCAATGCCCAGTGCTACTGAAAACACCAACACCGTAGACGGCTTCAAAGGCACCCCCGTCCAACCCATCACACCAGCGGTGATGATCAATGGAATAACATTAGGCACCAGCGAACAGATAAGTATTCTGATTGAACGAAACAGATATAACATACATAGAGCTATCAGAAGAAATGCCCACACTATACTTTCTTTCAAGCCATTTATTATGAACGCGCTGCCCTCAAGAAAGGCAACACTTGTTCCGGTAAACTTCACATCATAACGTGCAGTATCAAACAATTGCTGACTACGTTGCTGAATCGTATCAAGTACAAGGGGTAATTGTTTACTTCCGATATCGGCCATGTTTACACTGATCCTGGCATATTGCCTGGTGCTATCCATGAAGCTGTTTACAATCTTTGAAAAATTGCTTTGTTCCATTGCAGTATCGTTATCGCGCGTGCCGAGGTACTGTGCAAGAAAACTAATGTCAAATGAATTAGGCAGTCCGTAGTTTGAACTATCACCATCATAATAAGCCTGGCGCGCAAACTTCATTCCTTCAACAATAGATAAAGGTCGCGCCATGTCGGGCCGCGCTGCTATGAACGAAGACAGTGAATCAATTTTTCCGAAAGTTTCCAATGGCCTTATCCGTAAACCATTTTTACGTTTTGTATCAATCAGGATCTCTAAAGGCATAACACCTTCAAAGTTTTTTTCAAAAAATTTAAGATCAGTAAATATCTTATCCGTCTTTGGTAAATCATCAACAATAAATCCCTCGGATCTTAATCGTAAGATCCCCGCAACAGACGCAATTACCACAACAACTGTAACACCATATACCAGCCGTTTATGATGAAGACACCAGATCTCAAGTTTATCAAGCACCAGGGTGAGCCACCTGTTTTCAAGGTAACGTGTATGCCGCTGTTTTGGCACCGGCAGATAACTCAGCGCCACTGGTATCATAATGATTGAAATAAAAAACAACGCCATAATATTGAAACCTGATACAGCACCAAACTCTTTAAGTATATCACTTTTGGTAAGTGCAAACACTGCAAACCCTATTGCCGCCGCAATATTGCAGAACAAAGTAACAATACCCATTCGACTGATCATCTCAACAAGAGCTTTGTTTTTATCGCCAGTGTCCAGGTAAGACGTATGATACTTATTTAAAAAATATATGCAGTTAGGGATACCAATAACAACCACAAGTGGAGGGATCAGTGCAGTCAATAAAGTGATCTTATACCCAAGAAATTCTATTGTACCAAGACTCCAGATCACACCGATAATCACAACGCCGAGACTAAGCACCATTGCACTGAAACTTCTGAAAAAGATGAGCAGTATGACGGCAGAAAGCAAGATTGATCCTAACAGGAACCATTGCATCTCACTTGCTACCTTGGTTGCCATATTCGTGCGGATGTGCGGCAAACCACTGTAATGCATCTCAATATTATACTGCTTTCCAAAACCATCCCCTGTTTCAACGATGTCGGCAACAACCTTATTTCTTGCTTTCGAGTTCATCACGTCCTTATTGATCGTCAAGCCAAGCAGATAAGTATTGCTGGATGCATTGTACAAAAGACCTTTATAGAACGGTAGCGACCTGAACACTGCGGCACTGCTGTCGAGCGTAGCCTGGGTGAGATCGCCGTCGGGGAACACCGGGATCGCCATCAGCTTTTCTGCTGCGGAGTCTTTCACAAGATTGGTTGCTGAAGTAACACCCAACACATTCACTACACCGTTTACCTTTTTAAGAGAATCAGAAAGCTTGCGGTAGGCGTTAAAAAAGTTACCCGTAAAAAACTGGTCAGTCTGAACCGCTATCACCAGCAGGTTGCCATCTTCCCCGAATTTCTGACGAAAACTCTGATACTCCTGGTACTTGGGATTATCGACAGGAATAGCACGTGAGAATTCATAACTCAATTTAACCTTTGATGCATGATAGGCCATAAACACCGTGGCCATTGTAAGTGCAACTATCAGAATTAACCTGTTCTTCAAAATAAACCGGGCAAGATTTCCCCACATGAGCAAAAATTTATCTGGATGAGCGGTGACAAAGAAACTTAATTTGACCCGGAAGAAGAAGTTTTTATTCGAACCATTCTGCCTGTTTACAAATGCATTTACGATTAACTTTGAACTTATGAGAACCGGCACACTCGTGGTTTACCTGCTGTTCCTTTGCCTGGTTGCCGAGGCTCAAACCCTCCAGCCCGTTGGTGCATGGCGCGAACATCTGCCTTACAACCGCGTCGTTGCAGTAGAAGAGATCAATGGTATCATCTGGGCGGCAACACCAAACGCACTTTTTTCTCTTGATCCGGCGGACAACACTATCGAACGAATCACCCGGATCTCAGGGTTAACCGGAAGGGACATACGCACCATCGGAACAGATGGGTCACAACTGATCGTAATTTATTCGGATGGAAATATCGACATCATTGGTGAACAGGATATCAATAATATTTCTGACATAAATAACAATCCGCTTACCGCCAACAAACTGCTGAATAAAGTCTATTCTGCCACAGGCAAAACCTGGATCGCAGGCAACGAAGCAATATATCTGCTGGACACAGAAAAAAATGAAATACGTGACACTTATATAATAGGTGACAACGGATCGCGTTTATCCGTAAACGATCTGCACCTTTATCACGACACATTATTTGCTGCCACAGGCAATGGATTACGCGCTGCACCCATAAACACCACCAACCTTTCAGATTTCAGAAACTGGTATCTGCAGCCTTCTTTAACAGGCAATATTGACAACGTTGTCGTCTGGCAGGACCGGCTTGTTTGTCGCGTTGCAGATACTGTATACATACGTGATAACCAGGATTGGTCGGTACTTTATACAGGTAGCCATATTAAAAATATCTCTGCAGAACAACAATTACTTATCAGTGAGACCGGTCCGGGCAATGAACAGCTAACAATACTCAACGATTTGTCATCATCACCTGTTCGGTTAAAACATGCCCTGATAAAATACCCGGTTTATTCGCTCAGCATTAATGAGGTGTTTTGGATCGCTGATAATTTTTCAGGATTGATCGCCGCTCAGACCAACGGAACGATTACGAATTTTATCCCGGCCTCTCCAATAATCAGCTCAGGCATGCATGTAACCAGCGACCAGCACAAAACGGTATTTACTGGCGGAATAAACAGCACTACCGGCCTGCCCGCAGCACAGTTATCGATCCTTAGCGATGGTGAGTGGAAAAACTATGATGTATCAGGTTCACAAGTGCCTGCAGGCGTATCTGAAATTATCTCTGTAGCAATCCATCCATTAAATGGCAGTGTATGGGCCGGCTCAAATGGCAACGGACTATTGCATTTCGATAATGACAACATTACAATATTTGGTGCCAACTCCTTCGTGAAAGAAAGCGAGGCTCAACCAGGAAGATTTTTTGTTCCGGGCCTCGCTTTTGATTTGTTCAACACACTGTGGTTATCAAATGCAGGCGCTGATCAACCGCTCATCGCGCGCAAAGATGATGGCACAACACTATCGTTCAAACCAGGTTTTTCAGGCCCCGGAAAAGATTTCGGCAAAATGGTAATTGACGAACTCAATCAGAAATGGATAGTTGCTTCACCAGGTAATGGTGTCATTGTATTTAATCATGGGCAATCGCTTGAAAATACCGCCGACGATCAATGGAAACCGTATCGTGCAGGAGCGGGTAACGGCAACCTGCCATCCGACAATGTAAACTGCCTGGCCGTTGACAAGGATGGCTTTGTATGGATAGGAACAGATGCAGGCATTGCCATCATACGCTGTGCTTCAGAGATATTTTCTTTGAACGGTTGTGAGGCGTTTCGCCCTGTGGTTAGGCAGGACAATTTTGCGGGATATTTATTCGCTAACGAAAACGTGCGGGCTATTGCAGTTGACGGAGCGAACAGGAAATGGATAGGCACAACAAACGGTATATGGTTGCTGAGTGCCGATGGTGAAAAAATTATCCTTCGCTTCACAGCACAAAACAGCCCATTACAGTCAAACAATATCAACAGTATTTCTATCGATCCAAAAACTGGTGAGGTTTTTTTCGCAACGGTTGGTGGATTGTCATCATACCGAAGTACTGCCACCGATAGTAAAGTAAACAACAATCCTTTACTGATATTTCCAAACCCTGTACCGCCTGGTTATAATGGCACCATCGCTATCAGCGGCGTGCCGCAAAATGCCATAGTTAAGATAACGGCGCTCGATGGATCACTCGTATATCAAACCAGGGCGCTTGGCGCTCAAGCGGTTTGGAATGGGCGCGACTACCGGGGAAGAAAAATTTCGTCGGGGGTTTACCTGGTGTTGATAAGTGGCGAGAACAACAAACAACTGGCAACAGGAAAAATTATTTATGTCAACAAGTGATCGCATATCCATTAACGTTATAAGGTATAACATACTCTTCTACTGATGCTGCACAAAACAAAAGGTATCGTTCTCAGAACAGTCCGTTATGGTGAAACCAGCATCATAGCCACATTATATACTGAATTGTTCGGCATTCAGTCCTTTATGATAAACGGGGTTCGGTCTGCCGCCCGTTCAGCAAGCGGTAAGGCTAATTTGCTGCAACCTGCAGCTATTCTGGAACTAGTGATGTATCACAACGATAAAAAAAATCTGCAGCGGCTTCGCGAGTTTCGTTGGGCACATCTTTATCGCGATCTGTATTTTAATGTTATCAAAAATTCAATCGCTCTTTTTATGGTTGAATTGTTACAAAAAACGCTTAAGGAACCCGAGGTAAACCCCGAGTTGTTTGCTTTTGTTGAAGACGCATTTCTGCATCTCGATGCAAGTCATGATACCGTGATGGCAAATTACCCATTATTTTTTGCCTTGCATCTTACCAGCTTTTACGGCTTTCGTTTAACTGATAACTGGTCAGAAAATAAAACGATTGCTGATTTGCAGGAAGGAGAATTTGTTGGTGAAATACCGCAACATCCGTATTACCTTGATGGACCCGCAGGTTTTATAACCTCACAATTACTGAAGGTTCAGGTTCCGCACGAATTGAGTGAGATCCGTTTGAACAGCCAGATGCGGCGGCATCTGCTTGAAGCATACCAAACCTTTTATGCACTACATGTATCTGATTTTGGCACTATGAAAACCCTGCCTGTGCTTCAGGAGATCATGAAATAACCTTGTTCATAATCTTCCGGAGGGTCGTCAATTCAAAGCAGCCGTTCTGCGGTAGCAGAGGCTTCAATACTTTTTTCATTCACTCCTTTCAACCACACAATACCTGGTTGTTTACCTGCCGCAAAACTTCCCGTTTCAGTTTCAATTCCAAGCGCCTTTGCCCCATTTATTGTTGCCCATTTCAGTAAAGCTGCAACTTCAATGTTCCGCTCAGCATGGTGAATAGTTTTTAACTCTTCTAAAATATCAAGCTGCTTGTTAGATGCAAGACTATCTGTTCCGATTGTTATATCGATACCACATTCCGCAAGCATGTTCAGGTCAGGCAGTTTGCCATTGATATACAGGTTTGCATTCGGGCATAAACACAGGGTGCAGGCTAACCCCTTAGCTATTGCTTCGTGCAGTGCAGCAATATCATCGGTACCGGTTTCTACATTATGCACAAATATTACAGACTGGTTTTTATGAAAGAAAGGCAGCATATGCTGCAGTCCTGATCTGTTTTGTATTGACAACCTCGTTGCATCAAAACCAATGGCGGTATATAACCGGTGAAAATCACCGCTTCCTTTCAAAAACAATTCGTTCTCCGCTGCATGCTCCTGGTTATGGACAGTCAGTAAATGGTTGCCGGGGAAACCCGTAATTAGTTTCAACAACGATTCGGAGACCGAGTATGGAGCGTGTGGTACTATGGAATTGGAAGCCATTGGCAGCGAATACCCCGCTGCAAACCGGTTAAAGGTTTCCCGGGCCGCTTTCATTCGCAGGTCGGCCAGGTCCTCATCCAAACCCATTGCTTCTATAAAATTATGGTAGTATAATTGACCCTCTTGTTTCAACCCGGCGGTAACATCGGTATTGCATATATCACCGACAGCAACGATGCCTTTATGCAACATCGACTCCTGCGCAACGCGTGCTGCTTTCAGTATATCTTCAATCGCCACACGCGGTGTTTTCATTACAGCAAGCAGAAAATCGATCATACCTGTTCTCTCGGGTATTACGCCCTGCATCCAAGACAATTCCAGGTGACAATGGGTATTAACAAAACCCGGGCAAATGGTACCGGGAAAATACGCTGCATCCTGATGTGCGGATGCCTCTTCTACTGCTATGATGACGCCTGCATCATCTGTAATTAAAACCTTATCACCCCCGGCGAACCCTAAACCTGTAAACAAAAAATCGCCCCTGAATTTTCTATAGATCATCCTTCGAATTCATTTAATTTTGCCGGCGTTGCCGAAAACTTCACTTCCCGGCACGGCAATAATTTCCGGCAATAACACAACCGGATATTTACCTAAAAGTAACAGAAAACTATGTTAGACAGACTGGAGGCGATAAAAGCGCGGTTCGATAATATCGGTGTGGCACTCAGCAACCCCGAAGTGGTGAGCGATAACAAAAAGTTCAGCGCGATGAGTAAAGAATACCGCAGCCTCGAAAAGATTGTGAACGCACGCGAAGAATACATAAAACTGCTGGATGATGTCGCTTTTTATAAAGAAGCGCTTTCCGGCGACGATGAAGAGATGCGGGAACTGGCCAAGGCAGAAGCACCTGAACTGGAGGAGAAAAAAGCGGCTATGGAAAGCCGGATCAGGCAATTGCTGATTCCAAAGGACCCACAGGATGAAAAAAATGCCATTCTCGAAATACGCGCAGGAACCGGTGGAGACGAAGCAAGCTTGTTTGCCGGTGATCTGCTGAGAATGTATTTGAAATTTTGTGAAAAGAAAGGTTGGCGCACCGTACTGCTGAGTGAAAATGAAGGTACGGCAGGCGGTTATAAAGAAGTAAACGTTGAAGTAACCGGCGAAGATGTATATGGCACATTGAAGTTTGAAAGCGGGGTTCATCGTGTACAAAGGGTGCCGGACACAGAGGCTTCAGGGCGCGTGCATACATCGGCTGCAACAGTGGCAGTAATGCCTGAGGCCGAAGAGGTGGATGTAGAGTTAAAAGACAGCGATGTGAAAATGGAAACCTCCAGGAGTGGTGGTGCGGGCGGACAAAACGTAAACAAGGTAGAAACGAAGGTAATGCTCACTCACCTTAAAACCGGGCTTGTTGTTATTTGTCAGACTGAACGAACACAGCTCGGGAACCGTGAAAAAGCAATGCAGATGATGCGTACGAAGTTGTATGAGGAACAGGTGAGGAAACAGGAGGACGAGATTGCACGGCACCGGAAAAGTCTTGTGAGCTCAGGTGACCGGAGCGCAAAGATCCGGACCTATAACTATCCACAGGGCAGGGTAACTGATCATCGCATCGGATTAACAGTTTATAACCTGGAAGAGGTTATGAACGGAAATATCCAGGAATTTATAGATGCGTTACAATTTGCTGAAAACTCAGAAAAGCTTACCAAAGATTAAGGCAGTTCTTTACAGTTTTCGCAACAAAGCGGCAGGTTCGCTTCATTTCCTGCTCCAACGGTACCTTCGTATCCGAAGGTTTTCAGGGAAGCGGCATGACAATTGGTGCTAATAAGTCAACTAAATCTCACCATTATGCTCGATAACCTGATTAACCTTGTAAAACAATACGCAGGCGAAGAAGTAAATAACAACCCTTCCATTCCTGCAGAAAAAAAAGGTGCCGTAGTTGAGGAAACAAGCAACACCATTACCGGTAGTTTACAGAAACTCGCTTCTGGTGGAGGTTTGAACGAACTGCTTGGTATGTTCACAGGCAACTCAACGGGTGGAAATGTTACCCAGACATTATCCGGCGACGTAGCTTCTAATCTTACAAACAAAATTGGCCTAGATCCGGGAACCGCCAGTGGATTTGCAGGAGGAATTATTCCCAAAATCCTGGGCAGCCTGGTCAACAAAACAAATGATCCGGGCGACAATTCGTTCAACCTCGAATCGATTTTTAGTTCCCTTACGGGTGGAAAAGCATCCGGTGGAAACCTGGCCGGGATGATTGGAAAACTGAAAAGCGGGCTGGATCGCGATGGAGACGGAGATGTAGATCTGAGGGATGCAATGAAGCTCTTTGGAAAATAAATAAATTTTGAACTGTTGCTTTAATATTGACTTATTAATCTTAAATTCAGTTTAGATTAATGTTAAGGAATTGACAAATAACTAACCTTTGGTTCAATTGTTTGACAGTTTTTCGTTGCTTTGCTCTATCAATTCAGCGATATCATAAAAGGATTTCTGAATCGCAAGTCCGAACAGTGTTTCTGTTCCAATAAATTCGATTCAACGTATTAAATTTTCTCATAAGCAGTTAGTTTTGGTTACGGCCCCTGTTTCCACAGGGGCCATTCTTTTATAACTACTTACTGCTTTCTTACCATGATGAGATATCCAAAAGCGGCAAGACATCCGGCTATATCAGCCGAGATATCTGCTTTGTCGAATCCTCGGTTGGGTATTAAATACAACTGCACGTATTCCAGCGCGATTCCCATTACGATCCCTGCCAGCGTGATGCTTACCAGCGATCGGAACCATTCCCTGTCATCAGGTTGCCTTAAATGGCTCCAGCATCCCCAAAACAAAACAACGCCGCCGAATAAGACTACATGTACGAACTTGTCAAAGTTCTCAATGGCACCGAAGATCCCTTTTCCGGGCAAATCCGATCCGGGTAAGCAGAGCAATATGATTGTGATAAGCGTCCATAGTAATGGAGTTACCGTTCCTGACGAGAGCGATCGTATCAGCCGAAGCATATAATAAGGTTAGGCTCCCACCAGGCTGTTATAAGCCGCAGCATCCATCAGACCATCTACGTCAGCCGGATTGTCAACGGTCATCTTAATCATCCAGCCTGCTTCATAAGGATCTGTGTTAACGAGTTCAGGTGAGCCAGAAAGTGCAGGGTTTACTTCATTGATGGTACCAGCCACAGGCAGGAAAAGATCAGAAACAGTTTTTACGGCCTCCACAGTACCAAACACTGCCTCAGCAGCTAAAGCCTTACCTGCTGTTTCGATTTCAACATATACAATATCGCCCAGTTCTGATTGTGCAAAATCAGTGATCCCGATTGTAGCAATATTACCTTCGAGACGTACCCATTCGTGATCTTTAGTGTAGCGCAGGTTTTCAGGAAACTTCATGTTAAAAGATTTATCCGGCAAATATAATGGTTACCCTGCGATCCCTGATGTTGAAAAACCTGCTTTAAAACGAACTATTTCCGCCTGATCATCCGGGTCCGGATTATTCTCACATCACCCAGCGGTTTATCTCCCCCTTCTTTACCGGAAGTTTTTACGGAAGCAATCTTGTCTATCACATTCAGCCCGCTGATTACCTCTCCATAAATTGTATAGTTCTGATCGAGATGCGGTGCACCGCCAATAGTTTTATAAACCTGCCGGTGCGCTGGCAGTATTTTTCTGCCCTTTAAACGATGAGTTTCGATAGAATCCAAACCAGCATCAGTAAATACCCGGCCCTGCACCAGGTAAAACTGGGTCGGACTACTGGCCTTCGTGGGGTTGGTGGCATCACCTTCGCGCGCGGCAGCCAGCACCCCTTTTTTGTGAAACATGCTTCCACGGATTTCTGCAGGTATTTTGTCGCCAGGGCTAAGGGCACTATCCCTTTGTTTTTTTGATCTTGGGTCTCCCGCCTGTATCATAAAACCATTGATCACACGATGAAAGCTTATCCCCTGGTAAAACCTGGTATTGACCAGTCTTATGAAATTATCTCTATGCAGTGGAGTTGAATCAGAGAGCCGCATTACAATGGTTCCACTGTCAGTAACCATTTCTATGTCCTTACGGAGATCATTCTTTCGGATCCCCTCCGCGATGCGGGGATTACAGGAAGAAAATATAAGTAACAATGCGAGTATTGAACACCACGCAGGGGCAGGTTGAATCTTGCTGAGGGGATTAAAATTCATGTGTCTCAAAGTACAATAAAACATGGTCTTTCAGGAAGAGTTCCTGTTGAATCATATCCATCACAGGTAGTTCTTTCAACTGTTTGAAATGCGGCCAGCCATCATCATCATAAGCTTCAACCTCATAATAACCGCTTTGTGAAAGCAACGAACAAACAGCTATATGCATAAGATCCTGTTTCTGTTCTTTTGTGAAACGTGGACGGATATCTCCGAACTCCTGGATACCTATCAGGAACAGTATCGTTTCCATATCCGGTTTCTTACCAAACCTTTCAACAAGCTTCGCCTCAAGGGTCCACCACCGGGTCTGTAAATCATACTGTGCATCCATACCACAAAGATAACGCGATGGCTTCTAAATCGGTTGTCGTTCTCCGGGGCATCAATTACCTTTGGCCAAATTTTAAAAATCATGCTACAAGTGGCCTTTATCCGGCAGCACCCAGAAGTTGTGAGAGAGCGGTTAGCTATCCGGAATTTCGGCGAAATCAATTTGGTTGACGAAATCATTGCTTTGGATGACAAACGGAAAAAACTGCAGTCTGATGCAGACAGCAATCTTGCCCGTGTTAATAGCTCATCGAAAGAAATTGGTATGCTGATTGGCAAAGGCATGAAGACAGAAGCGGAAGCAAAGAAAGCAGAAGTTAGTGGTATTCGGGAGGCGCTTGTTCCGATACAGGCAGAGCTGGGGGCGGTAGAAAAACAATTGCACGAAGTATTGGTACGCATTCCGAATTTACCCGCAGCCATTGTTCCCGCCGGCAAATCTCCGGCCGACAATGTTGTTGTACGTGAGTGGGGAACCAAACCAACATTGACTGAAGGCTCTGTACCACATTGGGACCTGATCAAAAAATTCGATCTGGTCGATTTTGAAACCGGTGCAAAAATTACGGGTAGCGGATTCCCTTTATTTAAAGCACAAGGCGCAAAATTGCAAAGGGCGCTCACCCAATATTTTCTTAACTACAATACTTCTGCAGGATACACAGAATACCAGCCGCCATTAATGGTAAATGAAGCTACGGCATATGGTACCGGTCAGCTTCCGGATAAAGAAGGCCAGATGTATCATATCACGGAAGATGGATTCTACCTGATACCAACAGCCGAAGTACCGCTTACCAACATCTATCGTGACGAAATTCTTAAAGAATCGGTATTGCCGGTGATGATGACAGGTTATACACCCTGCTTCAGGAGAGAAGCAGGAAGTTTTGGAAAAGATGTACGCGGACTCAACAGGGTGCACCAGTTTGATAAGGTTGAAGTTGTACAGCTTGTTAAACCCGAATCAAGCTATGAGGTGCTTGAAGATATGGTGGTACATGTTGAGAAGCTTCTGCAATCGCTTGAACTGCCTTACCGCATTCTACGTTTGTGCGGCGGCGATATGGGATTTACTTCAGCTATGACTTATGATTTTGAAGTGTATAGTGCAGCACAGGACAAATGGCTCGAAGTAAGTTCAGTATCAAACTTTGAAACCTATCAAACAAACCGGATGAAAATACGGTATAAGGACACTAACGGTAAAACACAACTGCTGCATTCACTTAATGGCAGTTCACTGGCTTTGCCACGCATTATTGCCTGTTTGCTTGAAAACAACCAGCAACCAGGAATGATCCGGTTGCCAGAAGTGTTACATCCGTATTTTGGCGCAACACATATTAGCTAAGCTGATTAATGCAGCGTCAGCTCTCAGGGCTGGCGAAATAAAGAATGGGATCAACTTCCTATCGGCGTCAAGACAACGTCGATGCTTAAACGCTGCATAGGGCGATGCATTTAAATTTGAGTTAACATAAAAGATTCCTAAAGGATAAGCAGTAATGTAGCTTATCCTTTTTTTATTGCATTTTTCACTGCTAAATCAAAACCTGAATTATGAAAGTCAAATCTCTACTCCTTCCCGCACTGTTGTTAACCAGCCTTCTTTCATTTGCACAGATTGAAAAAGGGTCAACACTGATTGGCGGCACCCTTGCGTTCTCAACAGTTAATAATGAGTCTAACAACAGTAAACTGACTGCTTTCAATATCTCGCCGGCTATAGGTAAG
This sequence comes from Bacteroidota bacterium, assembly GCA_023416995.1. Lineage (GTDB taxonomy): Bacteria > Bacteroidota > Bacteroidia > Chitinophagales > Chitinophagaceae > DATHKG01. The sequence continues at coordinate 91,407 of JAEZGI010000033.1, forward strand.
GCTTTGAAACAAAACCTGGTTCTGGGTGTGGATCTGTTGTATTACTATTCAAAATCTAAGTCAGTTGGCGTTCCGGCAAATGAAGCTAAAACAAATGGCATAGGCGGTGGCGTTTTTCTGAGACAATACGCTTCGCTCGCAAAAAAGCTTTACCTGTTTGGCCAGGGACGCATTGGTACTGCTTTTTATAAAACTGAGCACACCAGTCCGGCTATAAACGACTACAAGAACTTCAACATCAACCTATCAGCATACCCCGGCTTTGCTTATTCAATAACACCCCGGCTTATGCTTGAAGCTGGACTACCGAATCTGCTTCAGGTTAATTATGGTTCGCAGAAAATTGAAAACTCGTCGGACAAAAATTCGAGCTTCGAAATCCTGACGTCTTTATCCGATGGTGTGCCTTTGAGCATCGGACTGCGGGTATTGCTCAGATAAGCTCTACCAGATCAAAATTTTAAAAAAATCGGCAAAGCGGCTACACGCATTTAGCTGCTTTGTTGATTTTTAGTATATTGGGACTGTTACCACCAGTTTTGCAGCGATATGAAAAGGGCCCTCTTATTTGTCACAGGATTTGTAGCCGTCACGATCACCGTGGTTAGTTGTTTCCAGAAAAATGAACAATCACAGCTTTCGGCCGAACTGGTTGATTACAATTTCCACATAAGACCTATATTATCCGATCGGTGTTTTAAATGTCATGGCCCCGATCCAAATAACCGCAAAGCGGGGCTCAGGCTTGATATTGAAGCCAACGCCTATGCTGCTTTGAAAGATAATCCAAACGCCCATAGTATAGTTCCCGGCAAACCGGATCAGAGCGAACTGGTGAAACGCGTCTTTTCAGATGATCCCGGTTACATGATGCCACCGCCCAATTCAAACCTGAGTCTGACCGACCAGGAAAAACAGTTGTTGCGAAAATGGGTAGAACAGGGAGGCAAATACAAAAAACACTGGGCTTATATACCACCAGTAAAACCTGCGGTGCCATCTGCATCAAATGGAAACAGCTTTAACGAAATTGATCAGTTTGTTCTGGCCGCATTAGAGAGAACCGGTCTCGAACAATCTCCCGGGAGTGATAAGGAACGTCTCGTGCGCCGGCTATCGTTCGACCTCACGGGTCTCCCCGCCCCGGTAGCTTTGACAGATGCATATCTCGCAGATAACAGCGAGCGTGCCTATGAAAACCTCGTGGATGCACTGCTTGCTTCGCCTGCTTATGGAGAACGATGGACCAATTACTGGCTGGATCTTGCGCGCTATGGCGATACACATGGTTACCAGGACGATCTGCCGCGCGTGATGTGGCCATGGCGGGACTGGGTGATAAAGGCTTTCAACGAAAACATGCCCTACGATAAGTTTGTAACCTGGCAACTGGCTGGCGATCTTATACCCGGTGCCACAAAGGAACAATTGCTTGCATCGGCGTTTAACCGCAACCATAAAATAAGCCAGGAAGGCGGCATCGTTGATGAAGAATACCGGGTGGAATATGTAGCGGACCGTGCTAACACCTTTGGCAAAGCGTTTATGAGCGTTTCTATGGAATGCAGCCGCTGTCACGATCATAAATATGACCCTATCACTCAAAAAGAATACTTCAGTCTCTATGCATTCTTTAACAACCTGAAAGAAACGGGGTTTGTACTTAACCTGGAAACACCCGAACCTTTCATGCCTATCTCAAAACAGGATCTTGAAAAAGATCTCAAATTTCTGAACGCACGCAGGGTTATCAAAAACGAAAAAGATACGATCCTGCAGATGATCATGAAAGAAGAGCCCGGCATCAGGAAATCATTTGTTCTTAACCGTGGCGCTTATGATGCACCTGGTGAAGAAGTAAGTCCTGGAGTTCCTGAATCCATCCTGCCCTTTAACCCGCAACTTCCCCGAAACAGACTGGGACTTTCGCAATGGCTGTTTGACAAAAACAACCCATTAACTGCAAGGGTGATGGTTAACCGCCTTTGGCAGGAACTGTTCGGTAAAGGTCTTGTTGCCACATCTGAAGATTTTGGCAACCAGGGTTCCATTCCCTCTCACCCCGAATTGCTGGACTGGCTCGCGGTTGATTTTATGGAAAACAACTGGGACATCAAAAAAATGATTAAAAAGATGGTGATGTCTGCTACTTACAGACAGTCATCAGCAGTATCAAAGGAGGCGAAGGAAAAGGATCCCGACAACACTTATCTCTCACATGCCTCACGTTATCGCATGAACGCAGAAATGATCCGCGATAATGCGCTTGCAAGTGCGGGACTTCTAAACAAAGAGATCGGCGGCCCGAGTGTTAAACCGTATCAGCCGGATGGTATCTGGGATGATGTATCTGTAGGGGATAAAAGCGGGTACCGGGGTGAAACGTCTTACGTGATCGACACGGGTACACTTGTTTACCGGAGAAGTCTGTATACCTATTGGAGACGAACCGTTCCGCCACCGGCTATGATTACTTTCGACAACCCTACCAAGGAGCTATGCGAGGTTCGCCGCACACGTACCAGTACGCCGTTACAGGCTCTGGTATTATTAAATGATCCACAGATCATGGAAGCCGCACGGGTGTTGGCAATGAGACAACTCCAGGCAGGTAAGGACACAAGAACCTCGATATCTAACGCCTTCAGACTTATAACAGGCAGGAAACCGGCAAATAATGAAGTTGATATCCTGTACAAATTTTATAACACTGAGCTGGAGAGATACAAAGCTGACAATAAAGGCGCCACTGCTTTGCTCAAGGTCGGCAAATACCCGCAAAACGATGCGCTTAACAAAGCAGAGCATGCTGCGTTAATGCTGACAGTACAAACTATTTATAATCTTGATGAAACCATTTCCAGATCATAAACGAGGCTAACATGGAAAAAACAATTCTAGAACACCGCCTCAATGTGAACCGACGCCATTTTCTTGGTAAACTTAGCCTGGGTATTGGCGGTGTGGCCCTGGGCTCATTACTTGTTCCTGATCTGTTTGGTAAGAAGGACGAAGAAGAACTGCCAGCCGGCGTGGCTCATTTTGCCCCAAGAGCAAAACGCGTTATATACCTTTTCCAGAGTGGTGCGCCTTCTCAACTAGACCTGTTTGATTATAAACCATTGTTGAATAAGATGCAGGGTGAAGAATTACCGGATTCAGTGAGAATGGGTCAGCGGTTAACCGGCATGACCGCAGGACAAAAAGAATTTCCCCTTGCAGGTTCAATGTTTGCGTTTAACCAATATGGTGAATCACGGGCATGGGTAAGCGAACTCATGCCATATACTTCGAAAATCGTTGATAAGATCTGTTTCATCAAATCGATGCATACGGAAGCCATTAATCACGATCCTGCCGTCACTTTTTTTCAGACCGGTAGCCAGCAACCGGGCCGCCCAAGTATGGGTTCCTGGCTGAGCTATGGTCTTGGCAGTGAAAATCAGAACCTGCCTGGCTTCTGCGTATTCTTGTCCCGTGGACAAGGAAATATACAACCGCTGGCCTCCCGTTTATGGGGCAGTGGTTTTCTTGATTCTATTCACCAGGGAGTACAGTTCCGCTCTGCAAACGATCCGGTACTTTATCTGCAGGACCCCGATGGACTTGATAAAATAAGTCGCAGGAATATGCTCGACCAGATTACTGCGCTCAATCATCTCCAGTTACAAGAGTTCCAGGATCCTGAGATAGCATCCAGGATAGCTCAATACGAAATGGCTTACCGGATGCAGACTTCTGTACCTGAAGTAATGGATATCACGAGTGAACCGGAACATGTATTTAAATTATATGGCCCTGATTCCATGAAACCGGGAACCTTCGCAGCTAACTGTATCCAGGCGCGCCGTCTGATTGAAAAAGGTGTGCGTTTTGTTCAGCTGTACCATATGGGTTGGGATCAGCATGGTAGTCTTCCAAGAGACATACGTAACCTTTCAAAAGATACCGATCAACCATCAGCAGCTTTGATCATGGATCTTGAACAACGTGGGTTACTTGATGATACACTTGTAATTTGGGGTGGTGAATTTGGCAGAACAAATTATTGCCAGGGCAGGCTTACGGTAGACGATTACGGAAGGGATCATCACCCCCGTGCTTTCACCATCTGGATGGCCGGCGCCGGTGTTAAACCGGGTCTGGTTTACGGTGAAACCGACGAGTTCGGATACAATGTGGTTAAGGATCCCGTACATGTGCACGACTTCCAGGCCACGGTCTTACACCTCCTGGGTCTCGACCACGAAAAGTTGCTTTTTAAACACCAGGGCAGACGTTACAGGTTGACGGATGTAAGCGGTAAAGTAGTTAATAACCTGTTCACCTAAACCGGCCGGGAACGCCAGCCTGAATGCTTAAACTAAAAAACGTTTTACTGTACGCCAGCTTTGTTATCAATATCATGCTGGTGTTTATCTGGGTATTTGAATCACGTCTCCAGGAACTTCCTACAGCCCTGAAGGTGGCAGGTCGCATGCATCCTGCACTGCTTCATTTCCCGATAGCTTTATTATTGCTGGTACCGTTGATTGAACTCTTCCGCAAAAAGATAACAGACGCAGCACTGGTTATTGAAATCTTATTGGCCCTCACGGCTTTCACCGCTTCACTGACTGCAATCTTTGGTTTCTTCCTGTTTTACAGCGGAGGTTACGAAAATGCTGACGATTTAAGATGGCACAAAATAACCGGTATTATCACTGCATTACTTGCGGGCATACTGCATTGGTTAAGGGCAGCATCCAGGTTAACTTACAATATCATGCTTCCTGCGGGCTGTATACTGTTGATAGTCGCAGGGCACCTGGGATCTTCGGTTACCCATGGTCGTGACTTTCTCACACAGCCGCTACTGGATGGTGGCGCGAGGATTACCAACATTGCGGAAGCCACCGTATTTGGTGACATTATTCAACCGGTGTTAAATGAAAAATGTGTTAACTGCCATAATTCAAATAAAAAGAAAGGCGAGCTGCTTTTAACAAGCTTCAATGAAATTTTAAAGGGCGGCGAGAATGGCGCCGTTTTTATCCCTGGAAATGCGGACAGCTCTTCATTGTACCAGGTTCTGTTACTTCCACCTGATGATGACAGACACATGCCGCCAGAAGGTAAACCGCAGGCTGATGCCGATGAAATAGCACTATTACGCTGGTGGATCAACACCGGCGCCGGGCAAACCGTCAAGGTACAGGAGCTTGGAACACCCGATTCTATCATGACGATATTGAACCGTAAGTTTGGTATCGGTTCTCCGTTGGATAAGTTAAATATAGACTTTGCGAGCGTTTCCCGGATAAAGGCTTTAAATAACCCTGATCGCGGTGTCAGGCAGCTTTCAAAAGAAAAACCGTATATCAGTGTGTTTATGGCGAACCGGAAGCATATTGATGACAAAGAGTTTGATGAACTGGCAGCTATTAGCCAGCAAGTTATTTCGTTTGATTTGAGTGCTTCAAAACTCACAACAAAACAGGCCCTGAGATTAGCCGACTTTCCGCATATTCAACGATTGCATCTGGAAAATTCAACCTTTTCAGATAGCGCTTTGAATGCATTGACAAAACTAAAGTATCTCACCTATCTTAATATCTCTAACACCAACGTTTCAAAAGAAGCGCTGGCCCTGGCCGGCCGCCTCAGCACGCTTGAAAAATTATACCTGTATGAAAGTGAAATACCCGGACAGGAAATTGCTGCATTCAAAATAGCGCATCCTAAACTAATCGTTGGTTTCACACCAGATCTCAATGGCGATTCAACCTATCGGGGCAGGTTAACAGATCCGGTGGTAACTATTGATAGTGCTATGTTCCTGGATCATGCAACCGTTTCTGTTTCTTATCGGCTAAAAGGGGTTGATATCCGGTACACGCTTGATGGCAGTGATCCTGATACCACCTCAGCAGTTTACAAACAACCCCTTTTGATTGACCATGCCTGCACCCTGAAACTTGCTGCTATGAAAACCGGCTGGGAGCCAGGGGCCATCAAGACTTACATGTTCGAGAAGGCATCGAAAAAGTTTACCAGGGCGATACTGGATGAGGCCCCGGATAAGCGTTATGAGGCGAAAATGGATACATCACTGATCGACTTTGTGCGCGGAAGCGACAATCATGCCGATGGCAATTATATCGGCTTTGAAGGAACTGACCTCGGTGTGGTGCTTGATGCCGGTGAGCAGACTATGGCATCCTCAATAACGGTAAGTTATATTTCCAACCATCCTGCATTTGTGCTGGCGCCTACTGGTGCAACTGCCTGGAGTGCAGATAGTACCGGTAAAAAAATCAAGCTGCTGGGACAAGTGAGCGAAAGGGAAACTGCATTTAATTCCCGTGCCCGCAAAGGCGTGCTCGTGATTAAGTTTCCCCCGCAACAACTCAGGAACATCCGGGTTAAAGTTTCCGGCACCGGTAAAACACCATCGTGGCATACTTCTGCGGGTTCCAAAAGCTGGCTCTTTGTGGATGAGATCATGATCAACTGATGAGTCAGCGCACAAGCGTAACGGTACCCTTTTTTACATGTTCCCGGCCGTTGAAGTCAACACCTGAAATACACCACACGTAGGTGCCGCTTGCCTGTGCCTTACCGTTGATGGTGCCATCCCATCCATTGAAACTGTTTCGTTCGTCAAAGATCAGCTGGCCATAACGGTTAAAAACCCTGAAATAGCGGATTTCTTTCATACCCACGGCCACCGCCCTGAACCGATCGTTTTTTCCATCGCCGTTTGGCGTGAACACATTGGGCACATAAATAGCCGGGCCCTTATATACTTTGAAAAACACCTCATCGGTGGTGGCACAACCGAATGAAGTGGTCGTCGTGAGCGTTAATCGTGTATCGCGATCAAAGCGTGCAATGGGATTTGCAATATTCGGATCACTGAGACCAATAGCCGGCGCCCATGAATAGATTTCCCCACCGCTTCCTTGCAGTTGATATGCTTCACCTATTGCCAGTATTGTATCTCTTCCGGCATTGGCACGGGTTGCAAATACCCGCACGCTGTCTGTCAGAGTTTCACTTACACAACCCTCATTGCTGGTAGCCGATACGCTGATCGGATATATGCCGCCGGCTGCATAACTGTGTGAGAAGGATGCCGACCGGGTATGCTGGCTTCCATCTCCAAGACTCCAGTTCCATCCTGATATATTTACACCTGCGGTTTGATTGACTGCTGCGAATCTTGCCGGTGTACCAAGACAAACATCTTCTGTTGTGAATGAAATTTCCGGCGTTTTGTTAACCTCAAAAGATTTTGTTGTGACGGTTGATATACACCCTTCTTTTGTTGACACCAAAAGCGATGTTATCCCCGTACCGGCATCGTCAAACTTTATAGGACCAACAGAAGCTTCATTATTTACACGACCCGCAATATCCCATTGCCATCGGTTTATAGTGCCAAATGCCACATACGACCGATCTTCGAAGGTGACCGGCTGATCATCGCAGATAACGGCAGGAGCCGTGGCAAAGTCTGCGACGGGCTCGGACCCGATTACAACGCGTTGTACGAATGTATCAGATAAACAACCATTATTGCCAAGAATACTTAAACGCACATCATAGTTACCCGGTTGTGCGTAATAATGCGGTGCCGGTGTTTTTACAGAATCTTTTGTTCCGTCTCCAAAATCCCAATGCCATTTCAGTATATCTCCAAAAGAAGAAGAACTATCAGCAAACGGAATTGTCGCAGGAAAACAGGTACTGAGATCGGGCGGCAGGGAAAAGGCTGCGTTCAGCGAGGTGCAAAATCTTTGAAGGTTTTTTGCACTGCCCGTTGAACCGGTGAAACCCCAGAAAACGAGTGGATCATTTTTGAAAACATCTTTAATCATGTCGATCACGGTCGTAACACGTCTTACGCCATCAATATCTGCCGACAGCGTTTTGGTAACAGCGTCCCAGGTAACCCGTAAACTATGAACCTGGCAATCTTCTATATTACCGCTTCCGGCAAGTGCTGTGACCGGCCCGGCAAGATTGTTTACGCTGTTATGATTAAGATCACCGTTCCTGTGAATAGCGATATGATCATCGCCGGGATCGTTCTGGTTACCGTTCTGCCAGGTATCGATGGCTACTGCTATTGACGGGTTCACACCTTCAATGCCCAACCCTTCACCTGTCGAGCCAATACTGATGCTTATGGGCTGCAATACGAAAGCAATACCATCTGCACCATCCGAATCCTGGCAACCGAGATAAATGTCGAAGTGATAATCGAATGAATTATTAAGATCGATACGGTTGATGTTCCAAACCGAGCCAGACTGGTTAAACCCATCCGGGGTGATGGTGTAACAGTTGCAGTTTTCCTGGATCGCATTACCATTCATATGATATGGGTTAGCTGATTGCTGCGCCATTATTCCGCTGCTAATAATCAAAAAAACTACTAATAAGATCGATACCAGTTTTCTCATGCCTTAAAATGCCCTTACATACTTCAACCAATATAGCCAGGTATGGCCATAAAAAAGCCATCCATCGCTCTGGTTGTTCAAAGAAATGGATGGCTGACTATTTTTTTAATGGAGGTAAATTACCATCCTTGTTTTGCAACACCTTCCTTGATGGCCGCAAGTGCTTTCGCTTCTCCCAATAAGGTAGTAAGCTTGTTTCCTTTACCGTCATTACCCTGCGCCATGTAAGTTCCTTTAGCAGTCTTTGTAATCACAGCATCAAGGATTGGAACATTCTTTTCTTTGGTTTTCACATTGTATGCGGTGAGTGTTATTGTTGACATAATGCTTATTTTAAATGGTTAGTAATATCGATCTGTGCTCAAATTTAGTCAGGTAGCGCCTGAAAAACCGGAATAAATAAAACAATTTTTGAATTTCTGCCCGATCTAACTGATTTTTAACAGATTATAAAATGGAATAACTTTACATCAAATGTCCAGTTTTGCGTATTTCGCATGACTTTCAATGAATTCCCTGCGTGGAGCAACTTCATCACCCATCAGCATACTGAAGATCCGGTCAGCTTCAGCAGCACTTTCGATTGTCACGCGCTTCAGGGTGCGGGTATCGGGATTCATGGTAGTGTCCCAGAGTTGTTCTGAATTCATTTCTCCCAAACCTTTGTAACGTTGGATGTTAACACTGTCTTCTTTACCGCCTGCAAGTTTTTCTACCCATCCTTTTCTCTCTTCTTCGGTCCAGGCGTAAGCAGACTCTTTGCCTTTTTTAACCTGGTAAAGCGGGGGCTGTGCGATATAAACATAACCCTGTTCAACGAGCTCTTTCATGTAACGGTATATGAAAGTAAGGATCAACGTAGCAATGTGACTTCCATCCACATCAGCATCCGTCATAATGATCAGTTTATGATAGCGGAGCTTAGCGAGATTTAGGGCCTTAGGATCATCAGGTACACCAACAGTAACGCCGAGAGCAGTGTACATGTTCCTGATCTCTTCGTTTTCATAGATCTTGTGTTCCATCGCTTTCTCGACGTTGAGAATTTTACCGCGTAAGGGTAAGATGGCCTGGAAACTCCGGTCACGGCCTTGTTTGGCTGTACCACCTGCTGAGTCACCCTCAACCAGGAACAGTTCGCAACGATCCGGATCACGATCCGAACAGTCTGCAAGTTTGCCGGGTAAACCGCCGCCGCTTAACACACTTTTACGTTGTACAAGCTCGCGCGCTTTTTTTGCTGCTGCTCTTGCCTGCGCAGCGAGGATCACCTTTTGAATAATCGCCTTGGCTTCTTTTGGATTCTCTTCCAGGAACGATTGCAAAACACGGGAAACGGTAGTGTCTACAACACCCATTACCTCACTGTTACCAAGCTTTGTTTTTGTCTGACCCTCGAACTGTGGCTCAGGAACCTTAACAGAAATAACACTGCTCAAACCTTCACGAAAATCGTCGCCTTCAATTTCAACCTTTGCTTTTTCAAACAGGTTTTCTTTCTCACCATAACTTTTGAAAACCCTTGTGAGCGCTCTGCGGAAACCAGAAACGTGCGTACCACCTTCAATGGTGTTGATGTTGTTTACATACGAGTAAATATGTTCAGCATAACCGCTGTTATAACAAAGCGCAACCTCCACCATTACATTAGTGGTTTCATCGCGGCCCTCGACAAATATAATTTTAGGAAGAAGCGGCGTGCGCCCCGCGTTGCTGTCCAGCATTTCAACAAACTCTACGATACCGCCTTCACTGAAAAACTTCTTTGAATACACCTCTCCATTCTCATCTTTCTCACGCAGATCGTTCAATATGATTGAAATGCCTTTGTTCAGGTAAGACAGTTCACGAAGACGACCCTCAAGAATATCTTTTTTATAAACCGAAGCTGTAAAAATGCTTGTGTCGGGCCAGAAATGTACAGTGGTACCAGTACGATCGGCTTCACCGATTTCGCGCACAGGGTATTGCGGAACACCGATGCGGTATTCCTGCTCAAAGATCTTGCCTTCGCGGCAAACCGTTACCTGTAGTTTTTGACTCAATGCATTCACACAACTCACACCTACACCGTGTAAACCACCGGATACTTTATAAGTGTTTTTGTCAAACTTCCCACCGGCATGCAGCACAGTCATTACCACTTCCAGGGCACTCCGTTTCTCCTTCTGGTGCATACCCGTGGGGATACCACGACCATCATCCTGTACTGAGATGGAATTATCTTCATGAATATTGACAATAATGTTTTTACAATACCCTGCAAGAGCTTCATCAATCGAGTTATCAACTACTTCATAAACCAGGTGGTGAAGTCCCTTTTCACTAATGTCACCAATATACATCGCAGGTCGCTTTCTGACCGCTTCTAAACCCTCTAATACCTGTATACTGTCAGCTCCGTATCCGGCAACGGATGGAGCAAGAATTTCGTTAGTTTCTGTAGTCATATTTGGTTTGAAAAATCGGGTGAGTTTAATTCGTGCAAAGTTACGAAAAATAAGGCGGGAAAACCGTTTTATGTGCCCGAGGGAACGGCTTTTTTCACCCTTATAATCAGGGTTTTATCCACCATTTGTAAACCTTTTTGAGAACGGTTAGATACGCACATGATTTGCACAATTTATGTGCAAAGAAATCACGCGCTGAAATGCCGGTGATATGTTCCTTTTTCCGTTATTGCACGATATTTGGAGTACTATGGCGGCGCGAAAATCAATGAAGAATTATTCTCAGATAACATTTGAATTTCAGGAGCCTACTGAACTCGAAGAGCAGGCAGGTGTTGGTGTGCGGATCAAATCATTGAAACAGCCACCGGGGGTTGCCGGTGCAACAGAAACCGAACCTGTTAATGAAGAAACTCCCGATACCACGGAGAACAGCGGAACAGAACAGTTAACGGATGAACCGGTACCGATAAGTGATGTGGAGCTATCTGTTTCTGAACCGGATAGTACGATGATTCTCGACTTCACAACACCGTCCCCCCTGCCAGAGAACGAAGTCGAAACAGATCCGCTTGCTTCAGTGCCAAAATCTGCTAAATCAAACCGCGGCAGAAAGTCTCTTAAAACGATCGAAGAAGGCGCCGCTCTTATCAATATCCCGCCCGATGAGGAACTGTTTAAAAAACAGTATTATGCCATCGGTGAGGTAGCTGAAATGTTCCAGGTAAATCAATCACTGCTCCGTTTTTGGGAAACAGAATTTGACATTATTCAACCCCGTAAAAATCGCAAAGGGGACCGACATTTCCGGCCAATCGATATCAAAAATCTTTTATTGATACATGATCTGTTGCGACGCAGAAAGTTAACTATAGAGGGAGCAAAAGATTTTCTCAAAAAGAACAAACGTTCGCCTGAACGTTTTGCTATGATACAATCGCTTCAAAAAATAAAAGGCTTCCTGCTCGAAGTAAAAGCAAGTCTCTGATCAATCAGGATGCACCCTGAATCAATTCCTGTTCCCGCGTGGCCAGTTTAATGTCCAGGTCTTCGAGTAATTGAATCATACTAAGATTCACCTGCTGGCGAAGAGCATTGAAGTCTGCTATTGGAATAGGCGCAGTATAGAATTCAACATGAACTATGAAAGCATTTTTCGTTATATCCGACAAAAACACTGTATAATTTTCAACCTCACTGTTTCTCATCTGCAACAGCTTTTCAATGGCAAGCACCAGCTGGTTAACCAGCTCATGATTGGTCGATGCATGAAGCTCCAATTGCACAAAGGCCCGGCGCTGTGTACGTAAAGACAGATTGTCCATCAGCGTATCCACCATCTGTTTGTTAGGAACAGTAAGAAAGGTTTTCTGATCAGTTCTTATCTTGGTACTTCTCAACCCTATTTTTTCAACCGTACCCGTAACACCCTGCACCTTTACAAGATCACCGGTCATAAATGGTTTGTCAAAGAAGATGATAAAGGACGCGATAAGATTTTCCATGCTTTCCCGCAATGAAAGCGCGATAGCTGCAGTAGCAATACTAAGCCCTGTAATAAGATTTCCAATCTGGTAACGGAAAGCGTATTTCAGTATAAGAAGGATCCCGATAATGATTAGTACTGCCTTGAAGAAATCTTTAAAAAAAACTACCAGTTGATTCTCTTTTACATCGCCCGTAGCATTAGCCTTTTGATGCAATATCATCGCAATAAAATCGATGATGCGTAATAACAACCAGATAAAAGAAATTATAAAAACAATGATCGAAACAACCTCAAAGATCGCATGACTTGTGGTTCTGTAAATCCTGACATCAAGCAGCGAAGGATAGTTAAGTTTTTCAATTGCAATCAGACCAACCAACAACAATAAAAAAACTTCCAGTGGCGGCCTCAACAGATTCACAAAAGACACTTTATCAACCCCGACAGTAACGCGTTGGATTATTCTAAAGAAAAAGCCGGCGATATATTTTGATAAGTATTTTTTAAGTAGCAGGGCAAGTAGTATGGCACTGGCAACTACCAGGTAACTTCTGAGTGTATTATCAAGAAATACTAAATCGAGGTACTCTTTCATGAATTATCCTTCAAAACTATAATGCCCAAAGTTAACCAACATTAACCTGATAATTATCGTGAACCGTTTACCGGTTGCCACTAACCTGTTCGTAATTATAAAATTCGAGCCTGCCTTCCTGTAATGCGTACAGGTATTGAGGAGTGATCTTAAGTTTCTTTGCTGAACGGAGACCTGGGGGAACCGGATAACGTTTTAAATTCAGTGTGCCCGGTTCGTAGCTGAACAGGAAGTCACCATCTCTGCCAAACATTACTTTATTTATCACTGTAAAATCTGTCCAGCCGGTAAAAGCAAGCCTGTTTTTAAACGCACCATAATAATCAAACAGGTACACCCCTTTGGTTGAATCATACAAATGAACCAGCTTGTCCTGGTCCACTATAAACGTAGGTGAAGGCATAGAATCAAAAAGCATCCGGAAATCGGCTGATTGATCAACCACCCGTCCATCATCGGCAATTTTTTTCAACTTGCTTTCAAGCTCATCAAATACCCAGATATTGTTGTCGTACGATTGACCTATGGTTTTTACCTGTAAAAGGTTTTGCTTCCGCAGATCGATGGTAGATCGAACGTTCAAAAAACGATCAAGTATCAGTATAGTTCCAAAGTTCTTGAAATACAATAACACCTTCAGCGGATTGCTCACATCAAGTGAATATAGTTTTCCATACCGGCGAACATCATTAAACACACCTGCTGAATCACCTGCAGCGTTTAACTTTTTCAACTGTCCGGTACTACTTACTGTATAGCAGTTGCCGAGATTATCGACGGTGAAATCAACGATATCACCGGTATAAGCGCCCGCGAGCTTTGGTGTTATCTCCTGTGCGTTCACACAAAAGGTGGCCACCAATAACACCAATAATACATAACAGCGTTTTATCATTTTCTCACGATCTTATGTTCCAGCTCTGCATAACGCGTATGCAGACCCAGATGTTGCCCATCAAATACAGCATAGGTAAAGTAATTGATCCAATCGCCTAAATTCACATATCTGCTTTGAGGGGTTAAGGCGAAATCAATAGGCAGATGCCGGTGGCCAAACACAAGGTAATCGTAATGCTTTTTCTGTAACTGTTCACGGCAGTAAGTAATCAGCCATTCATCTTTTTCCCCCAGGAACTGTTGTTCATGCTGGCCGGTGGCCTCACGGCTTTTACGACTAAAATAATCAGCGAGTCCTATTCCAATGGCCGGCGGCAGTATACCAAACAACCATTGACATAAAGGATTTCTGAATATCTTTTTAAGAAACTTGTAGCCCTTGTCGCCTGGTCCAAGTCCGTCGCCGTGTGCCACGAGGAACTGTTTACCGTTGAACTCAAATTCCCGGCCTTCAAAATAAACCGGAATGTTTAATTCAGTAGTGAGATAATCCTTCATCCACATATCATGGTTGCCAACAAAAAAATGAACGGCAATACCTGAATCGGTCAGTTCCGCAAGTTTACCAAACAGTCGCACATAACCTTTGGGAACTACTTTCCTGTATTCGTACCAGAAGTCGAACATGTCACCGACTATAAAAATGACTGCGGCCTCGGAACGGATCTCTTCAAGAAAAGCAACGATTTTTTTTTCTCTCTCCAGGCTGGCACTATGCGTAGGGGCACCGAGATGGAAGTCAGAAAGGAAGTATATTTTTTTGGACGAAGGAATATTCATGGGTTCATACGGTCGGGGGCTGGTCCACTAATATTACAAAAACTTCTTTCGGACCATGAACTCCTACAACCAGCGTTTTTTCGATATCGGCTGTTCTGCTCGGTCCGGAGGCGAAAGTAAACATTGATGGCAACTGACCGGCATATTTTTCTTTCATCTTCATCAGACCCTCACGCACTTCATATACAAGTTGATCAGTAGTTGCAACACAAATATGAACCGGAGCATATACACTAACCGTTCTGCCACTTTGTTGCGCTGAACTCAGTACTATCGAACCCGTTCTTGCCACGAGAAATTCGCAGGTAGTTATGGCTGCATCACAACCTTCCAGATCACGTGCTTCCGGTCCTTCAAAACCCTGTTCGCTTAACGTGTTCACAAGCGCTGACTCTTTACAGTAAAGTTTGGTCCACTTGTTTGCGGTAGCTATTGCTTTCAGTTGCAGGGCAGCTTCCGCGTAATCAACACAAAACACAAACCGGCCCTGCAGCCGGGTGAACTGCTCAGCAAATTCGATTTCAATTTCCTGCTGCAGAGGTTGAAAAACCGAACTGCTGCCCTCACTTTGCGGAAAAGGAATAGGCGTTGACTGAGTCAACGCCTTCCGTATTTTTTTGAGAATATTTTCCTTAGCGGAAGATACATTCATGTTTAAACTGTTGGTGGATGATTGGTGACATTTGGATCGTAAGGTGGAACGCCTTCGCTGATTGCACCATTTGAATGATGATCAGGATTTGGATCGTCAACGTCCAGGGTTTTTCTTTCTTCGAAAGGACGTTTTCCAATCAATCTTTCAACATCGCTCTGGAACAATACTTCTTTATCAAGAAGTGCTTCAGCAAGGATACTAACCTGTTCACTTTTTTCGATCAGCAAACGTTTGGTTTTTTCGTATGCTGCATCGATCAGTTTTCTCACTTCGTCATCAATCAGCCTGGACGTTTCTTCACTATAGGGTTTTGTGAAAGAACCTTCCTGCGCCGGATCATAGAAGCTCACCTTACCCACTTTTTCATTCATACCATAAACGGTAATCATTGAATAGGCGATGCGTGTAATTTGCTGCAGGTCGTTTTGAGCTCCGGTAGAAATTTTATTAAAGAAAATCTCTTCACTTGCTCTCCCACCGAGTGTCATACAAATCTGTTCAACTAACTGATCAGTGTTGTAAAGATATTGCTCCTTTGGTGTGTATTGGGCATAACCAAGTGCTGCAACTCCACGAGGTACAATGGTTACTTTCAGTAAAGGATATGCATGTTCGAGGTACCACCCGCAGATAGCATGTCCAGCTTCATGATAAGCAATGATTTTCTTTTCTTCAGGAGAGATGATTTTGTTCTTTTTCTCAAGACCACCTATAACGCGATCAACTGCATCCTGGAAATCTTCCATCTCAACATGCTCTTTGCCTTTTCTTGCAGCGATCAACGCGGCTTCATTACACACATTGGCAATATCTGCACCAGCAAAGCCGGGTGTTTGTTCTGCCAGTTTATGAATATCAACCTTGGTAGATATCTTAATTGGTTTGAGATGCACTTTGAAAATATGCTCGCGACCTTTAAGATCCGGTTTATCTATTGAGATTTGTCTGTCGAAACGTCCCGGACGCAACAGCGCTGTATCAAGTACATCAGGTCTGTTGGTAGCTGCAAGAACGATGATACCGCTTTCACCACTGAACCCATCCATCTCAACCAGGAGCTGGTTCAGCGTACTTTCGCGTTCATCATTGCTCATGATCGCGTTTTTGCCCCTTGCACGACCGATAGCATCAATCTCATCGATAAAAATGATACAGGGAGCTTTTTCGCGTGCCTGTTTGAAAAGATCTCTTACACGGCTGGCACCCACACCCACAAATAGTTCAACGAAATCAGAACCAGACATAGAGAAGAATGGCACCTGGGCCTCACCTGCCATAGCTTTTGCAAGCAAGGTTTTACCTGTTCCCGGAGGACCCACAAGCAACGCACCTTTCGGAATCTTACCACCAAGCGCAGTGTACTTTTTAGGGTTTTTCAGGAAGTCAACTATTTCCATCACTTCCACCTTGGCTTCATCAAGCCCGGCAACGTCAGCAAACGTGATGTTTACTTTGGCGCCTTTATCAAACAGCGTTGCTTTAGATTTTCCAATGTTGAATATACCGCCGGGACCACTTCCGCCGCCGGCACCACCACCCATTTTACGCATAAGCATTACCCAGATCAAGACAATAACGAGTAATGGCAAAAGGAAATTAAGGAATGGACCGAACCATTCACCTTCCATCACCGGTTTATACGGGAACTGAGGTATGGATGGATCGTTTTTAAATTCATCTAAAAGCCGTTTTTCAAATTCATCCGTTTTGGTAACGGTAAATTCAAAATGAGGACCTTCAGGTTTCGCGCCCTGCCAGCTTTTCTCAAGCTTTTCTTTATAATAAGGTTTATCAAGGCTGTCCTTTTTGATATAAACCCGTACAAGGTTTTTGTTGGTTACCAATACCAGCCGTGCTACATCGCCCTTGCGCAGCATGTTGTTGGTGAATTCCATTTCAGACTCCAGTTGCTTGGCATCCGGAGTAAATGAGCCAAAGATCTGGAAACCTACAAGCACGGCGAATATGATGGCCCAGATCCAGTAAATGCTAAATCTTGGCCCTTTCTTGGGATTGTTATCGTCTCTTGGTCTTAACCGGGGGAAATTACGGTCGTTTTGTCTTGAGTCGTCTTGTGACATCATTCTGGGTCTCCTAGGTTCTTGATTTTGTGATAATTTGTTTTTTTGAGTTCATCGTTGCCGGTTGTGATCAATGAACCTTAACTACAGATCACAACAAACAGTCGATAAACTATAAATGTTCATCTGTGAGCGCATCGCTCCACATTTCTTCCAGCTTGTAAAACCTACGGGTTTCGGGTTGCATAACATGAACAACCACGTTTATATAGTCGACAAGAATCCAATGAGCAGCCTGTTGCCCTTCATGACGATAGGGCGACTCGTCCGTAACCTGTTTCACATAAAACTCAACATAATCACTGATAGCTTTAACCTGGGTCGTACTGTTGGCTTCGCAAACAATAAAAAAATCTGCAACTGCTTCAGGAATTTTACGGAGATCCAGAGAAACGATATTTGAACCTTTCTTTTCCTGGATGGCGTGTATTATTGCTTTAAATATTTTTGAATTTTTTGTTAACCTGGCAACACCGTTTCTCTTGCGGCGGGTAGATAACTTTGAAAGTTGTTCCAATAATCAAAACTTTTAGTGATCAATTGTATTTATACAGAAGACGCATAAGTAACGTCTATATTTTAATTTCGTTTGTATCAAAAATAGTAATCTTTTGTCATTTCCTGCCACCTTTGATACTATAGGACAGCCTTTCATCGTGCTGCCAACGGTTGATAGCACCAACAACTATGCCATGGCACAGGCCCGTGCTGGATTTGCGGGCCATGGCACCACCTATTTTGCGCTTGAACAAACAGCCGGTAAGGGGCAGCGGGGTAAAAGCTGGGTTTCCGCGCCCGGTGAGAATATCATGATGAGCCTGAATCTCAGTCCTGGTACGGCTCACATCAACCAGGCCTTCCTTTTTTCAGCTACTATTGCGCTCGGTTGTTATGATTTTTATAAATCTATAGCCGGTGATGACACATCGGTCAAATGGCCGAACGATATTTACTGGCGTGACAGAAAGGCAGGGGGCATTCTCATTGAAAACCAACTTACCCCGCCCGATAATTCCTGGAGTTCCGCAATAGCAGGCATGGGCATTAATGTTAATCAAACCCGTTTCGATGAATACCAGGCAAAAGCGGTTTCACTAAAACAAATTACAGGTAAAGAATTTGATGTGATCAGGCTGGCCCGCTCACTGTGTGGTTTTATATCACAACGACTGGAGCTTTTTTATAAAAACAAGTCCGATAAAATTCTGAGTGACTACAACTCGGCGTTGTTTATGCTTGGCCAGAAAGTGAAACTGCGCCAGGGACCAGTGACCTTCGAAACCATAATTAAGGGGGTTGATTCATGGGGTTGGTTGCTTACAAGCGACAATGCCGACCGCAGGTTCGCGGTTGGTGAAGTTGAGTGGATAATTCAAAAAGAATGAGCGTGTGAATTACCGAATAAAAGAAAATTCAACACTCGCCAGGCTGGCAGCCTGGAAATTAGGCACAGCGCGCGTGGCTATGGTGCTGGGAAAAACCATTTACCTGCACAATACTTCTGCGGCCGAATTTTTAGAAAATAAAAGATGGGTTAAACACGAACTCAAACATATACAACAGTTCCGGCGACACGGATTTTTCCTGTTTCTGTGTCGATACCTGGTAGAATCGTTGCGGCATGGCTACTACAACAATAAATTTGAAGTGGAAGCCCGGGCCGCAGAACAGGAGAATTAAACCTTTAAGATTTCCTCTGCATGCTGTTTGTTTTTAGGACGCAGGAAGATTCTGCTGATCCGGCCTTGTTCGTCAATAACAAATGTTGTGCGATGCAGGCCCAGATACTTTCTTCCATATAATACTTTTTCGCCCCAGACTCCATATTTCTCAATGATCTTACGCCCGGGATCCGTGATCAGCGCAAACGGCAGCTGATACTTTTCACGAAAACGCTGGTGTTTGGTTCCTTCGTCCGGACTTATCCCGATGATTTCAAAACCATGTTGTTTCAGCAAAGCATAATTATCTCTCAGGTTACAAGCCTGCACGGTACAGGTAGGGGTATCATCCTGGGGATAGAAATACAAAACCACCTTACGTCCTTTGAAATCAGCCAGCTTTATTTTGTTGCCATCCTGGTCGGTTCCTGTAAAAGCGGGAGCCTTGTCGCCTTCTTTTAATGTAATCATCTGGTAAATTTGAACGATCTTATGGTTTGGTTCCCTGCTTCATCTTCGGCACGAATCACCAATTCATGGCTACCGCGCGGACAATTTTCATCAAAACTGTACCTGAAGATGCGACCCTTGTCGTTGGTGAACCGCAACCATTTCCCATTAAGCTCGGGACGCACATTTTTGAACCGGCCACTGTTATCGCGAACAGTGAATACAATACCTGATGCTTTTGACAGATTTGCACCATCATTAAATCCAACCGGAACAACTACGGGCGGTTCATTATCTACAACAAGTTTATATGTGCCGAAGTCGCGGAAATTTGCAGAGGCCCATCCATCCTTCCATTCTACTTTTACAACATTTGTACGGGCACCGGATGTCCATTGCATTACCGTGCGGGATTGCTCTAACTCACTAAGCGCGCGGTTTGGCCGGATGCGAACAAGGAACGGCTCCTGTAACGGAATTAAAGAACTTCCGATATGGTGAAGGTCAGATACGGTAGATTCTCCAGTGCCCGGCGTGGTGGAATATTTTACAAACACCTCATCGTAGAGACATTTTTCTCCAATAAAGAATTCGCATTGCTCCGACTCAAAACCGTCCAGCATCAATGGCGAAAATAATTTACCTGTTCCGGCAGGTTGTGAAACTGTGGTGTTCGCACCGCCTTTATACTGGATACGTGTGCGCAATTCCGATTTGTTGTTATGCGCATCTTTTACTTCAATCAGGATTTCATGCGCGGCACCGTCAGAAAGATCAAGGATCCCGTCTCCGTCATACTGGCGGTAAATTGAGTTGATATACCCTGGCAGTTCAGACAAATGTTGCAAATAAGCGCCGCCACCGGTTTTCAAACGGTAATCTATATGCGCATTCATATAGCGGGTGTCGTTATAACTTATATTGTCCATCCTGAAGTCAACTATTGGCTTGCCATCCATGTACAGGATTGCTTCATAGATACCGTTAAGATTCGATGAACCACTCTGGGTGTCGTAACCCGTGAAGGCCAGGCTTACCTTAGGTGATGACACTGTAACTGTTCCCACAGTGGTAATATATTTCCCGGCGCCGGAATTTTTTACCGGTATTATTCTTGGGGATTGCTCGTACACACTTTTTTTTCTGTCGTAAATGCCCAACCTCAAAATCGACGGTCTGGTGTTGTCAGAAATTGGGAACCCAAAACTCATAGGGTTAACATTTACGTCATTTTCCGTTCTGCGAATTTCAAAATGGAGGTGGGGTGCCTGCGATCCACCCGTGTTTCCACTATTCGCCAGGAAATCACCTTTTTTTACAGGAAACAGGTCCGGCGTGAGTTCTAGCCCTAAGCTCCAACTTTCCAGCCGGTATTGCTGTTCTTTAACCCATGCTTCTAATTTTGGGTTGAAGTCGTTAAGGTGAGCATACAATGTGGTAAAACCGTTGGGATGATTAATATAAAGAGCGCGTCCGAATCCACCCGGTTCAATTTTGATACGAGCGATATAGCCCTCTGCTGCGGCATACACCGGTAAATTTTCCCTGGCCTGCGTTTTGAGATCAAGACCCATGTGGTAATGGTTGGGTCGTAGTTCACCAAAGTTGCCGCTTAACAGTATGGGGATGTTTAAAGGGTTGCGGAAATATCCCTTCGGATAACCCACTTCTGGCGGGCGTTGGGCAAAGCTGAACTGACACAAAAACAACAGGGGAAAAAACAACAAACGCATCCTGAACTTTTTTCGGTGACAAGAGCCGCAAAACTAAGCCGTTTATAATGAATGGCCTTATTCTTGCCTTACTCTTAACAGTTAAAAGCTTCAAACTTTTCTGCCGGGCAAGTGTTTTTATGAAAGTGTGTTAAAAAATAATGAAACCCGGCAAAACGGATAATATATTTTGAATTTGGAACAGCTTTTGGCATTAGGGCTGTGTCTTAATTATATGACAATAAAAATTCACCGGAAATGAAAAAGATTTACAACAGAACCATTTTGCTTATTGCTATTGTTTTTGGAAGTATTGTAGGTATTGTAAAGGGTGCCGAGGCAAAGCAACGATGGATGTTTAAAATCAAGATCCGGAATGAAGAGAAACGTCAGCAGGCTCAGCAGAAGAAACTGCTGGAAGACGGGAATGTCGCGCTTGATGACATTGAAATGGCATCATACCATAAAAGCTGAATTCGCGCATAAAAATATTTTCCGGAACCCCGCCCTGCGCGGGGTTTTTTCATGCCCGCTGGTGATTTTAAACAAAAAAATATCGGCACGTTTCCTTCTGCTGCCTTACTTTTGCGCAATTTGTTTTTAAAAATTAGTTTAAACATATATGCCAAAAGATTCTTCCATTAAGTCAGTATTGATCATCGGTTCAGGACCAATTATTATCGGGCAAGCTTGCGAGTTTGATTATTCCGGCACCCAGGCCGCCCGGAGTTTGCGGGAAGAAGGCATCAAAGTGATTCTTATAAACAGTAACCCGGCCACGATCATGACCGATCCCATGATGGCCGACAAGGTTTACCTGTTACCACTTACCGTAGAAAGCATTGAACAAATCCTGGAAGAAAACCAGATAGACGCTGTGCTACCGACAATGGGCGGTCAAACTGCGTTAAACCTGGCTAAAGAAGCAGAGGACCTCGGTTTGTGGGAAAAATTTGGTGTGCGCCTGATTGGGGTTGATATTAAAGCAATCGATAAAGCCGAAGATCGCGAGAAGTTTCGCCAGTGGATGATTGAACTTGGTGTGTCCGTGGCCCAGGCTAAAACCGCGAACTCCTATCTTGAAGGAAAAGAGTTTGCGCAGGAGATAGGATTCCCATTGGTGATCCGCCCGTCATTTACACTCGGTGGAACCGGCGGTGGTTTTGTTCACGGAAAAGATGATCTTGATGAAGCCCTGAACCGTGGTTTGCAGGCCTCTCCGATCCACGAGGTACTTGTTGAAAAAGCAGTACTGGGCTGGAAAGAATTTGAGCTTGAGTTACTCAGAGATGCCAATGATAATGTTGCCATTATTTGTACAGTCGAAAACTTCGACCCAATGGGCGTACACACCGGCGATTCCATTACTGTGGCGCCGGCTATGACGCTTAGTGACACAGCTTTTCAGTTGATGCGCAATACCGCGATACGCATGATGCGTGATCTTGGAAATTTTGCCGGCGGTTGTAATGTACAGTTTGCACTCAACCCCGACAATGAAGAAATCATCGCTATTGAAATCAATCCGCGTGTGAGCCGTTCTTCCGCGCTTGCTTCAAAAGCAACGGGATACCCAATCGCTAAGATTGCTGCGAAACTCGCCATCGGTTATAACCTCGACGAGTTGCAGAACCAAATCACCAAAAACACTTCCGCTTATTTTGAACCGGCCCTGGACTATGTAATTGTTAAGTTGCCGCGTTGGAATTTCGATAAGTTCAAAGGAGCCGACGATACACTGGGTCTGCAGATGAAGTCGGTTGGTGAAGTAATGGCTATCGGACGCAGTTTTACTGAAGCAGTTCAGAAAGCTTGTCAGAGTCTCGAAAACAATGCAGTCGGTCTTGGCTATTATGGCAAAAGCCTGATGCATGGTGAAGAATTACTTGAATATATCAGGAAGCCAAAATGGGACAGGATCTTTAGGATCAAAGACGCACTGATGGCCGGTATATCGGTGAATTCAATTTCGAAAGCTACAAACGGTATTGATCGCTGGTTCCTTTACGAGATTCAGAAGATCTGTAACATGGAGAAAGAGCTCGCCAAATATCAGCTTCAGACCTTACCAATTGAAGTGCTGAAGGACGCAAAACGCCTTGGATTCAGTGACGAACAAATTGTTCGTATCATGAACAATGGCACCGAAGACGAGCTTTATGAGAAAAGAAAGGCAGCAGGCATAACACGTGTATTTAAAATGGTAGATACCTGTTCTGCCGAGTTCGAAGCAAAAACTCCATATTTCTATTCCACCTTTGAAAACGGGAACGCGAACGAAAGTATCGTTACCCCGAAAAAGAAGATCATTGTTTTAGGAAGCGGACCAAACCGGATCGGGCAAGGTATCGAGTTCGACTATTGCTGCGTTCATGGACTGCTGGCTATCAAAGAATGTGGCTACGAAGCAATCATGGTTAACTGTAACCCAGAAACTGTTTCAACCGATTTCGATATCGCCGATAAACTGTATTTCGAACCGGTTTATTGGGAACACCTTTGGGAAATCATCGAACACGAAAAACCAGAGGGTGTAATAGTTCAGCTTGGCGGACAAACTGCGCTTAAACTTGCTGAAAGATTACATGAAAAAGGGGTTAAGATCATCGGAACTTCATTCGACAATATGGATATCGCGGAAGATCGCGGCCGTTTCAGTGATATGCTGAAACATCTCGACATTCCTTATCCTGATTACGGTACTGCTTTGTCGGTTGATGAAGCGATCCAGGTGGCTAACCGTGTAGGTTACCCGGTTTTGGTTCGCCCAAGTTATGTGCTGGGTGGCCAGCGTATGCGCATTGTCATCAATGATGATGAAGTTGAAAATGCTGTGGTGAGTTTGCTGAAACACATTCCGGGTAACAAAATTCTGATCGATCATTTTCTTGACCGTTGCCAGGAAGCGGAGATTGATGCCATCTTTGACGGCACGAACTTCCATGTGATGGGTGTGATGGAACATATTGAACCTGCCGGTATACATAGTGGTGATAGTAACGCGGTTTTACCTGCTTTCAACCTGACACCACTGGTTGTTACCACTATGGAACATTATGCTGAAAAAATCGCAAGGGCTTTGAACATTAAGGGTTTGATCAACATCCAGTTTGCTATCAAAGACGGGAAAGTATTTGTAATTGAAGCCAACCCGCGTGCATCACGTACCACACCTTTTATCGCCAAGGCATACCAGATTCCATATCTCAATGTTGCCACGAAGGTGATGATCGGCACACATACACTGAAGGATTTCAAATTTGAGAAGAAGCTGAAAGGTTTTGCAATCAAAGAACCGGTGTTCAGCTTCAACAAATTCCCCGGGGTAAACAAAGAACTGGGACCCGAAATGAAAAGTACCGGTGAAGCAATACGTTTTATCAAAGATTTGCGCGATCCATATTTCCGACAGTTATATAAAGACAGAAGTATGTATTTAAGTAAATAAGACAATAGAAGGCCGGACCAGTTCCG
The DNA here is from genome assembly GCA_023416995.1 of Bacteroidota bacterium. Lineage (GTDB taxonomy): Bacteria > Bacteroidota > Bacteroidia > Chitinophagales > Chitinophagaceae > DATHKG01. Next base: position 116,101 of record JAEZGI010000033.1, read on the forward strand.
GTCTTTTTTTTGCCCCTGACAAGAGTTGACGCTGGCTGAGGATTGGTGACGGGAATGGCTGGTTGATCAAACCTCCACGATGCGATTCCTGATTGCGTAGAGTACGAGACCAACCCTGGTCTTTACCTTCAACTTCTCAAAGAGGTTATTGCGGTAGTCGTCGAGTGTGCGCGGACTTACATACATCTTTGCAGCGATGTCTTTATAAGTCATTTCGGAACAAATCCAGCGTAGCAGTTCTTTTTCCTTATCGGTTAGTGAAACGCGGTCATCGGGTCGGTCGAGGTCCTTATTGAGGCCGCTGACGATTTTCCCGGAGATATATTCTGAAAGGTAAAAGTCTTTTTCAAGTACAGAAGTGAGAGCTTCTTTAAGCTCTTCGGGTTCGGCATTTTTTAGAATGTAGCCTTTGGCACCAAGTTTCAGCATCCGGATGATGATGTTTTCATCGCTGAACATCGAAAGCGCAAGCACTTTCACCTGGGGATAGTTCTGATGGAGCCATTGCGCAGTTTCATAACCATCCATATCCGGCATATTCACATCAAGCAGAACAATATCAGGAATGATGTGTTTGCTTAGCTTCGCCTTTAATTCGTGACCATTGTTGGCCTCAAATAAGACGGCAAAATTATCGAATGAGTTGATAAGTTTGGCAAGCGCCTGGCGCAGCAGACTATGATCATCTGCTACGGCGACCCGTATTTTGTTGTTCACTCCGGCCATACCTGATGAGCACTTTAATGGGGCAAAGGTAAGGCTACTGTAACAGTAGTCCCGCTTCCGGGCGCACTTTGAAAAGAAATTTCTCCGCCAATTAGTTTGGCGCGGTTCGTCATGCTCTTCAAACCTACGCCAGTAGTGGATTTTGCGGCTTCAGTTTTTTCCTTAACGTTAAAGCCTACCCCATTATCCCGGATCTTCATAACAAAAATTGCATCTTCTATCAGTTGTATCAGAACATCAACTCTTGTGGCGCGCGAGTGCTTTAATATGTTATTAATATTCTCCTGGAAAATCCGGAACAGGAATATCGCTTTTTGAGGATCAGCTATGGGTTCATCAGCAGGCGATTCATAAGTAATTTGCAGGAGGCCCGCCTTTTTTAAGTTTTCAATTTCAAAACGGATCGATTCAACCAGGCCAACCTGGGCAATACGATCAGAATGCAGACTTTTTGTGAGATCTGCCAGGTCGAATATTGCCTTGTTCAGCATCTGCCGGATATTGAACACTCCTTCATATACGGGATCTTCTTTTTCGATTGGCAGAATGGCTAATGAAAGCTTAACTACGGAGAGTACCTGCCCTATATTATCATGTAACTCCTGTCCGATTGTTTTAAAAGTGCCTTCCTGGATCTCTAACTGGGTTCTTAGTAATTCCTGGTCATACTCTTTTTTGATCCGGACAATCTCTTGTTCCTGTTTATGCTGTTTGCGTTGGTAAAGAAAAAGAATGGTAACAATAAATCCGACCAGGAGCAGGGCTAAAATTCCACCAATAAGTATGATTACATAAATTTCCTGATTCTGATCCTGCATAAGAATGCTATAGTGAACAATGAATATAATAAAACATTCATTAGGTTAAGCAGCAC
>JAEZGI010000050.1 GCA_023416995.1 Bacteroidota bacterium
GTAAAATTATCCGCCAACTTTTTCGCAATTTTTCTTTCAAAAAATCATCTTTTAACATTCAAAAACCACCCCCGTTTTCACCACCAAATTCAACCCACACCAACACCTCCGCAGATTCCAAAAACACTTCTTTTTCACGTCAAAATTCCTCCCGCTTTAACAATTCCCTCCGGCACCGGTCACGATGCCCCGCTTTACGAAGGCAAACACAAAACGTCTGTTTCCCCCCAGATTAAATAACCTAACCAAACCTGGCACCACAAATCCAAAATCGGTGATTAATGAACTGAACCTCGGAGACAAATCATCAGCTAACTGCCATCCCTAACCCCAGCGCAGTCGCACCCTATCAACGCAAAAGCACCCGCTCCCAGTCAAAACGCACCTCCTGCAACATCAAACCATGCCCGGGCACATCAAACCACGCCCTCGAATTGTCCCGCCCAGCCAAAACTTCCCCCAAACCCGACACATCCAGCCTCCCACGCCCCACCCGCAACATAGTAGCCACCAGCCCCCGTACCATTCCCCGCAAAAACCGGTTCGCCTCCACATGATACTCCAGGTTACCGCCCGTTTTCACCCACTCGCTCCTCAAGATCTCACAATTAAAGGTCCTTACCTGCGTATTGCGTTTAGAAAAACTCGTGAAATCCCTGTGCTCCATCAGCAACGCCGCAGCCTCCGCCATCCGGTCAAGATGCAATGTATAAGGATAGAAATACGCCCGATCACGCAGAAACGGATCCTTATTGCTGTATATAGTATATATATAACTCCGCGAAATGGCATCAAAACGGCAATGCGCCGCATCCTGCACCCGCTGTAATGAACGAATCACTATATCAGCCGGCAACAAAGCATTGAGATTGTATATCGCCCGCGGGTCAATTGGCCGTTCAACATCAAAATGAAAAAAATTCTGACGGGCATGCACACCCGAATCTGTCCTCGATGAACCCGTCAAAACCGGGCTGGCCCTAAAGTAGGTGGCCAATGCACGTTCCACCTCCTGCTGCACCGTATGCGCGTTATCCTGGATCTGAAATCCCGCATAGGCAGCACCGTGATAACCCAGCTCAAGAAAATATCTCGCCATGCAACAAAGATAACAGCACCATCACTTCGATGATATAGGAACCTGACAATAAAGATCAAGGGTGGTTGTCAAACGAGGCGAGGCCCTGCGATGACAATCAGTCGCCGTGAAGGTAAAACGTTATATAAAGGGTAATGAAAAGCCTACTGCAGGCGGACAAGCGTATTGAATCGTTTAATATAAACCTCATCGGTCAGCACTTCAGAAAGCTTCTTAAATCCATCAGAGTCCGACACAAAAGGGTAAGCAGCTTCAAGGAATTTGTACTTTCCTTCATCATTCAGAAACAACTCGGTGAGCGCACGCACCTGGCGACTGCTAAAACATTTTGTTTTAAATATCTTTCGCGCGGCTGCTATCCGGTCGTCGGCAGTAACCTCACTCACCATTTTCACCCTAAGTTTGTCAACATCGTATTCACTGGCGAAACTGGTGCAGTCTGAGTTGATCATCACCGGGGAAGTTTTCCCGCTATCACTATCACCTGGCGCAGACAATGGTCTTGGGTTGGCCGACCACTTAACAGGAGTGGAATCTTTCTTCACCGTCGGTTCCTGCTGAACACGGGTTGTATCTTTTCTGATCGACGCCTGTTTTACTTCAGGTTCCTCCGGGATAGATATCCGGATGGTATCAGTTTTCCCGTTGTTGCTATCAGCATAAGCTAATTCAAGCCGGCCTGCAGTATGTTTTTCATCAACTTTCACGATCCGGGCCGCTTTTTCAACTACAAAAACCGGGGTATCTGGTTTCTCATTACCGGCCGCCGCCACATCCAATTTTACACTATCGACCCTCGAAACCACTGCTTTTTCCTCCAGCGGCATTGTTAATGAATCAACACGTTTGCGATCCGCAGGAGGTTTTGAATCAACATTCGCGGATCTTTCTTCTTTCGCAATGACGCCTGAAACAGCGGAATCGGCCCGACCGGGGAGACTGTTCGCTCCTGGTTTGATCGCAGTTTCATCAACTTTTGCCAGCGGTGTGTCACCCACTGAGCGCGGCTGTGTTACAGCAAGCACAGTATCAGTATCAGTCCGATTCGGCGTGACTGAAACGGGGGTGTCAATAACAGGGCGTGAATTTGCGCCGGCAACCGGGGCGTTGTCATCCACCTTCGCGTTTGTTTTGGCAACCACCGGCGGCGCAGGAGGAATGGTTGTGTACAGCACTGCTGAATCATTTACTACCCCTGCCATCAGAATCGCAAAGGCATCCGTTTTTCTCACCCCGCGATACTCTGTTGCTGGGGTACCCTGGGTAGACTCAGCCAATATTTTGTTTGCATCAAGATCAATCAACGTCCATTTGTTGTCCGGACCAAGTTTCAACTGAAAACTATTGTCGGACCGTGCGAGTGTAATATCGAACCGGTGTTCAGTGGGATCATCATCCGGGAAACCAATATAGATCTCATATTTTTTTTCAGACAGATCGGTGAGATAAACCTGCCCTGTGGCACTGGAAGCACTTGTTTTCGCTCCCATCCGGACATAAAAGGGCCGCTTTTCGCTCCCCTCAAAGAATATGAGCAAACTTTGCTGACCATCTAACCGTAAAACAGCCAATACCAAAACCAACAATAACTGGATTGTCTTCATGCAGATCAATTAAAGCAAATCTAACTTATTTGAATTTAGTCGTTAACCACTGGTATATTTTTCACAAATATTAAGCCTTTGTAAAACTATATTTGTCGACATTAAAAATAAAACATGAAGAAAATTCTAATGCTCCTACTGGTCGCAGGTTCCTCCTTTGCAGCGATTGCGCAGGATGAACCGGGTCAGGGCGACACATCGTGGAAAAAGGTATACCGGGAAACAGCACCCAAAATCAACAATCTGGTTCACACAAAACTGGATGCAAAATTTGACTACAGTAAGTCTTACCTCAACGGCAAAGTCTGGTTAACGCTCAAACCTCATTTCTACCCCACAGATAGCCTGCAGCTTGATGCCAAGGGTATGACGATTCAGAAAGTTGCTCTTTCAAAAGGCAATTCAACAACGCCGCTCAAGTATGATTATGATGGCATGTTCCTGAACATCAAGCTCAATAAGACGTATAAAAACAATGAATCCTATACAGTCTATATTGAATATATCGCTAAGCCAAATGAATATGATGCACAGGGAAGCGCAGCTATCAGCGATGCAAAAGGCTTATACTTCATTAACCCCACCGGCGAAGAAAAAGATAAGCCTACACAAGTCTGGACCCAGGGCGAAACAGAAGCTACTTCAGTATGGGTACCAACTATCGACAGACCCAATCAAAAATCAACGCAGGAGTTTGCATTAACGGTTCCATCAAAATATGTTACCCTTTCAAATGGTAATCTCGTTAGTCAAAAGAAAAACAGTGATGGCACCCGCACTGATGTATGGAAGATGGATCTGCCTCATGCACCTTACCTCTTTTTTATGGGGATAGGTGATTATGCCGTTGTCAAGGATAAATACAAAGGAAAAGAAGTAAGTTATTATGTGGAGAAGGAATACGAATCAGTTGCCAGGAAGATCTTTGGTCTTACTCCAGAGATGATGGGTTTCTTTTCAAATATTCTTGGCGTGGAATACCCATGGTCAAAATATGCACAGATGGTGGCCCGCGATTATGTTAGCGGTGCTATGGAAAACACCACTGCTACATTACACCAGGAATCGGCTCAACAGGATGCCCGCGAACTTATCGATGGCAATTCATGGGAAGGCACTATTGCACATGAGTTGTTTCACCACTGGTTCGGTGATCTTGTCACCAGTGAAAGCTGGAGTAATCTTACAGTGAACGAATCATTTGCAAACTACAGTCAATATCTCTGGCAGGAATATAAGTATGGCAAAGACGCTGCGGGTGAAGAAAACTTCAATGAAATGCAGGGCTACCTGCAAAGTATGAGCGCCAACAAGGACCTGGTACGTTTCCATTACCAGGATAAAGAAGCCATGTTTGATGCTGTTAGCTATAACAAGGGTGGACGCATCTTACACATGTTGAGGAACTATGTTGGCGACAGTGCATTTTTCCGCGCGCTGAATCTATACCTGGTTCAGAACAAGTTTAAAGCAGCAGAATCGCACCAGTTACGCCTGGCATTTGAAGAAGTAACCGGCCGGGATCTTAACTGGTTCTGGAACCAATGGTATTTCGGTGCTGGTCACCCGAAGTTGACGATCGATTATATATATGATGACAATGCGAAAAAAGTGAGCGTGGTCGTTAAACAAACACAAACCGGCGGTAAGGTGTTCCGCCTCCCGGTGGCAATTGATGTATATAATGGTTCAAACAAAACAAGACATAATGTATGGGTAGAAAACGCGATTGACACGTTTGACATTACATATACAACCCGTCCCGACCTGGTAAATTTTGATGGCGACCGTATGTTGCTTGCTGAAAAGAAAGACAATAAAACGCTTGACAATTTTGTGCACCAGTTCAAACATGCAGGTACTTACCTGGATCGTCGCGAAGCAATCGATTTTGCTGCCCGGAACCAGGATAATCCAAAGGCTGTTGACATGCTGAAACTTGCTCTGAAGGATAAATACTTTGGATTAAGAACTTATGCTCTCACAAAGCTGGATCTGAAAAAAGAAAACGTGAAGACGCAAATGGAGGAACAGATTGCTTCAATTGCCACAAGCGATCCCAAATCAACAACACGTGCAACTGCATTGGGTTTACTGAGCAATTACAGCAAGCCTGAATATGTAAGCCTGTTTAATAAAAGTCTTACAGATTCATCTTATTCAATTGCCGGTAATGCACTCGAAGCTTTAGCAAAAGCAGATCCTGCTGCGGGACTTGCTGCCGCTAAAAAGATGATCACTACTCCTGCTAAAGGCAAGCTTATGAGCGCTATGGCAAATGTGCTGATCCAGAATGGCGATGAAGGAAGTTTTGATGCCATCTCAAAATATTTTGGTGATCTGCCATTGTCGATGACCAAGATCGGAATGCTGCAACCGATGAGTGAATACCTCACCAAACTTTCTTCCACCAAAAATGTAAAAACCGGGGTTGATCAGATTATTCAGTTTCGCGGTCTGGTTGAACAATACGGTTATGCACCGGTGATCAACAATATGCTGAAGAATGTGGTTGCTAAAAAAGAGTCTGCAAAAGCAGCTGCAGCAGACAAAACTGCTCTACAGGAACAGATTGATTATATTAAAGCCAGGATAGAAGAACCAAGAAAAGGATTCTGATATTGACGATAATAAAAAAAAAATGCTGCTTCGCGTTTGAAGCAGCATTTTTTTTTGCTATAAAAGGATAATTTTTACCAACTTCCGCCAGATCCGCCACCGCCGAAACCGCCGCCGCCAAATCCGCCAAAACCTCCGCCACCGCCGCCGCCGAAACCTCCGCCGCGACCTCCAAAACCACCACCGAAACTACCAGGGAATATGACCGGCCCAAAACCGCGACGACTCATAAAACCACCACCGCCGCCGCCACCGCTGCGGGCGATCAGGAAGATAATGGCCAGTACGATCAAAACAGCTAGTCCGCCACCACCGCGTGATTTCTTTTTACCATATCCTGCAGGCGCCTGGTATTCACCGGCTGCTGCCCGCATAATTGCGCTCGTTGTCTGATCGAAAGCCTCAAAAAAGTTATTGTTTTTCAGATTGGGAACAAGAAACTCCTGCGCTATGGCATTGGTTGTGATCGCGGGTAACGCACCTTCAAGGCCATAACCTGTCGCAATAAAAAATCGACGTTTTCCACCTTCTTCGGTACCATCGCTCACCAGCACCACCACTCCATTATCATATTTTTCCTGTCCGCCTACTCCCCAAAAATGGCCAACCTCTGTTGCGTACTGATCCGCTTCATAACCGCGGAGCGACCTCACTGTCAAAATAACTACCTGGTTCGAGGTGGAATCATCGTAAGCCACGAGTTTCCGTTCCAGCGCACGTTCTTCTTCAGGTGAAAGAAGGTCTGCCAGGTCATTCACCAGTTTGGGAGGGTTGGGTTTGGGTGGCAACAAATTGTGTGGTACAATCTGCGCCTGCGCGGTCATCAACCAGAAAAAAAGCAACGACAATAGTCCCGCTATCCTGATCAACTGTAATTGTCTTATCGGCCTGTTTTCAATCATCTGTAGTGTAGTTATCTGCCAAACACAATCTCGTCAGGCAATTCATTTTTGTCCCCTTTGTTGTCGTATGGGAAAAAATCGTCGAGCGCGTGACCAACATCTTCAATTGCTAATACGAGTGCGTCCATATAGTGTTCACTCTGGAAATGCGTGCGCATTTTTGCTATCTCTTCTTTCCAGAATGCAGTACCAACTTTTTCATGGATCCCCTGGTCGCCCAGTATTGCCATTTGGTGATCTTTCACCGCAACATAGATAAGTACCCCGTTGCGTTCCCTTGTCTGATCCATTTTAAGTGTCCAGAAAATTTCTGCTGCGCGATCCATGGGATCCACAAAACGACAACGGCTTTCGATAAACACGCGTATCTCACCGCTCGTGCGCCTTTCGGCTTCCCTTATAGCATCCACTATCTTTTCCTGCTCAGAGGCACTTAAAAAGCTGGGTTGTCTGAAAAAGTTGAACATGTCTGGTGTTTGACAAGTATGAAAAATATATTGTCTGCCTGCAAGCGGCATTAGCCGTGATGCAAGGCAGACAATGATATAAGAAATTACTTGCTGAAGTCTACTGTAGGAACAGTTTTTTCAGCTTCGGTAGCTTCGAAATAAGGACGCTCTTTAAAGCCAAGCATACCTGCATACAATACGTTCGGGAATTTCGTAACAGTGGTATTGTAGGTTCTTGCAGTTTCATTGAAACGGCTTCTTTCAGTTGCGATCTTGTTTTCAGTATTTGAAAGTTCCACCTGCAGGTTAGCAAAGTTCTGCGTTGCTTTCAGCTCGGGATATCTTTCAACGGTCACCAATAAACGACTCAACGCGCCGCTTACCTGGCTTTGAGCCTGCTGGAACTCCTGCATTTTTTCGGGCGTAAGGTTTGCCGGATCAACTGTAACCTGTGTTGCCTTAGCGCGTGCGTTAATTACCTGTGTAAGCGTTTCCTGCTCGAAATTCGCCGCACCTTTAACTGTGTTGACGAGGTTGCCGATCAGGTCGCTTCTACGCTTATACTGGTTTTCAACATTACTCCAGGCTTCGCTAACTCTTTGCTTTTGCTCGTTCATGGTATTATAACCACCGCAACCGCAGCCACCCAATAAAAGGATTGCACCAATTATAACAATAAGGGCAATGTTTCTGGTTTTCATTTTTCGTGTTTTTGTTTGCTTTAAAAATAACTGATTTGAACTTGCGATGCGGTTAATCTTCATTAATAATACTGATGTCCGCATCAACTTGCACGTATCATTTGTCGCAAAGCAGCTCCTGATATTACAAAGTCACAGAAATCTTTGGCGTTACCGCCTTACCTGTCTGCTTCTACTTTTTGATTGCTGCAATACCAGGCAGTTCCTTGCCTTCAAAATATTCAAGCAATGCGCCACCACCCGTCGATATATAGCTCACTTTTTCATTGAATCCGAATTGGTTTACCGCAGCAACAGAATCTCCGCCACCAACCAATGAAAAAGCTCCCTTTTCGGTTGCATCAGCAATTGCCGTTGCGATGGCTTTGGTACCTGTTTGAAATTTCTCCATTTCAAATACACCCATCGGACCGTTCCATAAAAGCGTTTTTGACTTGCTGATCACATTGGCAAACTGCTCGCAGGCATACGGGCCAATGTCAAGCCCCATCCAACCTTCGGGAACAGCGTTACTTGGTGAATGAGAGGTTTCTGCGTTAGCGTCGAATTTATCGGCAATTACGGAATCTGATGGCAGATGAAGTATCACACCTTTGGCTTCTGCTTTTTTAATCAGTTCACGCGCAGTTTCCAACCTGTCCTCTTCAACAAGTGATTTCCCTACATTACCGCCGTTTGCTTTTACAAATGTGTAAGCCATTCCACCGCCGATAATGATATCAGTTGCCCGTTCGAGCAAATTTTCGATGATCAGGATTTTATCTGACACTTTTGCTCCACCGATGATGGCCGTGAAAGGCTTCTCGGCACTGTTCATTACACGGTCGGCACTTTCCACTTCATTTTCCATCAATTGGCCGAACACCTTGCTTTCTGCATCAAAATACTGTGCAATAACTGCAGTAGAAGCATGTGCCCGGTGTGCTGTACCAAAGGCATCATTTACATAAACATCTCCGAGGGCGCTGAGTTTTTTTGCAAATTCTTCGTTCCCTTTTTCTTCTTCTTTGTAAAAACGGAGATTTTCCAGGAGCAACACCTGGCCAGGTTTCAAAGCCTTCGCCGCAGCCTCAGCTTTTTCGCCGATACAATCTTCAACAAATTGTACGTCGGTGCCCTTCAACAGGCTTCCAAGGTGCTTTGTAAGATGTTTTAAAGAATATTTGTCTGTGGGACCATCTTTTGGACGGCCGAGGTGACTCATGAGGATCACACTGCCGCCTTTTTCGAGAATTGTTTTGATGGTTGGCACGGCTGCTGTCATCCTTGTGTCGTCGGTTATATTGAACTGATCGTCGAGGGGCACATTAAAATCAACCCTTACAAGGGCTTTTTTACCGGAGAAGTTGAAGTCGGAAAACCTTGGCATATCTGAATTTTATTTGTGATCAAATGTATGAAAAACAAAATGCCGGAAAGCATCCGGCATTTTTGAAAGTTTGAGAGTGCATCCGGTTCAGCATAGCAAAAACCGTGCTGCCCGAAGACTGATTATTTCTTGCTGATTTGTTTTGCGAAGAAGTTTACTGTACGTACGAGTTGGCTCACATAGCTCATTTCATTGTCGTACCAGCTAACAGTTCTTACAAGTTGGATATCGCCAACTGTCTGAACTTTTGTTTGAGTACCGTCGAACAGTGATCCGTAGGTGATACCAATGATATCGCTGCTTACAATTTCATCTTCAGTATAACCAAAGCTTTCGTTTGCAGCTGCCTTCATGGCACCGTTGATCTCATCAACAGTAACTTTCTTACCAAGAACTACAGTGAGTTCAGTTAATGAACCGGTAAGTGTAGGTACACGTTGTGCAGATCCATCCAGTTTACCTTTCAGGGTTGGAAGAACCAGGCCGATTGCTTTTGCGGCACCTGTGCTGTTAGGCACGATATTCTGTGCAGCGGCTCTTGCACGGCGAAGATCACCTTTTGGATGTGGTGCATCCTGGGTGTTCTGATCGTTCGTGTAGGCATGAACGGTAGTCATAAGTCCGTTTACAATTCCGAATTGTTTGTCGAGAACCTGTGCCATTGGAGCAAGACAGTTTGTGGTACAGCTTGCGCAACTGATGATTTCTTCTGAACCGTCAAGGATGTCGTGGTTAACATTAAAGACGATAGTTTTCAGATCACCTGTTGCTGGTGCAGAAATCACAACACGTTTAGCGCCTGCGGTGAGGTGAGCCGCGGCCTTGTCTTTATCGGTGAAGAAACCGGTACATTCAAGTACCACATCTACATCATGCGATTTCCAGGGAATTTCGGCAGGATTTTTTTGTGCGTAGATTTTTACTTCATCTCCGTTTACTATGATAGAGTTTTCAGTAGATTTTACATCTGCATCAAACCTTCCCTGTGCGCTGTCATATTTCAGCAGGTGAGCGAGAACTTTAGGGCTGGTAAGATCGTTGATCGCAACCACGTCAATGCCTTCCATTTTATATATCTGGCGATAGACTAAACGACCTATTCGACCAAAACCGTTGATAGCAACTTTAACTGTGCTCATTTCTATGAATTTTTAAAAGTGGTAAAAATGCGCAGCGAAGTTACAATAATGAAATAAATAACCTGAGAAGGATTTACACAGAAATGTGGTCGGATCGTTGGGCATCATATAGATTTTTTTCAGGAAGCGTTGATTGGATTGAATAAGGGCTTCCATGGAGGCCAAAAAAATAAGTTGGCCATAATTTCAAAAAAGTTTGGCAGGAAAACTGTTTGCAATTATCTTTGCCCTCCCAAAATTAGCCGCGTTGGTCAATCGGTTAAGACGCATCCCTTTCACGGATGAATGAGGGGTTCGATTCCCCTACGCGGTACCAAGTCATAAAAATCCCTGCAAGTACACCTTGCGGGGATTTTTTATTTTCCGGAAGACGTGCTGAATGCCGCCGCCCCGGCCCCTTTTCCGGTGCAGATTAAACGCGTAAACACTGGCGGCTTGCATGCCTATCATCTAAGCGCATTCTATTATACAACAGTTGCTCTCGCTACCTGATATGCAATGAACAATTGCAGAATTGGGTATTCAAAGAAACAGCCACATGAAATTGTGAAAGCTCCATGTGGCTGTAGACAATTATTGCTTCAGAGAAAATGCTCCTGAAGACAAATGCCGCTAAATAATTTTCTTCGGTGGCAATGCAAAGGCTATCGCCTCGTGTTCGAAATGACCCTTGTGCGAGGCATCGCAAAATGGTTTGTTTTTCGAGAGCCCACACCGGCAAATGGAAACAACTTCCCTGCCGCCCAGATCATAAGGTGTACCATTCTTATCGACAATCTCAAAATCACCTTCTATTTTGAGGGATCCATTGCTGTTTACTGTAATCTTAGTTGCTGCCATATTCAGATTTTGAAGTGCCTGCGAAAATAGGCTAATTAGTGTAAGAAGTTTCATACAAGATCTACTACCTGCTACCCCGCTCTGTCTCGAAAGCCAGCAATACATTTCCAGGCATCTGGCCAAACATGCCATACCCAGAGTTCACATACAACATACCATCCGCAACTACAGGAGGCGGACCATCAATCGCACCTCCTTTTCCTTTAATACCATTGGCTGTTTCATATTCGCGCAACGTGTTATATTCCCATAACACACTTCCATCATCAGTAGATAAAGCCCTGATGATACCATTCAATGAACCCGCGAATACAATACCCGGAATCACTAATGGTGCTGCAGAATTTCCATTAAAACAAGTGGTGCCGTTTGAACATGGCGGTGATGGAGTCGACCATACTGTATCTCCGGTAATGATGTTTAAAGCAAAGACTCCTGGAGATGGTTTGATACTACGATCGCTGTTATCAAGCGCAATAAAATTATCTGAGTTACATGCATAAACATTTTTGCCGTCCGTAGCCATTCCCCAATGAATGCCACCGAGCTTACCCCCTTTACCAACCCGCGTTTTCCATAGTAACTTACCCGCAGGTGTAAGCGCAAATACGATCCCCGATTTTTGACCTGCAAGCAGGATGTCTTTACCATCGGGCCCCTTCACCAGAATTGGTGCCATGCCAAAATCAAGGTCAGGGCCACTCTTAGGCGGACAATTGAGAAAAACGGGGCAGGCAATATTGTATGCATCGTTTGCAGTTGCCTGGAAGTTCCATACCATTTTACCCGTCCTGATATCAATAGCCTGGAGCGCATCACTGGTATTGCTTGTCGGATCTGAGTAGTTTTGACCCGTGCCAATATAAACCAATCCTCGTTTTTCATCAACTGTGGGACTGCACCAAACCGGCGCACCTGACGGCCCATAAAACAATTCACCATTATTTTTCTTAATGGAGGGTTCCGCCTTTGGCAATATGCGGTAGGTCCATAACATCTTCCCCGTCTTTCGGTCGAGGGCCACCACCCCACCTGAAGATGTACAACATTCAAATTTATTAATGCCGGTAATACCAATCTCTGCTGACACGATCGGCACAATAACCTTGTCTTTATGAACAATCACTGAACCAGTGTTGGCAGAATAAGATTCGAACCCTGCCCTTGTGTTCCATAACAGCTTACCGGTTTTCACATCAATAGCATATACGTTCGTGCTATAATCTGCAAAAAATGCTGTTATCGATTCGCGGCTCCGCACGATCTGGATCGCACCACGTACTGCAGCAACGGCCGTAAATTCCCAACCTATCTTCCCGTTGTTTTTATTGATAGCATACACCTGTCCATACTGACTTCCGACAATCAACCAATCACCTGAGATAGCAGGTTTGGTTCTCGTAATAGTTCCGTCGGGAAATGCAAATGCCCATTTCAATTTTAGAGAAGATACATTGTCTCTTGTGATTCCTGCCACAGCAGTCGACCGGAAACCTGTTCCAGCATCGCTATTGCCCCATCCCGAATGATCTGCTTTACCAGCCAGGTTTCCCGGGGTAAACCGGGTATAAGCATCTGCGCTCAAACTGGTTGTTTTCAAAGAGTAGCCTGTGAGCCATTCAGCGATCTTTTGTTTTTCGTCATTACTCAATGCTGCGGCCTGGTGTTTCATTTTGCCCGTAGTCAATGATGCATAAATCGCCCTGGGCGTCATGCTTGCCAGCACTGTGCGACCCGGGGCCAAAGATTGTCCGGATTCCTGGTGACAACTCACGCAGTTGGTGTTGAAAAGGACTTTAGCGGTTGTATCAGCCCCGGAGGCTGAAAAAGAAGGCTCTAAGGAAGTTTGATAACCGGGTGACAAAACCATTTCAGACGTTGCAGCATTTTTTGAAATGAGATCATCAACCACTTTTGTGGCCGCATTATCCGGAACAGATGCAGTAACCGCTAATATCAAAACGGAAAGCAATTGGGCAGTTTTTGTCATTGCTGAAAGTTGTAAAGAGATGAGTATAATTATTTGAGACGGTCATTTTCATCCATGATGCGTTTCACAACAGAAGCCCGCAGATCACGGCTGATTGGAATATCTTCACCTTCTATCTCAACATAACCAGCTTTAATTTTGGTAACCTTCTGAATGGCTATGGTGAAGGACCTGTGTATACGCAAGAATTTATCTCCTGGCAACGCTTCACTGATTGCTGTCAATGTTTGATAAGTGATATAATCCTGGTTGATGGTTTTTACTTTCACATAGTCTTTCATGCTTTCGATATATAATATATCGGCAACGCGCAGTTTAATATGACTCCTATCAGACCTGATAAATAAACTTTGCTCCGCATCCGTTTCTACTTCTTCATTTTTTGTTGTTTTCAGTGCTCTTTCAAAACCCTTCATGAACCGGCCAAAAGAAATTGGCTTCAATAAAAAATCGACCACTTCAAAATCGAATCCTTCAACAGCATAATCACGATAAGCCGTAGTAATGATAATTGCAGGAGGGTTAGTGAGACTTTTTAAAAACTCAAGTCCTGTCAGCATCGGCATTTCAATGTCAAGAAAAATAATGTCAAATTTCTCTTCGCGCAGTAACCTGAGTGCTTCAACAGCGTTTTCACAACGGGTAACAATGGTATCATCAATACGATCCAGATAGTTCTGAATAATATCGATGGCCAGCGGCTCATCATCTATAACAAGACATCTTACCTGTTTCATAGCTGATTGATTGTTACGCTAAAACATTTGCCCGGTTTATAGTTGCCGGCAACTGCAAAAAAGCCGTGTACCGCCCTGACGTTTCGCTCATCTCGAGCTTATATTTCTGACCATAGATAAGGTCGAGTCTTCTCTTTACATTTTTCAACCCGATACCACCATGCTCTTTATGGTTAACCAGGGAGACGGGGTTTTCTATCCGGAAGTTGATGAACTTACCTGTAATCTCAACACATGCTTTTATATCGGCTCTGCCAATATTGTTTCTTACTCCATGTTTAAAACTGTTTTCTATAAACAGTATCAGCAACAAAGGCGGAATCCTGTAACCGACAGGGTCGCCAGATACATTAAATTCCATGTTCAGGCGATTTCCGAAACGTAATTTCTCCAGATCAATATAGTTCCTGAGGTAATCAATTTCATCGGAAAGTGCAACAGTAGGTGTGTTTGAACCATACAACATATAACTCATCAGATCCGAAAGTTTTAGCACAACTTCCGGGGCCTTATCAGATTTCTGAAGCGTTAATGAATATAAATTGTTCAAAGTATTGAAAAAGAAATGTGGTTGAATCTGCGATTTCAGAAAGCTCAGTTCTGTCTCAAGAAATTGTTTCTCTTTCAACTTTATTTGTTTGCGACTAACGAGCCAGTCCTTTGTAATTTTGATGGCAGTCGTTAACCCAACAAGGTAGATTCGTTCGGCAAGGGTGGCCAGCGCAGAAGCAGCGTTTGGAGCCGGCAATGAAGCATAAATGGTTGAACCTGCGTTTGCATAAACAGTGCGCAAAAGAAGGTTAATGGCTGCTGACATCGTCATCACCACCAGCAATGTTCCTGCGTATGTAAGGTATCGGCCCGTGCCAAGAAATTTTGGGATCAGCACATAAACGTTCACATACACCATAGCTACATCAACCAGCACCATCGGGATACTCTCCACATAGAACCGCGGATCTCTTACGCCATACATGCCGTATACGATCACAATGAAATAGCTGGAAAAATATATTAACCAGAGTAAGGTGTGATACACAGGCTTGCGACGAAGAAATTGTAATAATACAGACATGACTAAACGATCTTCCTCAAAAGTAGAACTATTGTTCAGAGGAAAAACAATGTACCGTCATCTGTCAGTTAAGCTCGACGAATGGTAGAAAACACAGGCTTATTGTAGCCCGGAATCTCTGAAACGAGTTCATGACCATAAGCAGTTGCAGGAGTTTGATAACCGGGTTTGAATTTACCTTCAAGTATTTTTCTCACCATAATCAATGTACTTAGTGCCGTTAGTGTGTAACCTTCAGGACCGCTGGCTGTTGCTGTAATAGTTTCACCATCCTGGTTCTTTGCCTGTCCCCAGATCATTGCACGGGCCTTTTTACGCTGTGCATCAGCGGGTCCTGCCGGACGTTTGGCGAGCGCGGTTCTTAGACGGTTCCTGACCAGGCCGGTTCTAAGCAGCCAATTGAACGCTGACTGAAACTTAAGCAGATAGTATACTTTTTTTGGTACGGCTGTAAACGTTTCGATATTTGGTATGCCTGTGGTAAACCATGCTGTTGAAACATCACCCCAGGGAATACTCATTACAAAATGATCCTGATTGTTGACGGTGATGGTAAGTCCATGTTCTCCCAAAGGGACCTTGATAATCTCGCCGTTTTTTCTTCTTGCACCACCGGCACCAAGGCTGTTGATCATTGTTTTAGCAGTGCCGTGCGACAAACCTCCACCGGTTGTAACAAATGCGAGTTTGAGGGAAGCGGCATCAGGCATTTGTTGTTTTAATAATGCTGCCATACAATCGGTTGGTACCACATCGAAACCTGCACCGGGAAGGAGCATAACACCCGCTGCGGTAGCAGCCTGGTCATACCGCCTTATCATTTCGAACACGTTTGTGTCGCCATTGATATCCAGGTAATGTGTATTGGTAGCAATGCAAGCCTCTACCATTGGTTTTGCCGTAACATCAAAAGGACCTGCTGCATGCAGCACAACCTGCGACGCATTCAAAATGTGCCGCAAACCATCTGTATCGTTCAAATCGACGACAACATAATCGTAGCCTGTTTCAGCAGCAAGCGCCTTTAACTGATTTCCATTTCTACCTGCAAGCAAAGGACGCAGGCTGTACCTTTCCGCGTATCTGGCAATCAGTCTGCCTGTATATCCGTTGGCGCCATACAAAAGAAAATCATGCTTCATGTCACCCCCCTTTTTGTTGTTGACTTATGGTTTGCCACTGAATACAAATGATGCAAAAACTGCTGACTGATCGGCCTGGCCATTGTGAATCAGTCCCGGGCGCGGTGCCCTGTCCCATTGACGGGTAAACAATGCATCAGCCTGCCCATGTTGTATCCACTTCCCATTTTTTAAAGCATAATAAAATGTAAGCTCTTTGCCATTTTGTACTTCAATTTTCAGACGTAACCCGGCAGTCTCAGGAACTTTGCTTGCTTTCAGTACTGATTTTTTATTTTTTTGGATGACCCAGGTTATAATGCTGTCGTTTTTTACACCTACGCCGGTCTGGCTATCAAAGTCACCATACAGAACCAATCCTTTTAATGCATTGTTTTTATTCACAATGGTAGTACTTGTTTCGTAGTTGTCTGCCGCGGGTCTGATACATAACACGGAACCGTTTGTATTTCCGCCAACTGGTTTTCCTGAAAGTGTTAACTGACCGTTGCGGGAGATAGCAGAGATGTCGCTATGACGGTAATCCCAGGACCATCGGGGGTCAAGAACTGTTTTTTTGAAATCCGCTGCCCAGTTGAATGAAATACTTTTTCCTGTTGGCTTTGGTAGCCGGAACGAGGGCCAGCCACCTTCATTGTCCCAGACAATTTCTGCAAGCATACCCTGGCGCCCGGTATATACGTTAGATTGTTTGTTATAAGCATGATAAAGATAGAACCAACGACCAGCTTTTAGCTGCACAGGCGTGCCATGACCGGTACACATCCAGTCTCCGTTTTCCTTTAATATGGGATTACCTGGAAATTGTTCAAACGGTCCGTTTATGTTTTTAGATCTTGCCACACGAACATTATAATCACAAGGCACCCCACAACAACTGCCTGCAGAATAAAACAGGTAATAATAATCGTTGTTTTTAATAATGCTTTGTCCTTCCATGCCTTTACGGGCATCATCGCGTAATATGCTCACTGTTTCGCCGGTGAGCGCGAGCCCATCATCAGTAAGCTTTGATGATAACAACTCAATGGGTCGTTTATCAAGACCGTAAGCCTTCCATGATATATACAATTGTCCTGCATCATCAAAAACATAAGCGTCTATCGCTTCCTTGCCTGTACGAATGATCACTCCATGATCTGTAAAAGGTCCTTCAGGACTATCAGCCGTAGCAACGCCTATACATGAAATATTATTCGTATCGCGTACGGTATAATAAGCATATACTTTATTACGATGAACATACAGTTCAGGCGCCCAGAACGAAGATGACATCCATGATCTTTTCTTTGGAAATATATGGCCGACCTGTTTCCAGTTAATGAGATCATCAGACTTATAGATCGGGTAATGCGGCGCCCACTCCGATGAAGTTCCGGCTGCATAATAGCTGTTACCAAAACGAATGATGGTAGGGTCAGCGAAATCACCGGGTATTACAGGATTGAGCGTATCAGATCTGATGCCGGCATGGGAGATGGAATCGTAGTGTGTATTTACTGCTGCGTTTATTTCACCTGCTTCCCTGTCTAAACAGATCGTAGGAAAAAAAACTGAGCACAAATAAATCAGGAATAAACCGGGCTTCAAAAAAACTGGCATTGCAACAAGCTTTAAACCCAAAAATACGGCTTGTAACAGGAATGACCATCTGTTTATAAATTAAGAACAGGTTAGATCGGCATCTTCAGTCGGCGTATTCTAATATACCTGGCCAGAATACATCGTCAGTGTCGCTATATGGTGCACAGCCGGGATTAAAACGGCCATTTAGTATAATGCTCGTAGTCTTAAATTATGCTCTTTTCTGCACCAGCAATGCGGAGATCTTTCCATGCAGATCTTCCGGTCGGAAAGGCTTAGGCACAAAATCTATAAAGCCTTTTCTCAACAAATCGACCTGCATATTATCATACACGGCTGCCGTAAATGCAATGGCCGGCGCATCAAAATTGAACTTCCTTATTTCACGAAGTGCACTTGCTCCATCCATTTCAGGCATCTCAAGATCGATAAGCATCAGATGAAAATGTCCCTGTTTGAAGATCTCTACAGCTTCGCGACCATTGGTTGCTTCTGCCACTTCAATACCCCACTTGTTAAGAAATCTTTTGGCGATAGACATGTTCACCGGATTATCTTCCGCTATCAGCACGCGCACGCCATTAAATGGCAGCAGCTCACGCGATTTTCCGTCACTGATATACATCCTCCGGTTTTCATTGATCTTTAGTTCCATTGTAAAATGAAACGTGCTGCCTTTATTTTCTTCGCTTTCGAGATACAGATCACTATTGAATTTTGCAACCAGTTTGCGTGTGATCGATAATCCCAGGCCGGTACCGCCGTATTTACGGGTAGTATTTAAATCGGCCTGTGTAAAACTGTCAAAGATTTCTTTGTGTTTGTTTTTAGAGATCCCGATTCCAGTATCGCGCACTATAAACTGAATGGATGCTTTTGTACTGGAAGCAAATAGCTGCCTGGCAGCAAGTGTCACTCTTCCGTTAGCAGTGAATTTGATGGCATTCGACAAAAGATTGCTCAACACCTGGTTGAGTCTTGTTTCATCAGTGATCAGTTCCTGGTCAAGTCTTGGGTCTATATCTATCACAAACTCAAGCCCGCGGCTGGTTGCCTGACTTTCAAACTGCGAGGCAACTTTTGAAATAAATTCTTTCATGTTCACCGGGGCCTCCGCCAGTTGCAGTTTACCGGCCTCTATCTTTGAATAATCAAGGATGTCATTGATCAGCATCATCATGTGTTCGGAGGAAAACTTGAGTATGTTAAGCTGCTGACGTTGCGAAGGCAAATGATCTTCACTTAACAACAGGTTAGATGCCCCAATGATACCGTTCAGAGGAGTTCTTAATTCATGACTCATGTTTGAAAGAAAACGTGACTTTGCTTTCGCGGCAACTTCGGCTTTTTCTTTTGCCTTCATCAGTTCAAATCCCGTCATTTTAACCTGCGAGATATCAAGAATACTCACTTTTGTGTACCGTACATCCTTGTGCACAAATGGCACAACACTTACATAACCATAAAATCTTCTGCCGGCAATAGTTGTGAATGATAGTTCGCCCTGCCAGTTGCGGGCACCATCACTCACGGATTGTTCAATCGACGTAAACTTCGCGACATGATCCTCTTCAAACCACTTCTCGATATGTGTACCTTCAATATCGCGGGTATCGGCTACCTCGAACAAGTCAAGCGCACGCTGGTTACAACTGGCAATCAAATTTGACTGACTGAAAATGATAAAAACGCCATCTAACGAAGTGTTGAAGATGGTATCTCCAAAACGCTTTTCCTGGAGTATAGCAAGTTCATTATCGTTGTTTACACGTAGAATTGAATAAGAGAAAATGATAGTAACCAGCATAGAGATGATCAGACTGCTGGTTGAGAGCCGTAAATACAAGGCTTCATTGATAGCCTGGATGTTGTTTGTATATGGGCTCACCTTCAGACAGATCAATGCAGAAAAAACCGTTATAGAATAAACCAGCAGTAGTTCACCAAAATTGCGGCGTATGCTGACTACGAACGTCAATGCCAGGAAGTAAGGAAAGAAAAATAAATACTCACCCGCCCGGAGCCCCTCCACGTAACTGATGACTATCAGGTAAAGATTTACGTTGACAACGCAGATGATCCTTGCAATTTCAAGTTGCTTTCGTGAACTGAAATAAAAGGCAAGCAGAAAGAAATAAGCCGAGGTGATGTTGATAAGGGCACTTATGTATAGCTTATTGTAAAAGTACGATACTACCTGTAGGAAATTTACGAGAAGCGCCAGTATCACAAACTGGTTTAGCCGTATGATCTTTCTTTTTTGATCACGGGTGATATTGCCACCCAGGCCAGAATATACTATATCACGGTAAATTGACCAGCCCAGATATAATAATTTTGCCTTCATAGAGTTTATGGATTAGGCCGGCCATCGATGCACAAACCGACCGGCAACATATAACGCAGAACGGCCCCGGGTAGTGCCTTTGTGAACCGAAAAATTGACCTTATGCCATACAATTTTAATCCTCGGATAGACCGTGATTTCCTTATTTCGATGTACGAGGAAGATTATGGTTATATCGCTGAGATTTTCAGTACCACGATACACCAGTTGGAACCAGAGTTGGAGGTGCTAAAACAGCAATTTGCGGCCGGTGACCTGGAAGCAACAAGACGGCTGGTACATAAATTAAAACCAGCCTTCGGGTTTGTCGGATTGAGAGACACAGAAGCTCTGTGCCAACAATTCGAAATTGCCAGCCAGTCTGCAACGCGTGTTGAAGAAGTGTCGTCTTTGTTCGGAAATTTAGTCGTTGCGATGGGAGAAGCATGCAGCATTATAAAAAATGAAATCCAAACCTTAACAGCATACAAATAACGAATATGAATCTGAGCTGCGTTATAATTGAGGACCTGCAGGTGGCTGCGGACTTCCTGAAAAAATGCTGTGAGAAAAGCGGGCAGGTGACTGTTAAGCATCATTTCCTGAATGTTTCCGATGCGCTTACATACCTAAATGAACATGCAGTGGATCTGTTATTTCTTGACGTGGAAATGCCAGGAGCCACTGGTTTTGACCTGCTTGACCAAATTGCGTATTCACCGAAGGTGATATTAACAACATCCAAACCAGAATATGCATACGATGCATTTCAATATAATGTAACGGACTTTTTAAAGAAGCCATTCACTTATCAGCGTTTCCTCGAGTCATTACAAAAGATTTCAGCATCTATGGATCATTCACCGGCACAAACCGGACTTGATCATATCTATATCAAAACTGAAGGAAAACTCGTGCGGCTCAATAACAGCGATATCTTGTTTATCGAAAGTATGGGCGACTATGTGAAGTTTGTTACTTCAGATAAAAAGTATATTACTCATAACACCATCAAAAATCTTGAAGACAAAGTAAATAAAGAGAGCTTTATGAAAGTACATCGCTCTTATATCATAAACATTAATAAGATTGATGATATCCGCGAGAACGATTTGTTTATAAAGGGCAATGAGATACCCGTAAGCAAGGCACATAAACCGGAAGTAATGAAACGGTTGAATATCATTTGATTCATTCACCGGCTATCAGCAGCCAATCATCGAAGAGAAACGGTCAGTAATCTAAAAAACTTCGGGGATCATCAACTACTTCGCATCTTTACATCACCAAACAGGCGTGAAGATTTGAAGTTTGAAATTGTTTTTAATCCCTACACCCTGACTTTACTTTGAACCCTTTCTGTTTTTCAAATTTCAAACTTCAAATCATCTCTCCTGAATTGGAAAAAACATTATCCAAAATATTCTATTCGCAACTGCGACGGTTATCTGGAAAAATCAAAATCCGACTGAAATAAGTTGGAAGTCCGTACTCTATGAAAACTATATGACTAACCCAAGGGCTTGTCGTACATAAAACGAGATTTCAACTTACCGGAACCGGGCTATTGGAGGCCCGGTTTTTCTTTATTATCCTGCCATGATTTGCTTCGGTGCTTATGCTGAATATACCAGCGGAGCAATCAGATAAAAATCTCTTATAGCATGAACAGCGCCAAAAAACGAAGAAAAGCAGCCATCCATCGAATTAAGTGGCACGCATCAAAAATAATTATCAACTTTATATCGTCATCCAATTGATCCTTTGAATATCCAACGAATCGTACCCGATCCATCCTTTGAAAAGTTGATACATCCAGTTCCTTAAAAACCAGAATCGTTATCCTTTGAAAACCGGTGTAATCTCCTTGAAGAAAAACCTTTGATCCAAACCTAAGAAATGAACCAGGTCCGTAATCCGTCTTAAAAGCTTGATTGATCCTTTAACAGAAAAAAAGACTTATCGAAGAAAATTTACTATTGACTGATTATGATCTACGAAATGTAAAAAAGCTGCCCAACCGGACAGCTTTTTCACTTTATATACCAATTTCGAAGTGTCGGTCGGGAATCATAATATCCCTGAAACCTTTTTTCAATAACCGGTCACGGAAACGCTCCTGGACTTCATATTCACCATGCACCAGGAAAAGTTGTTTAACCTGTGAAGGATCCTGGCAGGCAAGGAACTGGCTCAGGTCTTCGTAATCGCCATGCGCACTCATACTTCTTATCGAGCCGATCTCTGCATGAACTTCATGTCGAACGCCAAATATGCCGACTTCCGTGGCGCCTGCAAGTAAACGGCCCCCGAGGGATCTCGGTTCACAATAACCAGTAAACAGGATCGTGTTGCGGCTGTTTTCAATTGTATTGCTGATATGATGTTTTACACGTCCGGCGTCTGCCATACCGCTTGCAGAAATGATCACGCAGGGGTCATCGTTTGCATTCAGCAATTTTGATTCTTCAACATTTGTAATAAACTTCAAGCCTTTAAAACCGAAAGGATCGTTGTCTGTTTTTAAGATTCGCTGTATAGTATTATTAAAATATTCAGGGTATTTACGAACAACATCAGTGGCTTCTATACTTAATGGACTATCCACATAATACCGCAAGGGTGGCAGCCGTCTCTCAAGCTCCAGTTGATTCAATGCAAACAACAGTTCCTGCGTACGTCCTACACTAAAGGCAGGCATGATCAGTTTACCCTTCTTTTGCATGCATGCCTTTTCGATCCAGTCTAATAAAAGATCCGGGGTAGTGTGATGCGTGTCGTGTATACTATCGCCATAGGTCGACTCAAGAAGGATATAATCTGCCTGGGGAAAGGTTTGCGGTGAACGGAGGATAATATCGCGATATCTGCCAATATCACCGCTGAATGTAAGCGCCGTGGTTTTACCACCTTCCGTGATGCTCAAATGAACGGCAGCGCTGCCGATGATGTGTCCTGCGTCGGTATATAATACAGATACATGCTCATCGATCTTATACCATTCCCCATAATCGATGGATTGGAACATCCCGATGGCCCGCTTTGCATCATCTATATCGTACAAGGGTTCAAGTAGTGGCTGGCCTTTTTGCCGACGGCTTTTGTTACTATACTTCACATCGCTTTCCTGGATCTGTGCTGAATCTTCGAGCAGTATGGCAGCAAGATCAGCGGTGCCAGGGGTGCAAAAGATTTTTCCCCTGAAACCGTCTTTGACCAGTTTTGGTATTAATCCACTATGATCGATATGGGCATGTGATAAGATCAGGTGAGTTACTTGCTCCGGATTGAAACCCCAGGTCCGGTTCATTGGATCGGTATCTGAACCCATACCCTGGAAAAGACCGCAGTCAAGCAGGTATTTATTACCATTTTTTAAGGTTAGTAAATGTTTTGACCCGGTTACTGTGCGTGCTGCACCATGGAAGGCTATTTTCATATTACAAGTTGAATTGAATCATGCTGACTTACTTTTGAAAGACCAGGTTATCAGGAACTCAGCTATCAAATCACCAGCCTCGTTTCTGCCGGTCGCTTTTGCAATAACCTTCACGGCTTCGCCCGTTCGGGTCGTTTCATTAATTGCCTTTTGAAACAACTTACCGTCAGAACAGGTAAAGATTGTAAGGCCGGTTGCTTTACGGGTAAATACCGCCTCCATGTTGATAACGAGCATGGATATGCGCGGTTGACGTTTGTAAACCTGCGCCATTGCCAGTGTGCCTGTACTCATTTCTCCGGCCATCGCCAGGCAGGCAAAATAAGTTGACCGAAAAGGATTCTGTGAAAACCATTTATAGGGAACCGTGACGCGGCACTCCTGTTCAGTGAATTCTTTTATTCGCACACCTGAAAAGTAAGCGGCGGGAATTTTAGAAAGAAGAAACAGCCGGAACCTGAAGGGATTGTTTAATAATTTTATGAACTGCGCCGTTGCACTCATTTATCACTGTTTAAGATGATAGTGGTCCTGGCCACTTCACTTAAATGTAGTGAAATTTCGGCGCTTACAATACCTGGCTACGAAGCAGGTCCTCCAATGTATCTCTGCGGCGGATTAACCGGGGTTCACCATGCTCTATAAAGACTTCGGCAGGTTTGAATCTTGCATTGTAATTTGAGGCCATTTCAAAGCCGTATGCACCGGCATTGTAAAATACGAGATAATCACCTTCCCGGACTTCATTTAACATACGATCGGTAGCGAAGGTGTCTGTTTCGCAGATGTTCCCCACAACTGTATAGGGCTTTTCGATGCCGGAGGGATTTGAAATATTTTTTATGCGATGATAAGCGTCATAAAACATCGGGCGGATCAGGTGATTGAGCCCGGTGTTCACGCCAACAAATTCTTTTACTGCTGTTTGTTTAATAACGTTTACCTGGCACACCAGATAGCCGCTTTCACTTACAAGATACTTGCCCGGCTCAAACCATAACTCAAGTTTACGACCTGACTTGTTTTGAAAATCCTGGTGTGCAATGGCAATTCGTTCACCGAGCAGTTCTACATCGGTGCCTTTTTCACCTTCTTTATAGGGCACTTTGAAACCACCGCCAAGGTCAAGAAAACGTAAATGAGGAAATTGGTAGCTAAGCTTGTATAACAATTCCAGCCCTGTCATAAATACCGCAAAATCCTGGATTTCGCTGCCTGTATGTATATGGAGCCCACTGATGTTGAGCTGGTGTTCATTCATTAACGCAAACACCTCTTCCAGTTGTTCAATGGCTATACCAAATTTGCTATCCTGGTGACCGGTGCTGATTTTAAGATTGCCCCCTGCCATGATGTTGGGGCGAAGCCTGATTCCTACCGGGTATGTGTGACCGAATTTCCTGGCAAACTTTGTAAGATTTGAGAGGCTGTCGATATTGATATGTACGCCAAGTGAAGCTGCCTGTTCTATTTCGGCAAAGGCGATGTTGTTGGAAGTATAAAGAATATTTGTTGGAGCGAAACCTGCCTGGAGCGCAAGCTGAACTTCATTGATGGAACTACAGTCTATGTTTGACCCCGCCTCTTTCAGATAGCGGAGTATATTGATGTTGGTGAGTGCCTTGCAGGCATAGAAAAAAACTGCAGGTGTGTTACTGAAGGCTGCTTTTAACTTTTGGTACTGGTGTTTAATGGTCTCGGCATGATACACGTAAACAGGTGATCCATATTCATGGGCAATATTGATAAGCATGTCTCCTGTTACTGCGGGAGCCGTATTATGCCTGGTTTCGGTTGTCACTGGGGCGTTCATGCAGTTGTTATTGAATGCTGTTGCTCGCCTCGGCGTTGTGGCAGCAAGATGATTTGTTATTGATGTTTTTCCAGGTCTTCGTCGTCTGTGGATGGGTCCGTGTCCTTCTTATCGATGCGTCCGGGGTCGTCATTCTCACTGTCGTCCTGGTCATCCGAATCATCATCTGAATCGAAGTTTTCTCTGCCCGGATCGTCGGTATTTATTTCATCTTCTTCTTCGAAGTCATCGTCGTCGTCATCATCATCATCGTCGTCGTCATCATCATCATCATCTTCATCATCATCTTCTTCGTCGTCATCTTCAACTTCTTCGTCTTCTTCGTCTTCTACCTCATCATCCTCATCTTCTTCTTCATCACCTTCTGACTCAATATCTTCATCAGCATCCTCTGTCGCAGGATCTTCCCCGGACTCCTCTGCTGCATTTTGACTGCCATCATCCGCACCAGCTTCAACATCATCCCCGGCAACATCCGGATCCGCTTCGCTGGTCGCATCAGTTATATCGTCCTGCTGTTCTGCGGGACTCATTGAATCTTCAATCTCTTCTGCAACAGCCGATGCATCGTCCGCTTCAATCTCACCCGAATGTTCGGAACCAGTATTTAAATCCACCTGCTCCCCTGCCTCACCTGTAATTCCAACGACCGGAGCATTTTCTTCCCCGGCAATCTCCGCGGAGTTCGACGAATTCTCCGAAGACGCATCTTCACCTTCAGACTTTTCTTCCTGGCGCCGGGGAAACGCGGCCGCACCGGGATTTAGACGCGCAGTTGTTAGCTCCCCGTTCTGGGTCACAGCCATCAACTCATTATCGCCAGAGGGTAAATCGCCGTGGTTTGATGCTGCATTGGTGTTTATCCCATCAATAATGGTTGGATTCACCGCGGCTTCATCAAAAACTTCCTTCAATTTTGGAAGATCGTCAGGAGAGTTGATTCCAAAATAATCCATGAACGTACGCGATGTAGCGTACACCAATGGGTGACCAGGAAGTTTTTCGTTGCGTCCGGTTATAACCACCAGTTCTTTTTCGAGCAGACGCTGAATCGCATAATCGCTGCTTACACCGCGAATAGCTTCAATTTCGCCCTTGGTTACCGGTTGTTTGTATGCTATGATCGACAATGTCTCTAACGCAGCGGTGGAGAGCCTTTTCAGGAACTTTTCACCGTTGAGCTGAGCCACTGTTTTATGATATTCTTTTTTTGTAAGAAACTGGAGGCCGCCACCGCTTTCCCTTACTTCAAACGGGTAAAATTCCGACCGGTATTTTTCGACGATACCGTCGATCGCAGTCTGAATTTGTTCGAGGGTCAGCTTCTCATCCATAAAGCCAAATGCATTGTTTGCCAGCTCGGTGAGCTCGATGGCAGTCAATGGTTTTTCACTGGCAAAAATGAGTGCTTCAATATGGGGTATGATGTTTCCAATTTCCATAACGCTGGCAAAAATGATTAACCCTGTAATGCTGCTGCACCACTTACGATCTCTGTAAGTTCGGTGGTAATAGCCGCCTGGCGGGCGCGGTTATAGGAAATCTTAAGGTTTCTCAGCAATTCGTTGGCATTTTCAGTCGCCTTATCCATTGCAGTCATACGTGCACCATGATCGGAAGCATTCGCATCCAGCACGGCTTTATACAACTGTGTGTTGAGGATCTTTGGCATCAGCTCAGCGATCAGTTGATCTTTGGCCGGCTCGAAAATGAAATCAACCTTTTTCTGGGCACCTTCTTTAGCCTGGATGCGTGGAATAGGCAGAAAACGTTCAACTGTAAAACGTTGAGTAGCAGCGTTTCTAAATTCGCTGTAAACGAGTTCAACAACATCGAATTCTTTCTTTTCAAATGCCTTTACTGCAGCCTGTGAACAAGCCTGTACGCTTTCAAAATTCAGTTGCAGGAATATGTCACGGAAAGAAGCGTCAACACTGTATTTATTTTTAGTAAAGTGTTCGTATCCTTTTTTCCCGATTGTCCAGATGCGCACGTTA
The DNA here is from genome assembly GCA_023416995.1 of Bacteroidota bacterium. Taxonomy (GTDB): domain Bacteria; phylum Bacteroidota; class Bacteroidia; order Chitinophagales; family Chitinophagaceae; genus DATHKG01. The sequence goes on from JAEZGI010000050.1 coordinate 26,826, forward strand.
CCTTTGGCAGCCTGGGTGGCGTATTTTTCGCGAATGGCAGTTTTTGCCAGTTTAATAATATTGGCGTTATAAGCTCCGCAAAGACCACGGTCAGAAGTGATCACGATCATCAGCACTTTTTCAACCGGTCTTTCGGTAGCAAGACTTGAACCACCTCCGGCGGCGTCAGAATTACTGACGATATTGCTCAATACTTCCTGCAACTTGCGGGCATAAGGACGCATCTGAACGATGTTATCCTGTGCTTTCCGAAGCTTGGCAGCACTAACCATTTTCATGGCTTTCGTGATCTGCTGGGTGTTCTGTACTGATTTAATCCGGTTACGTACTTCTTTTAACTGGCCTGCCATATATTATAGATGATGATATTATTTGTGGGAAATCGGGTGCAAAGGTAGCAGAAACGGGCGAAACTTCCATTATTCGACCGTCAAATTTGGCTGTTTAAGTACCCGGCACGCATGATTTAAAACTATTTTACATCCGGCCGTTAATAATCAAATGATTGGGATAATTTTGGCACCCAAAAGGTAGTAATCTCTTCCAATTTATGGCAAAAGCGAAAAAAACAGAACAACCGATCATTTTAGTCACAAACGATGATGGCATTACTGCCCCCGGTATCCGCAACCTGGTAGAAGCTGTGAAAGATCTTGGAAAGATTGTAGTGGTAGCGCCCGACAAACCGCAATCCGGCATGGGGCACGCAATCACAATCGGGCAGCCGCTCCGTTTACAGAAGGTGGAATCCTTCGGCGATACCGAAGCATGGTCCTGCTCGGGTACACCGGTCGATTGCGTAAAACTGGCGGTTGACAAGGTATTACACCGTAAACCGGATATCTGTCTCAGCGGCATAAACCACGGCGCCAACCATTCTATCAACGTCATTTACTCAGGTACCATGTCTGCCGCAATGGAAGCAGCCATCGAAAGCATTCCATCCATCGGATTTTCGCTGCTCGATCACAGCATTGATGCAGATTTTACAGGCGCGCGGATCTACGCAAACAGGATCGTAAAAGAAATGCTGAAAAGAAAGATGGATAAACACATGTTACTAAACGTGAATATCCCTGCCGTTGAGGCAAGTCTTTTAAAAGGAGCCAAATTATGTCGCCAGGCCTATGCCAAATACCAGGAAAACTTTTTGGAAAGAGATGATCCCAATGGTCGCAAATATTTCTGGCTCACCGGTGAGTTTGTGAATTTTGACAAAGGACGCGACACCGATGTATGGGCGCTGAAAAATAACTATGTCAGCGTGGTTCCGGTACAATTTGACCTTACGAATTACGTTTTGAAATCAAAACTAGAAAAAAACTGGAAACTCTGATGTTTAAAAGAAACGATCTAAGGTTTGGCCTGATTCTCGGGTTTCTCGGACCCGTCATCAGTTTTTTTGGTTACTACTTCTATAAGTTCTACCCGACCTTTAGTTTTGGCGAATTTGTAACCGAACTTACCAGAAACAAAGCGCTGGTAACAGCGATGACCATTCCTTGTCTGCTTTTGAACATCGTTTTGTTCACTATCTATATCAATTCAAAAAGGGACCAAACTGCAAAGGGAATATTTGCAGTCACACTGGTATATGCGATCATTTCACTGATCTTCAAATTTACAGCCTAAGGCACAATCATTTAGCAGGACCCGCACCCAACCTTCTGATACAAACATCCAGGCTATGCTCCCATTGCGGGATCGTTAATTGATAGGTATCCCTGATCTTTTGTGTATCAAGCAATGAGAAAGCCGGTCTTTTTGCCGGGGTTGGAAACTCAGGTGTCGTAATCGCCTTTACGGTACTGGTGGCACCAATACGATTTTTGATGGCACAGGCAAAGTCATACCAACTGATCTTGCCACGGTTGCTATAATGATAAACGCCGGCTACCCACGCGTCCGGAGATTCAGCAGTTGTTGAAATAATATCGAGAATAGCGGCAGCGAGATCCACCGCATAAGTCGGCGCACCAACCTGGTCGTACACTACACCGATCTGAGGACGATCGTTCATCAGGCGCATCATCGTTTTCACGAAGTTGTTGCCAAATTCAGAATACACCCAGGCGGTACGAATAATAATTGCCTGCGGATCTTCCTTCACAACAAGTTCTTCACCTGCAAGTTTGGAGCGGCCATATTCATTTACCGGATCGGTTGGATGATCTTCTTTATACGGTGTTTCGGAGGTACCATTAAAAACATAATCCGTGGAAACATGAATAAATTTAGCGCCGTTGCGTTTGGCAGCAGCAGCAAGAATGCCGGGAGCTGTAGCGTTAACTGCCCTGGCACCTTCAACATCTGATTCCGCTTTATCAACTGCGGTATAAGCAGCGGCATTGATCACAAAATCAGGAGTGATCGCAGCGAATGTGTTGTTCACAGCATCAACATCGGTTATGGAAAGTTCTTCACGGTTAGCGAACGTGAACGCAAACTGTGGATACTGAGGTGCGAGCGATGCAATTGATCTCCCTAACTGACCATTTGCACCGGTTACCAGGATTTTGATAGCTGCCATGATGTATACTTAATATTCAAAGTTTGTTACCAGCGCATCGAACGTTGAGTTCTGTTTGTCCTTCTCAGATACAATCATTTTATCCGAAGGGATCTGCCAATCGATATTAAGTGTTGTATCATCCAAAAGGATACCACCTTCACTTTGCTTATTATAAAAATTGTCGCACTTGTATAAAACTTCAGCCACCTCGCTTAATACAGAGAAGCCGTGTGCAAAGCCTTTTGGAATATACAATTGCTTTTTATTGGCGGCAGATAATTCTATTGAAAACACCTGGCCGTAGGTCGGAGAATTTTTTCTTATGTCAACAGCTACATCCAGTATTTTTCCAACCAACACTCTTACCAGTTTCGACTGAGCGTATGGGTTCTGTTGAAAGTGCAATCCGCGCACTACGCCGTATTCAGATTTGGATTGATTATCCTGTACAAAACGATCATGGATACCATGCGCAGCAAACGATTTCTCATTGTATGATTCAAAAAAAAATCCCCGGCTGTCTTCAAACACTGCAGGTTCAAAAACCAACAAACCGGGAATTGATACTTCGGTAAATGGCATGTGAATATTTCTAAATTGTCAACTTTATCTTTTTACGTACTGGTCGTCGTAATAATGCTGGTAATCACCTGAGGTAACATGTTTCACCCAGTTTTCATTAGCAAGATACCAATCAACCGTTTTCTCAAGTCCTTCTTCAAACTGTAAAGATGGCTGCCAGCCCAGCTCTTTATTAAGCTTGGTAGCATCGATAGCATACCTCAGGTCATGTCCGGCCCTGTCTTTCACATAAGTGATCAATGAAGCAGAGGTACCGGCTTCACGACCAAGTTTTTCATCCATTATCCGGCAAAGCAAATGCACGAGATCGATGTTCTTCCATTCATTGAATCCCCCGATATTATATTTCTCGCCGACTTTGCCTTTATGGAATATTACATCAATAGCGCGCGCATGATCTTCAACAAATAACCAATCCCTTACATTTTCACCCTTGCCATAAACCGGCAATGGTTTCATGTTCTTGATATTATTGATCATCAAAGGAATCAGCTTTTCGGGAAAATGATGCGATCCATAGTTGTTTGAACAGTTCGACAACACCACCGGCAGATTGAAAGTGTGATGATATGCCATAACCAGGTGGTCAGAAGCGGCTTTTGATGCGGAATACGGCGAACGTGGATCGTAAGGGGTTTCTTCTGTGAAAAATCCTTCTTCACCAAGCGAACCGTACACCTCATCAGTAGATACATGGTAAAACAACTTGTCTTTCATATCAGTTTTCCATGCCTGGCGACAAACATTAAGCAGGTTTGCTGTTCCCATTACATTTGTTTTCACAAATGAAAGCGGATCAATGATTGACCGGTCAACATGGCTCTCTGCAGCAAGATGAATTACACCATCAAAATTATATTCATCAAACAGGCTGAAAATGCGCTTTTCGTCAGTGATGTCTGCTCGTTCAAAAACGTAGTTTGGCGCATTCTCAATATCGGTCAGGTTTTCCAGGTTTCCTGCATAAGTAAGTGCATCCACATTTACCAATTTGTATTGCGGATACTTATTTACAAACAACCTCATTACATGTGAGCCGATAAAACCGGCTGCACCTGTGATCATAATAGTTCTGGACGTTGACACAATTATATGTTTAGCTTGTTATTATTTCTGACTCACAAACTCTTTCGGCTGTTTAAACAGCTCGTCTTTTGAAAGCGACTTGAAATATTCATAAGTCACCTTAAGACCTTCACTTCTGCTGACCTTTGGCTCCCAGCCCAATACTTCCTTAGCTCTTGTGATATCAGGACGGCGTTGTTTGGGATCATCAACAGGCAACGGTTTGTAAACGATCTTCTGTGTTGTGCCGGTCAATGAAATAATTTCTTCTGCAAATTCTTTCAGAGAAATTTCGTCAGGATTACCAATGTTTACGGGCTGCGCATAATCGCTAAGCAGCAAACGATAGATCCCTTCAACCAGGTCATCAACATAACAGAATGATCTTGTCTGGCTACCATCACCAAATACTGTAAGATCCTCACCGCGCAGTGCCTGTCCTATAAATGCAGGCAGCGCACGACCATCATTAAGCCGCATTCTTGGACCATAAGTATTGAAGATGCGGATGATTCTTGTTTCAAGTCCATGGAAAGTGTGATAAGCCATGGTCATAGCTTCCTGGAAACGTTTGGCTTCATCATATACCCCACGAGGTCCAACGGGGTTTACATTTCCCCAGTATTCCTCAGTTTGTGGATGCACCATCGGGTCCCCATAGATTTCTGAAGTGGAAGCTACGAGTATCCGTGCCTTTTTTGACTTCGCAAGACCCAGACAGTTATGTGTTCCGAGTGAGCCCACCTTTAAAGTCTGGATAGGGATCTTCAGGTAATCTATCGGGCTGGCTGGTGAAGCAAAATGAAGTATATAATCAAGCGGTCCGGGTACATGAATGAATTTGGAAACATCATGATGATAGAACTCGAACGATTCCAATTTAAAAAGATGTTCGATGTTCTGCATGTTACCGGTGATGAGGTTATCCATTCCAATAACGTGATAACCTTCCTTTATAAATCGGTCACACAAATGCGAACCAAGAAATCCTGCTGCACCTGTGATGAGTATTCTCTTTTTTGACATGCTTTATGTTTATTAATTGTTCTTTGCTGTACTAAGACTGTTTGGCCTGCCGATACTTTCATAATAGAAACCAAGCTTTTTTATAGCTGCAGTTTCAAACAGGTTACGACCATCAAAGATTACCTTGTTCCGGAGCGATGTTACCATCTTCAGGAAGTTGGGTGTTCTGAACTCGTTCCACTCAGTACAGATGATCAATGCATCAGCATCCTGTAAACAATCATATTGATTTTCGGAGAAAACAATCTTATCGCCCAGCAATCCTTTTACATTATTCATTGCTTCCGGATCAAACGCAGCAACAGTTGCGCCAGCTTTCAGCAATTCATCGATGATGTATAAAGCCGGGGCCTCACGAATATCATCTGTATTTGGTTTGAAAGCCAGACCCCAGATAGCGAACTTCTTTCCTTTAAGATCATCATTGAAATATTTTTTGATGCCTGGCATGAGATGAAGCTTCTGGCGTTCGTTCACATCCATTACCGCATTCAGTATCTTGAAATCATAGCCACATTCCTGGGATGATTTTACAAGTGCCTGCACATCTTTAGGGAAACAGCTTCCTCCGTAACCTATGCCCGGGAAAAGAAAACGTTTACCAATGCGTTCATCACTTCCGATACCAAGACGTATCATGTCAACATCTGCACCAAGACGCTCACAAAGTTGTGCAATCTCATTCATGAAAGAGATCTTGGTAGCAAGAAATGAGTTGGCTGCGTATTTGGTCAATTCTGCAGAACGTTCATCCATAAAGATGATGGGGTTACCCTGGCGAACAAAAGGAGCATACAATTCACCCAGCACTTTACGCGCACGGGCAGATTCTGTACCAATTACAACGCGGTCAGGTTTCATAAAATCGTCTACTGCCACACCTTCTCTCAAAAACTCAGGATTAGATGCAACATCAAATTCACCTTTATAATTTTTCTCGATGGCCTTTCTCACTTTTTCGGAAGTACCAACGGGAACAGTGCTTTTATCTATAATAACCTTATAATCTTTCAGCAATTTTCCAAGATCATCTGCCACACCAAGGATGTACTTAAGATCCGCTGATCCATCTTCACCCGGAGGAGTTGGTAATGCAAGGAAAATAATTTCAGCCTCACGAATTCCGTCGGCGAGGTCGGTTGTAAAACGTAATCTTTCTTCGCGAACATTACGGAGAAACAATTTCTCTAATCCTGGTTCGTAAATAGTGATCTGACCATTTGAAAGTTTTTCAACTTTTTTCTGATCAATATCTATACAAGTAACGTCGTTTCCTGTTTCAGCAAAACAGGTGCCCGTAACTAGTCCAACATAGCCGGTACCGATAACAGCAATTTTCATGATTGTAGGAATTTTTAAAGTTTAGCAGTTACTGCTAATTGATATATGATAAAACTTTTGTGGTGATGAAATCTAATTGTTCCTGGTCAAGCTCGGTATGCATAGGAAGCGATATTACCCTTTCGGTAAGCCAGTCGGTAGTTTTGAGAACATACTCGCCACCGCCAAATGCAGCAAACATTTGTTGACGGTGAGCAGGCACCGGGTAATAAATCATGGAAGGAATCTTGTTGTCAGCGAGATATTGGTTAAGGCCATCGCGGTCAGTATCGTGCAGTATCAGTGTATACTGGTGAAACACATGTGTACCTGAAGGTGACCGGAAAGGAGTAGTTATCTTATTGTTAGATTGAAAGGCTTTATCATAGAATGCTGCTGCTTTTTGTCTTGCAGCGATGTATTCGTCAAGCAGCGGCAATTTTACATTCAGCACGGCAGCCTGCATAGAATCAAGACGGCTGTTGCAACCCACCATCTCATGATAGTATCGTTTATTTTGACCGTGGTTAGCAATCATTCTAAGCTTAACCGCCAGTTCGTCGTCGTTAGTGCACATTGCCCCGCCATCTCCATAACAACCAAGGTTTTTGGAAGGGAAAAATGAAGTGGTACCGATAGTTCCAATGGTACCCGTCTTTTTAAGGGTGCCATCAGAGAACTTATATTCGGCCCCTATTGCCTGGGCATTATCCTCGATCACAAAAAGGTTATGTTTCTGCGCAATGGCCATAATGGCTTCCATATCGGCAGACTGACCATATAAATGAACCGGCACAATCGCCCGGGTATTTGGTGTGATGGCCGCTTCAACAGCGGCGGGATCTATGCAAAATGTTTTTGGATCAACTTCTACAAAAACAGGCTTCAACCTGAGCAAAGCAATCACCTCGGTGGTCGCAACATAAGTAAACGACGGCGTGATCACTTCGTCACCTGGTTTAAGACCAAGCGCCATCATCGCTATCTGCAAGGCATCAGTTCCGTTCGCGCAGGGTATAACGTGCTTAACGTCTAAATAACTGGCCAGACTGGCGGTGAATTCAGTGACAGCTTTGCCGTTGATGAAGGCGGCGGTGTCCAGAACCTCACGGATCCCAGCATCAACTGCATCCTTGATTTTAGCGTACTGTAACTGTAAATCAACCATTTGAATCGGCCGCATAGTATGATTTTCCTATTTTAAAGGTCACAAACCTAGTGCAAAAAACTGGTTTATGCAATGAAGGCTACATGTAACTATATAGATGGCAAGTTTTTTCTGTTGAATGGAACCTTCTTAGTTATTTTGCTCTAATGGCTTTGCTCGCATATCAACTGTTCCTCCTCTTATACAAATTGGGTGCCCGGTTTCTCTCACCCTGGAATCCCAAGGCTGCATTATGGCTTCGTGGCCGGAAAGGTTTGCTACCAAATATTGCCACTGCGATGGCTAACCGAGGTAAACAAAAACTTGTATGGGTGCATTGTGCTTCCCTCGGTGAATTCGAGCAGGGCCGGCCGGTGATAGAAGAGATACGTGCACGCTACCCGATGGTGCGGATACTGGTCACTTTTTATTCACCATCAGGTTACGAGATCCGCAAAAATTACAAAGAGGCAGACTGGGTGTTTTACCTGCCTATGGACGCAGCTGCAAATGCCCGCAAATTTATTGAACTAGTTAAGCCCGACCTGGTCATCTGGGTCAAATACGAGTATTGGTATTATTACCTGAAAACGTTGAATGATCATCGCATTCCCGTTTTGCTGATCTCCGGGATATTCAGAAAAAACCAGGTTTTCTTTAAATGGTACGGATCACTGCACCGCAAAATGCTGGGATATTTCCGGCACCTGTTTGTTCAGGATGCCTCTTCTGCTGAGTTGTTACGCGGCCTCGCAGCGACTCCGCCGGTGACCATCAGCGGCGATACAAGATTCGATCGGGTTGCAGCTATTGCAGCAGGTTTTGCGGCGATAGAACCTGTAGCAGCTTTTTGCGGAGATCGCAAGGTGGTAGTGGCCGGGAGTACCTGGCAGGAAGATGAAGAAGAACTGGATCATTTCGCTAATACATACCCTGAGATCGTGTTTATCATTGCGCCACACGAAATTGATGAGCCGCATCTCAAAACAACCGAACAACTGTTTAAACATACCATCCGGTATTCAGCGTGGCAGAAACAATACAGCGCCAACAATACGCGCCATAATGCCAATGTGCTGATCATTGATAATATAGGTATGCTTTCGAAATTATATCACTATGCCACCATTGCTTATGTGGGTGGAGGCTTTGGTGATGATGGTATACACAACACACTTGAAGCTGCGGTTTATGGTAAACCCGTAGTGTTTGGGCCCGCTTTCGAAAAATTCAGGGAAGCAATTGGTTTACTGGAAGCCGGCGGTGCCTTTACCGTTTCAAACGCGTTACAACTGGAGGAGATTTTCCACACCCTGCTCAATGATCCTGTTGCATACAAAGAAGCATGCAGGGCAGCATACGACTATACGCGGGATAACCGTGGCGCAACCGAAGCTATATTATCTTATATAGGTAAGCAGCAACACCTGGGAAATTGAATCAGGAGAATCTTCTTTTTACCAGTTGATAAAAATGCCTGGTGGTTTCGCGGGTATCATCCCAACCCAGTTTAACCTTAAGTTCTCTTTCGATCCAATACTCTGCTTCAGCCATTATCCTGTAACTGTTAATGGTTTTGATACTTCTTTCATACATCACCTCATCACCCCGGAACAGCTCATTAATAAAAACAAAACGATCGTTTATACCGATTGCTTTTTTAAGATCTTTTACGGGTGCATCAGTGAGTATATGACCAATCTCCATCACCTGCTCTTTTAACTTATCGTTAAGAGAAAAATCAGGTGAAGCCATCAGTTCGTTGAGTTCTTTTGGAGTATGTTGATGTGAAAGTGTTGGAATTTCTACGAGCGGATCAAACTGGTAACCGTTTGTTTCTACCTTTTCTGCAGTGACTGTATGACCATTTGTTTTAACGGGAGCCTCAGTTTTTTCAACCACCGGTTCTTTTTTTGGTTCGGGTGACCGGGTGATTTCCGCACGTTGAAATGAACCGCCGGAGGGCATGACTACCGAGATCTTCGAAGCCGCCACAGGCTTGCCTGGAAGGGCTATCAGCAATCGCAGCTCCGACTCAATCATTTGCGTGATCATCAATAGTTGTGCGTGATCGGCGTTTTGTTCAGATTGTTCTTTTAACTTGCCGATCAATTGTGATAAACGATCCATATTAAAATTCTATATCAATTAAAGTTCCTAAAGTTAACAATTTTCATTCCTATTTTATACACGATGTTCATTGAACATAATATATCAGGCGAGCGGCGGGGTTTCATTGAAGTTATCTGTGGATCGATGTTTTCGGGTAAAACCGAAGAATTGATCAGGAGATTGAAACGTGCCAGGATCGCCAATCTTAAAGTTGAGATTTTTAAGCCAAAGGTTGATACGCGTTACGATGAATTTAACATTGTATCACACGACGATTCGATGATCTTATCAACGCCTATTGAAAGTTCACAGACAATTTTGTTATTGGCAAGCGGTGTTGATGTTATAGGAATTGACGAGGCGCAGTTTTTTGACGACCAGTTACCCGATGTATGTGATCAGTTGGCGCTTCGTGGGTCGAGGGTAATTGTTGCGGGACTTGATATGGATTTTTTGGCAAGACCATTTGGGCAGATGCCGAACCTTCTTGCGAAAGCTGACTTCATCACAAAATTGCATGCGATCTGTGTGAAGTGCGGGAATATTGCCAACTACTCTTATCGCATCAATGCCGGCGGACCGCAGCTGTTATTAGGCGAAAAAGACGTGTACGAACCCCGCTGCAGACATTGTTATTATGAGAAGTAAGATGCCTTCATCTGCGGGGAACACATAACACCTCAAGCGTACCGGTCCTGTTCACCACGCCCCCTGTTGTTTGGGTTTTGGTTTCTTGCTGCAGTTCAAGTCGCGAAGGCAGACCTGAACTTCTATCCATCCAAACCGTGCCAGTCTGCGTTCCTTTCATATAATACATACCTTCTTCACCGGCTGAGATGGTACCTTTTACTGCAAGTTGATAATGTTGTTTTCCTATTGAATCCACCTTCATCATATGGCTGAATCTGACCGGAGCCATCGATGTATGAACTGTGTTGTTTACCCATGTAGCTGATGTGTCAATCGCACCGGGAGGCAGATAAAAAAACAGCTGGGCAAACCGATCGCGTAGCGCGGGCAACGAAAGATAATCGTCCAGCATACCATTGACATGTGAGATTGACATATCCATTTCAGCAGATACGTGTTTCAGGGTATTTTCAAAGCCATACAAACTGGTCAGGCGCCCGTTTTTTTCGAGATGCAGCCGCAGCGAATCATTTTCAACTTTCTCAAAAACCTTCTTTTTCGTGACCCAATAATCAAGCATAGTTAGCTGGGCAGGTGTATGACCTTTGACTATTGATACCTGTTGCGGTGTGCGGACAAGTGCAAGACGTCTGATAATCATTGTTAATGAATACCCGGCAGAATCGCTCGCCGTAGGCACCAAATCGAATTCAAAAATCAATGTGTCACCCGAAGAAGCCCCTGATGGCGAAACAGCATGAGTGGTTTCCCTGGATGAAACGGAATACACAGTACCATTTTTCAAGGCAAGCGAAGGTATTTCCTTGTCTGCGTTGACTGCTGTGTTACAGCCTATAATGACCACCGGCAGCAACGATATCGTCAAAAGTTTCATATTCATTTACTGTGAAACACTATTTTCGCGCTTAAACTCTGCATATCAGTCAAGTTACCCATATACTCGCACTTGTAAAAAAGGATTTGTTGCTGGAGATAAGGCAACAGTATACTTTTTATGGCGTCCTGCTTTATGTGGCTTCAACCGTATTCGTTTTATACCTCACCATGGATCAGCCTGAGGATAAAGTATGGAATGGGCTTTTCTGGATGATCCAGTTATTTATTTGTGTCAATGCCGTTGCAAAAAGTTTTTTGCAGGAAAGCAGGGGGCGTATGCTTTACTTCTACTCCATCGCCGGCGCGCGCGACTTTGTGTTATCAAAATTGATTTTCAACGTGGTGCTCATGATTGTAATGAGTATCATCAGCCTGCTGCTTTTTCAATTGCTTTTGGGTAACCCGCTTCAGAACCCCCTGCGTTTTGCAGCTATCGTTTGCCTCGGCGGGTGCAGTCTCAGTATGGTATTTACGTTTCTGGCCGCCATCGCCGCCCGGGCGCAGCAAAATGCAGCGCTGATGGCCATTATGGGTTTCCCCCTGATCATTCCCCAATTGATGTTGCTGATGAAAATATCAACCACCTCGTTTTCAGACGTGATCCAGGCAGGAGAACTGCGGCTAACCCTGTTACTGGGTGGTTTGGATGTGCTGGTAGTGGCACTTGCCATCATCCTTTTCCCTTATTTATGGAAGGATTAACTGTGCCTTTTATTTAACATCCTGCGGTTGAATGTAATTCCTATTTCAATTTGTTTACCCTAATTTTGCCACCACACAAAAATTTTATGCGGCGAGCCTGGTGGAAAATATTGAGCGTTCTTCTTTTACTCTACACATTTATAGCAGGCTTTATGACAGAGGTGCCGGAAATCGGTAATCTTTATCAAAGCATCCGCAACTTTTTCTTCCACGTACCCATGTGGTTTGGCCAACTCGTACTGGTAACTGTTTCCCTGGTTTACGCTATTTTATATCTGCGAAATCCAAAGGCACGATACGATTCCATGTCAGCAGAATTTGCACGTACGGGAATCATTTTTGGTTCATTGGGTCTTATAACCGGTGCCATCTGGGCAAATTATACCTGGGGCGCGCCCTGGAACAATGATCCTAAACAGATAGGTGCCGCAATTGCATTGTTGATTTATCTCGCTTATTTTGTTCTGAGAAACTCAATGACCGATCTCGACAAGCGGGGACGTGTAGCCGCAGTTTATAACATCTTTGCTTATTGCATATACATTCCGATGATCATGATACTTCCAAGACTGGTTGAATCACTTCACCCCGGAGGTAAAGGTGTGGAAGGCAACCCCGGATTAAGTGGAAATGATCTCGATCCCCGTCTCCGCATTATCTTCTGGCCCGCTGTGTTAGGCTGGACACTATTGGGCGTTTGGATCTCTACACTTTCAGTCAGAGCCCAGGCGCTTGAAGATCTGGAACACGACAACGAACCGGCCGACAAACAAAAAATGGAACTTTCCAGCTCAAAATGAAAAAATATACTCTTTCTATCCTCCTGGTACTGATCAATTGCTTTGTGTTTGCCCAGCAAACTGGTGCTGATGAGGCACCAGCCTCTGGCATGCGTTCTGAAGGAAAGATCTATGTTGTTGTTGCCGTTGTTGTAACCATCCTCGCGGGATTAATACTATTTCTGATACGTTTAGACAGGAAGATCTCCAGGCTTGAGCAAAAAAAACGCTAACGATTGTAAAACCTAAATATTGAAGTATGTCAGAGTATAGTTTTTTTGGTGCTGTAGAAAAAAGCTTTGAAAAGGCTGCGGCCTTCACCAAATGGGATCCGGGTATCCTTGAACAGATCAAACAGTGTAATGCGGTTTATCGTATGCACTTCCCCGTTAAAATAGGCAACAAGATAGAGGTTATCAAAGCATACCGGGTACAACATTCACATCACAAGTTGCCCTGTAAAGGTGGTATCCGTTTTGCCATGAGCGTGAACCTTGATGAGGTGATGGCGCTTGCAGCGTTGATGACGTACAAATGTGCCATTGTAAACGTTCCGTTTGCAGGTGCAAAAGGCGGTATCACCATCGACCCTAAAAAATACTCAGAATACGATCTCGAAAAAATCACCCGTCGTTATACATCTGAACTGATTAAAAAGAACTTTATCGGACCCGGCATTGATGTTCCCGCACCGGATTATGGTACAGGTGAACGTGAAATGGCCTGGATCGTTGACACTTATGCAAGTATGCGACCTGGTGAAATTGACGCGCAGGGCTGCGTAACGGGTAAGCCCGTGTCACAGGGTGGTGTCCGCGGCCGTAGGGAAGCAACCGGTCTCGGTGTGTTCTACGGCTTGCGTGAAGTTTGTAATATGAAAGACACTATGGATCGCCTTGGTCTTCCGGTGGGTGTGGCAGGCAAACGTGTTGTGATACAGGGGTTAGGTAATGTAGGATATCATACTGCGAAGTTTTTCCAGGAACACGGCGCGCTGATCGTCGGCATCTCCGAATGGGAAGGTGCTATATCAAATCCGGCCGGACTCGATGTAGACGCAGTAGTTGAGCATCGCAAAAAAAGCGGATCTATTCTCAATTTCCCCGGCTCAACTGATTTTGCAAAAAACACAGAAGCGCTGGAGATGGATTGCGATATCCTTATTCCGGCTGCCCTGGAAGCAGTGATAACCGGCGAAAATGCGCCAAGGATCAAAGCTAAAATTATTGGTGAAGCTGCAAACGGACCATTAACTCCAGAGGCAGATGAAGAATTTATCCGTCGCGGTGTATTGGTTGTGCCAGATATGTATCTGAACGCGGGTGGTGTAACCGTTTCGTATTTTGAATGGCTGAAGAACCTTAGCCATGTGCGTTACGGAAGACTTGAAAAAAGATTTACAGAGAACCTGAATACCAAGATACTGGGACAGATTGAAGAACTTACCGGTAAGGATGTGAATCAAAAAGATCGTGAACTGATTATGCATGGGCCGGAGGAAGTTGACCTGGTGCGTAGTGGATTGGAAGAAACAATGGCAGCCGCGACCCGTGAAATTATGGAAGCCTGGAAGGCAAATCCCGAAATCCCGGATATGCGTACCGCGGCTTATGTTGTTGCTATCAACAAGGTTGGTACCAGCTACGCAGAACTTGGTATCTTTCCTTAGTATAAATTATAATCGTATTAAATTGAATGGAATTACCGACCGGTGGTTCCATTTTTTTTATATTATCAGTTCACCAATCGTTTTAGTATGCAACAGCTAACTTTAGAACAGATCCGGGAAGCTGAAACACGTTCCAGCGGTAAACCGTTTGCCTTTTACATTAAGTGTCTTGACGAACTTGGCATTGACAAATATGAATGGTTACTTAAAAACGATGAACGCAGGTTTACCTATGCAATCAACGAAGAACTTGTTGTTCCCGGTAAACCTGAACAACAAAGACACTGTTCAGACATCTTTGAACTGAGCGCCGTAGTCGCAGCAGTGAACCGCAACAAAGAAGGCGTTACAGGTTTCAGCAAATTTCTTGATGAGATTGCGCAGGCAGGTGTACACATCTATACTGCTGATGTAGCCGGCAAACAGGTAATATATAATGGCAAAAAAGTGAGCCAGGTGTACGCGGAACCTATACCTTCCGTGGAATAATTTATTATGGCGAAAACAATTACAAAGAACCAGTGGGATAAACTAAGGCAACGTATGATAGTTTATGGCATCGAAGATGTGCCTTTAACTGCTATCCCGGAAAACAATACGTTGATCAGTAAGGACCCCGAAACTGCCGCGGCACGGTTGCTTTTATTGTTGTGCGTTTCGCTATGTGCCAGTAACAGCGAAATGACCGATAAAATAGCCAACTGGCTCAAAACGGAGGATCTCTGGCAATTCGCCTCCGAAAACGAAAAATATCTTTTGCGCAGCGATGACGCTGATGAAGCAGAAAGGGCTAAACTGTCGTTTCGTTTTGAAGCTGCCTATATGCTGGCCTGGGCGCTTGGTTTTGTAGATGAGGCCCCCGACCCTTCTTCAGAATGCGACCCGGAGCTGGTAACAGCATTTTTCTCCAACATACCGGCACTGTTTACAGAAACGGAAGACTTCCTGGCAGACGCGGCTTTCAGAAGAATCTCCGTGTTGCATGATGAATTTCTGTTTTACAAGATGACGGCTCTATACTTCAGCCATATAAAGGAAACGGATAAAGAAGACAGCTCAAATGTTCATCCGGCGGCTGCGTATGAACGTTATATCGTACTTTCCTGGTTGTTTGATACTGATGATATGGGCTGGGATGAATTGCATGATGACCAGGAACCATAGCTACTGCTGGCCAAAAACCGGGAACGACTCAAGAGAAACAAGCTTTCCTTCAATTTTTTCAAATGCAGCGCAATGGTTTCCATTGGTAACAACCAGGTAAGGAACCGGAACGGCGATATGATATCTGAGTAACTGGTGCAACACTTCATCAGTAAGGGGAACATGCATTGCCTTACATTCAATCATCATCCAGGGAAGATGATTGCGGTCATAAACCAGTATATCAAATCGTTTCTTTAGTTCGCCCAATTGAAGTTCTTTTTCAATCGCTATCAATGAACCGGGGTATCCCATCACCTGGAGAAGATATTGTATGAAGTTTTGTCTCACCCACTCTTCTGGTGTCAAACGCACCCAGCATTTTCTCCGGGCATCGAATATAACTTCCTTCCCATCTACCTCTTTAATCTTATAGGAATATGAAGGATACGTTATCTTTATCATACAACCAAAGATAAGGATGTTACACTGGCGGAGGTTACTCTGCCAGCAAGGTTAAATACAAAACGATGAAAACAAAAGAAGATATAGTTCAGAATTGGTTGCCAAGATATACTGGTGAAAAACTCGAAAACTTTGGCAAGTATATTCTGCTGACAAACTTTAGCAATTATGTTTACATGTTTGCCGAGTGGCACAATGTGAAAGTGGTGGGTGAAGGCAGACCAATGATCTGTGCCACTTCTGAAGATATCACCATTATCAATTTTGGTATGGGTAGCCCCACCGCTGCAACCGTGATGGACCTGCTTACCGCTATCGCTCCGAAAGCTGTATTGTTTCTGGGGAAATGTGGCGGATTAAAAAAACGCAACAAACTCGGTGATCTGATCCTTCCCATTGCTGCTATCCGCGGAGAGGGTACATCTGGTGATTACTTTCCTCCCGAGGTTCCTGCACTGCCGGCCTTCGCTTTACAAAAGGCTTTATCCACCACTATTCGTGACTATGCTGTTGATTACTGGACCGGCGTTGTGTACACCACCAACCGCAGGGTTTGGGAGCATGATACTGAGTTTAAAGAATACCTCCAGAAAGTAAGGGCCTACGCAATAGATATGGAAACAGCTACCATCTTTACAGTGGGTTTCTATAATAAGATCCCAACCGGAGCTTTGCTGCTGGTAAGTGATCAACCCATGATTCCGGAGGGAGTAAAAACTGAAGAAAGCGATAAAAGGATCACTGCTGATTATGTGGAACGACATATTCGCATCGGCATCGACTCACTGAAACAACTCATAAACGATGGCCTAACGGTAAGGCATCTGCGATTTTGATTGTATATGCAGCCCTTGCTCCACATAAAAAACCTGCGTGTCGATTTTGACGTGGCTCCGCACCGCGTTACTGCCGTAAAACAAATGAATCTGCAGGTAAACCGCGGCGAGATCGTTGCGATTGTGGGAGAATCCGGCTCGGGCAAATCAGTAACGGCATTGTCCATCCTTCGCCTGCTTCCTTCCCCACCCGCGGTATATGCTTCCGGTGAAATCCTTTTTTCACCTGATGGGAATACGACTCTTGATTTGCTCACTATTGGCAATGACCAGTTGCGTGGTATTCGTGGAAATGGGATAGCGATGATCTTCCAGGAGCCGATGACTTCTCTGAACCCCGTATTTACCTGTGGGGACCAGGTTATGGAAGCCATTATGTTGCATCGCAATCTGAGCCGCGAGGAAGCCATGCAAACAACCCTGCAACTGTTTGAAAAGGTAAAACTTCCTGATCCGCTGGTGATCTTCAGGAAATATCCGCACCAATTAAGCGGTGGCCAGAAACAAAGAGTGATGATTGCCATGGCAATGAGTGGCGGTCCGGCATTGCTTATCTGTGACGAGCCCACAACAGCTTTGGATGTAACCGTCCAGAAAACCATACTTACCCTTATCCGGGACCTTCAGAAAACCGAAAATATTGGTGTCATTTTTATTACCCACGACCTGGGTGTTGTAGCAGAAATAGCCGACCGCGCGGTGGTTATGTATCGTGGAGATATTGTTGAAGAGGGCCCGGTAGCAAACCTGTTCAGTTCACCGAAGCATGTTTATACAAAAGCATTATTACTATGCAGACCTGCCTTGCACAAACAAGGCAGCCGGCTGCCCGTAGTGTCTGATTTCCTGGAGGAAGCTGGTAGCGATCGCGTTTCCCCACCAGTGTCAATTAATGAAACTTCAACCAGAAGCCTGGTAACACAGGAACCCTCTAATCCGGAGATAATCATGAAAGTGTCCGGTCTCAATGTTTGGTTCCCTGTTAAACGAAATCTTTTTGGTAAACCACTCGCTTATCTAAAGGCAGTTAATGATGTGAGTTTTGAAATTTTCGCAGGCGAAACCCTGGGGCTCGTAGGTGAATCCGGCTGCGGAAAGACCACCCTCGGGCGAACCCTGCTGGGGCTGGTCAAACCAATGTCCGGAAAAATCGAATACATGGGTCGCGACATTGCCGGTTTATCCGAAAAAGAGATGCGCCCTTTAAGAAAAGAGCTCCAGATCATATTCCAGGATCCCTATTCTTCCCTTAATCCAAGGATGACCGTTGGTAAGGCGATAGCCGAACCATTGACCAAGGGTACTTCAGCACAGCGTAAAACCAAAGTGATTGAATTACTGGAGAAAGTAAATCTGAAACCTGAGCATTTCGACCGGTACCCACATGAATTTTCAGGCGGACAACGACAGCGGATCGTAATTGCACGTGCGCTGGCGATGAACCCTTCCTTCCTGGTTTGTGATGAATCGGTGTCGGCGCTGGATGTAAGCGTGCAGGCGCAGGTATTAAACCTGCTGAACGACCTGAAAAAAGAATTCCGGTTCACGGTTGTATTTATCTCTCATGACCTTGGTGTGGTCCGGTTCCTGAGCGACAGGATTATGGTCATGAACAAGGGGAAGGTGGTGGAAATCGGTGCAGCGGAAGAGGTATATCACCGCCCAGCAACTGATTATACCCGTAAACTGGTGGATTCGATACCCGGGTTGGCATTGTGAGAGTCTGCAAGTCAATGACTTGTACCCTTACTGCATTATTTCGTTTTTTCCAAATTATTTCCTACCTTTGCCCGCTTGAAATTTCAACCTTAATATGATATTAAACCCGGTGCCGTAAGACCAGGTTTGTATCGGATCCTACCGATCTGCCCGTCTTCCCTCTCCCGGAATATATCATGGTTACAGGCCTTATTTAAATTAAAATTTTACATGAAACTTTCTCAGTTCCGTTTTGATCTGCCCTTAAATCTTATTGCCCAACATCCTGCCAAGAAACGTGAAGATGCCCGATTGATGGTGGTACACCGCAAAACCGGTCAGATAGAAAACAGGACCTTCAAGGATATCATGGAATATTTCGACGACAAAGATGTATTTGTCGTAAACAATACAAAGGTTTTCCCGGCCCGTATGTATGGCCGGAAAGAAAAAACCGGTGCTAAAATCGAGGTTTTCCTGTTGAGAGAACTTAATAAACCAAACCGCCTCTGGGATGTGATCGTTGATCCTGCCCGTAAAATCCGTGTTGGTAACAAACTCTACTTCGGAGAAAATGATGAACTGGTTGCTGAAGTCATCGACAATACTACTTCCCGTGGCCGTACCATCCGCTTTCTATGGGATGGCACTGATGATGAATTCCGCCAGATGCTTGAAATATTAGGCGAAACACCATTGCCAAAATATATCAAACGCAAACCTGAGGCTGAAGACAAAGAACGTTTCCAAACTGTTTATGCAAAACATGAAGGTGCCGTGGCTGCTCCTACCGCTGGTTTACACTTCAGTATCGAACTGATCAAACGTCTTGAAATTAAAGGTATCCGTTTTGCGGAAGTTACACTACACACCGGTCTTGGCACTTTCAGACCAATTGAAGTGGAAGATCTGAGCAAACACAAGATGGATGCTGAATACTACCGGATCGAAGAAAACGCATGTAAGGTGGTGAATAAGGCCATCACCGGCGGTCACCGTATCTGTTCGATCGGTACTACCACCATGCGTGCGCTTGAATCATCTTATACCGCTGAAAAGCTCATGAAGCCATCAGAGGGTTGGACGAACATATTTATCCACCCGCCATATAATTTCAACATTGCTGACTCGCTGGTTACTAACCTGCATTTACCCAAAACCAGTCTCCTGATTATGGTTTGTGCATTTGCAGGATACGACCTGGCTATGGAAGCTTACAAAAAAGCAATCAAAGACAAATACCGCTTTTTCAGCTATGGTGATGCCATGCTGGTTATCTAGGTCTCACAAAATATTTTGAAGAAAAAAACATCCACCTCGTTTTTGCGGGGTGGATGTTTTATTTTTAGTCTATGAGAAAAATCCCCTTGCTGATTATAATGTTGACCTCCCTGACATTACAGGCACAGGATTATGTGCCATTATATGTTGACAGCGTTCCGAATTCCAAACCCGGACCGGATCGTGAAACCTCGGTAACCAATGGCTTTATGCGGGTTAGTAAGGTCAGCAACCCCGGTATGACAATTTACCTGCCACCAGCCGATGTGGCTACCGGCGAAGCAGTTGTGATTTTTCCCGGAGGTGGTTATAGCATACTCGCTATTGAACATGAAGGTCACGATGTGGCTAAACTGCTGAGTGCTTCAGGAATTGCGGCATTTGTTGTAAAGTACCGGCTCCCCGACGACAGTATTATGATCGACAGGAAATTTGGTCCCGTGCAGGATGCGCAGCGGGCAATACAAATGGTTCGCGAAAATGCAACCCGCTGGAACATCCAGAGAGATCGTATTGGAATCATGGGTTTTTCTGCCGGTGGTCATCTTGCGTCAACAGCAGGGACTCATTTTGAGAAAGAATACATTTCCAACCCCAACAAAACTTCCCTGCGCCCCGATTTTATGATCCTGGTTTACCCGGTCATAAGTTTCCAGGATAGCATTGGCCATAGTGGTTCAAAAGCCAACCTGATAGGCAAAAACCCGGATGCAAAAACGGTTCAATTGTTCAGCAATGAAATGAACGTAACGGCTAAGACCCCACGCACTTATCTGATACACGCAAAAGATGACAAAACCGTTCCGTACAGGAACAGCACCATCTTCGAAGAGCAGTTAAAGAAAAATAAGGTTCCGGTTAAACTTTACCTGTATGAAGCCGGCGGTCATGGTTTTGGGCTTAACAACAAAACCAGCGATGTAAAATGGCTCGATGATGTTATCAGGTGGGTGAAACTTCCTTCCTGATTATCCTAATGTTTTTGCAGCGCGAGTATGCGAAGCCGGTTTCCGGCTATCCATACCACATCGCCTTCCTCGAACCGATAGTTTGATTCGGGATTCAGGATTCGTTCGTTGTTGTGTTCAACGCCTACCACCAGGCCATGTGTAATTTCCCTGATACCCGAACTGCCAATGGTTTGATGCAGAAACTGTGAATCATAAGTGATGGTGAGTCGTTCGAGCGACACTTCTGTTTTTGTTTTAATCACCGGGCTATGACTGTCGGACGATTCAAGATATTCATTAAAGTTTTGGATCTGTTCATCGGTGCCAATCACAGAAAGATTATCATAAGGATAAATTACCTGTGTTCTTGCCGGTACGTTTATACGATTGGCTCCTCGTTCTATAGCGGCAATGTTGATTCCAAACCTTTCCCTCAACTGCAGATCCTGTAATGTTTTACCCGTCAGCTCCGACTCGGGCGGAATCTCAAAATTCGCCATATGCGCATCCCAGGGAGCAAGATCAGACTGGGTTGAAACAACCTTCTCCAGTTCCCTTGTGTTAAGGTTGATCATAAACCGATTTTCCAGCCGGAAATAAAGCGCCTGGATTTTTCTTGAAAAAAATATCAGCACCAACACCAGGATAAGCACCACAAATAATGCGATCTCCTGGGATATAAACCGATCAAGAAAAAAGCCAATGAAAAAGATGGCCAGCAGTATCCGAAATACCTGCAGCAGGATGATCGAGCCACGGTACCGGCGTTCCGACCACACGGTGTAAGTTTCTTCCGTATAAACATTTTTGATTGCCAGCGCCCAGAGGAAAGGCAGCAGGGCAGCAAGCGTGATTAAAGCCGCAAGTTGATTGGTCCAGGATTTACCGATCAATGTATTGCTGATGGCTTCAATAAGATAAGTATGAGATAATACAATGATTGAAGTGATGATGGCTGAATGCAACAGGATGTTATAAATTTTCGCACGCACCAAACGCTGCCAGGCCGTTGCTACCTGCAGATTTTGTGAACCGGAGCTATATCGTATAATGGCAGCTTTCATGTTTGAAGGCAGTACTTTATCGATCCAACGGTATAAAGGATCCGCAGCGCGAATCAGGTAAGGTGTAGTGAAAGCTGTGATAGCAGATACTGAAATAGCAACGGGATAAAGAAAGTGGCTGGTTACATGTAATGATAAACCGAGTGCGGCAATGATAAATGAAAACTCACCGATCGGCGAAAGACTCATCCCTGTTTGCACAGAGGTCTTAAGTCCCTGACCCGCTATGATCGCACCAAGAGTGGTGCTGAAAATTTTGCCAACAATGGTTACTATTGAAATAACAAGAATGGGAACGGCGTACTCCACCAGCATTTGTGGGTCAAGCAGGAACCCGACGGAAACAAAAAACACGGCCCCAAACAAATCTTTCACCGAACTGGTAAGATGCTCGATCCGTTCCGCCTGCGTAGTTTCAGCCATGATGGAACCAATGATAAAGGCACCAAGTGCAGGCGAAAAACCGGCGGTTGTCGCCAGGTACACCATCAGCATACATAAGGCAAGTGATACTACCAGCAGCGTTTCATTGTTCAGATGATGTTTCACCCATCTGAAAAATGTAGGCAGAAAAAAAATGCCTGCCATAAACCACAACACCAGGTAGAATAACAACTTCGCTATAGACAACAACATCTCCTCGCCGGCAAATTGTCTTGTTACAGCAAGCGTTGATAACAATACCAGCAACACCACTGCTACAATGTCTTCCACTATCAGTACACCATAAACCAATATGGCATATTTCTGTCCTTTCACGCCAAGTTCATCAAAGGCACGAACGATGATCATGGTAGATGAGATAGCGAGTATGCCCCCAAGAAACATGCTATCCATCTGTGACCAGCCTATAAGAATGCCGACTGAATAGCCGGCGATAAGCATAAAAAGTATTTTGACAATTGCTGTAACGGAAGCAGCGACGCCAACTTTGATAAGTTTTTTAAAACTGAATTCAAGACCAAGGCTAAACAGAAGAAAAATAACGCCGAGTTCTGCCAGCACATCTATATCCTTGATAACACGAATGGTGGGCAGGAATTTGAAGTTTGGCCCTATGATAAAACCGGCCACGATGTAACCCAGGATAACTGGTTGCTTCAGCCATTTGAAGATCAGCATCATCACAGCCGCGGCACCCAGTAGCAGTGCGAGATCAAGGATCAAAGCCGGTAAATGGGTCATGGATTTTTTGGTTACTTAGTTGCCCGATCGAAAAACTCACACCTTGCGAATATAGCAATTTGAAGTGAAGGAAAGTGGTGCCGGCACAGGTTATCGACCCCTTTCGTTATCGTAATCGGTGGGTAGCAAGTGAGAAATCTTTTCGCTCCAGGACCAGTAACCTTCTGAAAAAAATTCGGTTGGTGGCAGGATGGATCCGTTTTTCGAAATGGTCACCGGCATTCCGGACTGAAGAAAAACTATTGACCGCGGATGGTAGGGTTTGCGTGCTTCCATATTGTTCCTGAGATACGCGGGTTCCTCGAATCCCTTCCTGTACATTATATGGATATAGTTATTAAAAAAGAGCACATGTTCGCCATCCGCATTTACGGTCATGAGGCTATCTGGTGTCAGGACGTAACCGGTCATCGTTTCCAGCACGTCTTTTTGTCTCATGATTTTTTCATAGTACGCAGAAGAATCTGCTGCAAGGTTCGTGGTTGTGTCGTGTGAAGTTTTGCCCGGTCTTACACCCGACCGCACAGTTGTTGCATTACCATTGATGTTGATTTGAGCCCGTGCACGCATGATTTGCCTGACTCTTGCCTTTTCGGTATTGGGTGTTCTGTAAAGCCGGCGCACTTCAAAGCCTGCTTCCATCATCTGGCTATTGTATAATGAACGTGCAAAATGCATGATAGATCCGGCGTAAGCCTTACGACGCGCATTTAAAAATCGTTTCGGAACAGTCTTCTTTTTTTCTGACGCATCTTCAAACAAGGTATACCCCAGGTAGAAAAGCGTTTTGTTTCCAAAATCATATTTAAATTCTTCCAATTGGTATTGGATCCGGTAACCAAGATCCCGGTTATCAATGATCAATGGCTCCTCAGCCGATACGGTAAGAACGTTTCGTTTTTTTGAAAAGCGGAAACGCAATGCTTTATAATTTCGGATCCTGCATAAACGTGAAGCATCAGTGGTGCCAAGAAAATTATCTGTAAAAAACCTACCCCATTGTTCCCAGCCATCTTTCAGGTAAGGTTCTACAACGACGGCATCCAGTTCAGTGGCTTTTGGTTGCAGATATATTCTGAGTGTAAGCGGAAGTTTTTCGCTGGAGAACGAATACACCTGTGTGCTGAAGCCGACTGACGAGATCACCAGGTCATATGTGCCGGGTGGTATGCCACTTAATGTAAAACTTCCGTTTGCTGCTGTGATGGTTCCTTTTGAAGAGTTTGTAATAAATACACTTGCATTGGGGATCACTGTTTCAGTCTCAGCGTTCCAGACTGTTCCCTGGATCGTGTTGGTTGTCTGAGCAATTGTAAATCCAGGCTTCACCAACATCAATACCAGACACAGATTTAACACCAAAGAAAAAGCCCCGCGGTATTTCATTGATAAAAACGAAAACCGACGGGGCATTGCAATCATTGTATATAATTTACTTACATCTAATCGAGATTAAACAAACCTTTGTTCAGCAATTGCAGGGTGTTTGTTTTGAAGGCAGAGGGAACGAGGATTGACACATTGTGTTTGCTGCCACCATAACTTACCATTCGTACCGGAACTGTAGAAAGTGAGTCAAACAATTTGCTTAGCACATCAGGAGTCTGTGAAATTTCATTGCCTACCACTGATATGATCGTATGATTTTCCTCAACTGTAATCTTTCCAAATGGTTCAAGTTCTTTTACGATCTCTTTCAGATGGGTTGCATTATCGATGGTAACTGAAACTGCAACTTCTGAGGTAGTGACCATATCAATTGATGTCCGGTATTTTTCAAACACCTCAAAGATCTTTCTTAAGAAACCATAAGCAAGCAACATGCGGCTGCTTTTGATATTGATAGAAATAATTCCATCCTTGGCTGCAACTGCTTTCACACCAACAGATCCGGCCTGTTCAGTAATCAGGGTCCCTTTTGCTTCAGGTTCCATTGTATTTAATAAACGTACCGGCACTTTATAGTGCTGTGCGGGCCAGATGGAGGCAGGATGAAGGATCTTTGCGCCGAAATAAGCCAGCTCTGCAGCTTCTTCAAAACTCATTTGTTCGATGGGCACTGTTTTTTTCACAATACGGGGATCGTTGTTATGCATGCCATCGATATCGGTCCAGATTTCGCATACACGTGCATTCACAGCGGCAGCTATCAACGAGGCACTGTAATCGCTGCCCCCTCTTTTCAGGTTATCGACCTCACCCCTTGCATTACGACTGATATAACCCTGCGTGATGAACAATTTCTTATCAGGGTGCTGACCTAAAAGGATCTTAAGTTTTGCACTTATTGCAGGAACCTGTGGTTCGTCGTAGCTGTCGATCGACATAAATTCCAACGCAGGAAGCAACAGGTGGTCCTGGCCAATTTCACTAAGGTATACAGAGAAAAGTTTTGTAGATAACAACTCACCTTGTGCAAGTATATCTTTACTCAGCGCTTCGCTGAATGAAATTTTGAGGATGATATTTAAAAATTCAAAATGTTCATTGATAATAGCCGTGGCTTTATTAATTGCTTCTTCGGTTTTGACCAGGCTTTTAATGAACTGGTGATAATGTTCAGCCAGTGTATCGATCTGTTGTTTGGCGGCCTGTTTATCACTTTTAGCCATTGCCTCACCAATCGATACCAGCGCATTAGTGGTGCCACTCAGCGCGCTAAGGACAACGATGGTAGGTTCGTCATCTCTTGTTATCAATTCGGCCACCTGGTGCATACGTTCAGGTTTGCCAACGGACGTTCCGCCAAACTTCATGATTTTCATCTGCTATAAAAATTTTTGGACAGCGAAGATAACACTCAACCTGTATATATTATCGACAGAAAGTTCAGATGAAAGAGATGTTAAGTTTCTGTGCCAGGGAACTTAAATCATCTGCAACGGAATTAATAAGCGGGATGCCGTTTGCTTTTCTTTCAGTTTCCATTTCCCTTTCCGGATCACCGGGAATAAGTACCTGGCTTTCGCCTTCAACGGTTTTGGCAGATCTGAATCTCCTGATCCAGTTATCCATGTTGGTTTTGAAATCAGTTGCGGGACGGAACGCATCAATACGCATCGCGCCAAAAAAATGGCCGATACCTTTTCCCGGCATTGATTCGGGCATAGGTACATAAGCGGGAAACGGTGGCACCCAGGGACCATAATTGGCCCCGCTCAGAATGGCAGAAAAAATATCAACGACTGCACCCAGTGCATAACCTTTATGACTGCCATGATCACGATCACCACCAAGAGGCAGCAGGGCTCCGCCACTTTTTAATTCATGGGGATCAGTTGAAGGCTGACCATCTTTATCCTGTATCCAACCCTGTGGGGCAAGTTTGTTTTTTCTTTGAAGGATCTCCAGTTTCCCGTTAGCAGCCGTGGTGGTTGCAAGATCTGCGACAAATGCAGGTTCTTCGCCCGCAGGTATCACTACGCAGATAGGATTGGTGCCAAGCAGACGCTCGACAGAAAAGGTAGGCGCAACAAGCGGGCTCGCGTTCGTCATTGCAATTCCAATCATATCGTGTTCCAGGGCCATCATCGCATGATACCCTGCAATACCAAAATGATTGCTGTGCTGAACACTCACCCAGCCTGTTCCAACCTGTTTAGCTTTATCAATGGCCACTTGCATGGCATAAGGCGCCACTACGAGACCAAGTCCACTATCACCATCTACTACGGCAGTGGATGGCGTTTCATGTATTATTTTGATTTGTGGAGTTGTATTGGCACGTTTGGCATCCCATAGTCTGACATAACCCGACAGCCGGGCCACACCGTGTGAATCAACTCCACGAAGATCAGCCGAAAGTAATACCCTCGCCGCCAGCGCAGCATCGTTTTCCGAACATCCGATTTTCCTAAAAACTTCAATCGTGAACTGCAGCAACCGCTGGTAAGGATATAATCTTTCGCTCATCGTTGTTCCTACTTAAGTGCTTTTACCTGTTCGTTGAAAAAAGTAACGGTTTGTTTAACATCCTGCATATTGTTATCCCAGTTATTTTCTCTTTCAATGGATAACATGCCTTTGAAATTCTGACGTTTCAGTTCAGCAAAAATTTCAGGATATTTAAGTACACCGGTTCCAACAATTACATCTTCAGCATCAGCTTTATCAAAATCCTTGATATCCTTAAGATGCACACCAATGATACGGCCTTCCAGTTTCCTGAGACATTCAACGACATCCAGTCCGCTTCTTCCCCAATGACCCAGGTCAGCACAGGCGTACAGGTTTGGATGCCCCGACATAGCTGCAACCACTGAATCAGGATGCCAGTATGGATTTGGTTTTGGATGTTCGTGTATCGCTACTTTAATACCGTAAACCCCGGATAAGCTATCGATAATACCCCAGTGTGATTTATTGGGCTCAGAATTGATGTATTCAATGCCCATATCTTTTGCGAACGCAAACAAACGATCCCAACCTGCAGCATCACGCGCGCCGGTTACACCAAATGCTACGATCCGCATACCTTTAGAACCAACCAGTTCCTTGATACGGGTACGGCTCTCGGCAGACATATCAACATTAAAAGAATCTTTGAAATCACCACCAAGTGCCTGGCCAGGAAATGCCTCAATAAATTTGACACCCGCACTGTCTGCTTTCTCAAGCGCAGTTACAAAGGGAAAGTTCTTAAACGTCCAGAACTGTACACCTAATTTCCAGTCTTCACCCGCATTTGTGTTTGTTGCTGTCGAATCGCTTTTGGCATTATCGCCGGAAGCCGCATCGCCGCAGCTTATGATTAATGCTGTTGAAAGCATTGCACATAGCCCTAAAAGAAACCTTTTGTTCATTTGAAATTTATTAAGTGATTGAATTGTTAAACCGGGTTCAAGTTAGGGATTATGTTTTGAAAAAACAGATGATAAACAGCCTTATAGCGTTAGATAAGCTACCTTTATTAGAGTCATCTTTTAATTATGTATCGACGTTTTTCGCCTGCCAGGTTATATGTGAGTGTGCTTTTTTGTTTGTTCTTTGCTCCTGGTGTTTTTGCTCAGACCAGCCAGGAAATTTACTCGGATTATGTGTTGTATCCCAAACGCGAAAAACTGGATAAGGACTTAAGAATTAATCTTACATCGCGGGTTTTTGCGTTGGAGCTGGACAGTAACAATGAACATCGTTTTGAATCGGCCTGCATGGCTGTTTCACAATTCCTGTTCACCGGTCCTGAGATCCGTGAAGGATTTGACAAATTGTTTGCCGGCTACGACATTCTCGAATTCGAAACGAGGCGGGCTTTCCTTGAAGCAGTTTACGCGGTTTATCCCGACGATTATTATTTAAATATGCAGAAGTTACTGGCAGTTTCTGATGAACCCATACTTTTTGCAATGAAGGCTGTTTACCTGCTGCGACACGATCCGGGTACAGCGAACCGCAACCAGCTAAAGATCTCATTAGTAGAACAGTTTCCGGGTTTTGACAGCATTCCCGTATTAAAGGAGCTTGAGAACTATATTAACGGATATGGTCAACCGAAGAAAAAAGCACTGCCGGATCCGCGCAGTTTGTTTGCTCATCAGAAAACTATCGGTCGCAAAGTTGTGTATTCATTTCAACGCTGGAACCGCGATTACCCGGGTCTGGCGATCGTTCAGCACGCCGATGGAAAATTTGCCCGCGATGCTTCCGGCAGGTTGCTTGTTTTTCAGCAACTGGCAAGGTCGGCTTCTGACCTCCCCTACTTTATTACCAACGGCAGTACACCGCAGGGTGTTTACAGCCTGTTAGGAACCGCGGTTTCAAAGATCAACTGGATCGGCCCTACACCTAATATCCAGATGGGGCTTCCTTTTGAGCATCCCTGGAACCGGTATTTCCACCAGCCCCTTGCTCCACGCCAGGATTCATTGAAACTGTACCTGGGTCTATTGCCCGGCAACTGGCAGAAATATGCGCCGATGATGGAAGCCTGGAACGCGGGTAAGATTGGACGTTCCGCTATCATTGCACATGGAACAACGATCGATCCCGAGTATTATAAGGATAAACCATTTTACCCTTTAACACCAACAATGGGTTGTTTATGCGCACGTGAACAATGGAACGTAACTACCGGCAGGTTGTTATTAAGCGAACAATACGGACTGTACTCGACGTATGTAAGTTCGCCCGGTAAAAACGGTTACCTGTATGTTATAAACCTGGACGATGAAGAACAGCCTGTTTCCCGTGCCGAGGTGGAACGATTGGTTGACCGCTTTGAGTCGCCACGGTAACAAGCCTGAGCTTTTTGCTAAGTAAAATCAGAATGGAAGATCATCAACGGGTTCCGACATTTCCTGTGGAGCCCCAACCTGTTCGCGGTTTCCACCGTTATAGGAATTATTTTGTTGAGAAGGACCCGAGCCGGAATCAGATCTGCTTCCGAGTAACTGAACGCTTAATACCCTCAAACTCAGCGATGCCCCGGTGGTACCATCATTTTTTGGATAAGTTCTCACCTCTGGTGTTCCTTCCACATACACCTGTGTACCTTTTCTGAGGTATTGTGCGACAGCAGTTCTGTCGGTCCAATATGCGCACTCAACCCAAGTGGTCTTTTCAATCGGGTTACCCTGTGCATCTTTATATTTTTCGGTATGTGCTACTGAAAAGTTGATAACATTTCTACCGTTAACTGTATTAGTTAAGCAGTCTTTCCCCAGATGTCCTATGGCCTGCAACTTTATCATATCGTAATTTTTTTCGTTTTAATGATACTGCAATTTACTCTTTAAACTCTGGGCGACCCAATGTGCAATCCTCAGGAAATGCCCATTTTTTCCCCAGATAATCGGCGTTTTATTCTTACCGCCAGGTCGCATTTTAACCATTGCCTGATGATAACTGTCGCAGGCGGCCCATAAATATCCGTTAATAAGCGACTGTACCGCCGGGCCGTCACGGGCCTCCACTCAAAACTCATGGAATATTTTCGTAATTTTGCCCACTTAATTTTCACAGATGAGTCGTAAGGGTAAAGTACTGGTGGCCATGAGTGGTGGCATCGACAGCACCATCACAGCGTTGATGTTGCATGATGAAGGATATGAAGTGATCGGGATCACCATGAAAACCTGGGATTATTCGGCGAGCGGCGGAGGTAAAAAAGAAACCGGTTGCTGTAATGTCGATTCTTTTAATGACGCCCGTATGGCAGCCGTTCAACACGGTTTCCCTCATTTTATTCTCGATATCCGGGATGAATTTGGCGGATTTGTGATCGAAAATTTTGTGGATGAATACCTGGCGGGCCACACGCCAAACCCCTGTGTGATGTGCAACACACATATAAAATGGCGGGCATTACTTAAAAGAGCGGATGCACTTGACTGCGAATTTATTGCGACCGGGCATTATGGTAAAATCAGCCAGCATACCAACGGCCGTTACATGGTAAGCCGCGGTGTTGACGAAATGAAGGACCAGAGTTACGTGCTCTGGGGTTTGCAGCAAGACCTGCTAAAACGCACACTGCTGCCGCTCGGGCCCTACCGCAAACCCGAAATACGCCAGATGGCGCTGGATTACGGTTATCCCGAGCTCGCAAAAAAAAGCGAGAGCTATGAAATATGTTTTGTGCCGGATAACGACTACCGCGGTTTTCTGAAACGTCGTGTTGACGGGTTGGAAGAACGCGTCAATGGCGGAAACTTTGTGGACCAGCAGGGACGGATAATCGGAAAACACAAGGGTTATCCTTTTTACACGATAGGTCAACGAAAGGGTCTCGATATTGCTTTTGGAAAACCTGTGTATGTCACCAATATCATCCCGGAAAGCAACACCGTGGTGTTGGGTGATGAATCAGATCTGAACCGTCCTGAAGCCGTGGTGGGAAAGCTTAACTGGTTGAAGTACGACGGTATTACCGACGGGATGGAAGCAATCACAAAAATCAGGTATAAGGATAAAGGCAGTCTTGCAAATCTATACAACGACGAACGCGGCATCAGGGTCAGATTTTATGAAGACGCTAAAGGTGTGGCACCCGGCCAGAGTGCGGTATTCTACGAAGGAGACGATGTTATTGGCGGCGGGATCATTCAACGACCTGCTGATACCATCTTTAAACAATAAAACGCCTGCTTTTCCGTTCAACAACAGCAGGAAAAATGCGGCATATTTCCGCTACTGCTGATGTTGAATTTTGAACCATAACTACCTGGTGTCCATGAAAAGGCTGTCATACTGCTTACTCTCCATTTTAATTGTCTCCATTATAGCCGTTTCGTGCGACAAGCAGACGGATACTTATTCATCAGATAATATTGATGAATACTTTGATCTCCAGGTTGGCAAGTTTACCCGTTACCGGCTCGATTCACTCACATTCACCGACTTCGGCGCGCGCGATACCACTATTTATTATGAAGCAAAAGATGTGGTGGAAGCTGCCATCACCGATAATGCAGGCCGACCCGGCTGGAAAGTTGTTCGCTACCTGCGGGATACGCTGGGCAACAGACCATGGTCGCCAACCATGACGTATACCGTAATACCAACTCGTGAATCACTCGAAGTAGTTGAAGAGAACTTCAGGTATGAGAAGATGCGTCTTCCTGTTACCAATGGTTATAGCTGGAAAGGCAACAAATACATCAACCTGAATTCAACTGATCCTAACTGGAACTACGATTACCTGTTCGATTGGAACTATACTTATGAGAATGCCGGTCTGCCGTTTCCCATCTTCAATGGACAAAGTGTGCAGAACACGATAACCGTTAACCAGGTTGATGAAACACTTGGAAACCCGGATGACGACAAATCATACAGCGAAAAAACTTACGGCAAAGAGGTGTATGCAAAAGGGATAGGCCTGGTGTACCGCGAGTTTATGCATTATACTTACCAGGTATTCTACACAACTGCCAATTGTTATTATACAAATTGTGTGAACAATGTTTGTGACACCATCTATTGTAATACATCGCCTGCTAAATGTGATTCCGTTAGCTTACTTAGCAACTGGAAAAAAGCGTGTAAAGATTCTATCATCACGAATTCATATTATGAAGGTGGTGGTATCAGGCTGACCATGATGGAACATCAATAGCCAACTCCTCCTCCAATCTTATCTTATGAAGACAGTTTACCTGTTGTTTTGTATCTGCGCCTGTTATGCTGAGGTAAGCGGGCAGTTCTCCAAACACATCATTGAACTTACCGATAAAGGCGGTACACAACACAGCCTGGCTGATCCAACCACCTACCTGTCTGAAAAAGCCATCGCGAGAAGGGCGTTGCACCATATTGCTATTGACAGCACCGATTTACCACTATCAGCGGCCTACCTGGATAGTATCGCCTCCGTGCCAAATGTTACCATTTTTAGTAAATCGAAATGGCTGAACCAGGTGCTGATCCGCACTAATGATCCTGCGGCAATCACTAAAATCCGCAGCTTTTCTTTTGTCCGCAAAACACAAAAAGTAGCCAATAACTCCAGTGCGCCTTTGCCTGTCGATAAATTTAAAGAGTCGGCTGTACCCGTTGATGACTTCTCGGTATTCGGATCTCAATCATCTGCTGCTGTTAATGGAAACCAATCGTTGAATTACGGAAACTCGCTCGCCCAGATCAGAATTCATGAAGGCGAGTTTTTGCACAAACGTGGTTATACCGGCCAGGGAGTTGAAATGGCGGTTATGGACGCCGGGTTTAGATCTTATCTCACCAACCCTGCGTTTGACAGTGTGAGATTGCAAAACCGTATTCTCGGCACCTGGGATTTTGTCGCTAATCACGCAAGTGTAAACGAAGATCATGACCATGGCGCCAATTGTTTTTCAATTATCGCGGCAAACCGACCCGGGGCTATTGTCGGCTCTGCACCACATGCTAAATTCTGGTTGTTCCGCACTGAAGATGTTGCTTCAGAAAGTCCTGTTGAAGAACAGAACTGGATAGCGGCGGCTGAATTCGCAGATAGTGCAGGAGCAAAAATGTTTTCTACTTCTCTTGGATATAATGATTTTGATGATCCCTCACTGAATTACAATTATGCAAAAAGAGATGGGAATACTGCCATGATCACGCGCGCTGCAGATCTTGCTGCGCGTAAAGGAATCCTGGTCATGAATAGTGCGGGAAACTTTGGTGATCAGCCAAATGAAAATCGTTTTGTGTTGGTACCTGCCGATGGGGACAGTGTCGTAGCAGTGGGTGCGGTTGACGTTAATGGTGTGATTGGAAACTTCAGCAGTGGCGGTCCAAACAGTGCCGGCAGATTGAAGCCGAATATCGTTTCAGTTGGTGTGCGTACCGTATTCGCGAACACTGCTGGCAATCCTGTTACAGGCGATGGAACCTCATACTCAAATCCGAATGTAGCCGGTCTGTTTGCATGTTTATGGCAGGCGTTCCCCGAAAAAACGAATATGCAGATAATCGATGCGGTGCAAAGAAGCGCCGACCGTTTTCATAACCCTGACGCCAGATATGGGTATGGTATACCCAACTTCAGAAAGGCATATCAGCACCTGATGGCCTCATCGTTTAAAGCCACTGTAAGTTACGCCCGGGGCACAGCAAAAATTGGCTGGGAAATGAAAGATGACAGTTCAGTAACCTATATAGTTGAGCGCAAACTGCCGGGATCGGCTATTTTTGAAAAAATCGATACCCTGATCAGTGAACATGACCGCCTCGATTTTTCTGTATACAATATCAGCGACGATCACCGGCTAACGACTACAGGTAATTACATATACCGCATAAATGTCCATATCGGAAAGGATACAAGCTTCAACGGTCCCGAGCTTGCAGTTGCCAACGCATGGCCTGCTTTGGTTGCAGATTCACTGTCTTTTTCAATAACACAGGCTGATTGTGCAAATACGATATCCTGGGCACTTCCGGAAACTGCAGATGTGATTTATACGCTTGAAAAGCGTGCTCCTGGCGCAACAGGGTTTGCTAATGTTACCTCTGTTCGCGGAAAAGGCAATGCTTTCGAACGCCAGCAGAATATTTATAAAGATGTGATAACCTCGTCGGCAATCGGTCAATACGAATACAGACTACATGTGGCCATTGGTGCCGATACCAGTTTTTACAGCACTGTCTTACAAGTACAGAAGCCTGCGGCGTGCTCTTTAAAAGAAGGATATATTTTTACACCAAGTCCCTTCAACCAGGAAGTGCTTGCGGTATTAAATATGGCTGCCCCGGCTAACAAATTCAACATCGCCATTTATGATATCAGTGGCAGGGTCGTTAAACGTTTTGAGGGCTCCAAGCCTCCAGGGAATCATCAGGTTCGGATACCGGTAGCAGAACTAAACCCAGGCGTTTATATAGCAGTGATGTACCTGGATAATAAAAGGGTTTACAAACAACAGATCGTTAAATAGCGGCATTCATTATCGCCTGCAACATAAAGGATTGACCTTGTCAGGATTTGGACTGCAGCAAAGCCGCAAACATAGTGTCGGCACGATGTTCGTAACCGGTAATTAATTGTTGCCGCAAACATTTTAAACCCAGCTGTTCTTCCATAAACGTTACATTGTCTTCGTTTTCACTTTTGAATACCGAACAGGTTATAAACAACATATGCGCCCCGTTGCTGAGCTGTTTTGACAGCCGGCGTAAGATCTTTTGTTGTAACTGCTGGTAATATTCAATTGATGCAGGTTCAAAAAATGCAAGCTGTTCCGGTGTTCTGCTCCAGGTGCCGGAACCACTACAGGGCAGATCAGCAATTACAAGATCGGGGGCAACGAGGAATGGCAACGGCGCATCGGTCGACAAGTCTGCAACTGCTGCTTTATATCGTGCAATGCCAGCCTGTTGAAACCGCTTCCGTAAATTAACAATGATTGAACTTCGAACATCCGATACCGTTAGTTCAATGCGGTTCAACATATCCCATACCAGTAACGACTTACCCCCGCTTGCAGCACAGGCATCCCAAACAGTTTTTGGGGCGAGACCCGACAGGAGTTCCGCTGTTCGTTGCGAGCTGTAATCCTGTATTACAATATCCCTGTCAGCAATAAAAATTTCTTCCAGCTTTGTTCCGGCTGGCAGTCGCACTGCGTCTGGTGGCAGCGTCTCAAATAGTATGTTGTGTTGCCGGAGTTTCTGGGTTACCGACTTTGCTTTGCCTGGTCTGATCCTGATGAACAGGTCGGGTTGCGTAAAAAAAGACTTATGGAAAGCTTCGCTGTTCAGTCCCGGACTAAAACCGGTATGTGAAGGGAAAATCGACTCAATGCCAGGTGTAGTTTCATGCTGGTTCTCCTGGAGGTCATCAACTGAAAAAGTTGAAGGCGATTTGCCATTTGCATATAAGCTTGCCAACTGGCTCCATTTATAATCGACGCTGGCTTCAACGGAAACTTCTTTTGCCGGTAATAAAAAATCAGTAAGGTTATCACGACTGTTTGTGCAAAGCAGTAATCCAGCAAGCATCCGATCGCTTATGGACCAGTCAGGAAATGCTTTGCCTAAACGAAAGGTGACATAACACAACCTTGAAATATTCCTGCGGTCGGCTGAACCATATTTCTTGCTGGCGCGGAGAAAGTCACGAAGAAAATGGTGAAATGGAACACTACCATTATATGCATCCAGGATCGAGGCGGCGGTATTGAGATGAGAATAATACCTCATGATGGTAGTTCGTAAAGTGATTCAATAAAAAACCTGCCAGTGACATACGCAGTTACGTATTCCTGGCAGGCTAAATAAAATGAACAATTATAATTCGAGTAAGGTCTTTACAGGATCCTTTCCAAACAGTAACAGCTCGGGATTTTCAAGTAATTCCTTCACCTTCACCAGGAAGCTGACAGACTCACGGCCATCAATGATCCGGTGATCATAACTGACCGCCAGGTACATCATTGGTTTCACAACAACCTGCCCGTTTACAGCCACTGGCCGCTCCTGGATCTTGTGCATACCTAAAATGGCACTCTGAGGAATATTGATGATCGGAGTACTCATGAGCGAACCAAAAACGCCACCATTGGTGATAGTAAATGTTCCGCCCTGCATTTCTTCCATAGACAGTTTATTGTCTTTTGCTTTTGTGGCAAGTTCAATTACTTTCTTTTCAATCTCTGCCATGCTGAGACTTTCTGCATTCCGGATAACAGGTACTACCAGCCCCTTTGGTGCAGAAACTGCAATTGAAATATCACAGTAATCGTGATAAACGATGGAATCGCCATCGATATATGCGTTCACCGCCGGCCATTCCTGCAAGGCAAAACATACAGCTTTTGTAAAGAAGCTCATAAAGCCTAAGCCAACACCATGTTTTTCTTTGAACTTGTCTTTATACTGTGCGCGCAATGCCATGATACGGCTCATATCCACTTCGTTGAAAGTGGTAAGCATGGCGGTTGTATTTTTTGCTTCTACCAGGCGCCGGGAGATCGTTTTGCGAAGATTGCTCATCTTTTCACGACGCTCTTCTCTTCCAAACATCGCTTTTCCCGGAGTTCTGCCAGGATTACTTAGCGCCTGCAATACATCATTTTTCAGAATCTTGCCGTTGCTGCCGCTTGCCGGAATCGATGACGGATCCAGCTTTTTATCCGCAATAATTGCTGATGCAACAGGTGATGCCTTTAGATCGTTGGGAACAGAAGTTACAGGCGCATTTTGTGCCGCTGGTTTTGCCTCTTGTTTTGCAGGCTCTGCCTCAGGCTGTTTGGCAGGTGCAGCTTCCGCTGCCGGAGCTGCTGCACCTTCTGGTTTAGCAGCAGAATCATCGATGGTGGCCAGTGTGTCGCCAATCTTTAGCGTATCACCTTCATTTGCTGAAAACTTGAGTACGCCCGCTTTTTCGGCATTCACCTCAAATGTTGCTTTTTCGCTTTCTAATTCAGCAATGACTTCATCACGCTCCACATAATCGCCTTCCTTTTTCGTCCACTTTAATAGAGTGACTTCATTGATAGATTCGCCTACTGTTGGAACTTTAATATCAATCATAAATAATGTTTCTTGGTCTTGATGTTGTTAGATATCAGAAAGAAAAAGCCGTATCAATAATTTCGGCCTGTTCCTGTGCATGCACTTTAGCATAACCGGTAGCGGTAGCCGCAGATGGCTGACGACTGATCACACCATAGTTGATACTTTTCAGATTCATCTGCAGGAACGAGGCAGCGCCCATGTTCAGTGGTTCTTCCTGTACCCAGAACCATGTTGATTTGCTGTATTTGTTATACAGCGATTCGAGTTGTTCTACCGGTAATGGATACAACTGTTCAAGACGCACGATTGCAGTGTCTTTCCTGTTATCTTTTGCCTGGCGTTCTGCCAGGTCATAATAAATTTTTCCGCTGCAGAATAAAACGGTTTTCACCTCTTCTGCATTTTCAATAAACGCGTCATCGATCACTTCTTTAAACTGGCCGGAAGTAAATTCAGCTTCGCGGGAATAAGTTCCGGGGTGACGAAGATTTGCTTTGGGCGAGAATATTATCAGTGGTTTGCGGAACGGCCATGCAAGTTGGCGGCGCAACGCATGAAACAGGTTCGCCGCTGTGGTGATATTCACACAAACCATATTCAGTTCGGCACACATCTGCAGGAATCTTTCCATACGCGCACTGGAATGTTCAGGTCCCTGCCCTTCATAACCATGTGGCAGCATCATGGTAACACCATTCATACGGTTCCATTTCTGTTCGCCGGCAGAAATAAACTGGTCGATCGTAATCTGTGCACTATTGGCAAAGTCTCCAAACTGCGCTTCCCAGATAACCAGAGCTTCGGGGTTGGCCATTGCATACCCATATTCGAAACCAAGCACACCGTATTCGCTCAGAAAAGAGTTAAAGATTCTCAATTTCCCTTTCGCGCCGGGTATGTTACTAAGCCTGTTGTAAGCCTTGTCTGTCTGCTCATCCCGAAGTACGGCATGACGATGCGAGAACGTGCCGCGACGAATATCCTGGCCGCTCATTCTTACATCCTTTCCCTCCAGCAAAAGGCTGCCATAGGCCAGCAATTCGCCGGTTGCCCAGTCAAGCTTTCCTTCTTCAGTATATAACTTCACCTTGTCCTGCAGGATCTTTTCAATCTTTTTCAACGGTTTGAAATCTTCGGGCCAAACCATCAGCGCATCAAAGATCTTTTTGAAATCATCTGTATTGATAGCTGTTGCAGGTGAAGCCTTGAAATCGGCCTCGGTAGCCTTACGCAGACTTCTCCATGCTATCTCGGGTTGTTGAAAACGATATGGAAGCGGGTTTTGTTTGATTTCATCGAGACGTTCCTGCAGATCTGCCCAGAACTTCTTTTCCATCGACATTGCCATCTCTTTGGCGTCTTTTTCTCCGGTTTCTATAAGATAGTTGGTGTAAACTTCGCGTGGATTGGCGTGTTGGTCGATCAGGGCGTACAACTTAGGTTGTGTGAACTTTGGATCATCCCCTTCATTGTGTCCGTGACGACGGTAACAAACCATGTCAATGAAGATATCAGAATTGAACTCCTGGCGGTAACGGGTGGCAATTTCAACGCATTTTACGACAGCTTCGGCATCATCACCGTTAACGTGTAATACGGGTGCCTGAACCATTGCAGCTATTGAAGTACAATAATCACCCGTACGCGCATCATCAAAATCGGTGGTAAAACCAATCTGGTTATTGATCACAAAATGTATGGTGCCACCAGTGTAATAACCTTCAAGGCCAGACATCTGGAGTGTTTCGTATACTATGCCCTGGCCTGCAATCGAGGCATCCCCATGTATGAGGATAGGTAGAATTTTGTCATAATCACTGTTGTAAAGTACATCTGCTTTGGCCCTTGCAAATCCCACAACTACCGGATCAACTGCTTCAAGGTGTGAAGGATTCGGGCATAGTTTCAGGTAGATATTTTTACCGGAAGGCATACTCATTTCACTGCTGAAACCTTTATGGTATTTAACATCACCGCTGCCCATTGTCTGGTCTGGCAGAATCTTTGCCTCAAACTCAGAAAATATTTCTTCGTAGGTTTTACCCATTATGTTGGCCAGCACGTTCAGACGACCGCGATGCGCCATACCGATCACCACTTCCTGCACGCCATGTTCCGTAGCGGTGTTTATAATGGCATCCAATGCGGGGATCGTGGTTTCACCGCCTTCAAGCGAAAACCTTTTCTGACCAATGTATTTTGTGTGAAGAAATTTTTCAAACATCACACCCTGGTTCAGCTTCTCGAGAATTCGTTGTTTTTTCTCCAATGGTACGGGACTGGTAAAATCCTTCTCCATAGCATTGGTTAGAAAATCAATCTTTTTCTGATCGCTGATGTATTTGAATTCGATACCTACATGAGATGCATAACATTTCTGCAGGTGATTCACGATATTACGGAGAGAGGTAACCCCAAGGCCGATCATGTTACCGGCATTGTAGGTCTTGTCAAGATCTGCTTCTGTGAAGCCGTAAAAGCTTATATCGATATTCGCACCCCTGTCTTTACGGGTTCTGATCGGGTTGGTACGCGCAACCAGGTGTCCTTTGTTACGGTAGCCCAGGATGAGTCGGTATGCGGCAACCTCTTTTTTCCAGTCTACTGCTCCATCCGCGCTGCCTGAGACAGCAGTGCCATGGGTGGCGCCGTTACCCTGCGACACCGCAAAATCAAAACCTTCGAAAAACTTTTTTAACTCTGGATCAATGCTTTCGGGATTGCTTAAATAGTCGTTATAAAGCCCCTCAATGAAAGCCGGGTGAGAGTTGGTGATGTACGAAAAATCTTTCATCCGTTGTTTATGTTTTTAGTTACCGTGCGCGACCGGCTCACAACAAAGTGAGTATTATGGATTTGTCGCGCCGGTTTTAGATATTGACGCCTGCTAAACTGGTGGAAGACCGCAGTTTTCCACAGAATAGGGTCACAAATATCGTGTAAATTCCCCAAGGAACTAAACTGATTTTGAGGATTTTAGTTAATAATATTGACATTTGAAGCCACAAACCGGCAAATATTTTTGCAGGTGGGTTTCAGTTTTAGATATTATTTCCCTACCTTTGCCGTCCAAAATTTTCGAACGAAATGGCAAATCACAAAGCTACAAAAAAGGATATGCGCCAGGCAAGCAAGCGCAGAGATCGTAACCGTTACCATGGTAAAACCACCCGTAACGCTATCCGCGATCTGAAGGCATTGAAGGATCATGAGGCTGC
Source organism: Bacteroidota bacterium (assembly GCA_023416995.1). Lineage (GTDB taxonomy): Bacteria > Bacteroidota > Bacteroidia > Chitinophagales > Chitinophagaceae > DATHKG01. The sequence goes on from JAEZGI010000050.1 coordinate 67,042, forward strand.
CACCGGTCAACTTGTTGATGTAGCTTCTATGGTTGATAAACTTGCAAAACGCGGTATTATCCACAAGAACAAAGCTTCCAACCTGAAGAGCAAGCTGGCAAAACGCGTTAACGCGCTTGCAACAGCTACTCCTGCAGCGAAGTAAAGTTTCCTGATAAGATATTTTAAAGGCTGACCCAGCGATGGATCAGCCTTTTTTCGCGTCCCCCTGTACCTCCGTCGCCTGCGCCGAGCGCCTCATATGATTGGTGTTCATCTACCGCTCTAATTCCCGGCTAATATATGACGACCAGGGTCCAAAACGTTTCATCGTGTCAAGCCAGTACGAGGTATTCAGATCAAGATCCGTGTATGGTCTTCCGTCAAAAATTTCCGCTGTAAAATCTGTCAGTTCCCAGTCGTCTTCCCTGAAATGCCATTTGAATTCATGACTGCCATTTCTGTTATATCCTCCACTGCCTGCTACCAGTGCACCGCTTACTAATTTCCGTTGCTCCGCCGGAAGTAGCAACTGAGCCTCAACCTGTCGTAATAATGCAGGGTTACCGGTCGCGATAATAAAAGCAGTGTCGCGCCAATCAGCTGCAGAAGTGTTTGTTACAACCTCAAAATAACGCAGCGGCTTATCATCATTTTTGTTACAGGATAACAACACATAAACCGCGAATAAGAGCATGAACAACTTTTTCATAAATGGAAATTTTAAATGCGAATGATGTGTCTGACAAAACCGTCATTGCCATCGTTGCAGGATTGTAATGAGCCGGCAACGCTTTCACACTGTGTTGTGATTTCACTTATTTTAGCAGCTCCACTTATTTTACTGCTATGATCAAAAGATTTGCACTACTGATTTCAACCATCATCCCATTATTGATAACCGGGCAGATAACCACACGCTTTGAAACAAGTGATGCAACAGAAACACCGCCGTATCATGAAATCATTTCCTGGTGGAAAACAATCGACCAACGTTCACCGCAAGTATTAATGCAAACAAAAGGACCCACAGATGCCGGTTTTCCTTTGCATCTTGTTATTGTGAGCAAGGACCGCGATTTCAACTTCACCAGCCTGAGAAAAAAAAATAAAAAAATCATACTCATCAACAACGGTATCCATCCCGGCGAACCTGATGGCATCGATGCCAGTATGTTGCTCGTCCGTGACATTGTTGAAGGCAAAAAACAATTACCCGCTGATGTAGTACTTGCCATCATTCCGGTCTATAACATTGGTGGGTGTCTCAACAGAAGCGCCGATTACCGGGTTGATCAGAATGGCCCCAACGAATTTGGTTTTCGTGGCAATTCACAAAATCTCGACCTGAACCGCGACTTCATTAAAAATGATTCAAAAGAAGCAAGATCCTTTGCAGCCATCTTCCACGAAGTGGATCCCGATGTTATGGTTGATAACCATGTTAGCAACGGAGCCGATTATCAACACGTGATGACTTTGCTTTCATCACAGCATAACAAACTTGGCGGAGACATGGGAAGTTTCATGAATAAAACTTTTGAACCGGGTATCTATACACTCATGAAACGAAAAGGCTACGATTTGGTGCCCTATGTAAGCTTTGCAGGGGGAACACCTGATGCCGGAATGACAGCTTTTTTCGATGGCCCAAGATATAGCACGGGTTACGCAACGTTATGGCAGACGTTTGCATTTATGCCCGAGACACATATGCTGAAAAGCTACCGCCAAAGGGTTGAATCAACATATGCCCTGATGGAATGCTTTATTGCATTTACGCATAGCCATGGGAGTGAGATCACCCGCTTACGCGCTGCTGCACGCAAATCTGTGGTTACACAAACAACATTTCCGTTGTCATGGAAACTGAACCGCTCAGACACTGCTTATGTAAACTTCAAAGGTTTTGAAGCGATCCGCAAACCAAGCGACATCTCAGGCAAACCCAGACTGTTTTACGATCGCACAAAACCTTACGAAAAAAAGATTGCCTATTTCAACAGGTTTGTTCCCGGTACTGAAGTGAACCGGCCGGCTGCTTATATTATTCCGCAGGGCTGGTGGAAGATTATCGATCTGCTTAAGTTGAACAAGGTCAATATGGCGCCACTTGCATCCGACACTATTATCGAAGTAGAGAGTTACCGGATCGAAGATTATAAATCTGCGCCAAGACCATACGAGATGCACCATCTGAACAGTGGAGTCGTGCTGGCTATTACCAAAAAGAATGTAAAGTTCCGTAAGGGCGATCTTTATGTACCCATGAACCAGATAGCAAACCGTTTTATCATGGAGACGCTGGAACCACAGGCCGATGACTCCTATTTTGCATGGAACTTCTTTGATGGCATACTCGGTCAGAAAGAAGGATACAGTGCATATGCATTTGAAGATATAGCTCATGATTTTCTTCAGAAAAATCCAGCGGTAAAAACCTTACTTGAACAAAAACGTTCCGGCGATTCGGCCTTTGCAGCCAGTGGATCCGCGCAGTTGGATTTTGTTTTCAAAAACTCACCCTATTATGAACCCGCCCACCTGCAATACCCGGTTTACAGGGTGCTTAAATGACTTACTACTGGTAATTTATGTTACTTTAGTTGAAGGCAAATAGCAGTACTATTATGAAAAAGCAATTGCTTTTATTATTGATGATGTTTTTGTGGATGACCACCTTTGCGCAGAAAAGCAAGGTGGTTGTTAAGTATCTTAACCGGCAACTACAGTTTACTACCAAAGGAAAAGCAGTGTTTGGTGCCGCTGGAAGCGAAGTAGATGGAGGTTGGTTTCTTCATGCAACTTATCCGGACTCATCAACCCTGCTGAAGGCCTATTTTTCGGACAAACGATTTACTGTGAAGCAGGGTCCATATAGCCTGTTTCATCCCCGAAACGTTTTGGCGATGCAGGGTTCATTTAAAAACAATATCCCGGTTGGCCGGTGGCAATACTGGTATCCCAACGGACAATTAAAGGACTCCGGAATGCTGGATAATAATTATATGACGGGCACCTGGAAATCATGGAGTGAACAGGGGCGTTTGCTGATTGTAGCAAATTACGCGGAAAGGGCCAACCATCGGGCGCCATCTCCCGATGCCCGCAATAACAGTCTGCTTCCCGGCATGGCTCCTATGCAGGGAACGCGTGAAGGCGTTTCCATAACTTATTATCCATCCGGAATTACGCAGGATAGCGGCATGTATGCTGCTAACAAACGAACCGGCCCATGGCGGTCCTGGCACAGTAACGGTCGCATTGACGCAGAAGGCGTTTTTGTACGCGACAGCATGGATGGAAAATGGACCTTTTATCGTGAAAACGGGTTTAAAAGCACCGAAGAGATTTATAAAAATGGCATTGTTCAAAAAATGACCTGTTACGACAGCACCGGTCAACCACAGGGCAACTATTGTTCTGTACTGAAGCCACCAGTGCCCGAGGGACCGTTCAACGACTTCAACGAGTATATGATGGATAATGTTTTCTGGCCACGTAAACTTGAGCATTCGGATGTCCAGGGAAAAGTGAGGGTGCAGTTTGTAGTGACAAAAAACGGGGAAATAAGCGGTTTTAAAGTGGTCGACTCACCCCACGAATTATTAAGTGATGAAGTCACCAGATTTTTCAGCACGATCGAAAAATGGTCGCCTGCGATATCGCATAATCGCGCGGTAGACTTTCCTATGGAATACGAGGTGCCTTTTTTCCGGTGATCTTGGTTCTGAACCTGGCCGAATCCCGTTTTTTGGGTATTTGATTACCCGGAAGCACATCTTATCTGAAAATTTACATATATAGTTTTAAATTAACTATGTAGTCCTCTAGATTTAATCGTTTTATAAGGAACGGAAATTGATTACCTGCACGTGTGCGTCTAATTTTGCGCTCGATTCACAATAAACAGTGCATGGTATGAAAACAAAAATCTTTGCTTCCCTGCTATTTAGCCTGATTGGCGGTGCTGTCATGGCCCAGACAGATTTTGTGACTGATGATTCACGTGAAGTTTTCGCTGTGGTGAACAACCATCCGGAATACCGCTCGCCCGTTTCTCAAAGTCATGATCAACGTGTTTACCGGGTTCCTTCCCGTGGCGCCATCCCGCTGAAACCAGCATCAATGGCTGGTGTACATATGCTCAAATCCGGAATGATCATCGGGGTTTCGGCTACCGGAGATACACAGTTTGTGGCACATTATAAACGTAATAAACTTAAAGGAAGTTGGTTGAGCTGGTTTGATAACAGCCAGGTTTGTGATTCCGGTGAGCTGAAAAACAATATTCCCGATGGTGTCTGGAAAAGTTTTTACCCTAATGGCAATCTCCGTTTCATCAGAACATATGATGCATTCAAACTTGAAAAAGCAAAGCAGGATATCAGGCTTCGCCAATCAAAGGCCGTTACCTCTCCTATTGCTTCACTTGCCCGGAAAAATCTTCGGGCGGCTTATTCATTTTTACACCCCGATTATTCTTTTCATACACTCGCTTCACAACCACATCATTTTTCGTCTCATGATAACTGGCAAAGTCTGAATGAGCGGGTTGCAAGCAATGTAGAACCGGACGCAACGGCCTATGTGCCACCTTTCCTTGAATGTCTGCATCATGGCTTGTACATGAATTTTTATGAGGATGGAACTGTAAAAGACAGTGGATATTATAACAATGGTTTACGGGAAGGGATCTGGGAAGAATGGGTAGAAGATGGAACAATCCGTGCGCAAGGATTTTATCTGCAGGGACACAAGGCTGACACCTGGAAATTTTACGATAAGCAAGGCAATCTCCGGTATATCAGGACTTACAATAAGAAGGGCAAAGAAATACACCGGAAGAATTTTTCGGACCGAACCGCAGCAGTAAGATAATTACCCATATACCTGATCGTGAGTTGGCAGATAACCGTTGAAATAAAATAATTTCCTGCTGGCACTGAAAACCGATCTTTGCATCACGCGATTGCTTCCGGACTAAATAACAACTATGACCTGGAAAGAACGTGTGATGCTGCTGATCCTGGCCTGCCTCAACTTTACACACATACTGGACTTTATGATCATGATGCCATTGGGTAACTACCTGATGCCGCATTTCAATATTACTACCCGCTTTTTTAGTCTTATTGTAGCAGCTTACCCAATGACCGCCTTCATAAGTGGTATCATAGCTGCTTTTTATGTAGATAAATTCGACAGAAAGAAAATTCTCCTGTACGCATATATTGGTTTTATACTTGGCACCATTTGCTGCGGCATAGCGCCTGACCCGTATTTTCTTATTGCGGCGCGTATTGTTACCGGGCTTTTCGGCGGACTGATCGGTGCGCAGGTACTATCGATTATTGCTGACGTATTTCCCTATGAAAAACGAGGAAGGGCAATGGGGACCATCTTCACGGCATTTTCGGTAGCTTCTGTGTTTGGCGTTCCCTTTAGTTTATACCTGGCAAACCTGATTAGCTGGCACGCACCGTTTCTGTTTATTGGTGTGATCGGCGCACTGGTGATTCCCTTAATAGCACGGTTCCTTCCGGCAATGACATCTCATATCGTACCCCTCGGTGAACTGCGTTATAAACCAGATATACGTAAAGTACTAAGGGATATGTTCAATAATAAAAGTCAGTTGATGGCCCTGAGTTTATCAGCAACATTAATGCTTGGGCACTTCCTGATCATCCCATTTATTAACCCCTATCTTGAATTTAATCTTGGTTTTTCAAAAAGCCAGACACCAATGGTGTATATGATCGGTGGCGCGTGTACCCTGGTTACTTCACCTATACTTGGCCGTATGGCCGACCGGTTTGGTAAACTCCGGATCTTTATCGTTTCACTGTTGCTGTCGCTGGTGCCAATATTTTTGATCACTAATATGGGCACTATTCCGTTTGCATTGGTGCTGGCAATATATGCATGCTGGTTTGTATTCTCTACAGGACGTAATATTCCTGCGCAGGCAATGATAAGTACCGTGGTCGAATCGTCACAACGCGGCCAGTTTATGAGTTTCAATTCGTCGTTTCAACAACTGTTTACCGGTTTTGCTTCACTGATCGCCGGACTGATAGTAACAGAAGCGCCTGATGGCAGCATCAGTAACTATAACCTGGTAGGCTATCTTAGTATGGTGATTGTAAGCGGAAGTCTATACCTGGCTATCCGTCTTGCCCGCCGGCAATCTATTAATTGATCATTCAACCACACGAATGGTACCACCACCATTATATGAATGATATTCTCCATTGTACATCGCATCTGCGCTAACCGGGCCCATCCTGTAAACACCGGGTGTAACCGCGCGAACGGCATAATAATAAACCTGCCTGTTATTGAATAAATCAACAAACAAATTGATGCGGTCATCACGTACATCCAGCGCTACAGGCACAGCAGCATTTTTTATCCAGTCCATACCCGGGATTTCACGGGTACGCGGGTTTTCAATCTCAAAACCGGCGGGTAACATATCAGTGATAACAACATTTTCTACCGACCCGCTGTAAGATTTTTCCAATGCAAGTTCAACGATCACCAGTTCATTTTGTCTAAAGTTTTGAGCATGCACAAGGTTACCTGAACGATCGAAGAAACGCTTACGTACCTTCAAATAATTATCCTCTTCTTTGTAACTTCCTGAAGCACTGATACCCTCCGATTCCCAGAAGTAGTATAACTGACCTTCGCCTTTTGTAGCTAGCGTTATACTGTTACCGTTTAATTGTTTATTGTTCAGTTGAACAACCTGGCTGCCAACCTGGGCGACTGTTTTACCATTCACCTGCACATCGCCCGTTACCGTACTTTTTGCAGCAGCACGAGCCATTTTGCCCAAAGCGAGCAAACTAAAAGAGCTTTCCTGTGTATTGAACCAGTTACGTTGATTCAACTGGTCCGAAATATGTTTCGCCATTACACCGATTTGAGCATTAGATGGATCAACCTCAAGTAATGCATTTAATGCAACAGCCTCATCGCGAATTGGCGATGAAAAGCTGCCGCCGGTTTCTATATCAGCTACTTCACCTGAAAACGAAACCGGCAATAGTTCGCGAAACTTTGTTTTATCACCACCTATAGCGTAAGCGGCGCTTAAGAGATAGCGACTATCAAGACTTAACAATGCCTGGTTAGCCTTATAGTAATTCATCACGCTAATATTGGCGCGATCGGCTAGTGCCAACACATACAGCGAATACCCAATTTCTTTGGGCGCGATCTTCTTTTGTTGTTTCTGATTATAGTAATAGTTAACGGTTTGTTTGTTCCTGAGTTTAGCATTAACATAAATCAGTAAACCATCAAGTAACCGTTTATCTACTTCAAAACCTGCTCTTGAAGCTTCAATCAAAAAATGAGTGGCATAAACACTGGTCCACCAATGTTCCGTGCCCTCACCTTCCCACAAAGCAAGACCACCATTATATAACTGCCGGAGTTTTATTTTTCGGATAGCTTCACTAACGTTATAGTTGGCATTGGCTCTCATTCCGGTTGTTGTTGATGACCGCCCATATAATTGCTCAGCAATGTCACCAAAATATAATTGTGCAAATGCAGAAGATATAATCTGCTCAGTACAGCCATAAGGATACTGCACGAGATAACGCAATTGTTTACCCAACTGCAACGCCGGATTTCTACTGATGACCAGCTTGTAGGATGAGGTGTTAGGCAGGAAGTCTGATACCGGGATGTTAATAGCGGTTTTTCCGGCACCATTAACAATGCCGCTGCCGGTCAATACCTGTAACGGAGCCGAAGGACGCACACTGATATCGTTCTCTTCCAAAAATTTTTCGCCTTGACCATTTACTTCGAGCCTGATGTTACCCGTACCTATCGCCTCACTGGCAGCTACGCTAAACAAAACACGCGATTCACTGTTTGCCGTCAAAGGCACCTGTTGAGTGGCCTCTCCGAGTACCTTAAGTGGCCCGGTAACCCTCAAGGTCGCGGCTGCAGTACCTGCTTTTGCCGTCGTGTTGGTAATGGTCACCGGCATATGCACCGTATCGCCCGGGCTCATGAAACGCGGCAACGATGAACTTAGCACAAGGGGATCAGCAACAGTCATGGTGGTAGCCTGGCTTCCAAACTTGTTATCCTTATAAGCTACTGCCATCAGCCGGATCTCGCCGCTGAACTGCGGCACCTCGAAATCAAATTCCGCTTCACCATTACCGTTAGTTTTCCGGATGCCGCTCCAATATGAAACCAGCTTCACCCGTTTTGCAGGCATCGGGTTTACACGTTTATCCATCGATAAATTTCCGTCACCGCCCGTACTGCTGAGCGTTGCTTTAAGTTCAGGGAACAATAAGGGATAAATATCAAAGCTGTTCACACCAAGCGCTTTTTTCGCATAAAAATGCGCGTATGGATCAGGCGTTTCAAATCCACTGACCTGCAACACCCCATTATCAACTGCGGCGAGTGTAACAAAACTTCCGGGCGCTGCTTTTACACGAACCTGCTGTTTTGTACGCGATCTTACTGATTTTGCAGACACGATGTTAACCGGTATCTGCCGGCTTTTTGCATCGACCTTCACACTTTGAAAACCGTGCGCCACGGTAAGCGGAATATCGGTTTGTGTATGCGGTTTAATCAGGCTGGCGGTAATATAAACATTAGGCATATGCGCTTCCGTCATTTTCAAATCGAGAGAAGCGGTTCTGTTTGTTACATCAATATATTGATAAGACAGCACCTGGTCCGTTTCAAGCGTCACCAGCATACGTCCGTTAAAGGGTGCTTTAAAAAGTGCCTTAACAGTTTCACCTGGTTCGTAGGCGGTTTTATTGAGACTGATATCAATATTTCCTTCGGTATTTACTTCAAACGAACTATTGTTATTGCCCCAGGATCCATAACTATAAAAAGACTTGCTCACATAAGCGTTGGCCCCCGGAACATAAATACGTATTTCATAATTGCCTGGTGACCGCGGCGTAAAACTATAAGCTGAATTTTCACCACCTACAGTGATGGTCTCAGCTTTCATTAATTTATCATCCGGCTGGGATTCATAACGGAAATAACTACCTGCCCTTGATAATACGGTTCTGTACTCATGTTTTATGATCTTAACCTCAGCCCTGGTGCTGTTCAAAAGCTGTTGATTTTTATCTACCGCCAGTAAGGGAAATCTGATCGGTTGATTCAAGGTATAGTAATAATAACCGTCATCTGCAATCCCAAAAAATCTGTCTTGTGTATATACATCTGCGGTACTTTTCCTGCTAACGGGGCGGCCGGTTTCATCAAAAACTGTTGAATAAAAATCAGCTTGTAATACACCCATGTTAGCAAACATGGCAGGAACCTTATAAGATTCCGTAGCATTTCCACCAGCATCGGTTTTACCTTCACGCACGATTTTTTCCTGCGTTAATCCCTGGTTTTGCAGACCAAAATTATAGGATGGAAATTTTTGAACACCAAACTTTTTCGATTTAAGCTGGATCTCCAACTCGTAATTACGATTGGCTGCAGGCGGACCAAAAAAATTCATGGCGTTTACAGTAAGTGCTATTTCATCTCCGGGTATAAGTGAAGATTTACTGAGATTCGTGGTGACCCGAATACGATCAGGTACAAACTCTTCGATACTAAAATTTTTTGTTGCAAGCAGTACCTGGTTGGCAGTGGCTACTTCCAGTGAATAAGTACCGGTAATGGCAGACACCGGTACGTCTACTTCCCCCGCAATGGAACCGGCTTCATTCAATGTTTTACGAAAGGTTTTGAACTCTTTGCCATTGGGGAGCAGGAACCTCAGTATCACCGGCATCTCACCGGGGCTCTTCCATTCACGGTCACGTATGATAGCAGAGAAATTAACCTTTTCGCCTGGCCGGTAGATGTCTCTCTCTGCGTATACAAAAGCATCAAGACCACTTTGACCGATAGTTTTACCCCCTGTTTCAAAACGGGATGTGTTAACGCGCGATCCTGAAAATGACAGGTAATTGAAATCGGCTGTAGTTTTTGCTACTATCATGGCAGGTCTGAAGCCTTCTACCCCGCGTGTTGAATAGGCTACTTCTGCAACACCATCTTCTTTTGTGGCACCTACACCAATCACCTGGTTGTTGTTACCATAAACCACAACATTTACTCCTGGCAAAGGCATGGCGGTCTGCAAACTGTTTGCAAAAACCAATAACTTATCCTTTGCTTCTCTTGCAATCAGTCCTATATCCGACTTCGAAATAAAGCGGCTGTCTGTTACCCAGTAATCCGTAGCAGAGCGCACCTTGATGTGATAGATTCCTTTAAGGTCAGCAAGTTTGTCTTCGATATTCATGCTTAGCAGGCGGCTGTTACCGTATTTTGGAAGCGAGCGGGTATCCAGTTCCTGTTCATAGATCACATCTCCAAAAGCAGGTTGCCCCTGTCCGTATTCATCATCATAATATTCGTTTTGCCCGCCCATACGATCCTGCGGATAATATCCATAACGTTCAGCGTGCAAAAGATTTGATTCATAGATCTTTGAAATGATCACTTTGATCTTTGGCACATTTACTATCCTTAATTCAACCTGTTGGTTACCTCTGCCAGCAAGGTACACCGCTTTGCTGTTTGCAAAACTTACAGATGGTTCGAGTTCGCCAAAAGCGATGTTATTGTTATAATCTTCTTTTAACGTTCCGCCGATACGGCCGCGAAGTCCGTTAACCAGTTCCAATACATAAGATTTTGTTGCATCGAACTGATCACTTCTGATCACAAATCCATCATCAGTTTTTTCAGTCGTGAATTTAACTGCGGGCGTGATTTTTATAAAAGAAGAAAGATTATCGGGTATGATCTCCTGGCTTGTTTTTACAAATACTTCTCCGCTCACACCGTTATGTTCAGTGGTAACATCGTTGATGGTGAGATTGAAAGGAGAAGATATCATGACCTCAGTTTCTATAACATTTTCGCTGGCGTTGCTTCCTCCTTTCGGCAGCAGCCCTTTATCTATTGAAACTTTCGCCTGGAGATCTTTATCAGCCAATGCAATCCCAGCCAATCGCAGCGTAATTCTTTGATCCGGAGAAACGGTAATTAGCTGGTGGTTGACCGCCGCTCCGGCAACGGTGACAGATACCCGCTCGCGCAATTGTGCCGGATCAACTGCGTAGTTAAAATATAAATCAATTTGGGGTGCGGCTTCGTTTGCCGTTCCTGTGAGCACCCAGGCACTATTTGCATTTTCAAGTTTTAATGATGGGGTGGAGAATACCAGTTTATCATCCTGCGCTACTTTGTCAAAGGCTGACCAGGCAAGCACTTCGTCGGTTATGGTAGCAGTGAACTTCGTGGCCGGTGACAGTGCCTTTGCGGGTGAAAAGATCAATTGATCAGGTGCCTCCCAGCGAAACCGGCCGGCAATGGCTGGTGAAAAGTTTATATATGGAGTCGAATCCCAGCGATTAAGCATAGAGTCTGCGACCAGTGATTTATTGAAACGAAAAACCAGATTCCCAAGCGGGGCCACCTCTTCTTTTGCATTGGTGTAATCAAGTTTTACGATATTCCTGTTGCAGGATAGTACAAAGATCATCGCCAGTAAGGCAATTAATGGGTTAAGACGCATAGCGAAGTTGGTTATGAGCTTGGCAATAAGGTTCGTAGATTAAAAGTATTGAATGCTTCTTGTATCACATAACAGAAATGATGAAATTAGCAGTGTGAGATTAGCAAAAAGGTGTAACATATTATGTTAAAAAGGTTCAAAAGATGGCAACGCGTGATGGCAATCATGGGTATAAGTATAGCCCTGTTAGTTTGCCTGTTCATCGTATTGAACCTGGTGTTCCCGTTGCGTGTCACCACATCTTATTCAACGGCCATTTATGATGAAAAAGGTGAACTGCTGCATGCTTATCTTACTCCGGATCAAAAGTGGCGGCTTAAAACGGACCTCGATGAGATTTCCCCGCTGTTAAAAAAAACAATAGTTTTTAAAGAAGACAGGTATTTCTATCAGCATCCTGGCATTAATCCGCTGGCGATGACGCGTGCACTTGTCAATAATATTTTCAGGGGACGTCGCACTTCGGGAGCATCTACCATTACCATGCAGGTAGCAAGGGCGCTGGAACCGCGGGAACGCACTTACATCAGCAAACTGCTTGAAGCATTCAGGGCATTGCAACTGGAACTCCGTTTTTCCAAAGCAGAGATCCTTCGTATGTATCTCAACCTTGTACCTTATGGAGGCAATATAGAAGGTGTAAAATCTGCTGCGTGGATATATTTTAAAAAGGATCCGGACCATTTATCGCTTGCAGAAATCACTGCTTTATCAATTATTCCGAATCGCCCTTCATCGTTGGTTATTGGAAAACACAATGACCGGATTATACAGGAACGTAATAAATGGTTGCAACGGTTTCGTGATGAAGGTTTGTACAGCGAAGCCGAAATTGCTGATGCTTTGGATGAACCGTTAACCGCAACGCGTGGTAAGATGCCCGGGCTTGTTCCGCACCTGGCTCAGCAATTAAAAAAAAGCGGGGAAGCGTCGATAGTCACTACTATTTCAATGAACATGCAATCGCGCCTCGAAAAGATAGTGGCAGATTATTCTGCCGCGCATCGTTTGCAGCAGATCAAGAACGCCGCGGTAATGGTCATTGATAACAGGACACATAAGGTGGTTGCCTATATAGGTTCCTCAGATTTCAGGGACACGATTGATGCGGGCCAGGTAAATGGTGTGATAGCTATTCGGCAACCCGGCAGCACGTTGAAACCGCTTGTGTATGCTTTGGCTATTGATGAAGGTTTGATAACACCCAAAACCATCCTGGAGGATGTTTCGGTTAACTATGCGGGTTATGCGCCCGAAAATTATGACAGGCAGTTCAATGGACCGGTGGCGATGGATTATGCATTGGAACATTCATTGAACATACCGGCTGTGCGTACGCTGAAATTGTTAGGTAAAGATGCACTCGTTGATAAACTCGCGATTTGCGGCTTCAGACAGATAACACGTGATCAGCGGAAACTGGGTTTGTCGATGGTGCTGGGAGGTTGCGGAGCCACACTGGAGGAATTAACGGGTTTGTATTCGGTTTTTGCAAATGATGGTTTGTACATACGACCGGGCTTGCTTGCTGATAAAAAGAAAGCAGCTTCATCGAAAGTGGTTAGTCCTGCCGCTGCCTTTATGATCAATGAAGTACTATCAAAAGTTAACCGGCCCGATTTCCCCTTGAACTGGCAGAGCACGGAACGGATGCCAAAGATCGCATGGAAAACAGGCACCAGTTATGGCCGCCGTGATGCCTGGAGCATTGGTTATAATAAAAACTTCACCGTCGGTGTATGGCTGGGGAATTTTTCCGGCACTGGTGTTTCAAGTCTTAGTGGCGCAAACACCGCTACACCGCTGCTGTTTCGCATCTTCAATACTATTGATTACGACAGTGACCAGGAGTGGTTTTCAAAACCGGCAGATTGTATGGACAGGATCGTTTGCGCAGCGTCTGGTTTGCCGCCGGCAGCGTTTTGTAATGATATTATCGGTGATTATTATTTGCCGATGGTGTCATCTTCAAAACAATGTTCGCATTTGCAGGAGGTATTTGTTTCGGCAGATGAAAAAATGGCTTATTGCCGGAGCTGTTTGCCTGTAGCTGGATATAAGACGAAATTGTACAGCAATCACTCGCACCAGTTGTTAAAATATTTTGATGAACACAAGGTCGCTTATGCGCGGATGCCGCCGCATAACCTTGAATGCGAGAAAGTGTTCCAGGAAAGCGGGCCGGTGATAACATTTCCATCTAACGGTGCCGAGTACCTGCTGAGCAGATCGAGTCCTGAGCCGTTGCAATTACGATGCCGGGCGGCCGCGGATGTATCTAAAGTGTACTGGCACATCAATGATAAATTTTATAAAGCAACCGATGCTTCGGGGAGGCAATTTTTTATACCGGAGGAAGGGCTGGTTAAAATTTCGTGTACCGATGATAAGGGGCGGAACAGGGATATCCGGATTAGGGTGAAGTATGTTGATTTGTAATACAATTGGCTTCATAACATTTTTTGGAAGCCAAATTTGACTCAAAGCAAAGCCCAAATCGACCAATGCTGACATTGAAAGATTTATCAAAATCCACCTTAGATAGCGTGTGATTGGTAATCCACCGATTTGTTACTCTTTCGTCTTGATTACTCGGAAGCTTACAACATCTTGTTTAATGCCCGTGGTATAAGTCCAGTTGACGGGTTACGGGTCGTCCACACGCATCAAAATTTTGAAGGGCGACGACAGCGCTTGAACTTTCTGTGGCGGATAAAATAACTCTAAGTAATCCAAGTGAGTGTAATAGACCGTTACGACACGTCCTTGTTTAACAATCACAAAATGTAGACCGTTGGCAGTTTGCAAATACTGAAATTCACGAGCAATACTGCTTTTCATAGTCGCCGCATTACTACTTTGTTTCCTTTACAGTTCCGTTTTCTTTCAATACGCTCTTTTTATTTGAACAACTTCGCTGATGGTGTGGGTATTTGAAGCCGGTAATAAGGAAGTTTCACCTGAAAGACAACGACTGATCAAATATTCTCCTTTATAATTTTGATAAATTTGTACTGGATGTTCCCACATTTGTCAGGTTGTTGTAACCATGAACATCAAGTATAGGTGCTTTCACTTGTGTACGTAAAAAAATCCCAAACATTTATTTATTTTCTAAAATTTACATTACATTCATAATGTGATTACAGATTCGCGCTCTCAATTGAACCTTCTTTGAGCGCAATAGCGATCGGCATAAGTCCTCTGATGGTTTCAAAACGTGGCTGACCTTTTTTATAATTTTTAATTTTACATATTGGTTGTAGTTGCCAATACGGCGGAAGTTTAGTACAAGTCATTCGGTCAAGTTTTTAAGAGTCAACGACGCGTAATACGCTTGATATAATTCGATGGTCCCTTCAATCAAGTAGTATACTATGAAGGGTCTAACCTCAAAATCGTTTGAATTTGATTTGCGGCTTAGTTATATTTGAAATGACGCATCTTGGATACATAAGTGCCTAGCAACTAGGAAGGCTTTCTTGTTAGTTTAATATGAATACCTAATTGATGTGAATAGTAGTATAGCCGAAGCTGTGGAGACTTTGATGATATCAAAACCTGTATTAGCCTTGTAATGCGTTGTATAACAATTTCTCATCGGTAGATTTATGGTTGTTAATCAAAAAACTGATAGTTGGGGTTCGTAACTAATATCTGTGATACTACATTAAGGAACTCTGTTGATAACAGATCTCCAATGACATCTAAGGAGTTTTGCCCACACGCAATTGTGTCTTTCGAAATACACAACGGTGAGATCAACTGAGTTCTAATTTTAAAGTCGCCAATATGAAAGCTTCACAAAAAAAATCGAAATTTCCACTTACTGCCTTGACCGTTCGATGGGCGCTGCTTACAACACTTTCCGGAATGTCACTACATTTGGCAGCGCAGGGAGGCAAATATTCACTTGCTGTCAGAGTCCCTTTTCAGGCGGAGTTTCAGAAGGTGGAAATTGTCTATGGCCCTGATGAGATACAAAGAAAACGTGCATTAAACTTTGGGCTAGACGCTATCCTAGCTTACAAATTGTCTTCAAAGCTTGTCATTTCCACTGGCGTAGGTTACTTCCGTCATCGATTTAACATTCGGCGCCTTTATGACCACCAAGCGCTCAATCCTAGAATAGATAGTCTGCCTTACGCCTCGTTTACTGAGAATTACGACTATCATCTTTTGCGTGTCCCAATTGGAATCCGGTATTTGTCGCGGCCGGTTAAAATCTCAACGAGTATAGCCTTAGAATATGCGCCTGGTTTTGCATTTACCAACAAGTATAATGGTCATAAGCTTTTTTCACACTCAAATCAGAAATTAAACGAGCGCAGATTTTTTTCACATTCGCTGCTTATTTCAGCACGAATTCCTTTAGTTATCAATCGCTATGGATTTGCTGGTATTGAACCATACGTTCGAATTTTACACAGTTATAAAAAAGATCGTATTTTTTTTGAACAAGGGAATGAAGGTGTTACCCGATTTTTTGACGCTATCGGAATGTCATTAATATACCAATTTCAGTTTGACCGCTAAACCTGATTTTATGAAACTTATTCTAAGATTCAGTTCTGTTTGTGTGCTGTTGATTTCGGTTACAGTTCAAGCCCAAGTAACTATTCGAACTGTGCAATCTTCGGTTATTAATGAACATGGAATATATCAGCAGTCTGAAAGATTCAATGAAATACGAGTCTCAAGTACCGAGGCCGAGAAGATCATTGAAGCCGAAAACAAGCTTCCTCTCGAAAAGGGACTTCAAAAATTTGATCATGCTTATGAAACATCCGTATCTCTTTCCAATTTCTCGACTTGGAAAACAGTTGATAGTTATGCTTTTAGTAGGATAAGAATCGCAGTATCGCAAGCGCCTACGCTACGACTATATTTTGATCGCCTTGTTCTTCCTGATAGTGCTGAAGCGTATATCTACAATGAACAAGGCACAACAATACTTGGCCCTATCTCGAAGAAAGACAATTCAAAGCCTAATCAGTTATGGGGCACATGTATTTTTCCAGGCGAAGCAATATTCATTGAAATGAAGGTTCTCAGCGTCGACAAAAGCAAACTAGACATCAGCCTGCGAAAAATAATGTTCGGTTTTCGAAAGGACGAGATTCGAGCTCCCCGTTTAAAAAATGATACATTATCGAGTGCTTCTACTTTTGGCTCATCGAGTCCTTGCAATGTGAATGTTTTGTGCGCACCTGGAGCTGGATATGCGAATGAACGTTCGGCTGTGGCACTTATTTTAGCGGAGGGTGGGAAAGGTTCAGGCTTCATGATAAATGATGTTTGTGGAACCCGACAACCTCATTTTTTGACCGCATATCATAATACTGTGTCCAGAAATCCTGCGAATTGGCAGTTTATTTTCCATTATTGGAGCCCCACGTGCAGTCCTAACCAGAATGGCTCGTTCTCGCTGCTATTCAATGGGGCATCCCTTTCTTCGAGCTGGATTCAGACCGATTTTGCACTTTTGTATCTCAACCAAACCCCTTCTATAACGAGCGGAATATCATATCTTGGCTGGAGTCGATCGACTGTGGCACCTACAAATTCAGTTGGCATCCATCACCCTTCAGGTGATGTGATGAAGATCGCTGTAGAAAATAGCGCAGCAGTCGTCGGAAATGTTCAAGGATATTTGAATACTGGTTGGCGGGTTCAATTTGATAACGGTATTGTGGAACCTGGATCATCCGGATCACCATTATTGAATCAAAACAAATTGGTGGTCGGTCAACTATATTCCAATACACAGCCAAGCACACCTTGCTTTTCGGCCAGCGGTGGTTCTAATTACGGCAAATTTGACCTTTCGTGGGCTGGTGGGGGTACCGCAGTCACAAGAGTAAGCAACTTTTTAGACCCTTCCAGCACAGGCGCAACGTCGATACCGACACTTAATCCAAGTACGCAGCTTTCGATAATAGGACCAGAACTTCTTTGCACAAGTCAAACCTATTCTTTTCCTAATCTGCCCCCGGGCTACTCGGTGTCATCCTGGGTTGCTAATCCTGCATCTTCAGTAAGTATAAGTGCAACCGGCGCAACTGCAACTGTGACAAAGGTAAATCCCGGAATCGTTACACTTTACGCTGTACTGATGAACTCCTGCGGACTGTCTACTACTGTAAGTAAAGTATTGAATGTTGGTGCCCCTGTAACAATCATCCCAACAATACAAGTCTGTGATGGTGGTTCCAGAAACTGGTTTCTAAGCGCCGGGCCAGTAACGAATATGACTTCATGGTATTGGACAGTTTCGTCGGGCAGCGGAATTACTATTTACAGCCCAAGTTCCCCTTCAACACTCGTGGGGGTGACAGGCGGCGGTTCTGTACAGTTAACTTACACAGATATATGCGGAATTTCCAAGAGCGATGGCATTACAGTTTATAATAATGGTTGCACATGGCTTAGAATCATACCGTCGCCAAATCCTGCGAAAGGTAAGATTAATGTAAGCATTGTCTCGGAGAACCAAGTTAGCAGCTTAGTCAATGGCCAACAGTATACCGCGAATATTGTTTCTGGCATTGATTCAAAAGGTAAAACCATAATTTCATTGTACGAGGTAAACACAAAAACTCTAATCAAACGATGGAAGTACAGTGAGTCAGAGACATCCAGCTACAGTCTTGATATTGCGGGATTGCGCAAAGGAATTTACGCAGTTCAGCTAGACAGAAACAATTTAACCACGGTATCCAAAATCATAATCGAATAAATTGCCGGAAAAAGAATTAAGTCTTCTAAATAAATTCCTGCTACAAAGCCTTCGGAAGAAAATCTTCTGAAGGCTTTTTTTTATCTTCCTCCCCCAAACCGTCACAATGAATAACTCAAGGCGATCATTTCTGTATAAAGCTGGCTTACTTGCCGGCGCATTTTCTTCCGATAGTCTTTTCAATCAACTGCACGCTGAAACCCTTAGCAAGGCCGCAGCCAACACAAGTGCTGACCCTATGATCGCAGC
>JAEZGI010000063.1 GCA_023416995.1 Bacteroidota bacterium
TTCCCGCTGCGGAAAAGTTTGCATCTTTCGCCAAACGTAATGTCACAGAAAAGCTTTTTGTTCATACAGATAAAGAGTTTTACCTGGCAGGTGAAATAGTCTGGTACAGGCTATTTTACCTTGATGGCACATCTCACCGCCCGCTTGATCTCAGCAAACTTGCTTATGTTGAAATTATAGATCAGAATAATAAACCAGTGATGCAGGCTAAAAACAAGCTTGACAGCAGCGCCGGAACCGGGTCCTTTTTTCTTCCTTCTTCTATTGCTTCGGGTAGTTATAAGTTCCGGGCTTATACCAACTGGATGAAAAATACAGATGCCGGTTATTATTTTGAAAAAAACATCACTATTGTCAACACTTTAAAACCACTAAATCTCCCGCTTAAAGCCGCGGCTCGCAGATTCGACCTGCAGTTTTTCGCTGAAGGCGGTAACCTGGTTAACGGCATTGAAAGCAGGGTTGCTTTTAAACTCAGCGACCAGTCAGGCAAAAGCAGTGGCTTCACTGGTATAGTAACAGATGCCGAAGGCACAGAAGTGGCAAAACTGGAACCGTTCCGTTTTGGAATGGGAAGCTTTGTACTGAAACCCGTTGGCGGCCAGTCTTACAAAGCAACCATTACAACTGAAGATGGAACTACTCTCACTCAAAGTCTCCCTTTAGTACGTGAAACAGGATATGTGTTGCGTACAGAGGAAGATGATAAAGGCAATTTAACCTTACTCGTGTCGACTAACATTGGCGGCAAAACGAATGGCGGCGAGGTGTCTGTACTTGCACACACAAGACAGATTGTTGGTCTCGGAGAAAAACAAAAGTTCATTAACGGCACTGCACGTTTTCAATTTAATAAACAAGTGTTAGGCGAAGGTGTGTCGCACATCACTGTTTTTAACGACGATCAGCAACCTGTATGTGAGCGCCTGGTGTTTAAAGCTCCGGCCAAAACAATTCAAATAAATGCGGCACCTTCCGCTGCTGTTTTCACCACCCGTAATAAAGTTTCATTGGATCTTAACACCACTCTTGAAGGTAAAGCCATTGGAGCGGATCTTTCATTGGCCGTGTACCAGGTAGACTCGTTGTCGCTTGCTACAACGCAGAACATGCAGGCGTATCTTTTGTTAAGCGCGGATATCCGGGGTGACATCGAAAATGCAGCCTGGTATTTTTCAGGCGACCCTGCAGTTTCAACAGCCGCCGACAACCTCATGTTGACCCAGGGATGGCGCCGGTTTGCCTGGAGCCAGCCTTTACGGACAGTTCCTGAAGCTCCAAACTTTCCTCCTGAGTTCGACGGCCACATTGTTTCTGCGACGGTCACCTCTAACAATAACCAGGAACCCGTCGGTGGTATTAAAACCTATCTTACTGTACCTGGAAACAAAACACAGTTTTATGCAAGTATTACTGATGTGAATGGCAGATCATATTATGATATCCGGGATTATTTTGGAAAAAACGAAGTAGTGGTTCAGACAGAACAAACTAAAGACAGCAATTACCGTGTTGAGATTATGGATCCCTTCTCTGACAGGTATTCACTGAAACCATTCGCTCCATTTGACTTAAATTCAAATCATCGCCCACTCATCCGTAACCATAGTATTTCGGTACAGGCGCACAATGCCTATCTGACTGATTCACTCAGCCGGTTTAACCTGCCCGTGCTTGACTCGCTGCCTTTCTACGGCCGTTATACAAAACGATACCTGCTGGATGATTTTGTTCGTTTTACAACCATGGAAGAGGTATTAAGGGAATATGTGCCCGAGATCGGAGTACGAAGAAATGGCGGCAATTATAGATTATTGATTTCTGACTGGGACTTTATCAAATACCTGGATGGTGAACCGCTATTATTATTGGATGGTGTTCCTGTTACCCACAAACAAATCCTTGCATACGATCCGCTTAAAGTGCGTAAACTGGAGATCGTTACCAATCGTTACATCACCGGAAAATTTGTATTTGATGGAATTGCAAGTTTTAATACTTATGAAGGCAACATGCCCGGGTTTGAATTTGATTCCAGGGCTGTTATACTGGATTATGAGGGATTGCAGATTCAGCGGGAGTTCTACAGCCCAAAATATGACAATGAGGCCCGGCGTTTAAGTCGTATACCGGATTTCAGAAATCTCCTTACCTGGGAGCCCAGGATTAAAACGAACGATAACGGGAAAGCAGTCGTTGATTTTTACACCTCCGACAACACAGGAAAATTTGTAGGTGTTATACACGGAATTGATCAAAACGGACATGCAGCTACGCAGTTGTTTTCTTTTGAAGTAAAAAAATAGCAGGCTACAGGTTACCATTCAACCGGCCGATCATTTCAGCCAGTACTGCTGGCCCGGCCACGATATCAATCTTTAATTGATCAATCGCCTGTTGAGGCATATATGCAACAGCTGCGGAAGATGGCTCTTGTGCAATGGCTATGCCGCCGTGCTCCTGTACTGCTTTCAATCCATCAACACCATCTTCATTTGCGCCCGATAACAAAACAGCAGCAAGGCGGGATCCAAAAACCTCTGCTGCTGATTCAAAAGTCACATCGATACTTGGACGGCTATAATGAACTTTCTCAGAAACATCTAGTGACAGCGTGTGATCATTTTCAATAAGTAAATGGTAATCCGCGGGGGCGAGATAAACACAACCCCTCCGGAGAGTTTGCTTTTCTTCAGCTTCCATCACCGTCCAGGAGGTTTTGGTGCCGAGCAAATCTGACAGCGAGAAATCATAAGTGTTCTTTCTATGCATCACAATGATGATAGCATAGTTAGCATTGGGTTTCAACTGGGGGAGAATCTTCAACACCACGTCAAGACTGCCTGCTGATCCTCCTATTACAACCAGGTCAATATCGCGGTTTATAAGATCTTGCGCCATATCTTTTCCTTGTTGTCCATTTGCTTATACTTTTTTGCTATAACTGAGAACTTCAGATTTTCTTTTGAACCTAAGGCCAGGAAGCCAAATTTTTCAAGACTTTCATCAAACAGCGTTAGCGTCTTATCCTGCAGTTCCTTATCAAAATAAATGAGCACGTTACGACACATGATCAATTGGAATTCATTGAACGAGCGATCGGATACAAGATTATGTGTAGACGAGATCACCCTTCGACCGAGGCTTTCATCAAATTTTGCCAGGTCATACTTGGCCGTGTAATAATCAGAGAAGTCTTTTTTTCCTCCTGACGCAATATAGTTTTCAGAATATTGCTTTAAATGTCTGAGCGGAAAAATTCCCTTCTTCAATTTCTCCAAAACCAACGGGTTGATGTCTGTAGCATACAACAATGACTTATGCAACAAATTTGCTTCTTTAAGCATGATCGCCATTGAATACACTTCCTCACCGGTAGAACAACCAGCGTGCCATATTCTTATAAATGGGTGTGTTGCAAGAATCGGGAGAACTTCTTCCCTGAGCACCCGGTAAAACATCGGGTCCCTGAACATCTCCGTAACATTCACCGTTATCTCCTCAACAATGCGTCTCAGGTAATCGGCGTCGGAAATCAACTTATATCTGAATTCAGCGACACTCGGAAAACGATCAATCAGGAACAGTCTGTTGATCCTTCGTTTTATTGAGGCACGCGAATATTCGGTAAAATCATATCCGTATAATTCCAGCAGATCATTTAGAAATATCTCCACATCCTCATCTGTAACCATATTTCTTTCCACTGGCAAAAGATTTATTCGTTCTGATGCAGATACTGCTTCAAAAGTTTATCAAGCGCGTCTACGTTCACCGGCTTCGCCAGATAATCATCTGCGCCGGCTTCGAGACAACGTTCACGGTCGCCTTTCATTGCCTGGGCGGTAACCGAAATCACCGGAATAGAAGCGCCTTCCGGCAAACTACGTATCCGCGGAATAGCTTCGTACCCGTCCATGTCAGGCATCATCATGTCCATTAATATAATTCCTATGCCATTATCGTTCCCGAGCGCAGTAACTGCTTCATCGATGGAGTTCGCGGCAATACATTCATAATTTCTTGAACGCAGTACAGCACTGAGCGCAAATATGTTGCGGCTGTCATCATCAACCAGTAAAATTTTGTTCCCCCGATTTTTCATAGCGATATATTTTTTTGAAGGAAAATTGGTTAACCCCTGTCATATAGCCATACACGTAATAACGATAATAGTTGATCTATGTCAACCGGTTTGGTGATATAGTCTGAAGCACCCGCATTTATACATTTCTCGCGATCACCGGTCATTGCCTTTGCAGTAACTGCAATGATGGCAAGATGCTGATATTTCCTGTTGTCCCTGATGCGCCTTATCGTTTCGTATCCATCCAGCTCCGGCATCATCATATCCATCAGAACAATATCAATAGTGGGTGTTTCATTCAACTGTTTCAGCGCTTCACGGCCATCGATCGCAGACAGCACATTCATTCCAAAATTTTCGAGTGCTTTGGTTAATGAAAATATGTTTCGCACATCATCATCAGCGATCAAAACGGTCTTACCTTTTAAAACTTCATTGAGGGCACCGAGCTTTTTATACCGGGTAGTGCTTACTTCGGGTTTCGCGTTTTCTTCCATCAGGTGAAGGAAAAGCGATACCTCATCAAGTATTCTTTGGTAAGAATGTGCGGTTTTAATTACAATAGAATCTGCATACTTTTTGATCCTTACCTCCTCTGCTTTCGACAAACTTTTACCAGTGAAAATTATGATCGGTGTGTTTTCAAGTCCGGGACTTTTCTTTACTTCTTCGAGTGTTTCGTATGACTTAGGATCTGGTATACCCATATCGAGTATCACACAATTCACTTCCTGGTCCGTAAGCAGTTTGATCCCTTCAGGAACATTGTGCCGTATCTCAGAAGTCACGTTAAACGATTCGAGATAATAAGCAAGCGCCTTTGCATGCATGCTATTCTCTTCTATAATCAGAACCTTCTTTGATTCATTGTTCAATACATATTCTATACGCTTAAACACATCCTGTATTTGCTCATAAGCAACCGGCTTATTGATAAAGTCAATTGCACCGGAGGATATACTTTGATTCTTTACTTCATACGATGACATCATGTGTACGGGGATGTGTCTTGTTGCAGGGTTCCCTTTGATGGCTTTCATCACTTCCCATCCATCTTTCACCGGCAATTGAACATCAAGTAAGATCCCGACCGGTTTATATTGATTGGCAAATTCAACTCCCAGATCACCGCGCACTGCAACTATTCCCTTATACTTTTTTTGCCTGGTGAAATCGAGCAGTGATTTTGCAAAACTGGTATCATCTTCGATGATCAGTATCACATTGTCGCCCTCTTTGATATTATCACGATCGTCGGGAACCTCTGCAGGAATGGTAGTAGTAATATAGTGATGATCCGGTTCTGCAGCCTGCGGTACAATCTCCTCCTGTTTCACCGGCGCGGGTTGAACCGGAGCCGGTTGTCCGTCTGCCAGCTTCTTTACTGGCACGAAGAGGCTAAATTCACTTCCCTGGTCAACCACGCTGGTTAATAATATTTCACCATGTAATAACCTGGCGAGTTCACGGCTGATTGATAATCCAAGCCCGGTTCCACCATATTTGCGTCGTGTTGAACCATCTGCCTGTTGGAAAGCCTCGAATACCAGCTGCTGCTTGTCTTTTGGTATTCCGATCCCTGTATCGATTACTTTAAATTCAAGATAGCCTGGTTTAGAAGCAGCCTGGTCAATGTTCAGCCGTACCGAACCCCTGGTAGTAAACTTGAGTGCGTTGGATATAAAATTCTTGAGTATCTGTTCGAGCCGCAATTTGTCGGTCTCGATTGTTTCGGGAAGTCCGGGGGCAACGGAGATGTCGAACTCCAGCTTTTTTTCCATTGCCAGTGGCACGAACAAACCTTTCAGATCATAAACGATCGTATTGATCGGCACTTCTGAATATTCCAGTTCCATCTTACCGGATTCAATCTTCGACAGATCCAGTATTTCGTCTATCAAGGTAAGCAAACCGTTACCGGAGCTCTGGATTACGTTTGCATATTCTATCTGGTCGGGCGTGAGATTGTTTGAAGTATTTTCGGACATCAGCCGCGACAACAGCAAGATTGAGTTAAGCGGTGTTCTCAGTTCGTGCGACATGTTCGCAAGAAACTCAGATTTGTAACGCGTACTTACTGCAAGTTCTTCTGCTTTGCGTTGGATCTCAAGGTTCCTTTCAACAATCAGTTCATTTCGCTCTTCGAGTAACCTGGTTCTTTCTTCCAGTTCCTGGTTCGCCTGCAATAGTTCTTCCTGCTGCACTTTCAATTCTTCTTCAGATGCCTGCAGTTTTTCAGACTGCATTTCGAGTTCACCGTTCATATTTTCCAGCTCACGATGTTGCGCCTGTAGTTCTTCGGCCTGTGACTGTGTTTCTTCCAGAAGTTCCTGTAGTTTCGCCCTTCCCTGTGCCGTGTTGATAACAATACCGGTGCTCTCGGCTACCGCCGCAAAAAATGCCTGGTCGGTTTTGGTATACTCGTTAATCGAGGCGAGCTCCAGTACACCTTTCACTTTGCCTTCGAACCGCAACGGAATAGCAACCACCGAACGCGGTCTTAATTCACCTGCAGCAAGGGTAATAATCATTTTGTCTTCAGCCAGGCTATTCAGCACGCGTATTTTGCCGTCGACCGCAGCCTGGCCAGATAGTCCTTCATTTAAAGCTACCACGGTGCGGAGCGTGTTGCCCGGCAGTGTAAAACCGCTAACAAGTCTGAGAGACTTATCTTCAGACGTAATGTAAAGTGCAGCAATCTGGCTGTCAGTATACGAAGCAACTGAATGCACAATGGCATCACCCAGCTCATTGATGTCTTTCTCGCCAAGCATCTTATCGTTGAGACCTGCTATGCCGGCCTGTAACCACTCCTTCTCGGAAAGTTGATTGAAAGACGTTTCAAGAGAGGTTGCCATTTTATTGAGTGAAATCGAAAGATTGCCTAACCCATCATCGCCCTGGTCGTCTGCACGGACGGTATAATCGCCGGAGGAAATTCTGTTTGCTATGTCGCGGATAAGTGTGATCCGCCGGTTCATTTCTACATCCTTCGCTTCGAGTTCTGCCTGCAGACGCGCCTTTCTGTCAAAATCATTATTAACGCGTACAAAGGATACAACAGTGATCAGCAATGACAATGCAGCTGCAATCACGATCAGGATAGGAGTGTAGCTGGAAAAAGCGGTTAACTCGGCATTTTTATCCGCCAACAACTTTTGTGCACCGTTCTCCATATTTTGAACCTGGATCCTGATCTGATCCATATGTCGTCTGCCGGTTTCAAAATCTGCGGCTGAAATGGTAAAACCCTGCCTGCGCATATCAATCAATCCCTGCAACGATTTCATTCGGTTCATCACCAGCGCTTTCAACGTGTCAGCATCCTCTCGTGCAGAGTGATTGGGAGCTTCATTTTTAATTTTCGACAGATAAGCCAGCGCTTTTTCATAGCTGCCTTCATAAGGCGTTAAAAATTGCAGATCATTGGTCAGAAGATAACCCCGCTGCCCTGTCTCGGCATCTTTCAAAGTTGAGATGACACTGCGCAGATCACTGATCCTTTGATTTGTGATTTCTACTTCCTGCGCACTCGCAAGCAGGTTCTGAATACTCATGTACGATGCAACCGAACTGATAATAAGCAACAGTAATGACAAGCCAAAACTGATTATCAGGTTGCCCTTGAAATTGGACTTCATTTATATAAATTTTACTTCTAGCAGTTAGTCATAAGTCTGCCTGAGAGGCAATATGATGATGAAACAGGCACCCTTGTTTTCCTCACTTCGGGCCGTTATGATGCCGTTATGTTTATCAACAATTTTTTTGACGATGGCCAGGCCAATGCCGGTTCCCTCGTAATCTTCTTTTGAATTAAGCCGCTGAAAGATCGTAAAGATCTTATCCAGGTAAACCTCGTCAAAACCGATCCCATTGTCACTGATGCTGATTCTTGTATACTTTCCTCCCGGTACTACCTTTGCGTCAATCGATTTGGCTTCAACCGGCTCCGCATGAATCCTGATCACGGGGTCTACATCTTTTCTGGAGAACTTAAGTGCATTCGTGATAATATTCTGGAACACCTGTCTTGCCAATCCAGGTATCACTTCAACTTTCGGAAGCCCTTCAACAGTGATTGTAGCATTTTTTTCTATTACCAGCAGTTCCAGGTCGGCTAAGATCTCATCGGTGATATTCTTGAGATCAGTTTCGACAAACTGGCCCCCACCTGATAAACTGGAATAACTCAGCAGGTCGTTGATAAGACTGGTCATTCTTTCCGACGACAGGATAATCCTGTTGAGATAAGACAGCGCATCGGGGTTATCGAGAAAATGTTTATCCCTTACCAGTTTGCTAAACACCTGGATTTTACGAAGGGGTTCTTTAAGATCGTGAGAAGCTATCGATGCATACTGCTGCAAATCGTGATTGCTTGTTTCAAGTTCGAAGTTGATTTTTTGCAGCTCCCAGGTCCGCTGAAGCACCCTTTGCTCAAGCAGTTGGTTGGCCATCCGCTGTTCGTGAATATCAGTGAACACCCCAACCCATTTGGAAACAGAGTTGTCGTTAATAATGGGTGTCATATTCAAAAGATGATGGCGGTAATTGGAACTGCCTACGGGCCTTATACTTATTTCAACCTGCAATTGTTTGCCGCTTTTAATTGCCTTTTGAAGACAGTATTCGACCGTGAGTCCGGCCGGGTCTGATTGCGGGAAAACGTCCTTGCTTTCGGTATAATTATACCAATGCTGATTCGCGAATTCAATGTCGCCTTTGTGATTTGTAGTAAAAGCAACCTGGGGAATGGATTCAAGGATCGATCGCAGTTCTTCCACATTCTGTGAAAGTTTCAGCTCCGCCTGTTTACGGAATTCGATTTCTGTTTTTAAAACCCGGTGGATTTCGTTTAGCTCCCTTGCCTGTTCAGAAAGCCTGTAAAAGCTTTTAACTTTCAGCAACAGCAGATCAGGATCAAAAGGTTTGGTTACATAATCGATCCCTCCTGAACTATATCCACGGGTGATGAATTTTTTGTCGGTGTTTACGGCAGACAAAAATATAATCGGGATGTCTTTTGCTTTGCTATGACCGGAAACGGCTTCCGCAACCTCAAAACCGTCCATTCCCGGCATCTGAACGTCCAGGATTATAAGGGAGTAGGAAGCTTTCAATATTTTTTTCAGAGCCTCTTCCCCGGACATTGCTGAATCCACCCTGAAGTTGTGAAGTTCAAGCAAGCTTTTGAGAGAAAAGATATTCTCCTTTTTATCGTCTACGATCAGGATCATTACTGAAAAATGAATTGATTCGAAAAAATTTGAGAATCAGGCGAATATACGCAAATCAGGTGTTGAATCTGGCGTTAACTGAATAGGTATTCCACATCTGCCCTGGTCAAACTCTTCACAAATCCTTCGTCATCAGTAATCAGATCGCGCGCAAGCAGCCGTTTCCTTTCCTGTAACTGTAAAATTTTGTCTTCAATAGTATCCTTACAAATCATCCGGTAAGCAAAAATGTTTTTTGTCTGCCCGATGCGATGGGTACGGTCTATCGCCTGCTGTTCAACGGCCGGATTCCACCATGGATCCACGATATACACATAGTCCGCGGCCGTGAGGTTAAGACCGACACCTCCTGCTTTGAGCGATATGAGAAACACACGGCAGTTTTCATCATTTTGAAAACGTTTAATCGCTTTCTCCCTGTCCACTGCGGTAGTGCTTCCATCAAAATATTCGTAATCAACTCCCAGCTCCGTAAGTTTTGCACGGATCAGCGCAAGCATACCCAGAAACTGTGAAAATATCAGGGCCTTGTGGTTGCCCATGTTTTCTGTCAGCTCACGACCTATCTCTTCCAGTTTTATCGAGTGATTCGGGAACTTTTCCTGTTCATTAAGAATAGCCGGCGAATCACAGATCTGGCGCAGTTTCATGAGACCCTGCAGGATGGTCAGTTGTGAACGCTGAATACCTTGCTGCTCGATGGTTCCGAGAATTTTGTCACGGAAATCATTCCGGTAAGCGTCATATATGTTACGCTGCTCATCTTCCATCTCACAATACAGAATCGTTTCGACTTTTTCAGGAAGATCTTTTGCGACCTGCTCTTTTGTGCGACGCAGGATAAATGGATATAACAATTTCCGTAAATGATCCTTACGATCAGGTTCACCAAACTTGTCGATAGGGATGGAAAATTCCTGGCGGAAAAACTCAATGCTGCCCAGCATGCCGGGGTTGAGAAAGTTCATCTGTGCAAATATGTCGAACGTATTGTTCTGCAGCGGTGTACCACTCAAACAAAGACGGTTACGGGTGTTCAGCAAACAGGCCGCTTTGGTTACCTTACTTGCGGGGTTTTTGATCGCCTGCGATTCATCGAGTATCACATAATCGAACGGAACATCAACGATCATCTTGATATCACTTCTTAAGGTGCCGTAAGTGGTGATAACTATGTTCGCATTCATGAACACCGACTTGTCGCGGGTACGTTCACCACCATGATGAATCAGGTAGGTGATATCAGGAGTAAATTTTTTGATTTCATTTTCCCAGTTAAACATCAGCGTGGTAGGACAAACAACCATTGCATTCAACTTACCGTGTTTCTTCAGGTAATAATGCATATAGGTTAGTGTCTGCACGGTTTTACCAAGACCCATGTCATCTGCCAGGATACCTCCCCAGCCAATTTCCTGCAGGTAATTCAACCAGTAATATCCATGTTCCTGGTATGGGCGCAATGTACTGCGGAGATGATCCGGAACGGGTATCTCTGCGATTTTGTTGAAGTTTCGCAGGGTTTCGTATTTCTCTTCCAGTTTGATAACCAGCTCTTCTTCGCTGCGGTTATCGTACAACTCGTCGATCACACTCATGTGATATTTTGACAAGCGTAGCTGGTTCTGTTTTCCTTCACCCACACGGAACAGCAGTGAATACTTTTTTATCCATTCTTCAGGCAGGATACCTAAGGTGCCATCGGTAAGCTGAACAAACTGCTGCCGGTTCGCCAATGCTTTTTTTACATCCGCTATCGTCACTTTCTGGTCGCCAAAAACAATATCCACACGGGCATCGAACCAGTCAGTATTGCTGCTGATGTGAATTTTGGTTTGAGGTTTCGCGGTGTTGAAACGGAAATTTTTCAGCGCCTCAAAACCATAAACCGGCACTTTCATTTCTTTCATCGCATCGATGAAGAGGAAAAACCAGTTGTTCTTTAATACATCGGTTCCCTTGAGTGCAAGTTGTTCCGCGCCGTCGGGCCGTATAAAATTGGAATGAAGTGCTTCCAGTTTTTGTAGAAACTGGCCTTCTTTTTCTTTATCACGGTGAACGGCGAGCACCCTGTCGCCATCAGGAATTATCAACTCATCCTTGCCACCCGGTTTGGTCTGAAAACCTTTGTAAGAAAACAACGGCTGAAACACCAGGTAATCTCCTTTCTCCTGTAGTTGTATTCTTTTTTCCGGATCGCCATCTTTCACCTCGCTGATGAGACCGGAACCAAATTCAACCTGGTATTCGCGGGTAAGCGGCAATATAAAAGTCTGCAACTGCTCCTGCCAGTTGGATTTCGAGATACTGATTTTACCTTTTGAGACAAAACGGTCAACGAGCATCACGTCTTCGGGCCGTTCCCAGAGATATAGATTTTCATTGTAGAAAAACAGCAGGCTACTGTTGATTTCATTATCGGTTATCTGTGCATGCTGACCACTTACTTTCACCCAGCATTCAACCTGGTAATCTTTTCCGGTAGATTCTACCTTGAAATAGGGGCGTATGAGGTCCGTTACCACCCCGATATTGCGGAGGTTGTCTGTTTTGAACGCTTTTTTATCTGCAAGCTGATAAACGAATGGACTGGCAGCGATATCTGCAAGCAGTTTTTTAAGCTTTGGATGGAGGTATTCCACCATCAATGCCTTTGTTTCTTCAGGCAGGTCGTCTTCTTCGTGATGAATGATGTTTTCCCAGATGCCGCTGAAAGGTGAATTGCGGTTTAGATATTTAGTGATTTCCGACTCCTGCATTTTGCGGAGTGGTGCAATCAGTTGACGGTCGTTTTCGTTGTATAATTCAGCGTTTACGAATTTCGCGAGATCAAGCTTCTCAACCTTACCTGCGTATCCCGTAACTGCTTCGTTTGACTCGCCGGTGATGGCGTCAACACCAAAACCCGGGTAGGCTTTATGATTGAAGTTGAAAACCACCCCCAATCGCTGGGCGGGGACCTCTTCGGTTTCTGAGACTGTTGTGTCAACACCCGGCGCAATGCCTGGTATCACCTCTTCGCGTGGTTTAGATTTACCTGCATCCTGAGGTGAGATCCTTTTGATACTGGTATCAAGCAAACGAAGGAACGGTTTTCCTTCCTTGTAAGTGAATTCGAATTTGCCTGTGAGGTCGTCATCAAGTGAGTACCCGTACATTTCCAGCAACTTGTTTTTTTCTTTATCCCAGTTGCGGATAGTATCAAAATAGTAGGATCCGAACTTTTTAAGCAACTGCAGGAACACAATCACTTTTGGAAGACATAAAGGATGTTGTGTATCGGGGTAGTCGCAGCTGGTATCAAAATTTCTTTCTTCGTTTTTTCGGATCACCACTTTGTATGCTACGCCGTCAAGATCAACCACTGCCTTAACGACCTCGTCTTTAGCAGATTCGATCACCGCCTTGTTGTTTACCAGGTATTCTTCTGCAGCCTGGTATGTTTCCTGTGAACAAAGCAAACGGATCGACTTGTAATCAATATACTTCATCTTGATTACTGTATGGCGCTGATCGTATTCGATCTTTTCTGCCTTCAGCTGATTACGGTCGAGCATTTCCTGGAGCTGGATCAGGGCAGCAGCTTCATGTCGGCAAATATCACCGAGATTATAAGGGCAGGCACATCTAAGCGAAAGCGTTTTCGGATCCTTAAACTTCTGGATGTTTACTTTATAGTAAGTAGAATAACTATCATCTTTAACCCTGAATGTTACTGAATCGAGCAGTTCGTCATAATCCACCAGTTCTACATAGCCGATCGCATGTATTTTCTTCCCCCGGCGGATCACTTCATCAGTACCATTCGTGTATACATACTTAATTAAATGGGGTAAGGCCAAGCGTTTTCGATTTTAATGGTTTAATGAGCCGCCGGCCTTTGTCGTAAGTAGCGCCGGTGGCAGTTTAACCGGCCTTTCCTGATAAAGGTTCAGGCAGGGCCAATTGGCAAAAGTAAAGGAAAAAAATCGAGGAAACCCGCCTGAAAAAGAGATTTCTCTATTTAACAATTGGTATAGGCTTTGCCAAATGTACCTTTGCCGCCATCGGTGTCTCCCGGATTAAAACTGAACTTATGACCCAAAGGATTTCTTTTCTGTCGATTGCCCTGCTCCTCGTGTTTTCTGCTTCTGCCCAAAAATTAAAAAAAGCCGACAAAGCTGTTATTGCAGCTCTTAAAGCGCATGTTACTTACCTGGCAGACGACAAACTCGAAGGCAGAAGAGCAGGAACCCAGGGTGAGAAGCTGGCCATGGAATATATCAGTAAACAGTTTGCCGGCGCCGGTCTTACGCCAAAAGGCGAAAACGGTTGGTTCCAGCAATTTGATATTTACGACGGCAAGCAGGTGAATGAGGCAACCCATCTGCTGGTGAATGGTCATGACCTGAAACTACATGCTGAATACTTTCCACTTGCATTCAGTCCGAATTCAACCACCAATGCTGTTGTAGAGATGGCGCTCGCAGAAAGCGGTGGTCCATGGTTCCTGGATATTGCCGAGCTTCTTGAGAAAAACAAAGACAATCCACATTTTGACCTGGAAGGCGAATTGCGCACGCGGGCAAACCAGGCCGCAGAAAAAGGTGCAACCGCTTTAATGGTGCATAACCATGCCGAAACAACAAATTTGCTTAAGTTTCAACCGCAGGATCGGTCGCCTCTTGCAAAGATTCCGGTGATCTATATTACCCGCGCAGCCATGTTGCAATATTTCAAGGACCAGGATGCATCTTACGATGTTCAGCTAAAAACCGACATCGGTAATAAAACAAGAACCGGTAATAATGTGATCGGCTTCATCGATAACGGTGCGCTAACCACGATAGTGCTCGGCGCTCATTATGACCACCTGGGTTACGGCGAAGACAACAATTCAATGATCCGGAACTCCACCGAAAAATTGATTCACAATGGCGCAGACGATAATGCCAGTGGTACCGCAGCTTTAATTGAAATGGCAAAACTGCTGAAGAAGTCGAAGGTCAAAACCAACAACTATCTCTTTATTGCTTTTTCAGCGGAGGAACTCGGTTTAAACGGATCAAAATATTTTACTGAGCATCCTACTGTTGATCTGTCGGGTATCAACTTCATGATTAATATGGATATGGTTGGAAGGCTCAACGACACCACCCGCGCACTCACGGTAGGAGGATATGGCACCTCGCCCGTTTGGGGAGAAGTGCTTGGTTCACTGAAACCAAAATACCTGACAATCAAGTTTGATTCAAGCGGCACCGGACCCAGCGATCACAGTTCTTTTTACCGGAAGGACATACCAGTACTTTTTCTGTTCACCGGGTTGCACACTGACTATCATAAACCTTCGGATGATGCGGATAAAATCAATTACGATGGCCAGCTACAGATAATCCGATACCTGGAACAGGCAGTTGAAGCAACTGCTAAAAAAGGTAGACTTGCTTTTGCAAAAACCCGCGAGCAACAAACAACTACTACTGCCCGCTGGTCGGTATCGTTGGGTATAATGGCTGATTATACTTTCAGCGGCACAGGAATCAAGGTGGATGGCGTCACTGATGACCGTCCCGCTAAAAAAGCCGGTATTCAAACAGGAGATATCATCCTCCAACTTGGTCAGTTTGAAACAAGCTCCATGGAAAAATACATGCAGGCCTTAAGCAGCTTCAAGAAAGGTGATAAAGCAAAAGTTAAAGCAAAACGCGGAACTGAGGTTTTGGAAGTAGAAGTTGTATTTTAGTTCTATCAAATATTCAACGCCTTATGTCGAAGTATAAACTCGCAACGGGCGATCTTACAGAAACGTTTTTTGAAGACGCCAGTATACTGGGCCTGGTAGCACCCGTTAGTGATTACCAGATGTGCTGGCATTTGAACAATGCACTTTGTTTTGATTTCAGGAACAATCCTGATCTCACCGTGCCCCTCCGGAAAAAAAACCTGGATACCACCTTTTATTTCCGCGTGGCCGAATACAGAGAACGATACACTTCACTGGCACACTATTTATACAATAACCAGTTCGCCGGGGAACAACTGCTCCCGGAATTCAAACAATTGGATTATGTATGGTTAATGAAAGGTGATATGATCCCGGATTCACATCTTAATAATCTTGCGGAAATAATAAATGCGATCAGTTGTGTGAGAATGGTCATCCAGATTGCGCCGCAGTCTATCAAAAACAAAAATCACCTCATCTTCTAAATCTGTCTTTATGTGGAAAGAAGAAAATAATTCCTTAGTGAAGAAATTTGTGTTTGAAGACTTTTCTGAAGCCTTTGCCTTTATGACAAGGGTGGCCCTTGAGGCAGAGAAAATGAATCACCATCCTACCTGGTCTAACACCTGGAATGTCGTTGAGATCCGGTTAAATACCCATGATGCCGGCAATTCAATAACCGCAAAAGATCATTTGCTCAGCAAGAAGATTGACGCCATTACCGAAAGTTCAAAGAAGTAACCGAGCACCCTCCTTTTTCACCTCTAAATACAGTTCCGATGAAAAAATTCGCAACCCTGTTGATGCTGTCCGCAACCCTTGCAATGTTCGCATGTAAAGATGAGCCCGCAAAAGACGCAGCAAATGTGAAAACAGATGAGGACTCCGTAGAGATTGAAAGAGTTGACACTGCCCTTTCTGGTGAAACGATCAATTTCTTTAATCAGTCTGGTTTTTCTGATTTTGCCAGGAGCAAAGCACCGGGGTTCGATTGGAGCAAGTTCCGTATTGCCAGTACATGGCAGGATGATTCATTGCATGTTACTGACTTCACGGCTCCTGATAACTACGAAGTTTATAAAAAGCTTTTTCGGTATTCACCAGACAGCACCAGATTTCTTGATCTTGACAGCTACAATGTGTTGATTCAAAAAGACAAACGCGGAAACTATGTTGCCGATGATGCTGGTCCTGATACAGAAGTAAGCCTGGTGAACACACGTACAAATAAAAAGACGAGATTAATCTACACAGGACCCGGTAACACAGTCGAAGACGGGGCCTGGATCGACAATGACAACCTTGTTATCATGGGGTTCCAGGAGGCAGAAGGCTCCGAAAACAGGATTCCTGTTTTATGGCGCCTGCATGTGCCTACAAACACCTTCTATCAGTATGAGATGCCTGATGCAGCTGTGGCAAAACAACTGATGGGAGAGTGGCGCAAAGAGCGACTCAGCAAAATCAACACTGTAAAAAAAGGATCCTGATCTTAGCCGTTCATACTGGCGAGGAATTCTTCATTGCTCTTCGTACCACGCATTCTGCGTAATAACTCGTGCATTGCCTCTTCAGTATTCATGTCGTTGAGATAAACGCGAAGAAGATTCATTCTTTGCAATACATCTTTTTCAAGCAACAGGTCATCACGTCTTGTAGATGAAGATACCAGGTCAATAGCCGGGAACACGCGGCGGTTGGCAAGTCTTCTGTCGAGTTGCAGTTCCATGTTACCGGTACCTTTAAACTCTTCAAAAATAACCTCATCCATTTTTGATCCGGTATCGATCAGCGCTGTAGCGATGATAGTAAGTGATCCGCCATTTTCAATTTTACGTGCAGCACCAAAGAATTGTTTTGGTTTCTGCATTGCATTGGCTTCAACACCACCAGATAAAACCTTACCTGAGGCAGGAGCAACCGTATTATGTGCACGTGCAAGACGTGTAATAGAATCAAGAAGAATAATAACATCATGTCCGCACTCTACGAGGCGTTTTGCCTTTGAAAGTGCGATCGTTGAAACCTTTACGTGTTTTTCAGCCGGCTCATCAAATGTTGAAGCGATAACTTCCGCTTTAACACTCCGCTCCATGTCCGTAACCTCTTCCGGTCTTTCGTCAACCAATACTACCATCAGGTAGCATTCCGGGTGGTTGGCTGCAATAGCGTTGGCAACTTCTTTTAACAAAACGGTTTTACCGGTTTTGGGTTGAGCAACTATAAGACCGCGCTGCCCTTTACCGATTGGCGTAAACAGATCCATGATACGGGTACTGTAACTGTTCGGCGTTGTAAAGAGGTTAAGCTTTTCGAAGGGGAAAAGAGGAGTGAGATAATCAAATGGAACACGATCCCTGACATCTTCCGGACTTTTACCATTGATGGTTTCAACCTTAAGAAGTGCAAAATATTTTTCGCCTTCTTTTGGAGGACGAACTGAACCGTACACGGTATCACCGGTCTTAAGACCGAATAATTTTATTTGTGAGGGTGAAACGTATATATCATCCGGTGAGCTAAGATAATTGTAGTCACTGCTTCTTAAAAAGCCATAACCATCAGGCATCATTTCAAGTACACCTTCGGCGTTGATGACACCGTCAAACTCAATATTGAAATTTGGTTCACGACGTGATGGATAAGGTTTTTGTGGCTCATTAGCTGGTTGGTTGCCACCCGTGTTGCCATTACCGTTTGTATTGGTGTTAACATTCGGACTGGTGGCTGGTGGTGGGGCTACTTCGGCGACTGGTGCGGCTTGTGGAAGTTCGGCTTCAATGGCCGGCTCTGCGGTATAGTCGCCCGAATCGTTTAGTATTTGTGCGGCGAGGTTGTCGTTTACGGCACCATTCTCATCTTCAACTCTACCTTTCGCTTTTTTTTGAATTGGTTGTGGGGCCCGGCCCGCTTTTTCAGCGGCTTTCTTGCGGGGTGCATCTTTCTTCACCTCTTTTTTTACTTTCTCCTCGCCTT
Source organism: Bacteroidota bacterium (assembly GCA_023416995.1). Classification (GTDB taxonomy): domain Bacteria; phylum Bacteroidota; class Bacteroidia; order Chitinophagales; family Chitinophagaceae; genus DATHKG01. The sequence continues at coordinate 18,011 of JAEZGI010000063.1, forward strand.
CACTTTCAACGGTGGCTTCTTCTGTTGAATTTGCGGTAGTAGTTTTTACGATCCTTTTACGTTTGCCTTTTTCCTCAGTGGCTGGCGTTTTTTCGGAACTGGACGTGACTGCTTGTTTGTCAAGTATCTTATAGATCAACTCCTGTTTATCTAACTTTTTTGAATTGGTGATTTTTAACTGCTCGGCTATATCCAGCAGCTCAGGAACGAGCATGTCGTTCAATTGCAGAATGTCGTACATAAAAAAACTTGAGAGTTTAACACTTGATCCAAACAACCAATCTTAGTCGGTGAAATAATCTTAATGAAAATCTTAATGAATTGAAATTTTACCCGCAGGAAAAACTGATGAGCTTGAGAGAATCGGGTACCTTATCAGCCTTATTCCTGCACAATAATACATCAAAATTACAAAAAGCAAAAATTTTTAACCCGGTTACATTTTATTTTTAGCTATATTTTGTATGTTCAAGACTCACTCTGCGGCTTAGTTTCCGCGTCTCGTGGCTTGTCAAATGATACTGTCTGACTTGGTAATGCAAACTCAATTCCCCTTGCTTCAAAGGCTTCGATGATACTGAGTAAAACTGTCTGATGAATGTCCATATATCTTCCAAAATCGGCTGTCTGGATGATATAAATAAACTCAAAATTGATACTATACGTATCAAGTTTTGAAAGATGTGCCCGATCAAATGCAGTGTCCGGCTGCGCAGTAACAATATCTTTAATGAGCCCCGGTATCTCCCTTAATTGTTCGCTTTTTGTTTGGTATTTTACTGCAATGGTTGTTACAACCCGACGTTTTTCAAGTCGTTTGTAATTACGAATTGTTGATGAAGTAAGATTGGTGTTTGACATCACCAGTTGTTCACCATCGAGGCTTCTGATCCGGGTTGTTTTAATACCTATCTGTTCAATGGTTCCCATCGAATCACCTGCCCGGACAAAGTCGCCGATCTCAAAAGGTTTATCAAAAAATATTACAAAATAACTGAACAGGTCACCCAGCACGGTCTGCGCCGCAAGGGCAATGGCAATACCACCAACACCAAGCCCCGCGATCATTGTACGCACATCATAGCCCAGGTTCCCTAAAAGGAAGATAAACCCTACGAACCAAATCAGCGCTTTAATAACGATCATCACACCATTCAATTGGCGGATCCTTTCCACTGATTCGTGCCGACGCTTCATGTAACCATTAACGGCAAGTTGAATAGCATGATTAATAAGACGAACCAGGAAGTATAATGTGATTACCGCCATGGCAACCGCGAGTATTTTCCTGAGCCGCGGGTGCAGGTATAATTCTGTAATGATCTGGTAGTTGATAAGGAGGTACAGGTATGGCAGCACAAATTTTTCAACCACCTTCAGAATGATATCATCAAAATGATTACTTGTTCTTGAGATCCATTTACCAAACCGTTTCAACACTACCCTTCGGAGGGTTCGAATGATGGCCCAGGTGATAAATATGCCGAGTGCAGCAATAAGATAAGATTGAACTGTATTGCCCCAATAGATTTTGTCAAGGAATGAATTCATAACAAGGATATTAAATAATCAACGCTGTTTTGTTAACAGCAAATATGACACCGCCGCCCGGTTAAGACAGTACAACACGAGGCGATACAGTTATTTTTTATGAACAACAAGTTTGCCCTCCTGGTAAAAGGGAAGGATATTTGCAACATCGGGGGTGAGACAATATTGAATATCTCTCTCAAGCGAGTATCCTGTTAATCGCAGGTAATGAGACGCCTCCCTGTCTTTCATAAACTGGTATAGGTCCGGTGCTGCCGTATTATAAAGAGTTTCTGCCATCTTTGAAGAATCGCAGTTGATTGCATAATGCGAGCTAACCCTGGAAATAACTGCGCCGGCAAATAAAGTGTCTTCAATGTTCACACGGTCCTTCCAACCTGCACAGCCAAGTATCACATTCTGATGACGACTAAGCAAAAATTCACAAACGGCACTCAGGTTCGGAAACGATCCGGTTACGATCTGCCCTGCACCACGTTCCAGGGCCATATGTAATAATTTCGTGCCATTGGTAGTGGTTAATACCAGTGTTTTATTACCGATAAACTCACGGGAATATTCAAACGGAGAATTTCCATAACCCAAACCCTCAGCTATCAGTCCGTCCCGTTCGCCAGCAGTGATGCATTCAATCTTGCGCCCGATCTCCATACACTTGGCAACACTGTCTACCGGTATCACAGATCTGGCGCCATTAAATAAAGCTGTTGCTATTGTCGAGGTTGCCCTTAACACGTCGATAATCACCACCACTGCATTGTTCAGATCGTAAAGATGCAGGAGGGCGGGAGAAAAACAGGTATGCAGTGTGGGCTTAGTATTCCTTGGCGTCATAAAATAAATGTAACAGAAAAATCAAAAAGTAATTGCACTAACGTTTACACATAAACGCAGTGCACAGCCTGGCAGCAATCGCGGCACTTCAGGGATATGAACTTTATTTGTTCAGAATATCTGTCCATTTGTTGCTTTCGGCATAGTGCCTGATAACTTTATTTCGTTTTTCAAGCAGTTCACGAAGGTAATCCGTGAGATACAATGAGTTCACCAGGTTTCCCAAAGCGCCGTATGGAGTTTCAAAGTCGAGGATATCGATCATAAAGATACCATTCTCAATCTGCTTGAAATGGTGTTGGTGTCTGAAGCTTTTAAAATCACCATCTACCATCTCATCTACAAACGAAAAGGGCCGGTCCATTTCACTCATCTTCATTTTCAAAACCCGTGTTTTGAAAAGATGCTTTGCTTTCCAGGTCACAGTTTCACCTTTACCCAATAGTCCCATGGTTGTTCCCGCTACCGCCTGTTCACCGCTCTGGCTCATTGATTTTTTATGTAGGTCAATACTCCGGGAGAGGTCGAATACTCTTTCAATTGGCGCAGCAATAAAAGTAGTCAGGTGGATATTGGGCATCGGGTCAGGGTGATTTAACTATGGCAGAACTAATCAAAAATCAAGCCCGTCTCGCCTGGCAATCGGGCAGGCGAAAAGGTTTTTTATTGTGTCAGATAAAAGGAAATTTTAGAACCTTAGCTTTTAGCTGTTTATCACGTACGCTGATGAAGATCTCGCTGTCAATAGCTGCATTTTCAACTGCTACATACCCCATCCCTATGGCTTTCTGGAGAGAGGGTGCCTGTGTACCCGAGGTAACATAACCAATCTTATTACCCTGTCCGTCTGTGATATCATAGTGATGACGGGGAATACCTTTGTCTACCATTTCGAAACCTATAAGCCTGCGTTTCACTCCCTGCTGTTTCTGAGCTTCCAGTATAGATTTCGCGGTGAAGTCTTTTGTGAACTTGGTCACCCATCCTAAACCTGCTTCCAGCGGCGACGTGGTATCATCAATATCATTTCCATACAGACAATAGCCCATCTCCAGTCGCAAGGTGTCCCGTGCACCCAAACCTATCGGCTTCAAACCCTGCGGAGCTCCCTGCTCAAAAATGGCGTTCCAGATCTTATCTGCGGCGCCATCAGCGTCTTCAAAATAAATCTCTACTCCACCAGAACCGGTGTAACCAGTGGCACTTATCAAAACATTTTTTACACCTGCAAACACGGTCCGTGTGAAAGTGTAATATTTGAGATTCAGTAAATCTGTTTCAGTAAGTGGCTGCAATATTTTTGTTGCATTGGGACCTTGTATTGCCAATAAGCAAGTGCGATCAGAGATATTATGAAGCTCAACATTTTTTGTGTTGTGCTGAGTTAACCAGTTCCAGTCTTTTTCAATGTTAGAGGCATTAACTACCAGCATATAACTTTGATTTTCCTCAAGACAATAGATGAGAAGATCATCTACGATTCCTCCCTCATTATTGGGAAAACAACTGTACTGAGCCTTCCCTGCGACCAGTTTTGAAGCATCGTTGCTGCAGGTACGTTGAATCAGCTCTAACGCATTTTCACCTTTAAGAATGAATTCTCCCATGTGACTCACGTCAAAAATTCCTGCATTTTTACGAACCGCGTGGTGTTCATCATTGATCCCGGAATAAGAAATAGGCATGTTATAACCTGCGAACTCAGCCATTTTGGCGCCCAATGCAATGTGTTTGTCCGTGAAGGGAGTATTCTTCATTAATTAACTGCTTTTGTTGGAGCAAATGTAACTTAATCAGATAATAAGAAACGTTTTAAAAGCAAAAGGTATATGTAACCAGCGTGATGACAGACTGTTAAGATTAAAATCCTAATAAGGGTTGGCCGGGGGAATTATTCGGGGTAACTTTGCGAAGTTATTAAAGGCTTTTACAGCCACTTAAATTGTAAAATTTTGCAACCACTGCGTCAAATAACCGTCATCGGCGGGGGCAGTTGGGCTACAGCATTAGTCAAAATATTTTCAGAAAGCGATATTACCGTTTATTGGTATCTACGTTCGCAACACCAGGTTGACTACCTGCTCGAACACGGCAGGAACGCGAATTACCTGAGTTTTTTACAACTCAATTTAAACAGGATCAAACCGACCTGTAATCTGGATGAAGCCCTAAAAGCTTCTGATGATATTTTATTTGCTGTACCATCTGCTTACCTGGAATCGGAAGTATCCGGTATGGAGGAAGACATTCTTCGGGGGAAACAAATCTACGTTTCCATCAAAGGCATCGTGCCCGAACAGGATTGTATCCCTTCTGAGTTCATTGCCCGCCGTTTTGATATTAAGATTAATACCATTATGGTCCTGGCCGGGCCGTGCCATGCTGAAGAGATTGCCATGGACCGGAAAACCTTTCTCACCGTTGCAGGAACGAACAATGATTTGGTTGAAAGGGTACTGAGTGCCATTCATTCACCATATCTGAAAGTGATAGCTAACAGTGATCCCCTTGGTGTCGAATATGCGGCCATTCTCAAAAATGTTGTGGGTATATCATGTGGTATGATCAAGGGTATGAATTATGGTGACAATTTCCTCGCTGTAGTAGTAAGTAATGCCATGCGTGAAGTGAGTTCCTTCCTCGCTGCCATTGATAAACAAAAAAGGGATGTTTTTGACTCGGCCTATTTTGGTGATCTGCTGGTAACATCTTACTCTGAATTTAGTCGCAACAGGACCTTTGGACAAATGATAGGCCGTGGTTATTCAATACCTATGGCAGAAGGAAGAATGAATATGGTTGCTGAAGGATTTCCCGCAGTGAAAGGCATTTACCGGATGGCACGGCAGTTGGAAGTGAATATGCCAATTGTGAATGCGACTTATCGCATCTTATATAAACAGGCATCGCCATATCATGAATTCAAATTATTAGAGAACACTTTAAGATAAATTTTTTACTATGTTATTATTGGCTACAGATCTTGACGGAACTTTTTTAGGCGGTAAAAGTGTGCACAAGCAACAACTTTACCGTCTTATCCGCAATCGGCAAGACATCAGACTGGTGTTTGTAACCGGGCGTGGACTCGAGACCGTTATACCGTTACTTAACGACCCGGTTATTCCTCATCCGGATTATATAATCTGCGACGTGGGTGCAACCGTGGTAAACGGTCGAAGCCTTGACCCCATTCAGCCCATTCAATCTGCAATTGAAACACGTTGGCCAGGGCGATTGGCTACAAAAAATAAATTAAAGAAGGTGCGCGGTTTGCGCTGGCAGGAAGTGCCGCAAACCCGCCGCAGTTCCTTTTTTTATGACGAGGATACCGACATGGAACACCTGAAACAGGTAGTCGATTCATTGAATTGTGATCTGCTTATTTCAGCAGGGAAATTTCTTGACGTGTTACCACGCGGAGTTAATAAAGGATCAACCTTAAAACAACTTATAAAGCTGTTAGATTTTCCGGCTGAAAATATTCTTGTGGCTGGTGATACCATGAATGATCTTTCGTTGTACCAAACCGGTTACAAGGGAGTGGTAGTGGGTCGTGCAGAACCAAAGCTGGTAGATGCTGTCAGTGGAATGGAAAACATTTATGTTGCTGACGATGCCGGCGCCGGAGGCATATTAGAAGCCATCAGGTATTTTCCGGGTTTTGGGAATTTTGTCCCTGCAGCAGAAACTGTAGTACCAAAAGCAAGTAACGGTGATAGCCAATTGCTGATGGTTTACCACCGGCTGCCTTTTGAAGTGAAGGAGATAAATGGTGAACGCATAAATGTGCCACACAAAAGTCCAAACGGTATCATTCCATCTTTGACAGGATTTTTCCGTGGTGGCCGTTCAGGAGTATGGATTGCATGGGAGCAAATCGAAAAGAAAAATCAGACGCTTAGAAATATCTATGTTGATGAAGAAACCTTTCCCAATCTGCTGGCTTCAAGAATCGGTCTTACAAAAAAAGATGTAGATACGTTTTATAAGATCTTCTCTAAAGAAGCATTCTGGCCGACCATATTTTCGTTTATTGATAAGGTTGAGTTCAATCATGCTCACTGGGAACATTTTGTGAAAGTAAACAGGCTGTTTGCCGAGAAAACAGCTGCTGAGGCGGACCACGGTGCAGTGGTGTGGTTGCATGATTACAATCTTTGGATGGTACCAGGCTTTCTCCGCCAGCTAAGACCCGATTTGAAAATTGGTTTCTTCCATCACACGAGTTTTCCGTCTGCTGACATTTTCAATATCATTCCATGGCGCGGAGAAATCATTGGTAGCCTTTTGCAATGCGATTATATTGGTTTCCATATCCCACGATATGTCGAAAACTTTATGGATGTGGTACGCAGCCAGCTACCCGTACAGGTTCTGAAACGTGAAAACTGCACGGAACGTTTCTTGTCGTATAGCTGCCCGCTTGGTGTAGAAACAATGACTACAGAGATTATTGCTGGTGCAAGGAAGGTTCGTTTGGGTGCACATCCGGTAGGCGTGAATGTGAAGTATATAAAAGAAGTGATGTCCAGAACCGAAACCCAACAGGCAGTTGAAGCCATTAGAAAAGAGATGGGAACCAAGCAGGTGATACTAAGCGTTGAGCGGTTGGATTATGTCAAGGGACCTTTGGAAAAGATCTATGCCTTCCAGGAATTTCTTGAGCAATACCCCGAGTTCCATGAAAAAGTAGTGCTGGTCAATATTTGTACTCCGCCCGCACAAGGCATGAAAATCTATGAAAAGGTTCAACTGGAACTTGAACAGGCAATTGGTAAAATCAACGGCCGGTACAGCACTGTAACCTGGACGCCTATACGCTTTTTCTTCAGATCCTTCCGGTTCGAAGATGTGCTTCAATACTACTCCGTAGCCGATATTGCATGGATAACACCCTTACGTGATGGACTGAACCTGGTAGCCAAAGAATTTGTTGCAGTTCAGGGTCAGAAAGAAGGTGACAAAGGTGTGCTGGTATTATCTGAGTTTGCAGGTGCATCTGTTGAACTTGGTTATGCCGTCCGCACGAATCCTTATGACAGAAAATCATTAAAAGAAAGTTTGCTTCATGCACTCGTGATGGAACAAACTGAAAGGGCAATGAGGATGCGCAGGTTATATGACTCTGTAGCACATTATGACATAGAACAATGGGGTAGCAGCTTCCTGGAACAACTCGAAAAAATTAATGAAGACAGGGAATGGGACGATAACCAATATGCGGCCCCGGCAAAAACTGAACTGCTTTTACCTGATAACGTTGATGGCTAAACGTGCAACCTGGTAGATGGTTACATAGTGCTGGATATTGGAGGGGTTCAGCAGGGCAAGGCTTTGTGAAGATGCGCCCGCAAATGTAGATGCGTCCTGAATATGAGCGGTAACCTGTTCTGATGATGGGGCAGTAGTGATAGCTTCGGATTTTGAGGTAGTTTCATGCGCCACCCGGATATTTTGTTCCGCTAAAAACACAAAACCAAAAGCAAGTAACACTGGCATGATATGCATGGAAAGCGAAGTACGCAACATCATCCGTAACCTGGTGGATGTTTTCCGAATTTGATTGTCACTTTTCATCATTGTTAGTTTAGATATTTTTAAAATGGGGGCCCTTTCGGAAGATCGGACCCCCTTACTCCAACTTCAACCTCGTTTATAATATGTTCGAAAAAGCGTTCAGGGGAAAATAGAGATCCTGTGACACTTTCACCGGCGTAGCCGTGTCTATGGCTGGTTCCTCATTTTGGCGATAACGATACCTGTCACCATCCTGGTTATTGTTTCTTTCAGATTGACCGTGGTTGTTGTCGCGATAACGTCTTGCATCAACCCGTTCCAGTCCTGCTTCAGTCATAACATATACGGTGTTTGTGTTCCAGTTATAAGTGTAGTTCCAGTTGTCTTCCCACTCTACATTGAAACCGCGACGGCGATTGAAGTTCATTGAAAACCAGTTGTAATCAGTCAATGCTTGATCCAGCTCGATCCTTTTGCCTACAGGAACTTCTATAACAACAAGCACCTGCTGATTGCGGAACTTTTCATCTTTGCTTACTGCAAATGCCTGGGGCAGTAACAGTATGCTATCGCGTTGCGTGATATTGAATTCGATCTTTTCTGCCAGGTCACGTGCCTGTGAGGCGGTGTTTCCGCGGCTCATTTTTACACGTGATACATGATACATTGAGTCAGGACTTTTAACTACGTTCACCCGGACCGTATTTAACATGATGGTGTCAGGACCAATTCCATAAAAAGGCATTTCTTCATCCCACTCAATGCCGAACCAATCATCATTATAATAACGCACATTGCTGGTTGCGACATTTACCTGCATCTTACCACTCGCTGGTTGTATTAATTCAACCCTGTCTTCAATACCAGATTTAGTTCTGAAATTTCTACCAAGCATACCAAACAATACGATCGCTGAAACAAGTCCTATGATCCACAAGGTTCCGAAGACATAACCGAGGTAATGATTTTTTGATCTTGCTCCGATAATGCGGCGTATCAACCAGGTAATAAGCGACAGTACAGGAATACCTAAAAGAAAGATCAGTGTTGACCAGGCAAGCAGGTTCTGCCAGGTGCCGTCGAGTACAAAGTTTCTTACGGGAAACATTGTAAATCCTCCGAATAACAGGGCTATCAATACTCCAAATAATGTGAGGGCGAAAATTGCAGCAATGAACAGAAAGAATGCTTTAAATAAAACACCGATCACATGTCCGATTCCGCTGCCTGCACGCCGGGCAGCCGGTGCTGCTTCGGCCGAAAACCTTTTTGCATAAGTGCCTGACTCCTGGCCAAATTGTTTTGCTCTTTCACCAAATTGTTCCGCAGTTTGTTTTACTTCCTGGCCCCATTTCTCTGCGCGGTTACGAAAGGAGCCCATGTCGTTTTTTACTGTTTCCCGGATGGAATTAAGATCCACCTTTTCACCACGCATCTGCAATTTCTCCGCTGCTGTTGTTGCAACAGGAACAGCGATCCACAGTATTATGTACGTAAGAAACAATGTTGACCCCAGGGAACCGGTGACCATGCGAGGAACGAAACCAAAGTCCCAATCCCACCAAATGGCATTGAAAGTTCCTGAAGCGATACCCAAAACGAGGGGTAAAGCAAAAATTAAACGGGGTATCCATATTTCGATGTTGAAGTAAGCTGCAAGGCCGGAAGCCACGCCGCCAATCACCTTATCATCGGCACTTCTGAACAGGCGGCGGGTAATATTGGTCTCAACGCTTTCAGAAGGAACGATCACCCATAACAATATGTACACCCAGAAGATCGCTCCAAATAACACCACAAACAGGATCCGCATAATCACGGGGTCAATGCCAAAGTAGTTGGCCAGACCGCTACACACACCACCGATGATCTTATCATCTTCGTTCCTGGTGAATTTTCCACGGTTTCTGCGGTATTCGCCGCCGCCAACGTTTGCAGAAGAAGTAGCGCCTGAACCCGAAGCTTCTTCAAACTTCTGTTCGCGACTGCTTCCTGAATCACCGGTTTCAGCATCCAGGTCCGCAGGGCGGCCCATACTGGCGATGATGGCATTGATGTGTTCGTCAGTGATGCAGACCGCACCGCTTTTCAGGCGTTCAGAAAACAGTTCTGCGATCCGGCTTTCAATATCGTTGACAATCTCGTTCATCCCTTCCTCGTTGGCAAAATACCGGCGGAGACTTTCTACGTACTCTTTCAGAATCTCGTAGCTCGTTTCCTCAATCGGGATCACTCTGCCCTGGAAGTTTATATTAATGACCTTTTTCATTGTTTAGTGTTTGACAAGTTGAAGTTAGAGTTGTGCTGGTTCGTCTGGTTGGGTTGCTGATGTGGTCAGTGAATCTTTCCGGTTTGTGAGTGCGTTGACCGCGTTGGCTAGTTCGTACCAGGTGGCGGCCAGTTCGTTGTAAAATTCTTCTCCTTTTGGCGTGAGGGAGAAGTATTTCCTGGGGGGACCGGAATTACTCTCTACCCAGCGATAAGTAAGCATATCAGCATTTTTAAGGCGGGTTAGAAGCGGGTACAATGTACCCTCCAGGATCTGGAGATTCGCGCCACGCATTTCATCGACAATATCACTCGGGTAAGCTTCTCCCCGGCGAATCACCGACAAAATGCAGAACTCCAGGATTCCCTTCCGCATCTGGCTTTGTGTGTTCTCAATGTTCATACGATTTGTTTATTGACAACTCAAAGATAGAGGAAAAGTTTAGTACTATGCAACACCAAGTACCTTTTTTTTACGGGTAATATTCATTAGCTGCTAATAAGCTTTACAGCAATTGCAGCATGTATCAGGCTTTCACGCGAAAACGGCTTTTTGAAAGAATCTGAAATTGTTTGCGAACGGTAAATAGACAGGAAGAACGGTAATGGTTTGAAATGAGAAAAGCCGGTGAGGGACAGGATTTGGAAGGACTAACGCAAACTCCAGAGATTTCTAAACTCTAATGAACCCTTGCCATCAACCTCAAGGGTCACGGGTGAAGCACCGGCGCTAAGTGGCTCTGTGCGAAACTGAAGTTTGTTCTCACCTGGCTGCAATGGTACGCGTGAATAGTAAATGGTATGCGGAAGCGATTGCCAGTTCCTGGTGTCGGCTTTTTCGGAAGCAATGTTGAAAATCTGGATGGCCATTGCAAGCGCTTCTTTCTCATTTTTGTTTTTGGCATCCTCTTTTGGACGTGCCGCCGCTTCTGCGAGTTTCTTAACTGCCAACCGGCTCAGGGTGAGCGACATTTCTTTGATAAACCGCTCACGTAGCGTAGCAAAAGCCAATGCGTTAATATTTTCGGCTTTTTGTAAAGGATAATTCTGGTTGTTGGCGTGAATATATGCGCCGGCGAGCGAAACCGGCTGTTCTACATATTTAGGGAAAGCCACCCGCAAGGACCGCAGATCTTCCACCTTCAAAGCACTTTTGGTAATGCCGGCGGAGAAATCAAAAGGAATATTAAATGACCCGGTAGGATCCACAAAGAAAAAATTGCCCAACCCGTCTTTCGTGAGCGAGAAAAAGAAGTTTTGTTCCTCCTTAACCGGAGCGAGGCCGTTTTCCCAAAATACAATCACTTCGCCACCAGCAGGCGCTTCCCTGGGCGAATACTTCATGTTGAAGACCCTCTCATAATATTCCACCTGGTCAACAAAGCCGTTTGCAGCGGCCGTTCTCAGAAGATCAATTTTCAATTGCTCAGGAATGGAAACATCATACCAGATATTGTTGTTTTTCAGATAGATCTCCGCGGCGTTCCGGTAAGCAATAAATGCATTATTAATATCCCCGTTTTTTTCATAGATAAGACCCTGGAGAATTTGTGAAAAAGCATCGTCGGAATAACGGTTCTGGCGATTATTTGTATTATCCTGCAAAGCATAACTCTTCAAAGAAATACGACGTGCTTCTATCAATGCATCAGATGGCTGATTTAATGCGAGATAGTTTAAAGTCTTATAATAGTGGATCATGAACTTTTCGAAAGCTTCCCCTTTATACGATTGCATCATCGGGTTAAGCAAAGTGCCCAGCGCAACGTCACCAACGGTAGTACGTGCGTCTTCCATATACAAATCCGCTTCATTGAAATACTTATTGCTGCTGTCGTATTGCTGCATGAGGTGCGCAATCTTTCCTTTTTCCAAAAGAAAAAGCAACCGGTTTCTTTTTGCCTTGAGTAATTTATTTTTATCAAGACTTGCGGAAGCGGCTTTGTAATTGCCTTCTATTAACTGGGTATAGTAACTGCCAATCCTGTGATTGTAAGTTGCACATGAATTAAGCAGTACCATTACCGCAATAAGCGTGATGGGCAGTTTGATATAGGTAAACAACAGACGCATGGAAATGAAACGGTCAGTACAGCGGAATCCGTTGATTAGTTTTTGACGTATTTGGCAATCTCTTTATCACCGATCCATACCACTTCGTTTGATTCGATGTTTGTAAGTTCGAGATTAACCTTGTAATAAACCACCTTTCTCTTTTTGTGTGAATCAACGATGGAGTTGATAGAGCCCTGCAGTATATAATCTGCGCCTTGTTCAAGACCAAATTTCTTCATACTTGATGTAGAAGCATTGGTTTGCTGATCTGCTTTTTCTGCGCGGAGTTCTTCACGTTTCTTGCCACCCTGCACCAGTCTTACGCGACCTGACTTTACAAAAGATTGTTCAACGTCTTTAACAAAGGTTTCTGCTTCGATGTGTTCATGACTTTTATTGCTTACAAAACCAACAATCACAACAGGCTTCTGACCCTGGTGCGCTTCCTGGTGATTACTCACCCATTTGTCGCGCAAAACCGTTTCAATCATATCATCTGCTACCATGCGCGAGTCCGTATTGTTCCATCTGCCGCTGAGATCTATTTGTTCTGAAGGATCTACACGGGATACTTTACGGGCGCAGGATGTTGTTAGTACTGATGCTGTAACAACCAGCGTTACAGCCAGGATTACTTGTTTCATTATCTGGGATTTAAAGGGTATAAAAATTCGAAAAAATTAACGCAGATACCAACCTAATGCAAACGCAAGTGGAATGGTGGTTAACAGGTAATCGGACCGGTAACTACGATTATAAAAAGGGGCATTATACCGGCTGTAATATCGGCTACCGGTATAGATCCGATGGCCGTAGTTACCATATGCAGGGTAGTAAGAATAATCATCATACCATCCGTACCCGTTACGTGCGCGTTCAAGCCGCAATTCGCGACGGAATGCCCTGCGCTGGGCACGGGCCTCAGCTTTGTCGGCCATATAATCAACTGCCCTGTAAGTATCCTGGAATGTTGTAGAATGCCAGCTGTTTAAAGAGTCGGCCATTGCGACGTATTTTGATCGACTTTCCTCGAATCTGGGATTTTGATTTGGAGCCAGCGTTTCCTGTGCATGTAACGTAGTCAGGCAAACGCTGAATACAGCTACGAGTAAGATAAGGGGTAAAGCTTTTTTCATACTATTGCGTTTTAAGCTCATTGCAAGAATACAATTGAAACGCGTTAAATACAAGTTAATTGCCATCTGGCCGCCTAAACCCGGTATGAACTGGCAAAAATGCGCTTAAACAGAGAACCCGTTTATTTCTTCAGCCCGATCTCCCTTAATCGTTCATCAAGATATTCACCAGCCGTTGCGTCGGGATAAGCTTTTGGATGTTGATCATCAACACAGCTTTCAAGACACGCAAGACTCATCGCACTTTTTGGATGTAAAAAGAAAGGAATAGAGAATCTTGATGTGTGCCACATTTCGCGCGGAGGATTTACAACACGATGCGTTGTTGACTTCAATTTGTTATTAGTAAGTCTTTGCAACATATCTCCGACATTCACAACGATCTGTTCTGGCAGTGATGTTACACCCACCCACTCATTTTGCCTTGTAAGAATCTGCAGACCATCAGCGGAAGCACCCACCAGTAAAGTGATCAGGTTGATATCCTCATGTTGCTCGGCCCGGATAGCAGATTTCGGTTCACTTGTAATGGGAGGATAATGAATAGAGCGAAGAATGGAATTACCATTATGGATATGATCATTAAAATAATGCTCATCCAGGTTGAGATAGATCGCAATTGCCTGTAGCAGCGCTTTACCTGACTTTTCAAAGGCTTTGTACGCTGCTACGAAGGTCTTGTTGAATTGAGGTATTTCTTTTACTTCAACATTATCCGGGTATTCAGATTTGATGGGATCATTATCTTCTACGGTTTGTCCGAATTGAAAAAACTCTTTCAGATCCGGTGCATCACTTCCTTTAGCATGTTCTTTCCCAAAAGATGTATATCCTCTTTGCCCCGCAAGACCCGGCACTTCATATTTTTTCTTTTTATCGGCAGGCATAGAAAAAAACTCCTGCACGAATTTGTATAGATCTGCAATAAGATCGTCGGAGATGCCATGATTTTTCACGGCCACAAAACCAACTTCTTCATAAGCCTTGCCTAACTTATCTACAAAGGCCTTTTTTAATTCCGGGTCGCCGGATAAAAAATCTGCGAGGTTTACTACAGGGATCGACATATGAAAAAGTTTACTGCAAATTTAGCGGATTTTGCGCCCGACAGAAAATTGCCCTCAGCGCCGGATCATCCGGGGAGGCTGATAAAATTCAAGTAATGATGTTTTGATAAAGCTTTTTGAAAAACGATCAGAACTCCGCGTTTTTTGGTGTTCTGGGGAACGGTATCACATCACGAATATTCGTCATCCCTGTTACAAACTGAACCATTCTTTCAAAACCCAATCCAAAACCAGCATGCGGCACGGCTCCAAAACGGCGTGTATCCAGGTACCACGAAAGTTCGTCTGCCGGAATGTTTAATTCTTTCATCCGCTGTTCCAGCAGGTCAAGCCGCTCTTCTCTTTGCGAACCGCCTACAATCTCCCCGATCCCGGGAGCCAGGATATCCATCGCGGCTACGGTCTTTCCATCGTCGTTCTGGCGCATATAAAATGACTTGATTTGTTTGGGATAGTTGATCAGTATCACGGGTTTCTTGAAATGTTTCTCCACCAGGTACCGTTCGTGTTCACTCTGAAGATCCATTCCCCAGTCTTCAATAGGGTACTGGAACTTCTTCTTTTTATTGTGATTGCTGTCTTTCAGGATTGCAAGCGCTTCGGTATAAGTCAACCGCTCGAAATCGTTGTTTAATACAAACTCCAGCTTCTCAATCAGTCCGAATTCTGAGCGTTCGTGCAGAGGTTTTTGTTTTTCTTCTTCAGCGAGCCGCTGTGCAAGAAAATCAAGATCCTCGCGGTTATGCTCCATTGCATAACGGATGATGTATTTAATGAACTCTTCGGCAAGATTCATATTATCCTCGAGGTCATAAAAAGCCATCTCGGGTTCAATCATCCAGAATTCTGCAAGATGGCGGGCAGTGTTGGAGTTTTCCGCACGGAAAGTGGGGCCGAATGTATAAATATCGCTGAAGGCCATGGCTCCAAGTTCGCCTTCCAGTTGACCGCTCACGGTAAGGTTGGTAGACTTGCCAAAAAAGTCTTCTTTATAATCAACTGCACCATCTGGGGTTCTTGGTGTGTTTTCAAACGGCAAAGTAGTTACCCTGAACATTTCACCGGCGCCTTCAGCATCACTGGCGGTAATGATAGGCGTGTGCAGATATATAAAATCTTTATCATTAAAAAACTTATGAACTGCAAAAGCCAGTGTGTGTCTTACGCGGAACACAGCTCCGAACGTATTGGTCCGGAAACGCAGGTGGGCGATCTCACGGAGATACTCCAGGCTTGGACGATTTTTTAATTGCAGGGGATACTTCTCGCCATCGCAATCACCAAGGATTTCTATCGTATCGGCCTTTACTTCAACCTTTTGTCCTTTTCCCAGCGAAGGAACCAGTTCACCCACTACTTTCACCGATGCCCCCGTGGTTAATCGTTTCAAAAGTGCATCATCGAACTTGCCCAACTCAGCTACAATCTGGAGGTTATTATTCGTGCTACCGTCGTTTAGAGCTATAAACTGGTTGTTTCTGAAGGTGCGTACCCACCCCATTACCGTAACCTGGTAGCCGGTCTTTTCGCTGGCCAGCAGGGTTTTCACTTTGGTTCTTGTGTTAAACATAACGATAGCATTTAAAATGGCAGCAAATATACTACTGCCGCGCTTACCTACGGATCGATTTTAAAGGGCCCTTTAACGACATCTTAAGAAGATTTTACTGAATTCGTAATCTCTTTGAGGTTGGTTATGCCTAATTTCGGCGCCCTGTGGCAGCTCGTAGCATAAACATTGGTCTTGTAGGCAACCCTAATAGTGGAAAAAGTTCGCTTTTTAATGCGCTTACTGGTATGAACCAGAAAGTCGGCAATTTTCCCGGCGTTACTGTAGATAAAAAAATCGGCGAGACCCGCATATCCCCCGAAATAACAGGTGTCATCATTGATCTTCCCGGAACTTATAGTCTTTATCCCCGCAGAGAGGATGAATGGGTGGCTTACCGCGTTTTGATGCAGCAGGATAAGCAGATCAAGCCCGATATGGTGGTGCTTGTGGCTGACGCCAGCAATCTCAAAAGAAATCTTCTTTTCGTTTCCCAGATCATAGATCTGAAAATTCCGGTTGTAGTTGCGCTTACCATGCTTGATATCGCAAAATCGAAAGGTGTCAGTGTAGATCTGCCTGAACTGGAACGGGAACTTGGCGTACCGGTTCTTTCTATCAATCCAAGAAAGGATCGCGGCATCACGCAACTCAAAAAGACCATCGAACAGACTGCAAATAATTTATATAAAGCGCCGGTGTTCGACTTCATCAATAATGAAGCGCTTGCACAGGAAGCTGTTCATGATGTAAAGGGGCTCATACCCGGTATGAGTAACTATAAAGCCATTCATTATCTTATCAATCACGAATCGTTTGCGTTGGATAATGCCACGCAGAACAGGATTGAAAGTATTGAAAAAGAGCGTGGTTTCAACCATACCCGCATCCAGGCCGAAGAAATCCTACAACGTTACCAGCGTATAGGGTCGATTTTGAAACAAACTGTTTCTGAGCCGAACCCGATGCAGAAAAAAATGTTCACCGACAAGCTCGACAACATCCTCCTGCACCGACAATGGGGTTATGTAATTCTGCTTGTTGTGTTGTTCCTGCTGTTTCAGAGTATGTTCTGGCTCGCTGACTATCCAATGACCTTTATTGAATGGGGATTCAGCGAGGCAGGTTCATGGATAGGTAGTGTTTTGCCCGAGGCCTGGTGGTCGGATCTGCTTGTGAACGGGTTGCTGGCCGGTCTGGGTGGTATTCTTGTGTTCATCCCACAGATCATGATCCTTTTCGGCCTGGTTACCATCCTTGAAGATACCGGTTATATGGCGCGGATCAGCTTCCTAACGGACAAACTCATGCGCAAAGTTGGTTTGAACGGGAAAAGTGTAATGCCCATGATCAGCAGTTTTGCCTGCGCGGTGCCGGCAATTATGAGCGCACGGAACATTGAAAACAAAAAAGAACGCCTGTTAACCATTCTCATCACTCCGTTAATGAGTTGCAGCGCACGTTTGCCAGTGTACACTATCCTGATTGCTTTGGTAATTCCGAAACAAACAGTGCTTGGGATATTTGGTTTGCAGGGTTTGGTAATGATGGGTCTTTACCTGCTTGGCCTGGTAATGTCGCTGGTTGTTTCTTATATCGCAAAATGGTTCATCAACATAAAGGAAAAGAGTTTCTTCATTCTTGAGTTACCTGTTTACCGGGCACCAAGATGGAAAAACGTGTTCATCACCATGTTCAGTAAAGCAAAGATATTTGTGGTAGAAGCGGGAAAGGTGATCATCATTATCAGTCTTATTTTATGGGTGCTCAGCACTTACGGTCCGCCGTCAAGAATGAACGCCATTGCAGAACAATACGACCAACAGATTTTGCAGAACCCTGAACAGGAAGAAGACCTGAACAAGGAAAAAAATACCGCATTGCTGCAGAACTCCTATGCTGGCATCATGGGTAATGCCATCGAACCCGTAATACGCCCACTTGGTTATGACTGGAAGATCGGCATTGCTTTGATCACATCCTTCGCTGCCCGCGAAGTGTTTGTTGGCACCATGGCAACCTTGTATAGTGTTGGAGATGATGCAGATGAAAACAGTCTTATGCTGCGTGAAAAAATGCAACAGGCGGTAAAACCCGACGGCAGCAAGGTGTACACCCTGGCCTCAGGTGTTTCGCTGATGATTTTTTATGTGTTTGCCATGCAATGTATGAGCACGCTGGCTATTGTAAAACGCGAAACCGGCACCTGGAAATGGCCGCTGATCCAACTCGCCTACATGACTGCGCTTGCTTACCTGCTTGCTCTGGCCGCTTACCAGATCCTTAGCTAAACCAGGTATTCTGATCAGCAATAACCATCTGTCCGCGCAACATTTCCTTTCCTGGTTCGTTCTTAATGCTACCACAAATCCGATCCTTATGAAGAAGATAGCAGCTATCTTTTCGCTTTTATGCATGGCCCTCATAACCAACGCCCAACAGGCGCAGCCAGCTACCGATAGTTTCCATTTTTCTAAAAATATTCCAGTCTTACCGGGTGAAGGAAGGCACTTTAGATATGAAATGGCCGTGAGTTCAACCACTGCCGATAATTTCGCGGGTCTTAGCTTTTACGGCCTCGCTACCAAAGGGAACAAATTGTTAACCTCGCACACTTATAAAGTCGCGGAACAACGTACAGAGCAGGACTGGACCATCCTAACCATTGAAGGCGTTTTACCTTCAGAGGCAGATGCTTTGTGTTTTTTCACCAGGGTTTCCAGCCCCGGTACTTATTATTTTGATGATTTAAGTCTTTACCTGGAAACTGCTCGCGGTAACTGGAAGCAACACAATATCGTTAATCATTCGTTCGAGCAATTGAACGGTAATGGATTAGCTGATTTCGCAGTAAAACAATCACCCGCAGGAAATCCCAAAGCACTGATCTCAGGTAAAATGGCAAAAACCGGCAGGTTTTCGCTGATGATCACCTATCTCCCTTCAAAAGAAACGCCTCGTTTTGTAGCCGGCGAAGATTGAGCGACAATCAACGCGGTCATGATATCATGCTGAAACACTACGCCTGATTTTTGTCTTAACCATCCCTGCTGCCTTTATTCCTTCGCAAATAACTGGCTACCTTCATTGAATGAATGCAGAAGAAAGAGCAATACAGGAAACCAAAAACTGGATCACGGATGTAGTTATAGGCAATAACTTTTGCCCGTTCGCATCCAGGGTTGTCAAAGCGGATACTATTAGATACAGGGTGACATCATCGCCGAGGATGGAGGATATACTGCAAACATTTTTAGACGAATGTGCGTACCTCGACGACAATCCTGAGATTGAAACGGCACTTTTGATTTTATTAAACAGCAATGAAAACTTCGATGACTATCTTGAGCTCGTAGGTCTTGCAGAGGACCTGATAGATGAAGAAGATTATGAAGGAGTTTACCAGGTTGCCAGCTTTCACCCTGCTTATGTATTTGCCGGCGCACCGCCCGACGATCCCGCAAATTTTACGAACAGATCGATTTACCCCATGTTACATCTGTTGCGTGAAGAAAGTATAGAACGGGCACTTGAAAAATTTCCAAACCCTGAATCCATCCCGGATAATAATATCGCTTTCGCGAGAAAAAAAGGTTTCGCTGCATTAGAAGCACTTCGGAAAGCCTGTGAGCTACCCAGGTAAATCCTGGTAATTGCAGTTCCCGATTCACGTTACGAAGAGCCATTTAAGCATTCACACAACTCAAAACAAAATTTGCTGCCACCTCCTTTCGCGCTAATTTACAGTTGTCATGAAAAAATTGCTCCGCCACCTGCCAGTACTCCTGATCGCTGTACAACTTTTACCGTTAATGCTTATTGCTCAGGCACCCGCCTCATACATGTTTAAGGGTGTCGTTATTGATTCCGCAACAGGCAAAGGGCTTGATGCCGCTTCAATACAGGTGTTTGATGCGCAGTCAAAGAAACTCATTGCCGGGAAAGTAAGTGAAGGCGATGGACGTTTTGAATTCAACCTGCAAACTGGCGCATACGTTGCCGAAGTTAATTACACCGGCTACAACCTGTTTGTGGTCAAACGATTTGATCTTAGTGCTCAGCATCCGCTGGCTGATGTGGGTAACATAGTGCTGAAAGCGGTGGGTAACCTGCTGGATGAAGTAGTGGTGCAGGCCGAAAAAAGTTCCATGACGCTGTCGCTCGACAAAAAAATCTTCAACGTCGGAAGAGATCTTGCAAATGCAGGCGGCACCGCTGCAGATATATTAAGCAACATTCCATCGGTATCGGTTGATCCCGAAGGTGCCATTAAACTTCGTGGAAGCGATAACGTTAGAATACTGATAGATGGAAAACCTTCGGGGCTAGTAAGCTTCAAAGGTGGAAGTGGTCTTCAGCAGTTACAGGCAAGCATGATAGAACGTGTTGAAATTATTACCAATCCTTCGGCGCGTTATGAAGCTGAAGGGATGGCCGGTATCTTAAACATCATCCTTAAAAAGGATAAAAGACAGGGCTTCAACGCATCGTTTGAAGTGACGACCGGTTACCCTACAAATCTTGGGGCAGCAGCCAATCTGAATTACCGGCACAGACGGGTTAATTTTTTTATCAACTATGGAATCGCATACCGCCGGCAGCCGGCCAGGGGATCAATGTACCAGGAGTTGTATGAACGTGATACAACCTTTGTATTACAACAGGCAAGTGACGCCACCATCACAGGCTTTAATAACAATATCCGCGGGGGACTTGACTTCTATTTCACCGAATCCAGTGTTCTGACAGCATCATACCTCTTCAGACGCAGCGATGCATCCAGGATCACCGATATCCGTTACGACGATTATATATTTTCTAAAGCAAGGATGATCGGTACTTCTACCCGCCGACAGGACGAAGATGAAATCGAACCAAATTCCGAGTATTCACTGATATACAAAAAGTCGTTCGCCCGCAAGGGTCATGAACTAACAGGTGAGGTGAAATTTCTTGATAATTGGGAGAACTCGGACCAGACATTTACCCAGCGTTTTTTTGCACCTAATGGTAACGAAGACAAGACCCGTTCACTTCTTCAGAAATCAGTTAACGATGAGTTTGAAAAACAACTGTTGTTCCAGGTAGATTATGTAAGGCCCATAGCAAGCGAAGGCAAGATTGAGACTGGCGTGCGAAGCAGCTTTCGCGATATGACCAATGATTATATCGTAACGCAGGAAAACGCTAACGGCGGTTTTGACCCTTTACCCGGGCTTGATAATATTTTTCTTTACAAGGAAAACATCCATGCGGTATATGGTATCGTAGCCAACAAATCAAATAAGCTGAGTTACCAGGCAGGTCTACGCGCAGAATGGACCGATGTAAAAACGGTGCTGAAAGAAACCAACCAGGAGAACCCGCGCAATTACATGAACCTGTTTCCGAGCGCACACGTAACCCTTGAATTGCCAAAGGAACACGCACTGCAGCTTAGTTACAGCCGCCGTGTGCGCCGGCCATTTTATAATGACCTCAGTCCTTTTATGACTTTCTCTGACAGTCGCAACTTTTCTGCGGGCAATCCTGATCTTGACCCTGAATTCAGTGATGTAATTGAATTGGGTCATATCAAATACTTCAATAAAGGAACCCTTACTTCATCAATTTACTACAGAAACACCAACGGGAAAATTGATCGCATCAGGTCTGTAGATGAACAAGGTAACTCCATTACACTGCCTCAGAATCTTAATAATGAAAAAGCAATGGGACTTGAACTCACAAGTAATTACACTCCTTATAAGTGGTGGAAACTTGATTTCAATGCAAACCTGTTTTATGCGGATATCGACGGTAGTAATATTGTGAAATCATACGGCACCTCCACCTACAGCTGGTTTGTAAGACAAACATCAAGGTTCACACTGGCGCCCGCTTTCGATATGCAACTCAGGGGGAACTATGAAGCTCCGCAACGTACCGCGCAGGGAAGACGTAAATCGATGTATTATTTTGATTATTCTGTGAGCAAAGATGTGTTTAAAGGAAATGGAACCCTCAATCTGAGTGTTCTTGATATCTTCAATACACGTAAAAGCCGCAACATTACAGAAGGCGTAAACTTTTATTCTGAAGGTACATACCAGGGGCGCAGACGCCAGGTAAATCTTACACTGAATTATCGCATCAAACAATCCAAACCACCTGCGCGAGCAACTAAGGCAGGTATGTCAGAAGAAGGCTGAGGATTCAACCTAATACCACTTGTTTTGAACCCAGTTCCTTTCCGTTCACAACAACGGCTATATTATGCTTCCCCGGATAATGTTTTCTTGTAGTAAGATCTACAAAAGCTACCTGTCGTTTAAAAGCATAGGTTTTTCCGGGTTCCAGTGTTTTCTCAGAGATCTTAAACAATTTTCTTGATACGCCGCCTTTCGACTTCACATAATCAACCCCAACTTCAACCCTGAATAATGCCGGCGTTTTCGCTTCATTCGTCAACGCAAAAGACAAGACAACAGCCTCGCCGGGCTTTACCTTGCTGCCAGACAGTCTCAGATCACTGATCTTACCCTTATGCTCACCCGAAAGTCCGAACATCGAATAAATAGCCGGATCCGCACGTCTGAGCAAGGTGCGGGATCCATGTTTTAAGATCCAGTCTGTTCGCTCCGATTTTCCTTTCCATTTTCTAATCAGCTCAAACACCAGAGACGGATGATCTTTTGCAATATCATTGATATTATTAGCGACGCTTTTGCGTACAAACAACGATTCATCATCCTTCAAATTCTCCAGGATTGGAAGGACCGGTGCGGGATCTTTTTTGAATGCCGGTATAGCTTTGCCCCATGGTAACCGGGGCCGGCATCCTTCGCTTGAAAAGCGCCGGACATTTTGATGTTTGTGTTTGCTCCAGGCTTTCATTCTTGTCATCACTTTGGTCGGCGAGGCGAGCAAAAATGGTCTGATCGCAAATTCGCAACTCACAAAACGGGTGATTGATTCCATCGCATCCAGTGAAGTAGCGAGGTCCGCCGTTCCATACTGTTCAATAAAGTCCGGGATGCACAAATAAGGAAACGAGCTTAAACCAGCCTGTTCCAGATTTTCCGAAACGCGGCAAAGAATGTCTGCCTGGTCCTTATATGGACCGGGCAGACAGTTTTGTAATGTATTGCTGATGCGGCGCATCCTTTGTTTTAGCTCCAACTCTTGCCAGCCGTCAGACTGCACCTCTGTAAGGAAGTTTTTGGTTGGAAAACTGTTGCATACGGTTTTTATCTGATCTGCAAAGCCAGCCAGGAACTTAGGGCTGTAAACGTTTTTTAATGCATCCATCTTTAGTTGAATTCCATTTCGTCTGCGCTGGGTCCATAACTTCCGGGGATCGGAATGTTCAATAAACGAAGGTATACGCCCAGTTGTGCGCGGTGATGAATTACCTGTGAAAGCGAAATACGAATAAGTCCATAGCGGTTGGTGTCCACATGAATCTGATCGCCGGTGCGCAAAACCCAACGTTCCGTGAACTTGCTTTCATCGGCCGACTGCAGGGCATTTCTTCCCGCCACTACAGAAGCTTCAAACACGTTTAGCAGGTCGGCCGAACTGTTTAAAACCGGTGGTTGATAGTTCGCTGTCGCAAAATCGAGTTCATCACTGTTCATAGCCATTGGTATCCACGTAGGCAGTTCTGCAATATGTCCTGAAAGCGACTTCAGATCCATACTCTTTTCGTGCGGCTTCCATGAGAACTTGTCGTCCGGCACACGTGAAAGCATCTTGCGGGTAGTATTCATTTCCTGTTCAAACTCCTGGATAAGTGTTTCTAAAACTGTCATCGTTTTGATTTTTTGAGTGTTAAACAAATGTAGTGGCCGTAAGTGTCAACCCTATGTCAGCAAGTATTCCATACATCGATTTTCCTTATTACTACCGGATCCAAATCACCAGGAGGATGATAACCATGCCCAACACACCGCCGATAACTGAAGCCACAGCATCCATGAAATCATACACCCCAAGTCCGGTAATTTTAGAGAACAGTTCAAAACCGTAACTAACCGCGCTTACTGCTATGAAAGCTGCTATGACCGCTGTGATCATTGAAGCACCATACATCCAGTTTGCAATCAGTTGACAAAATATTCCGAGAGGAACACCTGCATAAAAATGACGCCATTTATCCCGTGCAATATTGAATTTCACAAAGTGAAAATAAGACATTGATGAACCCTTTGCCCCTAAAAATTTTTATTCAAACCGCTTTGTTTATGAGCGGCAATTTTGTGAGGTGCTTTTTTCATTCGTTGTTATTTGGTAGTTTGAGTTAAATATTCTCGCCGCCATTCAAAACCAATTCATGAAGCTGTTTACCCGATTGCTTGTGCCCGCAGTGATTTCCACTACGCTCTTTTCCTGCGAAAATAACGCTGCTGATTCTTCAAATGCTGCTATTCCCGACTCGCTGACCGCCGCTGAGCAAAGGCTTCCGGTCAATGCACTCAAAGGACTTGTCACTGCAGACGGACTTGAAACTACGGTAATGGCTACAGAGCCATTTTTCCGCAATCCAACCAATATTGATGTCGATGATCGTGGGCGCATCTGGGTAACCGAAGCATACAACTACCGGCCAGGCATCAACGGTAATCCAACAAATGCACTGGGTGATCGCATCATGATATTGGAAGATAATAATGGTGATGGCGTTATTGATACTTCAAAAATCTTTTTCCAGGGAGCAGAATTAAACGCTCCTCTTGGGATCTGTGTGCTGGGTAACCGGGTTATTGTTTCTCAAAGCCCGTATGTCTGGTCGTTCTACGATGATGACGGGGATGATAAGGCAGACAGAAAGGAGATCCTCTTTCAGGGGATCGGTGGTGAACAACACGATCATGGCGTACACGCTTTTACTTTCGGACCTGATGGTAAACTGTATTTCAATTTTGGAAATGAAGGCAAAACACTGAAAGATAAAAACGGGCGGGCCGTTCGTGACCAGGATGGAGATATTATAGGTCCTGACAAATACAAACAGGGCATGGTATTCAGGTGTGATCCTGATGGCAGCAATGTTGAAGTGCTGGGTCATAATTTCAGGAACCCCTTTGAAGTTGCGGTTGACAGTTATGGCGGTTTGTGGCAGAGTGATAATGACGACGATGGTAACCGGGGTACACGTCTCAATTATATAATGCGTTATGGCAACTATGGTTTCACCGACGAAATGACCGGCGCAGGATGGTCAGCAAGCCGCACAAACCAGGAAGACTCCATTCCGCTGAAACACTGGCATCTCAACGATCCGGGCGCTATACCCAATCTGTTACAGACAGGTGCGGGTTCACCCACAGGGATAGTGTTTTATGAAGGCAATGCATTACCTGCCCTTTATCATAACAGGATGATTCATTGCGATGCAGGACCTAATGTTGTAAGAGCTTATGAAGTAAAAAACAAAGGAGCAGGTTACACCGCTTCTATTCATAATATTCTTAAGGGAGAGAAGGATCAGTGGTTCAGACCGGCAGATGTATGCGTTGCTCCTGATGGTAGTCTCATCGTGGCGGATTGGTATGACCCTGGTGTTGGTGGTCACCAGGCTGGCGACCAGACACGCGGGCGAATTTATCGTGTGGCGGTTCCCGGGAAGAAATACACCATCCCTAAAGCAGATTATTCCAGTCCGGCTGCCGCATTAACAGCATTGAAAAGTCCCAACCTGGCGAACCGCTACAAAGCCTGGACGGCTCTGAAAGCGATGGGCCCTTCATCTTTGCAGGTGCTCGATAATACCTGGCGAACCGATTCCTCGGCGGCTATGCGGGCACGCGCGTTCTGGGTGTTGCTGCAGATACAACCTGATTCTGCCGCCGCCTATATCTCACAGGCTTTATATGCACGGGTACCCGAGTTAAGAATGATGGGTCTTCGCGCGGCGCGTCAAAGACCAGATTTCATCAAATTAACCCAGCATCTTGTTTCGGATACGGACCCGCAGGTCAGAAGAGAGTTTGCAATTCTTTTACATCACTCAAAAGATCCGGCAGCCGCCGATGTATGGACGCAACTGGCACTTCAGCACGATGGATCCGATCGCTGGTACCTGGAGGCCCTCGGAACAGGTGCCGCCGATCAGTGGACGGGTTTTCTGAATGCCTGGTTGAAAAAGGTAAACGATCCGCTGAACAGCGCCGCCGGCCGTGATATCATCTGGCGCGCAAGAACTCCTGTGGCGGTTCCCTTTCTTGCAAAACTTGCTGGTGATGAAACTGTTCCGCTAAAAGACAGGCTGCGTTATTATAGGGCCTTCGATTTCAATACAGGAAAAGAAAAGGCAGGTCTTCTTCTCGGACTATTAGAGAAGGCTAAAGCAAATGATACAGCAACAAAAAAGCTTGTGTTGAATCATCTTGATGAAGCAACCGTTAAAAAATCTGTTACTGCCCAGGAAGAACTTAAAAAGCTGTTGATTTCAATGGCTGCTGACCCCTCCGATGATTATATTCGATTTATACGTCAATATAACGTCAGGTCGCAAAATGAAAACCTCGTCAAACTTGCAATAGCAAAACCAGATCGTTCGCTTGGAAGAAATGCAGCGGGTTTATTGTTTAAGCTCGGCGGGCTTCCGCTTATTACCAAAACCCTGGCAGACAGCGATACTTCTACCCAAAAACAATTGCTCGGCGCCATCGGAAGTGTTGGCACCACCGAATCTGTCAGCTTCCTGCAACGCATGCTTCTTGACAAGTCTAAACCAACTTTTGTACGTCAGCAGGCAGCTTTGCGCATTGGTAATAGTTGGACGGGAGAAGAAAGAGTATTGGAGATACTGAAAAGCAAATCCGTTCCGGATACCCTGATCCCCCTGGTGGTACAGAGCGTCGCCAGGGCATGGCGCGGTTCGATAAGAAGTGAGGCCGCCTCTTATTTACCAGGTGGTGGTGCGACCCAGAACACTCAACCTCCTCCAACAATCAGCGAACTGGCCGAACTTAAACCCGATAAAACGGCAGGAGAAGAAGTATATAAAACCTATTGCGCTACCTGTCATATTGCAGGTAATACAGGATTCGAATTTGGACCGGCACTTACTGAAATCGGGAATAAGCTGCCTGCAGAGGCAATGCTCGAAGCCATTGTTCACCCATCTTCGGGTATAGGTTTCGGTTATGAGGGATGGATGTTAAAGATGAAGGATGGATCGGCTTATTCCGGTATTGTAAAAAGCAAAACAGAATCAGATATCGAACTGGTGATGCCAGGTGGTACAAGAAAAAGCATTAAGACAACTGATATTGATGCAATGCAGGAGATCAAAGAATCAATGATGCCCGAAGGTTTACATCAAAATTTCTCAAAGCAGGATATGGCCAATCTGCTCGCTTTCCTGAAAAGTCTGAAAAAGTGATTTGATTTTAGTTAAGACATTCAATCTTAAATCAAAATATATTAGATTTAACACAGCTAACGATCAGGATACCAAATCATAACCTGTAACAATACCAACTAACTTGCGAACCCGGTTTCATGCTTTGCCAGGAAAGCTAGTCTTCTGTGCTGGTCTCCAAACCTCAGCAAATATCATCGTTTTATATGGTGGTCCATAGTATAACATTATGAAATCATGATGCTTTTTGTTGCCTTACACAACGAGTATCATTCCTTCTACATTTGTCACCTTTTATCAGTTTCAAGAACTAAAACATTACTAATGACAAAATGCTTTTTATCAAAAAGCGGTCTTAAGCTTCTTGTAGCAGCAACAATCGGAACGGGTTGTTTTTTTGTGCCCGATGCTGTTCATGCGGCGGCCGGTGTAGGAAAAGATAATCCTATACGCTTCGACAGGGTAATCTCCGGTACCGTGCGCGACTCAAGCTCGTCTGCGCCCTTAGCAGGAGCCACAATTTCGGTAAAGGGCGGAACGCAGTCTGCTTCATCAGATTCAAGAGGAGCTTTCACCTTAACGATTCCTGATGACAACGCCGTGCTTGAGATCAGCTTCGTGGGCTATGTGTCACGAGAAGTGATCGTAGGCAACAGAACCCGGGTGGATATCACGCTGACAGCTACCTCGGCTGATCTTGCACAGGTAGTGGTAGTGGGCTATGGCACACAAAATAAAAGAGACATCACCGGTGCTGTTAAATCTGTAAAAGCAGAAGCATTTAACCGCGGTATCATCAACTCACCGCAGGAATTATTACAGGGTAAGGTTGCGGGTGTTAACGTTACTTCTGCGAGTGGCGAACCAGGGGCCATCCAGGGCATCACGGTGCGTGGACCAGGCGGAGTAAGAACAGGAAGCACACCGCTGTTTGTGATAGATGGTCTCCCACTCGATAATTCAAGTACGGGCGGCGGCGATCCACTCACATTCATCAACCCACAGGATATTGAATCGATGGATGTGCTAAAAGATGCGTCAGCTACGGCGATCTACGGGTCAAGAGGCGCTAATGGTGTTATAATCATCACAACCAAAAAAGGCCGCGCGGGTACTTCGTCTCTGGGTTTCTCTTCAAGCACCGGTTTCTCAAGAATTGCGCGGGCAATACCTGTATTGTCTGCGAGCGAGTTTCGTACGGAGGTGCCGAAACTTGGGGGTCAGCTTGATGATGGCGGAGCCAATACCGATTGGCAGGATGAGATCACCCGTA
Organism: Bacteroidota bacterium; assembly: GCA_023416995.1. Classification (GTDB taxonomy): domain Bacteria; phylum Bacteroidota; class Bacteroidia; order Chitinophagales; family Chitinophagaceae; genus DATHKG01. The sequence goes on from JAEZGI010000063.1 coordinate 46,614, forward strand.
CAGCAATAACAACCAATAATAACATTACGCTGAGTGGTGGTGCAAACAAACTCACCTATTTCGCATCTTTTGGTGTTCAGAACCAACAGGGCATTCTTAAAAATAACGATCTGTCCAGGTATACCGGTCGCTTTAATGCGAGCCAGAAGTTTCTTGATGATCGGTTAAGCATTGACGTTAATCTCAATGTGGCCAATACAAAAAATGAGCGCCCGCTTATTCAAAACCTGGTAGGAGATGCCCTTGCTAACAATCCGACTTATGCAGCTTATGACGCCAACGGACGACCGGCAGTTTACCAACTTTTCAATAATCCGCTGCTTACGCTGGAGCTTGACAAGGATGTAACCAATATCACCCGCATTCTCGGTTCAATATCACCATCCTTAAGACTCGCAAAGGGACTGGTATACAGACTGAACTTCGGCCTTGATCAATCGACTTCCACCCGCGATGTGCAGGCGCTTCCGTTTGCACAGCCCCAACGATTGGGCAGACTGGATACCTATAATACTTTGAACAGGAACCGACTTGTCGAAAATTATCTTACCTGGAATTTCAATACAGGAAATCATGATATAAGTGTATTGGCGGGGCATTCTTACCAAAAGGTATTTGTTCAGTCGAGGGCGACGAGCATCAACACTTTTCCGATCGGTGGTGTAGAACCTATTTATAATCCGGGTACGGGACAAGAGCTCACGTTGGCAAATAACCGTCCAACAGGAGCCGCAACGATTAATGAACTGCAATCATTTTTTGGAAGGGTTACCTACCAGTATGATAACAAATACCTGCTGACAGCGAACTTCAGGGCAGACGGCTCATCAAAGTTTGGTGAGAACAACCGGTATGGCTACTTCCCTTCTTTTTCACTTGGATGGAAGATTTCGGAAGAAAAGTTCATGCAAAACTCCGGTTTCTCAAATCTGAAATTGCGCGCTGGCTGGGGATTAACGGGCAACCAGGAAATTCCTTCAAAGATCACACAGGCATTATATGTATCCACAGTAACGGGGTCAACCAGCTACCCTTTGTATAGTTCCGGTCCATATCCCGGTGGTATCGCGCCTGTTCGCCTTGCCAACCCTGACATTCAGTGGGAAGTATCCACTCAAACAAATATCGGACTTGACTTTGGTCTCCTCAATGGCAAATTGAATGGCGCTATAGATGTATTCAGAAAGGTTTCAAACAATATTCTGCTTGAAGTGGTGCCCCGTGATCCCATTGCACCTGTTCCTACTTTCTGGACCAATGTAGAAGACATGGAAATTACAAATAAAGGGCTTGAGATCGATCTTGAATATCGCGACAGGATCTCGAACACCGTAAATTTTGCAGTAGGCGGTAACATCACTTTCCTGGATAACAACGTTGAGAATTCGCCGTATACGGTGATACCTTCCGGTTCGGCTTCAGGATCAGGACTTACTTCTGCTACGATTAACGGGTATATCAACGGTGAGCCCATCGGTACTTTTTATATGCAACAATTTATTGGCTTTGACGCCAATGGTATAAGCAGTTATCTTGACCATGATAAGGATGGTATCGTTACAGACAAGGACCGTGTTGCCGCCGGTACAGCATTACCAAATGTTTTGTACAGCTTTTTTGCGAACGTAGCTTATAAGGGATTTGATCTGAATGCAAACTTCAATGGTGTGGGGGGAAACAAAGTTTATGATAACACCGCAAATTCCCTGTTTTACAAACTGAGATTATCAAAGAATACCAATACCACACGTGAGGCAATTGCTGACCCAGCAGAATCGGTAAACAATGCTGCAGCCGTTAGTACCCGCTTTCTTAAAGATGGTTCCTGGATGCGTTTGAACAACCTTTCATTGGGTTATTCATTCAATACAAACAGGCTCGGAATAGGCAACTGGGTTAAGGGATTCAGATTATCGGTTACCGGGCAGAATCTTTTTGTGATCACAAGTTATGATGGCTATGATCCCGAAGTAAACACCGATCGTACGATCAACGGGGTTTCATCTTATGGTATTGATTATTTAAGCTACCCGAAAGCAAAATCAATCATTTTTGGTTTAAACGTTACATTTTAAAACGCTACAAAATGAAGAAGAAAATATTTAGCCTGGTGTTGATGGGTTCCTGTCTGGCGACAATCAACAGTTGTACTAAACTGAAAGAAACGGTTCTGGATGAATCATCTGTAGCTGGTCTTACCCAAAAGCAAATTGCAGAAGGTTTGGTGGCACCTATGTATGCTATACTTCCCAGCACCTTTCAACATACCACGTATTTTGCCTTGCAGGAAATTTCAACTGATGAGGCCATCCTACCTTATCGGGGTGGTACAGATTGGGGTGATAACGGCATCTACCTTTCATTACACAGACATGAAACAACCAGCACTGACCCGAACGTGAGGAATACCTGGAACTTTATTTTCCAGGGAATATCGCGTGCATTAACAGCTATACAGGAACTGGCAGTAAATACAGATCCGAATGCAAACCTGCTGCTTGCAGAAGCGAGGGGTATGCGTGCATATTATTCAATGCTTACGCTGGACCTTTTTGGTGTTGTGTTCGTGAAAGATGATCCGCGCCAGACCTCGGTCGTAACCCGCGGCCAGGAGGCGATTGATTATATCAAAGCGGATTTGCTTGCCGCAGAACCGGTGCTGGACAATACGACCGGACCCGGACGTTTAACCAGGGCCGGCGTTTGGGGTTTACTCGCACGTCTGCATCTTAACTCTGCGGTTTACCGTGACCGTTATGCAGCAACCTTCACATTCACCAAAGAAGACATGGACAAGGTGGTTGAATACTGTGATAAAATAATCGGCTCTGGTCAGTATGAACTGGCTGCAGAATATTTTTCATTATTTGATGACGACAATCACACTAACAAGGAGTTGATCTTTGCGGTTGATCAGCGTGCCGATTTGAATGGCCATAACCGCATGGCTTACTTCTCCCTTTCAGGTGACCAGTTTCCACTGCCGGCATACACAGGAGCCAACGGAACTGATGGACCTGGCATAACATCAGATTTTTACCGCACCTGGGTGAATGCTTATGCGCCAATCGATCCTGCACAGGCTGATCCACGATTCTACAAAGAAAATCTGAGCATTTATTCCAATGGCATTGATACCTGTGTTGCTGCAGAGAACTTTCATGTTAACCGGGGAATATTACGCGGTCAGCAATATGGTTTATTGAGAAGAAATGGTGTATTCCTGAGATGCCAGGATGGTAAAATGAAAGTGGGCCCATTATTCAATGACACCCGCAACCGACCTACATTGCCTGTTAACTTCACTGAACAAATCGACTTCACTGTTCCCGGAAGTGATTATAATACGGGTTATCGCGTTGAGAAATATGAATTCAGCCGTGGATCGGTAAGTGGAAGAAACTTCGGTGAACACGATATCGTGATCCTTCGTCTGGCAGACATTTACCTGATGCGCGCAGAAGCAAAATTGCGTCGTGGCGATGATGCAGCAACGGCCCTGAACGACGTGAACACAGTTCGTGCATCGCGCACCGCCACAACCCCGCCGCCACCACTGCCTTCCATTGATCTAAACCTGCTGTTCCGTGAAAGAGGGTTTGAATTTTACTGGGAAGCACAGCGCAGAACCGATATGATCCGTTTCGGTAAATACGAAGATGCCTGGACCGAGAAAACAAACACTGACCGGAACAAACGCGTATTTCCCATACCCCAGACGGCTATTGACGGTGCGTCTAATCTGCCAGGGTACCTTGTTCAAAACCCCGGGTATTAACCGGATTTTATAAAGCTTTAATAAAAAGCCCTCAACTAGCTGAAAACTATTGAGGGCTTTTTTCTTTCCTGCGCAGGACCTCTAACCAGTTTTCCTTCAACCGCAAAACTTACTTACATTAGTTAATCCATCTAACGATTCATACTACCACATGCAAGTCATTAAACTATCCCGCCAGCATCTTAGAACCTCTTTTTTACTGGTCGCTATTGTTATAAGTATAACAAACGGTATTGCCCAGGTCGGTTCGTTTCCGAAAAGTACTCCTGAAAAAGAAGGAGTGTCTTCATTAGCAATAGCCAACTTCCTGGCTGCGGTTGCGGCATCTCAAAACGAGCTGCATGGTTTTGTAATGTTGAGGCACGGCAAAATGATTGCCAGTGCGTGGGCAGCTCCATACGCCGACACTTTAAAACATACGCTCTATTCAACCAGTAAAAGCTTTACTTCAACTGCTGTTGGTTTTGCAGTAGCAGAAAAGAAGCTTACTGCGGATGACAAGGTTCTTTCATTTTTTCCTGGATTATTGCCGGAAACAGTTTCACCTATGTTGCAGCAATTAAAGATTCGGCACCTGTTAACGATGACGGTCGGACATGAAACTGATCCGAGCGGTCCGATTGGTAGCGGCACCCAATGGGTAAAAAACTTTCTTGCAACACCAATCGTCGACACACCGGGCACAAAGTTTCTGTACAATTCAATGGCAACATTTATGTTATCAGCTATCGTTCAAAAAGTAACGGGCGAGCGGATCATAGATTATCTTGAACCGAGACTGTTTGCACCGCTGGGTATTGTTGATAAAGACTGGGAACTGAACCCCGAAGGCATCAACGTTGGTGGCTGGGGTTTAAGATTAACGACAACAGATATTGCAAAGCTCGGTCAATTGTACTTACAGAAAGGAAAATGGCAGGGCAAACAGGTGTTACCAACAGCATGGGTTGAAGAAGCAACTAAAGCACATATCATTCAAAATCCTGCCGCTACTGATAAAGAACGTGCGGCAAGCGACTGGTTGCAGGGATATGGTTATCAGTTCTGGAGAAGTCGTCACAACAGCTACAGAGCAGACGGTGCGTTTGGGCAATACATACTGATCTTTCCGGAGCTTGATGCGGTAATCGCCATAACCAGCGAAACTCCCTCTATGCAGGATGAATTGAATCTTGTATGGAAACATCTTTATCCGGCTATTAAACCCGGTTCCTTACCTATAAACAAATCTGCAGAACAACAATTGCTGGCAGCCTCAAAACGATTAACCATAAAGCCATTCCGGCGTTTAGGAGATTCTGCAATAGCGGCGAACCAACCGTGGAGGTCCAAAACAATCTCACTGAACGATAACCGACGTCAGTTTAAAAAACTGGACTTTGTTGCGAAAGGAGATGGGTTATCTGTTACAATAACCAGCAACAACGGTAGCATTAATCTGCCTTTTGGTCGCGACACCTGGCTGTCAGATACCACCAGCTTAACCGGACCTGCTCTAACCAATCGCATGCAGAATGCTATGAAAGGGATCACACCTGTTCGTATGGCTGGGACATACCGTTGGAAATCGCCTCACACACTCGAACTGATATTACAATACATAGAAAGTCCACACCGGGAAATCTGGACCTGCTACTTTGAAGGCGCTGGGTTCCGTATGGAAATCCGCAATAGTATCGCGTTGATGAAAGAAGATGTTATTGACGAAACACTAACGGGGACGAACAACTGATCTGGTGATCATTTTTTAATGGAGGGTAATTGGTTGCAATCTATTGGCTTTAACAGCATAGTTTCATCAAAAGTAAGTTTTGCCGTGTTTTCAAACACCATTCTGCCATGATCGTCAACGACATCTCCGAAACCTTCGATGATCGAGTTATTGCGTTTCAGGAATATCACCTGGCGCACCGAGTTGATCCCTTCTGAAATAAAATGGTAATCAGCTATCAGCGTGTCACCATGCACGACGCCCACGAGGGTGCCCTCATTTTTATCTTTTTCATTATAATTATACATCAGTGTTCCCTCCACTATAGTATCCTTCGTGCTATAGCGGAGGATAACTGTATCATTGGCGCTCATTTTTGCAAAACATTCACCGCCCGATCTCGGAGGCCGTGGTTGCGCGACCTCTGCTGAATCCCTGGGAATGGTTGTGGAATCTTGCTCAACCTTAGGGTCGGTAGGTGCGGGTTCGTTGTTGCAGGCTGTAACAGTTGCAGTCAGTATAGAAATCACCAATAATTTATAAAACATACTTTGTAATTTAAGTGATATTAACGGTTCGTTTTGCAGCGGCCCCGCCTGTATTACCAACTTTATATATAACTATCATTGGAAGTTACTGCATGTCGAAAAACATAAAGCAGGCGAAGTTTCCCCGCAAAATTACATGTTGTGCATCCATGATGCAAATCATACTATTTTCATAACACCGTTGCAAATCTTCAGCACAAATTCCACAACGCATCCGTTTCTGCAACAGCACTGCATTGTCTTTTTTGCTTCATCTTATAAAATGTTGAAGTTTTGCATTGTAAATGATGAAACGATGGACTCTACGGAAAAACAAAATGACTTACTGCCTGGAAGGAATACCAAAAAATCAAAAACAAATGGTAGTGAAAACAGGTTCCCTGATCGTGATAATCATACGTCCGCTACAGGTGATGGACAAGTGCAGGACGGTCAACTGCACATGATAAATGATGGGCACGATCATGATAGTCATACACACGCAACAAGCGATCAGCATAATCATGCCAGTCATGCACACGCAACAAGCGATCAGCACGATCATGCCAGTCATACACACGCAACAAGCGATCAACATGATCATGCCAGTCATACACACGCAACAAGCGATCAGCATGATCATGCCAGTCATGCACACGCAACAAGCGATGATCATGACCATGATCACAGCCATAATGAAACCAATACCCGCGGTTGGCTCAAACATTGGGATCTGCTTACGGCACTGATCATACTGGTGGTACTGCTTACACTTCGTTATGCTTTCAGGTTTGAACTTTCGTCGTCCGCATCTTTGATAACCAATGTTGCGGCTTATATTCTTGCCGGAAGACAGGTACTATATCTTGCAGCACGGAAGGTACGCCGCGGGGACTTTTTTAATGAGTTTGTGTTGATGTCAGTTGCAACACTGGGTGCGTTTCTCATAGGCGAATACGAAGAGGGTGTGGCTGTGATGGTTTTCTACCAGATCGGCGAATGGTTCCAGGACAGCGCCGTTTCAGGTGCAAAAAAAAGCATCCGCGCTTTGCTTGATATACGTTCTAACCAGGTTACTGTTTTAAGAGATGGCAATTACACCGTGGTAGATCCGGCCAGCGTTGATGTGTCTGAAACAATACGTGTTAAACCGGGTGAAAAAGTTGCACTCGATGGTGAGCTTATATCTGAATCTGCAGTCTTCAACACAGCGGCGTTAACGGGTGAAAGCAAACCGGACACAAAATACAAAAATGAAAAAGTGTATGCCGGTATGGTTAATACAAATACAGTTGCTGACATACTGGTGACCAGCAAGTTTAATGATTCACGGTTGAGCCAGATATTGAGTATGGTGCAGGATGCGGCAGCACGTAAATCTCAAACGCAGTTATTTATTTCGAGGTTTGCAAAATGGTACACACCGTTTGTTTTTCTTATGGCGTTTGTGGTTTGTGTTGGCCCTGCTTTGGTGGTAGATGACTATCGATTTGAAGTTTGGTTTTATCGTGCACTTGTTTTCCTTGTAATCAGTTGCCCATGTGCGCTGGTAGTGTCCATCCCGCTTGGGTATTTCGGTGGTATTGGGTTGGCTTCAAAAAATGGTATCTTATTTAAAGGCGGAAACTATCTCGATGTGATGGCGCGTGTTGACACTGTTGTGATGGATAAAACCGGTACACTAACAAAGGGCATTTTTAAGGTGCAGGAAGTTGTATCTGAATATGAGAATTTCATACAAATCACTGCCAGTCTCGAATTGAATAGTACGCACCCGGTAGCCCGGGCGATAGTAACTTCTGCAGGCGACCCGAACACATTACTTCCCGCAATAAATGTGACCGAAGTTCCAGGTCATGGCGTCAGGGGCACAGTGTCGGGCAAGGCTGTTATAGCAGGCAATGCAGCCATGATGAAACAAGCCGCAATTATTTATCCGGAACAATTGGATGCTGTTGTTGAAACCGTTGTCATGGTTGCTATAGACGGACATTTTGCAGGATACATCGTTATTGCTGATGAATTAAAGGAGGATGCTGCAGAGGCTATTGCCCGCCTTCGTGACTTAAATATCCGTACAGCGATCCTTTCGGGCGATAAACAATCCATTGTTGGTGAGGTCGCGGACAGCCTTGGCGTAACAGAGGCTTTTGGCGATCTGCTTCCTGATGGCAAGGTTGCTCAATTTGAAAAGTTGAGGGTTAAAGGACAAACCATAGCCTTCGTTGGTGATGGTGTTAATGATGCACCGGTTCTGGCATTAGCGGATGCAGGAATAGCAATGGGCGGACTTGGAAGTGACGCAAGTATTGAAACGGCCGACATTGTTATTCAGAATGATCAGCCGTCTAAAATTGTTTCTTCCATCAAAATTGGAAAGATCACCCGTAACATCGTATGGCAAAACATTATACTCGCGTTTGCGGTAAAAATTGTTGTGCTTGGTCTTGGTGCAGGTGGTGTTGCCACCCTATGGGAAGCAGTCATAGCAGACGTGGGTGTAGCTTTACTGGCTATCCTTAATGCGGCCAGGGTGCAGCATTTGAAGATTTGACCGTGAGGAAGCTTAATATCTGAACTTGCCTGACAGCACTACCAGGCAGGTTCTTACCGTTTAACTGTCTCACCGGCAATTACACCAGCTTTCAATGGTAATGTGATTCGAAACGTTGTTCCAACTGCAGGTGCCGATTCCGCCAGGATAGTGCCGCCATGGTTACGAATAATTTTCCTGCAATGCGATAGCCCGATACCACCGCTTTTCAGATCTATAGCCGGATCGAGTTTTGAAAAGATATCAAACACGCGTTCCAGGTGCTTCGCTTCAATACCGCGGCCGTTATCTGTATATCTTATCCGAAGGAGACCTTTATCAGTATCTGTTTGCTCCCCGGGCTCGAGACTAATCTGTATCAACGGCGGGCGGCCTTCCATGGCGAACTTGAGTGAGTTATGTATCAGGTGATAAAACAATTGTTCTAATTGAATGGTGATACCGTCGAGCTTGGGAAAATCATCAACAGTAACACTTGCCTGTTTGAAATGAAGTTGATCTTCCAGTTGTAAACAAACTTCTGAGATCACTTGTTTCATATCAACCGGCTCGAAGACACCTTTCATATCAGCAAGACCAGAAAAGTCTGACAGGTCCTTGATCATCATTGAAAATCTTTGAGCACTCATATTGACTTTTTCTGCCAGGTATTTGGTTCTCTCCGCATCGTTCTTATCCGCAGCGCTAAGTAACAGGTTGCTGAACACCCTGAGTTTGCGGAGTGGCTCCTGAAGATTATGGTTTGAGATGAATTGATATTGCCGGTTTTCATCCCTCGCCTGTGTCAACTCGGTATTTAACTTGTAAACGGACTTGTTGGACCGGCTAAGCTGATCAACAGTGTCCAGGTGAAATGCAAGTAATTCTGCAAACAATTGGAACATCCCAATGGTTCTGATATTGTCAACATCGGCGGGTGCCGGATCGATGGCACACAAAGTACCGAACATAGACCCGTTTTTTAGTATGATGGGCAACGATATATAACTCTGAAAGCCATACATCGCAGGTGTATGATGTTTGGCAAAGACTTCATTTTGTGCCACATGGTTTATGATCACCGGTTTGAGGCTGTGGCGAATTTCATTGCAGATGGTGGTTTCAATCTTCAATTCGCCGCCGGGCTGTAATCCAAAACTAATCTCGTCTCGCACACTGCAGGCGATCCATCTGTCTTCAGTAACCCTGGCCACCGCCGCAAAGCCCATCCCTGTGCTCCTGCAAATCACTTCAAGCATCGTGGCAATCATTGGAATATTTTGCACACGTTCTATCGCTAACATCTTTTCCTGTTCTGTCATATAGTAATGTGTTGAATTGCGCGTCCTGTTACAACACGCCTGGTCTGCTTTTGTTTTGTTAAGTCCTGCCCGGCGTACCGCTCCGTCCCGGGCGCGAAGGATATATAATATAAATGAAAAACTTTGTTAATTAGTCGCAAAGTTTAATATATTGAAGAAATTTTCATTTAGTTGAAAACTTTGTTTGCCACTATACTGCTTATTGTTCATCTCTTCAACCTGGCGGGATATGCGTTCCTGTTCCGGTACCTCAACACCTCTGCATCGGAGCAGCTTAGTCAGGCAATCGACAGGCAGGAATATCCCGAGGATGCCCTATTAGAAGTCAAAATGAAATTAAACCTGCCCTATCTCACCTCTATGAGTGAATATGAACGGTTTGACGGCGAAATAGAAATTAACGGAAAACATCATAAATATGTAAAGCGTAAAGTTACCGGTGACACGCTTTACTTGCTTTGTTTGCCGGATGAGGGTCGCGACAGGCTAAAACAAGCCGAGACGCAGTTTGCCAGCGCAGCCAACGACTTTGATACCGAAGGGAAAACTGATAAATCTTCGAAATCACCCGTATTCAACACCTTTCAATCTTCCATTTCAGACTACACACTCAAAGCTCCCGAACAGGCCCATCAAGGCTATCTTTCATATTATCCTTCTCTGCCTGCTATAGAATTTACGGATCTGCAGGGCCGGCCACCACAGGGGAATAGTTGACCATACCAGCTATTCTTTAAACCTTAAATGACCAGCCATGCCTTTTATTCCGGTACAGGAACATCTTCCTGGTATCACGGGTTTGCTTGAATTCCGGCAGGATACAGCACAGCCCATACGTGAACTAACACAATTTCTTTTGCGGGGGCCAAACAGCCTTACAGAAGCAGAACGCGAATTAATAGCAACCGCCGTATCAGGGGGTAACCAATGCACTTTTTGCACGACGGCTCATGCCGCCGCCGCGGATCGCCTGCTTGGCGAACGCGAAACTTCCAGGCAAGTATTGCGCGACATTACTTCAGCGCCGGTGTCCGACAAAATGAAAGCGCTATTGCATATTGCGTTACTTGCCCGTGAAAACGGCAGTGCGGTAACTGAATCCGCAATTACTGCTGCCCGACAGGAAGGCGCCAGCGATGTCGAAATACACGACACCGTACTGATTGCTGCTTTGTTCTGTTTGTATAACCGATATGTTGACGGGCTCGGCACGGCTTTGCCTGCTGATACCTCCTATTACCAGATGCTCGCAACAAGACTTACAACAACGGGCTATGTGCGCCCGCCGCAAGGATATCAACAACCAACCAAATCTTAACTACTGCAACTTTTAATTATGAAACAAACATTGGTGTTAGTAATAGCACTCATTCTCTCCATTTCAGGATTCAGCCAGTCAAATACACTAACAGGCACCGTAACCGATGCCGTCACCAACGAACCGATCATGCATGCAAGCATTACGCTTAAAGGCTCGGGACGTGGCGTGGTGTCTGACGAAAACGGGCGGTTTACACTTAATCCTGGCACAGCCAAACTTCCTCTGACAATCATCGTATCGTCTGCCGGCCATGCCCGAAGGGAAATAGTGATTGAAGATTTGACCAAAATGATCACAGTATCACTTCAACAGGAGTCGGCCCTGAATGAAGTGGTGGTATCTGCATCACGCATGCGTGAAAGCATCCTGCAATCACCGGTAAGTATCGAAAAAATGAATCAACAGGCAGTAAGAGAAACGCCTGCAGCCACTTATTATGAAGGTCTCCAAAGCCTTAAAGGTATGGAGATGTACACTGTTGGTCTCGGTATGAAAAATGTTAATACCCGTGGATTCAATGGTACTTCTAACGCGCGTTTCCTGCAACTTATTGACGGCGTCGACAATCAGCCTCCGGGGCTGAACTTCCCGATGGGCAACCTCTTCGGCGTTTCAGACATAGATGTTGAAAGCGTTGAATTGATCCCGGGAGCGGCGTCTGCGCTTTATGGACCAGCTGCTTTTAATGGCATGCTGAGTATTCATACCAAGGATCCATTCAAATATGAAGGGTTATCAGTTCAGCTGAAAACAGCTCTTAACCATATTGGTGAAGATTTTGCAAATCCACATGGCGTTAATGACGTGGCTGTTCGTTATGCAAAAGCCTTCAGTAACAAGTTTGCCGTTAAACTCAATGTTGGTTATTTCAATGGGCTCGACTGGTATGCAAACGACTACACTGATATCAGCGCACAAACGCCGCCTGCTAATCGTGGTCCTAATAATCCCGGCAGAGATGCAATAAATATGTATGGCGATGAAGTATCAAGAACACTGCCCGGCATCGGGCTGGTTTCAAGAACAGGTTATGAAGAAAAGGATTTGATGAATTACAATACTTATAGTTTCAAAACCAATGGATCACTTCACTATAAATTCAATGACAACCTGAGGTTGATCTATCAATATAACCGCACACAGGCATCTGCGGCATTTACCAGCAGTGCGCGTATGAACCTGAATGGATTTATTTTACAAACACATCGCCTGGAGTTGAGGAGCAACAATTCATTTATCAGGGTCTATAGCTCTTCCGAAAAACTGGATAACGGTTACAATGCGCGGACGCTCGGTCAGTTCATCAACCGTTATTGGGTGCAGGGACCCGATGGGAACCCTGTAGCACCGGGTGCTGCAGATAATACCTGGTTCGCGCGATACGCTGCATCCTATAACGGCACAGTAAATGGTGTTACACCTGGCAGCCATACAGCGGCCCGTGAATATGCCGACGAAGGCAGACTGTTACCAAATACACCAGGATTCGATCAGGCCAAAAACCAGATCATCCGGCAATTTGGCGCACAGGGTGCAGGGATCTACAGCGAAAACAAATTTTATCATGCAGACGGTCAGTACGACTTTACCATGATAAAAGCCATTGATCTTCTCGCCGGTGCAAGCATGCGGTATTATGATATGCATACAAACGGTACCCTGATAGATGATAAGGATCAGAAGATCAGCATCAAAGAATACGGTGCATTTATACAGGCAGCCAAAAGTTTACTGGATGAAAAACTGAAACTTACGTTTTCATTCCGTTACGATAAAAACGAAAACTTTGATGGAAGATTTACGCCTAGATTTTCTGCCGTGTATTCTGTATTGCCAGATCATTATCTGCGCGCATCGGTCCAGACCGGCTTCAGAAATCCAACTCCTATCGATCAGTACATTAAGCTGAATGCAGGACCAATTACCATTCTGGGCGGCGTGCCTAATAACAGTAAAGGAATGAATGTATATGAGAATTCATTTACTGCTGCATCAGTTGGCCAGTTTACCGGAGCTTATGCTGCTGCTGTCGCAGGAGGTGCGCCACCGGCACAGGCACTCGAACAAAGCAAACAGTTGCTTGTCAAAGCAGAGTATCCTTATATAGGCCCTGAAAAACAAACGGCTTTTGAAGTAGGTTATAAAGCACTTATTCAAAAACGTTTATTGCTTGACGTTAATTACTATTATAGCCGTTACACAAACTTCATCCTGAACGCAGTGGTCGCCCGCCCGCAAAGTCCTGTGATGCAAGGCGACGTCATCAATTCTGCCGCAGCATCAGACATATTGAACGGTGGTGTACAAAACTTCCAGTTATATACAAATGCGTCTGATAAGGCTTCCGCCCAAGGGGCAACATTGGGGCTCACTTACAACATGGATAAAGGCTATAGCCTCAGTGGAAACGTCACCTGGTCGGCGTTTATTCTTGGTGATGCAGATGCTAATAAGGTTGCTCCTTTTAACACACCCAAATGGAGCACCAATATGAGCTTTGGTAATGCCGACGTATATAAAAACTTTGGTTTCAACCTTGGATGGCACTGGCAGGATGCGTTTTTATGGTACGGACCTTTCAATGGTATGCGCCCTGGTCCGGTGAACGCTTATTCACTGGTTGATGTTCAGATCAACAAAAAGCTGCCTCAGGCGAAGGCGATGATTAAAATAGGCGCGAGCAATGTGCTGAACCACCGGGTTTCAACAGCATTTGGATCACCGGCGATTGGTGGCGTTTATTATATTTCTTTCACCATTGATGAACTTTTAAAATAACCGATATGTCAACAAAGTCGAATCTATACTTAGGTACTTTGTTTGCGATCTGCTTTTTATGCAGCGTATTGGGAGGTACTGTGTCAACCCTGATGTCAGTTTATCTGCCCGTGGCAGTTCGCGAACTTCTTGGTGATTCTACCGATGAATTAAACAGCATCAGTGGCTATATCAATGCACTATTCATTTTTGGGTGGGCGTTCGGGGGTTTCACCTGGGGAGTGATAGGTGACAAGCTTGGACGAAAAAAGTCATTGCTTTTTGCTATTGTCTTTTATGGCGTTTTTACCATACTTACAGGAATAATGGAAAGCTGGTGGGGTGTGATGTTGTGCCGTCTTATGACGGGTTTTGGAGTAGGTGGTGTTGCAGTTGCATCATACACATTGCTGAGTGAGATCTGGCCGCAAAAAACAAAGGCCATCTTTATTGGTATCTTATCAATTGCGTTCCCTGTCGGGATCTTCTCTGCGGGACTTATCAATTACATAGTAAGCTCCTGGCGCGAAGGTTTTATGATTGGTTCAGTTCCAATAGCCCTGGCCCTGCTTGGAGCATTTGCAATCAGCGAATCAGAAAGATGGCTCGCAGATAATAAAAATGGTTCCGCAAAACAAGGGACGTTTAAAACAATGCTGTCACCTGTTCATCGCAGGCACCTGGTCAGCAGCTCGCTCATATATGGCACAATGCTGATCAGTTTATGGGCCATATTCTCCTGGTTACCTACCTGGGTTCAAAGTTTAATCACTACTGCGGACGCTCAAAAAGAACGTGCAACGGCAATGATGTTGTTGGGCATGGGTGGCTTGCTGGGCGGCTTTTTATCCGGGTTTGTTGTAAGAGCTATTGGTATTCATAAATCGATGACCATCGGTTTTGCAACCTGTGCGGTACTCTCCTTTGTATTATTCAAAAGCAACACAACATTTACTTCCCTGATATACGTTGAGGTTGGCATCTTATCTATCTTTTTTGGATTGAACATGGGGATCATGTCTTCCTATATCCCCCAACTGTTCCCCACCCAGATCCGCGCAACAGCAACCGGCATCTCGCTTAATATAGGACGCATCTTTACCGGGCTCGGGGTATTGTTCGTAGGTGTATTGGTTACCATGATGGGCGGTTATGGAAATGCTTTGCTGGTGTTTTCAATGATCTTCATACTTGGCTTGCTGGTCGTGTTGTTTGCTAAACCAAAAGCTGCAGTAGAATAACTGTTGTATCAAAAACATTTTATCATTTCAATAAACTTTTAATTATGGCTTACATATCAGTTCCGGAAGGCGTGCCGGGTATTCGCAGTCTTGCAATGTTTCGCCCTGAAACGGGTCAGCACCTGTATGCACTTGCACAGGTTTTGTTACGCGGACCTTCACCTCTTACCGAAGCCGAACGTGAAATTATTGCAACCTTTGTTTCAAACAGGAATCAATGCAGGTTTTGCACCAACAGCCATGCGGCTGCTGCCCGTGAATTGCTTGGTGAAAACGCGGGCATAATGGATGACGTGCTGGCCGATTATACCACTGCCGCAATCAGCGATAAATTAAAGGCCCTCCTCAATATCGCCGGCAAGGTGCAGATACTCGGTAAGGAAGTAACACAACAGGATATTGATGCTGCACGTGCGGTTGGCGCAAACGATCTTGATCTGCATGATACCGTTTTAATTGCAGCCACCTTTTCGATGTATAACAGGTATGTTGACGGACTGGGAACACTCACACCTTCTAATCCTTCCGATTACCTGGAGATGGGAAAAAGACTGGCTGAAAAAGGATATGGCGCACCCAAACCTGAACCCGTTTCTTAATCTTAAAATCTTAACTATGGCTCATATTAACTTACACAACGATGAACCCGGTATCAGGGGACCAATGACTTATAGTCCCGAAACCGCCTGGCCGATGAATCAACTCGCAGAGGTCCTTTTGCGTAGTGAAAACAATACACTTACTAAAGGCGAGCGTGAACTTATCGGCACCTATGTTTCTTATCTAAACGATTGTTTCTTTTGCCAGAGTGTTCATGGCGCCATGGCCAGACATTATATGGGCTGTGATATTGAGCAGATTGAAAACTTCAAAAAAGACTTCAAGTCGTCTGATTTATCAGATAAAATGAAAACTCTGCTACCCATTGCTGCCTCTGTTCAAAAGGGTGGTAAACACGTGACCGCTGATCAGATCACGCAGGCACGCGCTGCAGGTGCAACCGATAAAGAAATACATGATACCGTTTTAATCGCAGCCGCATTTTGTATGTTCAACCGTTATGTAGATGGGCTGGGCACCTGGGCACCATCTAATGTTTCGTTTTATGTTGACAGGGCACCTATGCGTGCAGAACAGGGATATGTTGCTTCGGTTCCACTACCTGCACATTCGTAAGATTTGAATATTTTATTATGCGAGGCTGTCTCAACGGAATGAGGCAGCCTCTTTTTGTTAAGGTATTTAGCTTGCTGATGTAACTTAGAAGCAAAAATCAGTTTCATGCAATTGCGATTCTTTTGTTCCCTGGCTATCACAATGCTGGTAACCTCCGGCCTATCTGCTCAAACCAAAAAACCTTCAGCTAACTCCAAAACGAAGGTTGTTGTGAACCCAAAAGCCGAAGTCTGGAAAAAACAGGTGATCCAGGCGCTTGATGGTAAACTGAAACAGGCGCAGGAGATGGTTGACCAGGTGTTCAGTTTTTCGGAACTTGGTTTCCAGGAAACAGAAACCTCTGCCTATCTTACCGGCATACTTGAGCAAAACGGTTTCACTATACAAAGAGGTATCAGTGGAATTCCTACTGCCTGGATGGCAAAATGGGGCAATGGAAAACCTGTGATCGCTATGGGTAGCGATATCGATGGTATTCCAAAATCATCGCAGAAACCTGGCGTAGCGTACAAAGAACCCATTGTGGATGGGGCACCCGGTCATGGTGAGGGACATAACTCTGGTTTGCCCTTATTGCTCCTGTCTGCACTTGAAGCCAAAAAAATAATGGAAGAACAAAAACTTCCGGGCACACTGGTTATATGGCCGGGTGTTGCGGAAGAACTTGTTGGATCAAAAGCCTGGTATATCCGTGACGGGTACTTTAAAGACATAGATGCCTGCATATTCACCCATGTAAGCAGTAATATGAGCGTTGGCTGGGGTGATGCAGGAAACAATGGACTGGTATCTGTACAATTTACATTTGAAGGCAATTCCGCTCATGCTGCCGGTGCACCATGGCGCGGTAAAAGTGCTTTGGATGCTGTTGAACTAATGAATATTGCGTGGAACTTCAAACGTGAGCATCTTAAACCGACGCAACGTTCGCATTATGTTATTACTGACGGTGGCGATCAACCGAATGTTGTTCCTTCTAAAGCAACTGTATGGTATTACTTACGTGAACGGACATACGAGGATATTAAATCTATGTATGACGAGGCGGTGTTGTATTCAAAATCGGTGGCTGCAATGACCGGTACAACGGTCACGCATCAACTGGTTGGCACTGCCTGGCCGGGTCATTTCAATAAGTCGATTGCAGAAGCCATTCAAAAGAATATTTACCGTGTTGGTTTGCCCACCTGGGATTCTGCGGATCAGCAGTTTGCGCGTGCTGTACAAAAGATGCTGAACGGGCCCGATAGCAAGGCGCAGCCAAGAGGGCTCGCGGTTAAGATGGATAGCCTGAAAGGACCGGTTCAGTTTTCGATGGGAGGTGGAAGCGATGATATTGCGGATATTGCCTGGAACGTACCAACGGTCGTGTTCAGGTATCCGGCTAATATTCCCGGTACGCCTGGTCATAACTGGGCCGACGCTATGTCGATGGCAACCCCCATTGCGCATAAAGGTGTATTGGCCGGCAGTAAGGTTGTTGCAGCAACTTTGATTGATATGCTTACCAATCCTGCAATCATTGAAGATGCCTGGAAATACCATGATTCGGTGCAGACAAAACAAACGAAATACAAATCATTTGTTGAGCCCGGAACAGCACCTGCCATTCATTTGAACAAAGATATTATGGACCAGTACAGGCCCGAGTTGCGTAAGTATTATTATGATCCGGCAAAATACAATAGCTATCTCGAGCAATTGGGGATTAAGTACCCGCAGTTGGAGAAGCCGGCAAAATAAAAGACGTTCAACTTCAGAACGGGGATAGTTAAAAATACTCGAAGCAGGAGAAGTAGTTCTCCCGAGGATGTTTTATAAAACTTAGTTACCCTTTTTCATTGATGCACCGCCGGAACCGGTTGACTTCGTGGTGTCGATACTGTTGATAAGATCTCTCAGAAGTTCAACTTCCCCCCAATAGCTGGACTTGGTCAGACCAAGACGTACGACCACCAGCTTAGATGATGGGATAACAAAAATGTTTTGCCCTTCGTAACCGTCTGCATAAAACATATCAGCAGGCAGGGCCGGGTAAGTTCTGATTTGCGGGTTATTTTTTGCGCCGGCGTTTAACCACCATTGATAACCGTATTCACCTGTTTCTGCTGCTGATGATGGTATGATACTTTCTTTTATCCAGCTTTCAGGTAACAGCGATTCGCCGTTGACGAACCCGTTGTTAAGATATATTAATCCGAACCGGGCCCAGTCGCGGGCGGTAGCAAAACAGAATGAAGAACCTACGAATGTACCGGACGCATCTGGTTCGATGATGGTATTATACATCCCTGCTTTATAAAACAGTTGTTTGTAGGGGAATGAGTGGTATGCTTTTTCACCGGTTGTATGACGGATAATTCGTGACAAAATATTTGTGTTTCCGCTGCTGTACCGGAAATCTGTGCCGGGTTTATTTTTTAGTGGATGTGCTGCCGTGAATGCCGCCGCGTCGCCTTGGCTAAACAGCATTCTGTTGGCGTCAGCGGGTACATCATATTTTTCGGCAAAGTCAAGACCATTCGTTTGTTGTAATAATTGCCTGATCGTTATCTCGTGTCTTGGATCTTTCGGGTCCTTCCATTCTGGTACCGGTGCAGGACCTTCAATTTTAAGACGTCCTTCTTTTACAAGCAGTCCTATCAGGGCGCTGGTGATACTTTTAGTCATACTCCAGCCGGTAAGTTTTGTGTTGGCATTGATGCCTGGTGCATACCGTTCTGCGATGATTTTTCCATCGTACAGCACAACCAGTGCACGCGTGATATTTACATAAGGAGTATCGACATTGTTCC
The DNA here is from genome assembly GCA_023416995.1 of Bacteroidota bacterium. Lineage (GTDB taxonomy): Bacteria > Bacteroidota > Bacteroidia > Chitinophagales > Chitinophagaceae > DATHKG01. The sequence goes on from JAEZGI010000063.1 coordinate 65,775, forward strand.
TGGCAAATAATTTTGAAACTGTTGCCGCTACGGCTGTGGAGTCAACGCAAAAGGGAAAGCTGTCTTTGATTAGATTTCCCATCGGCCAGGGTATGGTGTCGGTATTTAATTGTGGGGTTGTTGCCAGTGTAAATTGTTGGGCGCGGATTTCTTCTTCGCTAAAACCATTCACCAGTGTAGCTCCTAAACCGGAACGGTAAATGGCTTTTGTTTTGACACCCATCAATGAGCAGGTAACCGATGAATCTCCATAGTTTACCGTGCATGATGCATTTTTGACGGGAAAGAAGTTGAGGTCTTCAGTCGTTATGGAAGCCTCTGTTCTTTCGGACAAAAAAATGCCGGAACACATGGCTTTGGCTGCATAGCCGGTAGCGATATTCAGTGCCTGGTAACCGTAATATCCGGCAAATATCAATACAGCCGCAAGTACCACCAGCAGGATCCGTTTCCATTTCATGTTGAGAGGGTTTAGAGAATTTTCAATGCAAGGCGTAGCTAATATACGGAGTCCATGGCAGGGAACCGTGGAGAGAGTTAGGGCACTTTCAGTGGGTAAACCGTTGTCGACGTGAATATATTAATCTATGTTCCTGCTATCTTCTGCAGCAGGATTGTATGGAATAGCTGCCCGGCTTTTTTCGAGCGTATTGGTTGCCGTTGTTTATGGATATTTATGGATATTTTTGTGTATATTTTCCACTTTATGGATAAATTTGGATAATTATATGGGTATCAACATCCACTCGTTAGTCATTAGCCCTGCAATTCTGACCCTCATCGCAGAAATCGATGAATTTAAAGGCACATGGCGTGCAATTGGCCAGCTCGCACCGGAGCGACTACGTCTGCTCAAGAAAGTAGCTACGATTGAAAGTATCGGTTCGTCGACACGGATAGAAGGCAGCAAACTATCAGACCAGGAAGTCGAAGAACTCCTCTCGAAACTTTCAGCTAAAAGTTTCGCTTCCAGGGATGAAGAGGAAGTGGCTGGTTATTCACGAGTCATAGAAACGGTTTTCCACAATCACGATATAATTCCTGTATCGGAAAATTACATCCAACAGTTGCATAGCGAGTTACTTGAGTTCAGTCAAAAGGATGCCTGGCACAAGGGCGGCTACAAGAAGTCTCCAAATCACGTTGAAGCTTTTGATCCCGAAGGTCGTAGTCTGGGCATTGTCTTCGAAACGGCCTCGCCATTTGATACACCGCTGCGGATGCGACACTTAATAGGTTGGACAAATGAAAGGTTGAATGACAGGTCGTTGCACCCCTTGTTGGTAATTTCCGTATTCATCGTCGAATTTCTTGCCATACACCCGTTCCAGGATGGCAACGGGAGACTTTCACGAGTCCTGACAACCTTCTTGCTGCTGAAAACAGGATATGTATATGCGCCCTATAGTTCTCTAGAAGCTGTTATTGAGGAAAGCAAAGAATCCTATTATCTGGCCCTGCGACAAACGCAAGCAACATTGAAGAGAGACGATCCGAATTGGCAGCCGTGGACACTTTTTTTCCTTCGCTCACTTAAGAAGCAAAAAGATCGGCTGCAAGCTAAAGTTGACCGTGAGAAGATCCTTATCGCAAATCTTCCGGAGCTTGGCCTGCAGATTCTTGATCTGGCAAGATCGCTGGGCAGAATAACTGTGAGAGAGATTGTAAGCCTTACTGGTGCTAACAGAAACACAATTAAAAAACAACTTGAACGCCTGGTACTACAGAATCATCTCAAGCAAAATGGTGAAGGAAAAGGAACATGGTATTCGATAATATAATCTCGTTTTGAAAATCATACATCTAACAGTGGCAACTGCTCTATTTGAACTACAGTTAAATTTCCTCAAATCTGTGTCAAAGTAAATTCGAAAGCTCCTTTTTTGTTATCTCTGATAAAGTCTATCAAGCAAATGACAGCTGATCGGATGATTATGCAAGTGCTCCTTTTACGAGTGCAGCTTCCAACCGGCATACTCCTTCAGCGGGTTTTTCTTCTCTTCTACAAATATCATTAAGCTTTGGGATGTTTTACAACGTGAGTGAGATCAAAATAATCCAGTGTGCCTTCCGGTAAAAAATGCTTAAGCAGTTCCTTTTCCGGGTCCAATTGAGAGTTCAGTTTAGACTGCAAAAAACTCATCCAAAATCGCCAAAAAACTACCTGATCGAATATTAGTTTGACGAGCTCAGTAGTAATTTGTTGTACCTATGTTGTACCAAAGAAAAAGGCGACTATGAATATTCTTCATAATCGCCTGATCTTATCTGTGGTGTGAGGCGGGATCGAACCGCCGACACAAGGATTTTCAGTCCTTTGCTCTACCAACTGAGCTACCGCACCATCATTTTTCTACGTCGGAAAGCTTCTTTTAAAGCGGCCAAAACCAGACACGAACCATCGCCTTTTTTCGCCGTAGGACGGCAAAAATAATGCTTGCCTTTCAAAACGCCAAAAATGTTAAGTAAAAACAGGAGCAAGCCCGCAGACATGCTCCTGTTTCATGAAAAATCTAAAAGTTTTTGACCGTGTACCGTGCAAACACACCGTACCCGATCGCCGACATACCCGTGATACCCTGGGCAGAACCAAGACCCACCAGCGGGAAGGCTTCGTACTTTTTGCCATTCACATAAATATCAGGCGAAAAATCGTAGGTGTCTCTTAATGCAATGGGCGCACCAAAAAGTGTTTCGATTTCTGCCACTGTAACAGTGAAACTTGCAGGCAGGGTTGTTACATCAGCCTTGAAAACTTTCACCATGGATGCAGCTCCGTTTTTACGAACCACGATATCCACTTTCGTAGGTGTTGGGGCATTTTCAAAAAACATTGCCACATTAAACTTACCCTGGAAAGTCGAAGGGTTTGTAATAGAAATAGAATCGACTGTTCCTTTTTCCAGGTTAGTGGTGATTGCCGGAACATCTTCGATACCGATACGTTTTGGAATGGCCCCATCATCCTTCGAACAGGATGTGAATGCGATTACAGTCATCAGCACAATAGCTGGTAATATGTTTAGCTTCCTTATGTTCATCATCATATAAGTTAACGGTTAAAAAAGATTATGGCTGCCAGAAAACTTTGAACGATTCTGGTACCTTCTGCGCGGGCGCATTTGCATTCAAACCAATCTCATTATTATCAAATGGCAATGACCATGGATATGCCCTGTCGTTTGATACCGGCGTTACCTTTCCATCAGGACCAGTGATACTGGTGATGGTGCCGATCGGCGCTGGTGAAAACAACACAGGATATCCTGTTCTTCTGTAGTCTGTATAATTGTCAATTGGATTTTCTATCCTGTTGATCCATTTTTCAGTCATAATTAATTCCAGCCTTTTTGCAGGACTCGCTGCATCGAATGCTGCAAGAACACCATCCTTGTAAGCGGTAGTGGCTGCAAGCGTAGCAATCGCAGGAACAGTTTGTGCTGCACCGGCAGAAGACGGCTTAACAAAATTGGCGATCACGTTATCAACATGACCAAACGAAGCATCCAATGCTTTGCTGAAAGCTGCACGCGCATCACCAGGAGCAAGACCTGCATGAATCAGTTCTGCTTCAAGATATAAACGATCCGCATAAGTAATAAACTCGTGTGGACGCGCACCCGTACCGGCATTCTGCGCACCAATAGAGTTTACACTTCTCGCAGCACTGTCATTGAAACGACCGCCGGCAGGGAAGATACCCAGCAATGAATAAGTCTGGCTGTTAGAACCATCGCGGCATGGACCATCAGAACCAAAAAGGATCGTTATGAAACCACCATCACGGAATTCTGTACAGTTTTCAGGTGTTGGATTTGTGCCACCCGGAGCAGATTTCTGATTGTAGATATAATAAGGAAGTCTTGGATCAGCAAGACCAGTTAAGATGCCGGTATTTCTTCCTTTCATGATTTCATACAACCATGGACTGAACAACTGACCACCACGTTGTGTAGCATTGTAATCACCAAATGCAGGGTGCCTGTCGTCAGTTGTTCCGATAGGACCGTATGGCATCATAAAGCTTTCATCCTGCGCATTGATCAGCATATTTGGCGCAGCCAGTAATGCAGTAACCTGTGCCTGTACATCCTGTACCAACCGTAGCTGGGTGTACAATTTCAGTTTGATCGTGTTTGCAGCTTTTATCCATTTTGCAGTGTTGCCCTTGAAGATATAATCATCAGCAGCAGGTTTAGATGGATTGACTGCAGGGTTGTTGATGTCTGCGATAGCTTCATCCAATAGAGCAAGAAGCTGAGGATAGATATCTGACCCCTTGTCAAACTTAGGTTGTGTAACACCACCTTCAAAGCTGTCAAACTCAGAGAATGGAATATCACCCCAAACATCAACCATCATGCTGAAAGTATAAGCTTTCAGGATCTTTGCAACACCTACATAAACAAAACGGTTTTCTTCGGTGCCGCGGTTAATGATCACGTTCAGATTGGAAATAGCTGCATATAAGCCACCCCATCCTGAAGAGCCTGCGCCGTAACGATCCGCTCCTACACGACCCGTTATCTGGTGGGTATAAACCGCCATTGTGTTACCAAGACCAGAACCTAAAGCAAGGTTGTTTGAGATATTGCGTTCAGCAGCACTCAGTACCATCGACAATTGTACAGAGGATGGAGTAGGGCTGTTTACGTTTTTATTAACGTCAAGAAATTTTTTGCATCCTGTCCCTGCAACCGTCAGCACTGCTACGGATGCCAGGGAATATATTAATGATCGTCTTCTCAA
>JAEZGI010000047.1 GCA_023416995.1 Bacteroidota bacterium
GGTTTGGTGGTGGCACCAGTGATTCACTTCGTGAATGGGTTGAACAATTTATGGAGCTACGTACCTGTAACGAATGCAATGGTGCGCGTTTGAAAAAAGAAAGTTTATGGTTCAAGGTAGATGAAAAAAATATTTCAGAACTAAGTGAGTTGAATCTTGATAAACTGATGTTATGGTTCGAAGGCATTGAATCAAGATTAAGTAATAAACAGAATACAATTGGCAAGGATGTTATCAAGGAGATTCGCGAACGGCTGCAGTTTTTACTGGATGTGGGACTAAATTATCTGAGTCTGAACCGTTCATCGCGTACTTTAAGCGGCGGTGAATCACAACGCATCAGGCTCGCAACACAGATTGGCTCGCAGTTACAGGGCATTACTTATATCCTCGATGAGCCAAGTATCGGTCTGCACCAGCGCGATAATCACCGGCTCATTAAAGCGCTTACCAACCTGCGTGATATTGGTAACAGCATTATTGTGGTTGAACATGACAAGGATATCATGCTTGCTTCAGATTACCTGGTTGATATAGGTCCACGCGCAGGCGCGCATGGGGGTCGTATTGTTGCCGAAGGAAAACCAGATGCCTTACTGCGGCTTGATACACTTACCTCAGCCTATCTGAATGGTACACAGGCGATCCCTGTACCTGTTGAGCGCCGTAAAGGTAGTGGTAAGACGCTTGAGCTGAAGGGTTCGAAAGGCAACAATCTGAAGAACGTTAATGTGTCGTTCCCGCTTGGGAAACTGATCGTGGTAACTGGTGTTAGCGGTAGTGGTAAGTCAACCCTTATCAATGAAACATTGTATCCGATCCTGAGCCAGCATGCCTTTAATTCAAAAACAAATCCATTAAGTTATAAAAGTGTAAAGGGCCTTGAGCATGTTGATAAGGTGATCGAGATCGATCAAAGTCCTATTGGTCGAACGCCTCGTAGTAATCCTTCAACCTATTGCGGGTTTTTTACTGATATCCGTACCTTGTTTGCTTCTGTACCCGAAGCCAAAATTCGTGGATACAATGCGGGCCGTTTTTCATTCAATGTTAAGAATGGTCGTTGTGATGTTTGTGAAGGCGGCGGCATGCGGGTCATCGAAATGAACTTTTTGCCGGATGTTTATGTGCATTGTGAAAAATGCCAGGGGAAACGTTACAACAGGGAAACACTCGAAATTCGATATAAAGGAAAATCGATCAGCGATGTGCTTGATATGACGGTAGACGAAGCGGTCGAGTTTTTCCAGAATGTTCCGTATATCTATCGCAAGATAAAAGTGTTGCAGGAGGTTGGGCTGGGTTATATAACCCTGGGTCAGTCGGCGGTAACGCTGAGCGGTGGAGAAGCCCAACGCGTAAAACTGGCTACCGAACTATCTAAAAAGGATACCGGTAAAACATTTTATATTCTTGATGAACCTACCACAGGTTTACATTTTGAAGATATACGCCATCTGCTGGATGTATTAAACAAACTGGTTGACAGGGGAAATACCGTGCTGGTAATTGAACATAATATGGACGTGATAAAGGTTGCTGATCATCTTATCGATCTCGGGCCAGAAGGCGGTGACGGTGGCGGTCTTATTTTATTTGAGGGTACACCAGAAGATTTATTGAAAGTAAAGGCAAGTCATACCGGTCGTTTCTTAAAGGAGGAGCTCAAGGCCTGAACATTTAACTGCACAAAACAATGAAGCGGATAATTATCGACATGGATGAGGTAATTGCTGACCCGATGGGTGCGGCAATTCAGTGGTATCGGTCCAAATATGATGGTGAGATCAACTGGCAGCGGATGCTGGCCGGTTCGTGGATATTGGGATTTCCGGAGGAACACCAGAAAATGGTACTGGATCTGCTGTACACGCCCGGCTTTTTTCGCAACCTGAGGGTTATGGAAGATGCCGTTGATGTATTAAAGGAGATGAACAAATACTATGAAATCTTTATCGTGTCGGCGGCGATGGAATTTCCCAATTCGCTTATTGAAAAACACGACTGGCTGATGGAACATTTTCCTTTTTTTACCTGGAAGCAGCTGGCGCTTTGCGGAGATAAGAAACTTATTTGCGGGGACTTTATGATCGATGACCACGTCAAGAACCTGATCAATTTCAAGGGTAAACCTTATATGTACACCTCTGCTCACAATCTTGAAGTTACCGATTATGAACGTATCAATAACTGGAAGGAAGCCGCAGGGATCTTTTTAACTGATGATGTGATAAAAGATCGGTAATAAAACAAATAGCCGGCAATTACTCATCGCCGGCTACTGAGGATACTGGAATCGACCAGAAGATTTTGTGGTCCAATAAGCTGGTGCAGGGAGTGATTAAAGAAATCATTTAATCGAGGCACTTGATAGGGAACGGATCAGGTTTTATGACTCAACCGGATATCAGATTTAAATAATTTCCCTGCAGCTTACTGGCTTAATTATGTTTGTTAACGTACACGAACCTGGCCCGTTTCAATGCGTTCATCATCGCTGAACACTTCAAAAACGTAATCGCCTTTTTCCATCTCTTCGAGTACGGTTGTTTGATTGTTTTTTATGTTAACCTGGCGCATCAACTTCCCTTCAACATCAAAGAGAAACAGTTGGTAGGCCCGGCCATACTGGCCCTTCGCTCCAAAAAATAATACCTGGTGAGATGCATCAGGATATAGTTTGATGCCATGTTTCCGGCTGGTTTGTTGTTTGAACACAACGATGGTATCACCATTGTTTTGTCCCCATGTCGCATTTGCATCCGATGTTAGCAACATAAGGCAACACACACTTGTGACCAGCAACCTGCTGTATGAATTCAGGATATCTAATCTCATAAAAAGGTACAGGATCAAATGAAAACTAACTTACACTTAGAATACAACCGGACAACGGGTTGAATTACCGTATCCATCGTTTGAAAGCCGGAAGCCAAGTTTAAATCCGATTGAATAATAGGCATCGTTGTTAGTGGGCGTACCTCTTTTATTGCCAGTTACAAAACCGCCTGGACTTGCACTTGTGGATATTGATTTATTGGCCATACGTTGAGCAAGTTGTGCCTGTGGTAATGACATATTGCTGTAAAACAAAGATGGATCAATATAATCAGTGCTTACATCATCAATATAATCAGTGAATGTTTTGCGGTGCAGAATCTCAAGGCTGAGGTTTACTGATTCAGATAAAAAATACTTTATACCAAACCCCATCGGTATGTTCAATTGGGTCAGTTTATATTCTTTACGATCAGGATACTCAGGGAATCCCTGGCCTTCTGTATGCAAAGGTTGTAATGCAACCCAGTTACCTGTTACAGGGTCCTTGCCTTTAGGATTGAAGTTGAACAAACCTACACCTACTACACCATAAGGACGCAGTTTGCGGAACACATCTGAAGGTTCATATTCAAGAAAGGCAGTAGGATAAACTTCAAGTGCAACGAGTCCTTCTATCAGGTGTGATTTGAAATTTGAATTACGTGTTTTTCTTGCTTCTTCCAGGCCGCCTTTTCCTTTGATCACCGCATCATCACCTTCAAGGCTTCCGATGTTGGCAGCGAAACGAACGCCAATATATTCACTTGGATGATAAGTGGCATAAGCACCAAACGTAAGTTTAGTTGTTTGAATGTTATTGTCTTTAAGAAAAGATGTTCCTTTACCAACGTTTCCTCCGAGGTCACCAAGGAAGTTTGAGGGTCCGACTGTTATGCCGGCTTCCCAAAATGAGACTGACTCTGAATATTGAGCAGTTGATGTTGGGGAATAAGAGTAACCAAGGAGTGTCAGGCACAAACACTTCCACACAGAGTGTAGATTCTGTTTCATTGAATATTAGATTTAGTTTTCAGATGGTCGAGATTCCGGTCTTATTGCTCGAAGTCCGGGCTGTACGAAACTATAAACGCAGAAGATTGCGATTTATGTATAAGGAAAGAAAATTTTTTGGGGCAGGGGTTGGTTACTATATCTATCTATTTGAGTAACATCTCGATATGCTCAATTCCGTCTTCAAGGTACATATCACTATCCTGGCGGAATCCGAAGGATTCATAAAAACGTTTAAGATAGAGTTGAGCACCGATACGTATCGGTTGTTTGCCAAACAAAATGTATAGCTCTTCGATCGACTGTATCATTAACTTTTTCCCAATTCCGGAATTTCGTGCAAACCGCGCGGTAACGACCCGGCCAATGCTCGCTTCCTGGTACATAATGCCGGCGTTAAACAATCGGGTGTATGCAGCGAGTTTGTTCGATTGAAATCCCATAAGATGATGGGCATACTGATCTTTGTGGTCAAGATCCAGGAATAAACATTGCTGTTCTAAAACAAACACTTCACTGCGAAGATGCATGATGTCGTAGAGTTCGGCAGTAGTAAGTTTATCAAAGGGTTCCACCTTCCAGGTCACTTCCATGTTGATTTCTAATTGAGACATCTTAACCGTATAATTATTAGAGTGTAAAATTAACCTCGCGCAACAATAGTGCGAATGATTAATGAGTGGTTGGTTAATATTTATATTTCTCTTTCCAAAGGTTTTTCAGATAGCGCCGTAATTCTTCTTCGCGGGCATTACTGCCAGGTTCATAAAATGTGGTCCCTGATAACTCATCCGGCAGGTATTCCTGGGCAGAAAAGTTGTTCTGGTAGCTATGCGAATACTCGTAACCTTTGCCGTAATCAAGTTGTTTCATCAGCTTCGTAGGGGCGTTCCTGATATGAAGCGGAACAGGAAGATCACCATGTTTTCTTACTGCTGCACCTGCCATGTCTATCGCCATATATGAAGCATTACTTTTGGGCGAACTTGCCAGGTAAACCGCACATTGAGAAAGAATAATTCTTGACTCGGGATAGCCGATTTTCGTAACAGCATCAAAGGTAGTTGTGGCCATCACCAGTGCAGTGGGATTAGCGTTACCAATATCCTCGCTTGCGGCTATCACCATTCTGCGGGCAATAAACTTTACATCCTCGCCGCCTTCTATCATTCGTGCCAGCCAGTACACGGCGGCATTGGGATCACTGCCCCTGATCGATTTTATAAAAGCAGAAATAATATCATAATGCTGCTCCCCGCTTTTATCGTACAAGGCGATTTTTTTCTGTGCAATTTCCATCACCACTTTGTCGGTTATAACAACCGGATCATCGTTAGACAGGGTATTAACAACCAATTCAAAAAGATTCAACAGTTTCCTCGCATCACCCCCGGAGATGTTGATCATGGCTTCTGTTTCCCTGATCTCAATCACATGCTGGCGCAGCTCTGCATCTTTGATCATGGCAGTATGCAAGAGCTTTGTAAGCGCTTCTTTATCCAGCGCCTTCAAAACATAAACCTGGCACCTGCTTAATAATGCGCTGTTCACTTCAAACGATGGATTTTCAGTAGTGGCACCGATAAGTGTTATGGTTCCTTTTTCTACCGCACCCAGCAGGGCATCCTGCTGACCTTTATTAAAACGGTGTATTTCATCAATAAACAGGATCGCGTGTGTTTTTGTGCGTGCAATTTCAATCACCTCCCTTACATCTTTCACACCGGCGCTGATCGCACTCAAGGTAAAAAAGGGAAGCTGCAGTGAGTGAGCAATGATATTTGCGATCGTTGTTTTTCCTGTTCCCGGGGGACCCCAAAGAATCATAGATGGAATGCGACCTTGTTCTATTGAGGTTCGCAGAATACTTTTTTTACCTGCCAGATGTTCCTGTCCCACAAGATCATCCAGGGTTTCCGGTCGCAGTCTTTCTGCCAATGGTGGTTTCATGGTAGTATTTTTAAAACTGTCAAGCTAACTATTTCCCAAAAAGGCTTCTTCATTTACCATTCAAACTTCTGTCGGTTGGTCAGAATAAAGCAGATCCGCCTTATGAGGACGTTTTGTCATTTTCAAGAAACGCATTGTAAAGCCGACGGGTATTTCTGTCAATGGTTTTGCGAAGCGCCACCTGTTGCCAGGTAACATAATACATGGTCAATAAAATCATACCAAATACAGCCATTATGATGCGTCTCCTGATTGCGTACCGGTCTACAGGTGCGTTTTCAGTAAATACTTCGTTTAAGAGGTACACAAACCCTATCGTAAGAAAAGCAATGATGAACCCACTGAAAAAAAGAGCGAGTCCCATTAGCCGCCTGTAAGAGGATGAAATCTCCCGGTGAGGATAGAACTTTTCCAGCAGGTAAATATTGCTGCAGAAATTGATCAGTAAGACGGTTACACCCGCAAAGATCAGCAGAAACTCGTTCCACAGCTCATCCCCGCCTGCTATTGAATAAAGCACCAATCCGGTGAATCCCAGTACGCATGCGATCAACAGGTAGTTTGCTATACGAAACAAACGCCATTCCAACGACAGGCCGTTATGGTGATCAATTTCCACTGATAAATTCGTTCTCTATCTTTTTGCGGTCGTTTTCGTTGATGGTTCTACGTAAACGGTACATACCCCCCAGGTACACTATATTAAACGCAAACACAAGGAATGCAATGATGAGTGGCACAAGTATGAATGTCATACTCCGTGAGCTGAGTCCACCAATCTCAAGCATGGTATATGCATAACGCCACTGCACAATAAATTTTGCAAACGTGAAGGATATCAGCAAGAAGTTGGAAAGGAAAAGCAGATTGAATTTACGCTTCTGTTTTTGCGAAAGTGGTGTATCGGGGTAGTTATCATTCAGAACAGAAAACCCCTGGTACAAAAACAATAACATGAGTGTATAACAGCCCGCTTCAAGAAAACGCCAGCCGCGGTTGGTATCGTAAAACACACCTGTTATGGAAATCACCAGCAGGAATATAACCATGATCATCTGCAGTATGCCAATGCCTTTAAATATGCGCCAGCCTTTTGGAAGATTTATCATGATAACCGGTTAAGCGTGATTATTCAACGTTGTGTGATGTGTCTTCAAACACGCCGGCATATCTCTTCAGGAGACGTATGGTGACGAAGGCGTGGATCAGCAACAGCGAGGCATAGCCAAGAAGAAACATCATCGTTCCCTGAAGCATTTTATGCAGACTTGCATCAGTGATTTCGCTACCGGAAGGTTGTGCCGCCCGGGCCTGTTCCATTATGGGTCCGATCAGTTCGGGGTTCGACAACAATATAATCATCTGGAACACCATAAATCCCGACAGGGCCATTGTAATATAGCCGTTTACTTTGATCAGATCACGGAGGCTGATCTTAAGAGTCATTCCGCGGTCGATACCCCGCACAAGGAAACGCCAGCTACAATAGGTGTAGATCACCACACAGGCCACAAGGAACAAAGGCAGCAGCGCCACAGGGTTAGCCAACGCACCAATAAAATTTGTCAGTAAACCCATGGAAAGAAAGGCTGCGATAAACAGCAATACATAGGTAACTATCCGGTATCCAGTCAGGTTTTTCATAACACAGGAACACGCTTATTTGAGATCAAGCTTTATTTGTAATTCTCCGAATTGTTTTTCATCAATAGTAGCTGGTGCATCCAACATCACGTCACGACCGCTGTTGTTTTTCGGAAATGCAATAAAATCGCGGATACTTTCGCTTCCACCCAGGATAGCACAAAGCCTGTCGAAACCAAAGGCAATACCGCCGTGAGGTGGCGCACCATATTCAAAGGCGCCCAAAAGGAAACCAAACTTATGTTGTTGTTCTTCTTTATCCATTCCGAGGGCCGCAAACATTTTCTCCTGCAGATCGCGTTGGAAGATGCGGATAGAACCGCCGCCAATTTCGTTTCCGTTTAACACCATATCATAAGCGTTAGCCTTGATGTTAGCGTATGGATGTTGCAGGTAATTGGCCGCATCTTCTATAACAGGGTTGTTGTTGATCATAACCTCGATCTGTGCAGGTTTTGGCGAAGTGAAAGGATGGTGCCGCGCCACCCAGCGGTTATCTTCTTCACTATATTCAAATAATGGGAAGTCGAGCACCCACAACAGTTTGAATTCATCTTTTTTACGCAGGCCCAGGCGCTCGCCCATTTCCAGTCTCAGTTCGCTGATCGCTTTACGGGTTCTTTCTTCTTTACCAGCCAGGATCAATACCAGGTCGCCGGCAGCAGCATTACACGATGAAGCAATAGCTTTCAACTTGTCTTCACTGAAGAACTTATCGACACTGCTTTTGAAGCTGCCATCTGCGTTGCACCTGATAAATATCAGACCCGACATCCCTATCTGTGGGCGTTTAACCCAGTCCGTTAGTTCATCGGTTTGTTTGCGTGTATATTCAGCACATCCCGGCACTGCAATGGCCAGAACGGTTTCGGCATCATCAAATACCTTGAACCCATTCCCATTTATCAGCTCACCCGCTGCCTGGATACGGCCATCCTTCAAAAAGGCAGACTTAAGATTTGAAAGCTGCATGCCAAAGCGGATATCTGGTTTATCATTACCATATTGCCACATAGCATCCTCCCAGGTCATACGTTGCACGGCTTCGGGAATGTCGATCTGTTTTACTTCCCTGAAGATATGTTTAACCATACCTTCGAACATTGTCAGGATATCATCCTGTTCAACAAAGCTCATCTCACAGTCGATCTGAGTAAACTCAGGTTGACGATCGGCGCGCAGATCCTCATCACGGAAACATTTTACAATCTGGTAATAGCGGTCATAACCACTAATCATTAACAATTGCTTGAAGGTTTGCGGTGATTGTGGCAGTGCATAGAACTGGCCCGGATTCATGCGTGAAGGCACAACAAAATCGCGCGCGCCTTCTGGTGTTGATTTGATCAGGAATGGAGTTTCAATATCCATGAAGTCATTCTGATGCAGGTAGTTTCTGGCGGCGCGGTTTACCGCATAACGAAGCTCAAGATTTTTTCTTACCATCTGACGACGCAGATCAAGAAAACGATATTTCATCCGAAGATCATCTCCTCCATCAGTTTCGTCCTGTATGGTAAATGGGGGAGTGGCAGCCTTATTAAGTATGGTATATTTTTTAACCCTGATTTCTATATCACCCGTTGGGATGTTAGGATTTTTATTACTGCGTTCAGCAACGGTTCCAACTGCCTGGATAACAAACTCACGTCCCAATGGTTGTGCGTCGAGCGTTGCATTCAGGTCTTCACCCAGCAGCAATTGAGTAATGCCATAACGGTCACGCAGATCCACAAAGGTGATACTTCCAAATTTGCGGACGGTCTGAACCCAGCCCGCAAGTGTAATTTCTTTTCCTGAATCTGTGGCCCTAAGTTCCCCGCAGGTGTGAGTTCTGTACATATTGATGTTAATTGTGCTTAAATAGTGTTCAAACGCCGGAAATGATCGGATTTTTGAAATGATTCGTTGTTGAATCAATTATAAATCATTGAGTTAAGTATCCGGCTTGCAAAGGTACGTTAAAAGCTGAAAAGCTTTTTTGAGCCGCTATTCCATTTTCAAAATATTCTTTATATTTTGTTCCCAGAACGATCCCTGTTCTGATTATTATCTGATCCCTACCTGAGACCACCTTCCCGATCTTCCTTCGACCGTGCTTTAATCCATCTCTGTGAATTACTGATGTAACTTCTCGTATCCGACTTTAGCTTACCTCTAAAATTGGACCTTATGGAAATTTTATACATTGCTTTGTTCGTGATCGGCATCATCCTTGGATATAGCCCGATCGTTGAATGGGTCAATAAACTACACGTTAAACGACAATATAAAAACTTCCTGTCGCAGGAGACCTTTTATCACTCCGTTATTTCAGGTCATCTCCGTTTTTATAACCGGCTCAATCTCGAAGATCAACGCAAGTTTTTGTTCAGAACCTTTTTGTTCAGGAGAGCAAAGCGGTTTCATTATATAGAAGTAAACGAAACCGCCGAAATGCCGATATTAGTGAGTGCCGTAGCCATTCAACTTACATTTGGTCTTGAGAAATTTATGCTCAACTTCTTCCGGGACATTTTTATCCTGAAAGATGATTATCATTATGGGTTTTACTCACGCCCTTTCCAGGGACATGTGGACCACAGCGGTATTTACTTATCATGGGATAACTTCATGAAAGGCGTTAAGCGACTTTCACCAAACTGTAATGTTGGTTTACACGAGATGGGACATGCATTGACTTATGTAAACTTCATCACCCAAACCGAAGAGGATAAACATTTCAAAAAGGAATTTAAAAATTTCTCAAAAGTAGCGCGGCCGATATTTGAAAGCATGCAGAAAGGTGTCAAAAATATCCTTGGCGATTATGCAGGTACCAATTATCATGAGTTTTGGGCCGTGAGTGTGGAAGTGTTTTTTGAAAACCCGATCCGTATGCGTCACGAACTGCCGGAATTGTACCGCGCAATGACCCGACTGCTGCGCCAGGACCCTATCGTTATTCTGAGTGATAATCGTATGGCTGCCTGATCACAACTTCCGGAACTCCCTGTTGGTTTCTGCCATGCGTTTCTTTTCACGCGGCAGGATAAAGGCATAATAAGTGACGATAAAAACTAATCCTATTGTAAACGGTATACTTGTGTATATCCGCAATTCTTCATCGTAGCCATAAAACTCAATGATCATCCAGTAACCGTTGGCAGTGATCCAGAATACTACGGCAAGGTTATGAAACAACTCCGACAATATCTTCCGTGTTTGCCAGGTGATGATGATGGCAACGGTTAAAGTAGGAATCAGCATAAACATACCTATCGGTTTCCATAACATGGCCCAGCTGATAACTTTTACGAGCCAGAAAAATATGTGGAGATTCTCAATACGTCTGAAACGTGCGGGTATGGTATAGAAGTCACTCTGCGGTGCAGTACTCATGAAGTTTTCTTTCAAAAATAAAAAGATTAATGTTGAAGATGCAAGTGGTTTATCTTGACAGAATGCGTTTGAATCTATCAACATCGGCTTCCTTATATAGACCGCTGCCGGTTTTTATCTGCTGAACAAATTGTTTTGCAAAAAATGGCGCAAGTGAACATCCCTTCGTTCCCATGCCGTTGAAAATTCCGAGCTGCGGATATACAGGGTGAAAGCCTATAAATGGCCTTCGCTCAAGCGTAGCAGGTCTGATAGCTGCCAGGTGTTCAACTATACGAAATGGCATACGCAAGGTTTGGCGCAACCAGTTTTCTGCAAAACGATAGTAACCTGGTGTGGGGAGGTCGTTTTCAAATTCCCACAGATAGTTGGATCCGAGCCAGAACAGATTCTGCTTCCAGGGCACAAGACTAAAACCCTTTTTAAAAACATGATCAGGTTCCAGTCCCTCAATTTCCACAATTACGGCTTCACCTTTGTTGCCTCCAAATGGCAGCATACCAAAATATGGATTGGTCGCACTACTGATGCCGTCACAAAAAATCAGCCTGGAAGCCGTGAGCTCTTCATAACGCAGTTCGTCAGTTTGCAGCACAAGGCGGTTGATGTCAAAGCCGGTATCGATAAGCCGGCCACTTTCGGCTATGCGTTTGCGTGAGTTTGTAATTATCTCCTGCATGTTGGCAACAAAGGCGGGAGTTATCTCGCCAAAACCGAAGTCATGATTGAACTGATCCTTCCACTGTTGTTGCTCCGCAGGAAGGGAGAGATACTGTTTGTCCTCTGCAAATCTTTGCTGGAAGGCCAGTACCATTTGCGGGGTGGTAAAAAAATCAATAACAGAAAGTTCCTGCAGCGCATTTATGTCAAATAATTCTGACAACTCTGAATATGATGCGCGAATTGCCGGAATGATTTCATCTATCAACCAGGTTTTCACAATGCGCCGTCCGGTGACAGGGTTGATCACTCCGGATGCTACCATAGAAGCGCTGTTTGGGCGACGCTCATCTACAACTGCTACGCTGTATCCGGCCTTCACGAGTTCGTGGTACAGGAAACTTCCCGATATACCCTGGCCAACCAATAAAAAATCAACATGCATATTGCTCTTCTTTAGAAACTGACCTTACTATTCAACGGTTATACGCATGCCGCCTGTATGGCTACTAAACTCCGGGGCATATACAGATTGCAGTGTAGCGATTCCATTATTAAATTTACCGGTATGCGTCACAAACAAATTGTATTCAAATACGTAGGTACCCCTGGGAACCCGGGTGAAATAAAAGTTCGTGGCAGCATCACCGGTAGATTCATAATAACCAAGGCCCCCCTGCCATTTATAGCTGCTTAGTACGTTCACTGGCTCGGTTCCTGCGGCGCGCATATCTTTCAGATGCAAATATTCCATATCGCGGTCCGCTTTCAGTATTAACCGCACTTTTATTTTATCACCAATATTTAAAACATTGTTATCGTTAAGTGCCGTTAACTGCGTGCCACCCGCAGTGGTAATTTCTTTAAATAATTGTTTTGTTACCTGCATCGCGCCATTGCTGGCAGTAACGGCTTCAAGGTTCTCAAAATACTGCCAGTATACTGCACCCCAGGCCGGCATGGCTCCGGTGGCTTCTTTTATGTCGATCACAACATTGCCCATGCGCGGGTTTACCTGGTTTTCTGTGTAGATCTTTTTGAAGTATCCTGTGCCTGCCTGCTTTCTGTCAGCAACAACTTCTTCACCTCCAAGCGTTATCTTCACCTCTGGTGATTTGGTAAGCGTTGATCGTCCCTGTTCAGCTCCTGGTGCTGTTAACAATAACGCATACACCGCATCGGCCGTGGCGCGCGAAGTGTTCCACTGTTTTGTTTGCTTTTGTTTCAGCAACCATGTTCTCATATCAGCAACCGATTTGGTATCGCGTGCGATTTCAGAAAAGGCCTCGATCATCACAGACTGCGTTTCAACCGGTGCCTGGTGCCAGTAGTAGCCAGACTTTACATCTTTCCAATACATTCCAAGTTCAGGATTATTGATAGCGTTCTGTTTAAGTGAAGCGACTATTTTTCTTGCTGTGTTTAGGTCATCAGAGCGGTGGAGGGCAATCGCTATCATAGACTGCATATACCTGTTATGCTTCAGCCAGTCTTTTGCCGCCTGCTTTCGGTAATGCGCATACGCTTTTAGTGTTGATCCGGAAATTGCCCGGTCAGAAAAGAAGCTGCGGATGTACAGGTATTGAATCTGCAGATTGTTGATGCCAGACGGTGTTGTTCCTTTTTTTGCATTTTTCAGGTCAAGTTCGTAATCGGCTTGTATGCTCTTATCGAGATACTGAAGCGCCAGCGTAATCATCCGGCGGATCACCGGATCTTTTGCATAGGTCGTTTCAAACCTGGTGAGGTGACCCAGACCCGCCATGATGTATTGAGTAATAAACCTGTCGTCCGGCCCTCCCGGGAACCACATGAATCCGCCGTTGGGTGATTGCAGGGCTGCAAGCTGTTGTAATGCCGAACTGGTCGCAAACTGTACCCTTGCAGTATCATAAAACGCAGCTATTTGTTTTCTTTGTGCCGCTTCAGATCTTGCTTGTAGTACCCATGGTGTTTCTGAAACCAGTGTCGATTTCAGCTCCTGGTTTTTTTCAAGATTTGATAATAATGCATTGGTGTCTGAATTCCATTCCTGTAGAACCTTCCTCACTTCGGGTGCATCTTTTGTAATTGCAGATGCCAGTGCATTCGCGTAAAATGTATTGAACAATTCGTCGGATGATGGACGTTTTTGTTCTGCGAGATATGGTAGCGCTTGAATTGCGAGCCAAACCGGGTTACTTGTAAACTCAACAGTTAATGAATGATGATTGAGCGTTTCGCTGTCTCCACTATTAAGCAGTTTAGGGAAACTGAACTGTTTTGTACCAGATCCGCGAATGGGCAATTGTATACTTTCTGTGACCAGGTGCCGGTTTGAGAGCACCGGTAATAAGCCTTCTTCACCATCGCTTTTGTTTTCTGATCTGGCTACCATGCGGTACCTGAGTAATTTATTATACTGATATGGTATCTCAACGGTAAATGAAACGGGCACGCTTTGTCCGGCTTCAACTGTAAAAAATTGGTTTGGAAAAACATTTTTGAACCAGCCGTCAACAGGTTGATCAGTTGTCGGATCTATCAGTTGCAGTTCAACCTGGCCGGTTAGTTCCTTATCAGTCATATTTACAATCTTGCCACTGAAATCAAAACCGTCGCCTGCACGTACAAACCTGGGGGCGTTTGGCTGAACCATCAGATCCTTACTGGTAACAATTGTTTTTTCACTGGCTCCAAATGCCAGTGATGGGGTATGTGCCAGCGCACGGAATTTCCAGGTGGTAAGAGCTTCCGGAATGGTAAACGTTATCCTGATGTCGCCACTGCTATCTGTATATAGTTCAGGGAAAAAGAAGGCGGTCTCCTGTAGGTTGCTCCGAACCTGTGGAACGGGTTCTGGTGCAGGCGTGGTTTCTGCCGAATCCTGCGCAAAAGCCGCTGTTGGCGCACTGGCCATGTCCTGTTCAAGTGACTCGGTCCTGGCGGCCCTCATGCCAAAGATCTTTTGATTAAGTCCAGATGATACCAATCCTTCTTCCCGGGGTGAGATCAAACGATCATATTCTTTTCTGAAAGAAACATAGACCAGGGGCTCCGGCAATACATTGCCATGGCCCGTTCCAAAAGATACATGCGACTCCCAGGTACGGAGCTTTGCAAACCGCGGCCATACGGCGGGTTTGTTAAAGGGGTGGGGTCTGAAGGCATCCAGCGATGCATCATACATGGTAGCCAGCAATTCAGCGGTAACCTTTTCCTTATCACTACCGCTGATATGTATTGTCCAGTTTTCCGGCGAGCCCGGAAGCAATTTATCACGGAAGCTGGAATAGCTGATATTAAGGTCCGTTCCGGGATAAGGCACTTCTATTGATATATTATCCGAGTAAAAGCGGTTATGTTTTACAAAAGCAATATCGATCTCCATACCGCCCAAATCGTTATCTGATACCCATAATTCGTACGCAGCATTCTGTTTCGTTACCCAGGAATAATCATATTGATCTGACCTCACGCTGTTCGACAGGCTCCTGATTATATACAGGCTATCAAGATTGGTGGAAAGTCGATAGGGAATCCGCCGGCCCGGTTCTGCAGTTCTTGTTGCTGCCATTAATGTTGCGCCGGCAAGCGGTGACTTCAGATCATTCCGATAAAGCAACACCGCAATGGAATCTTTAATGATTTCCCCGGAAGGATCAGGGGTGGACATTTCCAGCAGATACCATCCTGGTTGAACGTTTCCCGGCCAACGAACCTTCCCATCAGGTTGCGTTGAATCCTGTATGGTTGCAACGGTTTTGATTGCGGGCCAGGTCACAGGCTCATTTTCACGTTTATATATGTCAAATGGAAACGAGCGGATGTATTCGTCTTCGGGGAGGACATGTATATCAGGTTGCTGCCATAAACGTTCCCGCAAAAGCCGGTCAGGCGCTTTAAGGCTAACGAGACGAAGCGAATAGGGAACTGACTGGTAGTTGTTATTCAGGTCAACAGCTTTCGCCTTTATCTGCTGCAGACTATCTAAAGGCATATTTGAGGGTGCTTCGAGTAAAAGGCGCACAGACTGATATCCTATTGTAATCATCTTATTGGCAGACCGCGTTTCTCCACTGTTGTCTGTGATATCAGTTTGAATTTCGTAATTAAACATATCGCCGGAACGACGGGCAACAGCATCATCGGGCAATGCCTTGAATGTTAATGTAAACTTTCCGTTTTTATCGGTGGTAACTGTGCCATTAGCAATGATCGTTCGATTTGTTACAGGAGGATAAATGGTGCGTGTACGGGCCAGCGGATAAGGCTGAAACCTGCTGGTAGTACGCACAACGGAATAATTGACCCTTGCGCCATCGATGGCATTGCCGGCATAAGCAACGGCTTCTCCATTGATCGAAACACTATCATTCAACACATACCGTTTTGCCGGATCAGCCAGCGTAACCTGGAACCGCGGTCTCTTATATTCTTCTACAGAAAAATCTGCCACACCGCCGGTACCCTGATCAATAATTTCAAAGTTGCCGCTTAAACCTCCCGCAGGTAAACGAAATGTTCCATTGTAGGACCCATATGCATTTGTGGTTACTTCCATCGAATCAACGGCCTGCCCATTTGCATCATGTAAAAAAACAGTGGTGGTGAAATTTGTTGCGGCAGTGGGTTTGCCACCGGCAATAGACGACACGACGATGCCTTTGAAAAACAATGTTTGACCAGGGCGGTAAATAGCACGGTCGGTAAAGAGGTAAGACGTTTTGTTTTCTTCCGGGTCTTTCTTTTCAGGCGAATAATAATGATAGAAAACATTGTCCGGAAAAAAATAGTCATCACCGGTAGAAATTTCGAACCGGAATTGCTTTTGATTATTGTCGGGATTACGATCTAATGTAAATGTTCCATTATTATCCGTTTTCAACGAAGGTCCTTTTTTCAACACCATCTTCCGTGCAGTATAGTCGTATTGAGAGAACCAGGTCCGGACGGGAGCCTGCTGCAGCGGAGCACCGGTTTGCCGGTTCAGCGCGAAGTAATTTTCACCACGTTTAACAAAAGCAATGTTTGTAACATGAAATGAATGTACAGCCATTACAGATTTGCCCGGTGTGAAGTTTTTATCGGGGCTCACAAGCAGTGCATATTTACCTGGTTGCAATGCAGGTATACGGATCTCGGTCGTATGAAACTGGTGATCACCGGTTTCAGGCAATACCTGCTCGAATCCTGTCAGGGTCGGTAGCGCAGTGAGCTGTTGCCAGTAGCGGATGTCGCCACTATTGTTCAGATTATCTATAGCAGTATCTGCTTTAATAACGCGGATGTATAACCGGGAAAAATTTCTGAAGCCTGTCAGCGCACGGAAAGGCGCACCAGGAATATTTGCGGTTTCCAATACCAGTGATAAATCTTTTCTCCTTATCTCGGAGAGCAGGTTGATGCAATTCGTTTTTCCTTCTGATGAATCGGCCCGGGCGACTACGCGTTCACAGATTTTTTCGGCCTCGTTCCATTCATAACGATTGGAATCATTTTCCAGTGGTTGATACTGCCGTGCCTTTTGAGCATGGACCGATGCGCGTAGGTACCAGGCCTGTGCAGCAATGCGGTTGTCTGGATAAGTGGCGGTAATATTACTAAGCGCATCGTAATACAATTGGTCCTTTCCCTGCATTTGTGCATGTGCCTTCACAAATTCAATGCGCCGGATATCTGCATCAATCAATGCATCCTTCAGGGTGTCGTTGAGATGCAGTTTCAGCAGTTTCTGGAACAAAACAAGCGATCGGAAGTATAATGAAGTTGTGTCTTCCGTTTTGAACCGGACTTTCACAAATTCTGCAGCAGGTGCAAAAGCGGTGTCATTTACAATACTGAAATGATTCGCCGGCTGCAGCACTGTTCTTTCATCATTTGTAAAATAATCGAGGGCGCGATGGGCAAGAAAGTCGAACAGCGTAGGTCGCAGCCAACGGGTATTTCCCTGTTCAAGAATGGCAGCAAATCCGTTTAATGCAGTGGTCTGCAACAAACGCTCGTTTTTTAATGAAGCAAGATAATGCCTGGTAATGGTTGAGTGGAATTCGGCAGCGGACCAGGTTTCAGGATCATCGCTTTTTGTGTCAGCAGCAGCACGGTTGTACATCTTCCAGCGGTTTGCCCTGAAGTAATGCCAATAGTTTTCTGCAATTATACTGTTTAAGATTGACCGACCGGGTTCGTTCAGTATCGGTAATTGTTTTTCGAGTAAACGTATACTGGTGATTGTTGCATCCTCCTCAAGATGTTGTCCCAGCAGTACCTGGTATATCAGTGATTTCAGGATTTGTGGCTGGTTTTTTTCAGCTGCCGCTGCATTGTAAACTTCTTTTACAGCGGCTAATGCTGATTTGGTAAGACCGGCTTTTGCTGAAAGCGAATCAATACGTTTCCATTCACGGGTGTAATCCGGACGTTGCGCGTTGGTCATGGCTGAGAGGATAACAGCAAAAAGAAAAAACAAACTGGCTCTTTTCATCTGGTAAGTTTTATGCGGTCCTCCAAAGACCGGCTGTGCAAGGTATAAAATCTCTGTCCAGCAGATGCGCGCGGCCTTCGTTTTTCACATGAACGGCGCCAGCTTTACCAGCTTTAACATTTCCGCAAGGCGGCTTGAAGCTGGATAATAAACTTTCTTGCTACAACCGGATGGATACAAAAACAAAAAGGCTGTTTCATTGAAGAAACAGCCCTGTATTATAATGCATTTAGAAAATTATCCTTTCTTAAGCACTTTTGCCATTGTGCTGCCGATATCAGCAGGACTTGAAACCACATGAATTCCGCATTCGGTCATGATTTTCATTTTGGCTTCTGCAGTGTCTTCTGCACCACCAACAATGGCTCCGGCATGACCCATACGACGTCCGGGAGGAGCAGTCTGGCCAGCAATAAAGCCAACCACTGGTTTGCGTGCATTTTCTTTGTACCAGCGTGCGGCTTCAGCTTCCATTCCGCCACCAATTTCACCAATCATTACAACCGCTTCGGTTTCAGGATCATTCATGAATAGTTCAAGCGCCTCACGGGTAGTTGTGCCGATGATCGGATCTCCACCGATACCTACCGCTGTTGACACACCCAGACCGGCTTTTGCAACCTGGTCGCTGGCTTCATATGTTAATGTGCCCGATTTGGACACGATTCCAATCTTACCTTTTTTAAATACAAATCCAGGCATAATGCCCACCTTGCACTCGTCGGCTGTTATAACTCCCGGGCAATTTGGTCCGATTAACCGGGTACTACGGCTTTCAAGATACAGTTTTACCTTAACCATATCCTGAACAGGAATGCCTTCAGTAATACAAACTACCAGTTCAATGCCCGCGTCGGCCGCTTCCATGATAGCATCGGCAGCAAATGGAGGCGGAACAAAAATGATAGAAACATTAGCGCCGGTTTCTTTAACTGCATCTGCTACGGTATTGAATACCGGTGTGTCGAGATGCGAAGTGCCACCCTTGTTCGGGGTAACGCCACCGACCACATTGGTACCGTATTCAATCATTTGTGATGCATGGAAACTACCTTCAGTACCGGTAAATCCCTGCACTACAATTTTTGATTGCTTATTAACTAAAATACTCATATCGGAGTTTTATAAATTGAAAATCTGGTAGCCAGTTTTTGGACCAGCGCAAAACTAGGGTATATTTTTTATTGGCGGTAAAATCTACTGAATCAATTCGTCCATATTACGATCATTGTCGATTTTGCCGCTCATTTCCAACATGCGCATATCCTTGGCGTCTTTCAGAAATTCAGAGGCAAAAATGAATTCGTTCAGCCGTTCATTTTTACTGAAAATGATTTCCCGCCTGTTGCCTTCCCATTCTTTATCACCTTTATACATATAGATGATATTTTCACCAATCTCCATCACACTGTTCATGTCGTGGGTGTTGATTACCGTGGTGATATTATATTCTTCAGTAATTTCTTTGATGAGTTTGTCAATCACCAGCGATGTCTGTGGATCAAGACCTGAATTGGGTTCATCGCAAAAAAGATATCGCGGGTTAAGTACGATGGCGCGGGCAATTCCAACACGTTTTTTCATACCGCCGCTTAATTCTGCCGGGAACTTCCGGTTTACATCTTTCATTTGAACACGTTCCAGTACTTCGTTCACCCGTTTCAGTTTTTTTGCATAACTGTCTTTTGTGAACATATCTAATGGAAACATGATATTTTGTTCCACCGTTTTACTGTCAAACAAGGCAGAACCCTGGAACAGCATGCCGATCTTCTTACGCACCTCCGTTTTTGCTTCACGGTCCATTTTGGTGAAGCTTTCATCTTCATACATGATCTCACCACTATCCGGTGTAAACAAACCTACCAGGCATTTCATGAAAACCGTTTTCCCACTACCGCTCGAGCCGATGATAAGATTGCATTTGCCGGTCTGCATCACAGCACTTACGCCATTGATCACCGTTTTATCCCCAAACCCTTTTTTTATATTTTTTACTTCTATCATTATAACAACAATGCTGATATGATATAATCGGCAAACAATATGGCCACACAACTCACAACCACTGCTTTGGTACTTGCCCGGCCAATTTCAAGCGAACCACCCTGTACATGATAACCATAATAAGCAGGAATGCTGGATATAAGATAAGCAAAAGTGTAACCCTTGATAATCGCAAACAATACATTGTATGGCTGGAAGTTTTCAAGCAATCCCTTGTCAAACACATTGGCGTCGACGATGCCTGATAAAGTGCTTGCCAGACGACCGCCCCAGATGCCCAGCCCCATAGATACCACTACCAGCATGGGGATGGTTAACATAGCTGCGAGTATCTTGGGTAAAACGAGATAAGTCTTGGTATTGATGCCCATGATCTCCAGTGCGTCGATCTGTTCACTCACGCGCATATTGCCGAGTTCACTGGCAATCTTACTTCCAACCACACCTGCCAGCACAATACAAACCAGGGTGGGAGCGAATTCAAGAATTACTGTATCGCGCACAATCTGGGCGATGGTTGATTTTGGAATCAACGGGCTTACCAGTTGATAAGCGGTCTGCAAAGCAGATACTGCCCCGATGAATGTAGAAATAATTGCAACAATGCCCAGTGAGCCAATGCCTATTTCAGAGCACTGGTGCATAAATTCTTTCCAGTACATCTTCCAGTTTTCCGGTTTGGAAAACATGCCCCTGATCATCAAAAGGTATCGGCCCAGTTCAGTAAAAAATGTCATCTCTGCTTCAAATATTCATTGTGAAGATAGGTTTAAACACCCAATCCGCATATAGCCCAGGCTTGCATCAGGGATCAGATCTCCTTGCTGACGCGTCTGAATTTCTTCCATTTTGAACTCACGGCCAGCTTTTCACCCGCAACCGATTTGCACTTCAATTGGGCATCAACTACAGACACAAGTGCCATATTATATATACTACGTACTGAACTTCCCAACTGCAATACATGTACCGGCTTCTTCAGACCAAGCAGGATGGGTCCGATGGCATCGGCACCGCCTACTTCTTTAAGCAGGTTATAAGCCACGTTACCCGCGGCAAGATTCGGGAAAATAAGGGTGTTCACATCCTGGTCAACCAGTTCACTGAACGGATAATTATCCTTGAGGATGGTTTTATTAAACGGCATACTCGCCTGCATTTCACCATCAATGATCAGGTTCGGATTTTTCTTTTTCACTATGTTCCGTGCTTCCGCAACCAGTCTTGCTTCGGGTGAATTACTGCTGCCAAAGTTGGAATAACTTAACATTGCGATCCTTGGAGTAAGATTGAAGTTCCTGATCTCCTTTGCAACGATCAACACGATATCTGCGAGTTCTTCTGCGGTCGGATTAAAGTTTACTGTAGTATCAGCAAGAAAGAGGGGCCCTTTTTTTGTAAGCAACAAATACATCCCCGCTATCTTTTTTACACCACTCTCTGTACCAATCACCTGCAGTGCAGGACGAATGGTTTCAGCATAATTGCGCGTAAGGCCGGAAATCATGGCATCTGCTTCGCCCGTTTCCACCATCATACAACCATAATAGTTACGGTCCTTCATCATTTTATAAGACTCATACTTATTGACACCTTTTCTACCTCTTTTCTTAAAAAATAATTCAGCGTATTGTTTCCGGTATTCTTCAGCTTCATCACTTCTTGGATCAATGATGGGCATATCTTCAATGTCGATACGACTTGCCGCTGCAATGGCGCGGATCTTTTTCTCATCACCAAGTAAAATAGGCAAAGCGATTCCTTCATCATAAGCGATCTGGGCCGCTTTAAGAATCTTGACATTATCGGCTTCTGCGAACACAATTCGTTTAGGATCCAGCCGGGCCTTGTTACCCATGATCCGCATCACCTGGTTATCGAGTCCCAGCCTGTTGTTTAATTCGATTGCATAATTATCCCAATCGGTAATTGCAGTCTGCGCTACACCCGAATCCATGGCTGCCTTTGCAACCGCTGGTGCCACGGTAGCGAGTAAACGGGGATCGAGTGGTTTTGGAATTATATAGGTGGGTCCGAAAGAAAGATTATCCTCGCTGTAAGCTATGTTCACAATATCGGGAACGGTTGATTTAGCCAGCAATGCCAGCGCCTTTACAGCCGCCAGCTTCATTTCTTCATTGATCGTTGTGGCTCTAACGTCGAGGGCTCCACGAAAAATAAAAGGGAAGCCAAGTACATTGTTCACCTGGTTAGGAAAGTCACTTCTACCTGTTGCCATAATAAGATCATTACGGGCACCTATTGCTGCGTCATAAGTGATCTCCGGATCAGGGTTGGCCATAGCAAATACGATAGGTCGTTTTGCCATGCTTTTAACCATTTCGGGAGTAACCACATTGCCGACACTCAGTCCAACAAACACATCCGCATTTTTCATTGCACTGGCAAGTGTCTGATGTTTAAAAGTGACCGCAAACAGTTTTTTTGTTTCATCAAGATCAGTACGATCCTTATGTAAAACACCATCTTTATCAAACAGGGTGAAATTTTCATAACGGGCGCCAAGTGATACGTACAACTTTGCGCATGCCATGGCAGCGGCGCCGGCCCCGTTAATTACAAAAACTGCTTTTTCAATTTTCTTTTTCTGCAGATCCAACGCGTTTAACAACGCTGCACTGCTGATGATGGCCGTGCCATGCTGGTCATCATGCATTACAGGGATCTTCAATGTTTCGCGCAATTTCTGTTCAATATAAAAACACTCGGGTGCTTTGATATCTTCCAGGTTGATGCCCCCAAATGTTGGCTCCAGCGCTTTTACTATCTGGACAAACTTTTCCGGGTCCTTTTCATTGACCTCTATATCAAATACATCTATATCTGCGAAGATTTTGAAAAGAACGCCCTTTCCTTCCATCACCGGTTTGGAAGCTTCCGGACCGATATCGCCCAGGCCCAGCACCGCCGTTCCATTACTGATCACCGCCACCAGATTTCCTTTGGCGGTGTACCTATATACACTTTCAGGGTTTTTTTGGATCTCTTTACAAGGCTCCGCAACCCCTGGCGAATAAGCGAGCGACAGGTCACGCTGCGTTTTGGCATCTTTGGTGGGCACCACTTCAATCTTCCCGGGTCTTCCTTTCGAGTGGTATTCCAGTGCCTGTTCTCTTCGAAGTTCTTTTTGCATATATATATAATAGTGGTGCAATTTAAGGATTGTTTTACTGAAGTGATTTGGAATCAGTTGTGCAAAATCGACCGCCGGTTTATGTTGGGAAAGCGAAGAGCCCACGAAATATTTTTTAAAATTTTTAGTGAATTCTTTGGCCGGGAAATAAAAAACGGTATGTTTGTGTGTACTATTTAAGTAGTACACTAAAACAGCAAGTATGATTTCAGTTCAGCATCTTCATTTTAATTACAAGAAAAAGCCGGTGTTCAGTGACCTGAGCCTGGAGCTGCAGCCGGGTTTTATTTATGGCCTGCTGGGAAAAAATGGCACAGGGAAGTCGACACTGCTGCGCAGCATTGCCGGTTTGTTGTTCCCGGTAAAGGGACGCATCCGGGTGATGGACTTTGACCCGGGTAAAAGAACGCCGGCATTTTTGCAGGAGGTGTTTATGGTTCCGGAGGAGTTTCATATGCCTGATCTTCCCCTTGAGCACCTGGAAAATCATTACGCACCATTTTATCCGCGTTTTAACGGTGAACAATTCAGGAAATACATAGCGGAATTTAATATTCCACTTTCCGGCTCATTGCAAAATATGAGTTATGGGCAGAAGAAAAAGGTGCTGATCAGCCTCGGCCTGGCTACCAATACTTCGGTTCTGTTGATGGATGAACCTACCAATGGTTTAGACATCATGAGTAAGAGCCAGTTCAGGAGAGTGATGGCCGGTGCGCTCAGTGAAAACAAATGTGTAATCATTAGTACCCACCAGGTGAAAGATCTGGAGAATCTGATTGACAGGATCACGATCATCGACGAAGGAAAGATCTTGTTTGATCAAACAATGGATAATATCTCAAGAAGATTATCATTTGGTATTTCGTTCGATCCTGAAGAGATCCGGTCGGCCATTTACCAGGAATCATCACTTCGCGGGAGTGCGATCATCTCGGCCAATACAGAAGGCGAAGACAGTAAGATTGACCTTGAGTTATTGTATAAGGCCATCATCATGAATAATCAGCAAATCCAAACCGTATTTAACGCATAAACTAATTGTATGAACCAGGTTTTTGATTTTAAAAGATGGACGCTGCTGGTGGCAAAACACTGGAGCGAGAACAAAAGAAAGTATCTGTTGGGAACGGTTGCTTTGGCCGGGCTGCTGTTTTTCTGGTTTGGATTTGTGTTGGTTATTGACTGGGGTCGGCCAATTGCATCGTTTATCCAGGTTCAGACCTATTATGTGGGGCTTGCCATTACAGGATTGTTTTTTGCGAGTACCACTTTTGCAGAACTTTCTTCCGGCCCCAAAGCCATGAATTATCTCATATTTCCTGCATCACACCTTGAGAAACTACTTTGCAGTTTGTTATACAGCCTGGTTTTCTTTTACCTGGTGTACACGGCAGTGTTTTACCTTGTTGATTTCAGTATGGTAAAAATTGCCAATAGTGCCGCGGCCGCGCGATGGACGGGTGCAGGTGATGCTCCATCATCGGAGGTAGTAAATATATTCACCGAGTTTACTGATGAAAGCAATCCTGATGAACCAAATGTATTCCTGCTCATTATGCTTGCCTACGTAACAATACAGAGTGCCTTTATACTGGGGTCGGTATATTTTCCTAAATACAGTTTTATTAAAACTACCATCAGCCTGCTGGTGTTGGCTTTTGCGATAGTTCTGTTTTTTGCAAAGGTGCTGGATCCGATGATGCCGGACGGTGGTTATTATAAAGGCCTGACGAGTTACCGGATTTTTGAAGATGGAAATTTCCAGCATGCAAAGATTGTTCAATTACCGGAGTGGATAGGAGAGGTGTTATTTTTTCTTTTGAAGTATGCATTGGCGCCGCTGCTTTGGGTGGTCACCTATTTCCGTTTGAAAGAGAAGGAAGTTTAATCAGCACTAAATTATTTTATCATGCAATTCCGAGAATCACAAGCTATATACCTTCAGATCGCAGATTATGTTTGCGAGAAGATATTGTTGAAAGAATGGAAGCCCGAAGAAAGAGTGCCTTCAGTACGCGAGTTGGCAATGCAACTGGAAGTGAATCCCAATACAGTGATGCGCACATTTGAATTTTTGCAACAACAGGAGATCATCTATAACCAACGTGGCATAGGATACTTTGTTGCCGGTGATGCATACAACCAGGCCGCAGCTTACAGGAAAACGGCATTTACTGAAAAGGATCTTCCAGCGGTGTTCAGAAATATGTACCTGTTAAACATGGACATAGAAGAGCTGAAACCGAAATACGAAAAATTCAAACAACAACATTTCGAACAACCGCTTTAAGTCATTTATATGAAAACAAGTAACAAGATATTATTGAGCACCCTGCTGGCGATATTTTTAATCTTCATCGGGATTCATATTGCACTGTATGCAAAATACAAAAGCGGCGATTTTACGGTGGCAACTGACGATTTTATGAGCAATGATACCACTACGCTTAAACCTGTCCGTTTTGTAAAGGTGACCGGGATGGATAACCTGGTTATTGTGCCTTCATCAGGCTTTGCCATAACAAAGCAGAAAAAAATGCCCGGGTATTTTAAGTATGCGGAGGTTGGTGATACGCTGTTCATAACAGGTGATACTTCCACGTACCGTAACAATAACGAGTTAGTAAAAAGAAGAATGCACGAAACGGTGTGGTTGCATCTGCCCTCTATAGAAATGATATCTGCAGAAAATACAGCGATCCACCTCCTGGGTGCCAGGGATTCTGCAGCAGCAATAAACACGAATGTGCTGCTCAGTTCCGCGTCATTATTTGTACAACCGCAAGCTGCAGACACTACCATGTTTTTTGGAAAGTTGTCAGTACAGGCACGGGATGGATCTGAGTTTATTTTCTCTGACAACCCATCAAACGTGTCGCAGGTTGCCTGTGAGCTTAGAAATTCAAAGATACAGGATGCTCCTTCTGCGTCAATAGGCACGCTCAGTATCCGGGCCGATCAGCAATCAACAGTGCAATTGAATGGAAATAACCTCCGTAAACTAACCAGCATTACACCGTAATTGCCGTTAGCACGGCATTTTATAAAACATAACAACCATAACCATTAAACTTTATTTTATGATCATCATCCCTATCATTTTCGGTATCATTCTCTGGATCTGCAAGTAAGTATCCTGAATGCCCTTCCAGGGCGCGCCGTGAAACATGCGCACAAAAAACCCGGCTTTAGCATTGAACACCCGCACCCAGCCATGCCATCATGCCCATGCCATTTTGAATGGCGCTTTCATCAATGTTGAAAGTAGGTGTATGTACACCCGAACTGATTCCTTTTTCAACATTACCGACACCGAGGCGGTAAAAACAACCCGGTACTAACTGTGAGTAATAACCGAAATCCTCTGCACCCATCCGCATTTCTGTGGTTTCAATGTTTTCGGCTCCCATGTAGGTTTCTGCGAGTTGCCGTGCAGTTTCATTTAAGGCTTCGTTATTATAAACGGTTGGATAACCTACATCGATGTGCAGATCGAGGGTGGCGCCCATGCTGGTGACCAGTTGATGACTGATGGTACGGATCAATTCATGTGCCTTGAACCGCCATTCTTCGTTCAGTGCCCTGAATGTACCCATCAGCTTTACCTCGCTTGGAATTACGTTGGTAGTGTACCCACCCTGGAATGAGGTAATAGATAATACTGATGGCTGAAAAGGATCGCGGTTGCGACTGATGACCTGTTGCAGACTAACAATAAGCTGCGATGCGATCAGGATGGTATCGGTGGTGAGATGCGGGGCAGCAGCATGGCCGCCTTTACCTTTGATGGTGATATAGATCTCATCGGCGCTTGCCATTACCTGTCCGCCGCGAAAACTGAATTTCCCAACTGGTAATCCCGGATGTACGTGTAAGCCAAATATCGCCTGTGGTGCCGGATTCAGTAAAACGCCTTCTTTGATCATGATGCTGGCTCCACCAGGGTTTTTTTCTTCGCCGGGTTGAAAGATCAGCTTAATGACGCCATGCCATTGATCTTTTAATTCATTTAAAATCTTTGCCGCACCCAGCAAACAGGATGTATGCACATCGTGTCCACAGGCATGCATCACCCCCGGCACAAGCGATTTATAAGGCACATCATTTTCTTCCGTGATCGGCAAAGCATCCATATCAGCGCGTAACGCAATCACACGGTCGGATGGTTTGCCGGTGATAATGCCTACCACACCCGTATCGGCCATAACGGTAAAGGGTATCCCAAATTCCGTCAGTTTCTGTTGAACAAACCGTGAAGTTTCAAATTCTTTGTAGCTGAGTTCCGGATGTGCATGCAGGTGATGCCTCACTTCGATAAACTCGTTTGCATAAAGGGCAGCAAGATCCCTGATCTTTTGAGAAAGCATGTGGAAAATTACGAAATCCGATTTAAAACACGGGTCGAAGAAAGACCTGTTGGTTTTCGTACGAAATAAATGCGGCGCGTTTATATGAATATGCTGAAAAACGTTCAGTAGTCAATTCAGGCTATTGCTCGGTTTCAGCCTTGTTACCAGGCTGCAATTCAATGGTGTCCCGCACAATATATACTCCCGTTGTGAAACTTTTCCTGATGCTTTCAAGATAAGCTTCGGCCTCGGCGCGATCAAGGAAATTGCCCACCTTCAGATGGAATTTGGGTGATTGAAAAAGCAGGTAGGATTTTAACTCAGGAAACTCCTGGTACATTTTCGTTTTTGCTTCAACAGCCTTATCGCGGCTCGGCGTATTGATGACGAGTATCCGAAACCCGGGGGCTGTGCGACGCATGCTCTTTGCCAGTGCCAGATTTGCCTCTGCATGTTTTTTTAATAATTCCCCAATGCGTGGATCCTGTTTCACCGCAACAGTATTCGCCGCAACAGATCCTGAATCGGTTTGAGCGATGAGTGATACTGCTACAAACAGAGCCGCAAACAATACAATGACTTTTTTCATACAAACAATTATCGCGACAAATTTGATATTATATTTTGATATAGTATAACCTGGTATGTTAATATCCGATCAGTACCCATTTCCCGGTTTGCCTGAACCTTCAACGATTGCGATACTCGCGCTGCAACCCAGTCTTTCTGCCCCGGCTTCCACCAGCTCCCTGGCGAATTCATAAGTTCTTATTCCTCCTGACGCTTTTATTTTGATATTGGTTGGCAGGTTGGCCCGCATCAGCCGGACAGCCGCGGTGCTTGCGCCTTTTTCTGCATAACCGGTTGAAGTCTTAACAAAATCAACACCAGCTGCCGTGCAGATTTCGCAGCAACGTATGATTTCTTCGTCTGATAACACCCCCGACTCTATAATTACTTTGATCAGTTTGTTTTGGTCATGGCTCAGCTCGCTCAATGCTGCGATCTCTGACTGCACATAGTTCCAGGCTTTGTTTTTTAAAGCCACCAGGTTGATCACCATATCCAGCTCATCCGCACCGTCTTTCAACGCCTGGACGGCCTCATCTTTTTTTGCAGCGGCATTTGAATATCCAAACGGGAAGCCGATAACCGTAGCCGTTTTAACCCCGGTATCGGCCAGCTCTTTTCTTGCATTCACTACTAACGGCGGCGGCACACAAACCGCTGCAAAAGAATAATTCACTGCTTCTATGCAGAGTTGACGGATCTCACTGATAAGGGCGGTCGGCTTCAACAAGGTATGATCGATATATGAATTTAAAACCATGTGTAGTTTTGTTATTATTTTAAAATTTATATGACATCAAATATCCTTGTTTGCCTAATTTACAAGCTTAAACCAGATATTAAAAAAACTAACAGTATGAGAAAAATTTCAGTTCTTCCACCAGGAAAGTGGCTCTTCCTGTTGTGGATGTTGGTATCCGTGCCCGGTGCGCTGTTTGCGCAGACCACTTTTCCGGTGAACGGAGTGGCCGATCCTAAAAACGGGGCCTATGCATTTATCAATGCTACCATTGTTAAAGATGCGCAGACAACCATCCAGAAAGGTACGCTCCTGATCCGCGAAGGTAAGATCGTTGCTGCAGGTACCAATGTTACTGTTCCTAAAGATGCGGTGGTCATAGATTGTGAAGGGAAATATCTCTATCCCTCATTTATTGACATGTACAGTGATTATGGTGTTGCTGCACCACAGAGAGCTCCGGGAGGTTTCAACTTTGGCGCACCCGGTCAGATCGTGTCCAATAAAAAAGGAGCCTACGGATGGAACCAGGCGATCCGCAGTGATGTGGATGCCGGCAAACTGTTTGAAACCGATGAGGCAAAAGCAAAAACACTGCGCGACATTGGTTTTGGAACCGTTCTTACACATCAAAAAGATGGTATTGCCCGTGGAACCGGTGCAGTGGCCACACTCAACGATGCAAAAGAAAATCTTGTGGTTTTAAAAGACAAAGCGTCTGCCCACTATTCTTTCAGCAAGGGTACAAGCGGTCAGACTTATCCCAGCAGTCTCATGGGTGTTATTGCTTTGTTACGGCAGAGTTATATAGATGCACAATGGTACAAAAGCAATCCCACGGCTGAAGGTGTGAATCTGACATTGAAAGCCTGGAACGAAAGCCAGGACCTTCCCCAGATCTTTGAAGCAGGTGATAAATGGGCCGCGCTGAGAGCAGATCGTATTGGAAAAGAATTTGGCGTTCAGTATATTATCAAAGGTGGTGTAAACGAATACCAGCGTATCGCTGAAATTGCTGCCACCAAAGCGGCGTTCATTCTTCCTTTGAATTTTCCTGCAGCAATGGAAGTAGATGATCCGAACGAATTACGTTTTGTAGGTTATGATGATTTAAAACATTGGGAGTTGGCTCCTACGAATCCTGCAGCCTTTGAAAAAGCAAACATCAGTTTTGCGCTTACTACTGCCGATCTCACCAATATGAGCGAGTTCATGTCGAACCTCCGGAAGGCTATCGAACATGGTTTATCGGAAACCCGTGCATTAGATG
Organism: Bacteroidota bacterium; assembly: GCA_023416995.1. Taxonomy (GTDB): domain Bacteria; phylum Bacteroidota; class Bacteroidia; order Chitinophagales; family Chitinophagaceae; genus DATHKG01. The sequence goes on from JAEZGI010000047.1 coordinate 30,022, forward strand.
CGCTGACAAAAACACCTGCTACCTTACTGGGTCTGTATGATAAAGTGGGAAGTCTTGAAGCCGGCAAACTCGCCAACTTCCTCATTACTTCGGGCCCCATCTTCGATGCCAAAACAGTAATATTAAACAACTGGGTGCAGGGCAACCGCTTTGCCGTTAAGGCAGATGCATGGTATGATGTGAAAGGAACTTACCGTCTTGCTATTAACGGGCCTTCTACCCAAACAATGTCTGTTGAACTAAAAGACGGTGGTGTTGCAAGTTTTACTGCAAAAGATACCATGACCGGCAAATATTCCTATGATGGTAAACTGGTTAAGCTGAGTTATACCAGCGGACGTGGCCCGCGTGCAACTGAAACGATATTCAGCGGTGTATCAAATGGTAACACCTGGAGCGGAACCGGTCGTGACGCTTCCGGCAACAACTTCACATGGACAGCAACATTTGAAAAAGCTGCTGCTTCAAAGGCAGACAGTGCCAGAGCCAAACAGCCACTTGAACTTGGTAAAGTTGTATATCCTTTTCTTGCTTATGGTTCAGATTCGATAGCAAAACAGGAAACGATTCTTATCAAAAATGCTACTGTTTGGACAAATGAAAAAGAAGGAAAGCTGGAGGGAACAGATGTATTGGTGCGCGGAGGGAAGATCGCACAGATTGGCAAAAATCTTTCTGTAGCCGGCGCACGCGTGATAGACGGAACCGGAAAGCACCTTACTGCAGGCATTATAGATGAACATTCACATATCGCAGTGAATTCAATCAATGAAGGTGGACAATCGGTCACTTCCGAAGTTAGGATTGGTGATAACCTTAATCCTGAAGACATTAACATCTATCGCCAACTGAGTGGTGGTGTTACCTCTTCGCATATACTTCATGGTTCAGCCAACACAATCGGCGGGCAAACCCAACTCATCAAATTGCGTTGGGGCGTAAACGATGAAGAACTGAAGTTTAAGGGTGCAGATCCTTTTATCAAGTTTGCACTGGGTGAAAACGTAAAACGTTCATCAGCCAGCCAGGGTAATAATCGTTTTCCTGACAGCCGGATGGGTGTTGAACAGGTATTAACAGATGCATTCCAGCGCGCCAGCGATTACCAGGTGGCGATGAAAGCAGGAGTTGCTCCGGCAGCCACTAAAGGTAAAAAAGGTGCGGCGCCTGCAACAACCCCTGCCAGTGTACGTCGTGATCTTGAACTGGACGCCTTGGTTGAGATTATGAACAAGCAACGATTTATCACCTGCCATTCATATGTTCAAAGTGAGATCAATGCGATCATGAAAGTGACTGAAAAGTTCAACTTTCCGGTGAATACTTTTACGCATATACTGGAAGGTTATAAGGTGGCTGATAAAATGAAACAACATGGCGCCAACGCCAGCACGTTCAGTGACTGGTGGAACTATAAGAATGAGGTGATAGATGCTATTCCTTACAATGCGAGTATTATGGCGCGTGTAGGACTTAATGTGGCCATCAACAGTGATGATGCTGAAATGGCTCGCCGTCTTAACCAGGAAGCTGCAAAAAGCATCAAGTATGGTGGTATGTCTGAAGAAGATGCACTAAAGATGGTGACACTGAACCCTGCAAAAATGCTTCATATCGATGATCAGACAGGAAGTATTAAAACCGGTAAGGATGCTGATCTTGTTTTGTGGAGCGATCATCCTTTAAGCATTTATGCAAAAGCTGAAAAGACCATTGTGGATGGAACCGTGTACTTTGACCGTGAGAAAGATGCTGCACTCAGAAAGTCAATGCAGGCCGAGAAAACCCGCCTGATCCAGAAAATGGCGGCAGCTAAAAGAACACCATCTGCCGGCGGCGGCGCACCAAACGTTCAACGTGCGCGCCCCCGATACGAAGTAGTGTTTAATTGTAGCGATCACTATCACAACCACGGTCTACTGGCAGTGGAAGGTGATGTTGCAGAAGATATGGAGCATGAAAACGAGGTTGCAGAAAACTCATCCAATAATTAATGATTAAGCGTTGAAACATGAAGAAAATACTGTTCACTATACTGATGGGCGCTGCAATAATTCGTAGTGTCCATGCGCAGGAGACCATCTACCCGGCACCTGCACAAACACAAACCATAGCTTTAACCAATGCCACGATTCATGTTGGTAATGGCCAGGTGATTGAAAACGGAATGGTAGTAATTTCCGGTGGTAAAATTGCCGATGTTCGTCCCACTGCAGCCATTGCCGATGTACAGGTGATCGACTGCAAAGGCAAACATCTGTATCCGGGGTTAATCTTATCGAATTCTCAATTGGGTTTGGTTGAAGTACCCAGTATTCGTGCTACCAATGATAGCCGTGAGATAGGTGATTTGAATTCGAATATCCGTTCGATTGTTGCTTATAACACCGATTCAAAGGTGCCATTTACTCTGCGTAATACCGGTATCCTGATGGCCAATATTGTTCCTACCGGCGGTACCATTTCAGGTACTTCTTCCGTAGTGCAACTGGATGCCTGGAACTGGGAAGATGCAGCTGTTGCTACTGATAATGGTGTTCATTTCAACATGCCTTCCCTGCTTACCCGTCGTGGTGGTGGGCGAGGTGGTTTTGGTGGTTTTGGCCGCGGTGTGCAACCGGCCGGTGATCCTATCAAAAGAGCATTGGATGAAATTGAAAACGTAAAGATGTTTTTCCGTGAAGCCAAAGCTTATGCTGAGTTGCCAACCCATGCTTCAACCAATCTAAAGTTTGAAGCCGTGAAAGGTTTGTTCACCAAAAAGCAAAAGCTGTTTATTCATTGCAACATTGTGAAAGAAATGCTTGTTGCAGTTGATTTTGTAAAAGAGTTTGGATTTGATGTGGTGATTGTTGGCGGTGTTGACAGCTACCTTATTGCCGATCTTTTAAAACAAAACAACATCGCGGTGATTCTTGAACAACTGCATAGTTTGCCAACCATGGTAGATGATGATGTTGATCAGCCATATAAAACACCGGCTATGTTACAGAAAGCGGGTGTTTTGTTTGCGATCAATGATGAAGATGGGAACACACGCTATCGCAACCTGGCATTTAACGCAGGTACTTCTGTTGCTTATGGCTTAACCAAAGAACAGGCATTAAGCGCGGTAACTTTAAATCCTGCAAAGATCCTGGGAATTGATAGTATTGCGGGTTCAATTGAAAAAGGAAAGGATGCAAATATCATTATCAGCGAAGGCGATATCCTTGATATGAAAACCAATATCATTACCGATGCTTATATCCAGGGCCGCAAGGTTGATCTGAGTGATAAACAGAAGCAGCTGAATGAAAAATACAAATACAAATATGGGTTGAAGTGAGTCGGTTGCGTGTTATCGGTATCCGGTACACAACCGTGTGAACTGGCTGAAGTTTGTGAGCTTCGTCATTGTCAATGCCCCGCCATCCTTTTTTGGCGGGGCATTCACTTTTATACATAGCGCTATTGTTTAGCGCTGGTGATCCACCAGGTATTACCGAACGGATCTGTTGCGCCGCCCGAGCGGCCATAATCTTTGTCGTCTACTTTTTGTACTGCGGTACCACCGCGATTTAACACATCCTGGAAAGTTTTGTCTACATCGGCCACATAGATAAAAAACGATGCACCCGGGCCGGCCGGGAATTCTGAAGTGGCTTGTGCAAACATGATTACACTGTCGCCGATGAACACTTCACCATGCATGATCGATTTATCATCGCGGTGCATCAGCATTTTTTCTTTTGCTTCAAACACTTCGGTCACAAACTGCAGAAAACCGTTTGCATCGTTTAAAATCAGGTATGGCATTACCTGTTGATAACCCTGCGGTACTTGAACTTTATTCATTGCTTTTTTTTTAAGTGAATGCCTGCCATGGCACTGGTATGGCGACCACAAAATTAACGGCGGAGGTTTGGGGTGAATTGTAAATTTCCGACTTTCTTACTTCGTTTAACTGATTGGTATAAAGGAGTGCTTCAAATTGTTTGCCGGTTTTTTCTGAATTTATCATGCATCCCTGTATTCGATCCCTTCTCCCTTGCCGGCAAAATACAGCGAAGGTTCGTAGCCGGAGAATTCGCGAAAATCATGAATAAAATGTGATTGATCATAATAGCCGCATGCGTGTGCTATATCCGTAAGATTCTTAAACGAACCCCCGTAGCTGTTGAGCGCGTGATGGAACCTGCTGATGCGCGCAAAAGTTTTTGGTGCAAAGCCGGTGAGCGTTTTAAACTTTCTTTCGAGTTGTCTTTCTGAGATACAGTACTTTGTTGCTATGTCGCTGACAATAATCGGTTCTGTGTGATGCAACACTTCCCGGACGCATCGGTGCATGGCATCATCGGGGCGTTTGATCTTCCGCAACTGTTTCAACAGGTAATTTCCCAGTATATCGGCACGTTGTCGGTTGCCGGGGGCGCCAAGTATTTGCGCGGTAAGTTGTTGGCCGGTTTTGCCGGCGGCCAATTCCAGGGCAGGAGGACAGCCGATTATTTCACCGGATGAAATTCCAAATAAATCGGGTATGGCAAACGGATACAAATAGGCACCAAAAATGCCAAAGTTTTCATGTGTAACAAAGCGTTTGTATTTTCTGCTCGGTCCCTGCAGGATCGCAAGATCTTCTGCGGCGGTGCTACCCGGCCGCGGGAACATCATCTGGTCATCGTCACCGAGGTCATAAAACACACCCTGGTAATGAAAAACAAGTTCTGCGCAGGGGTCGGCCATTGAGCGATATACGTATGGCTCATGCGTTGAAGCTGTCCCCTCGAATACCCAAAAAGATCTCACGTATGGCGCAAGTTGTGGGGGAGGGTTTATGGTATAATAGCGGAAGGGTTGCATTCAGCATTAATATACATGATTATTCCCTTGACTACTTTCGATGATTAAAATTATATTTAATCGCTAATCGATTTTCCGGACCAACCAGCATTGATGATATGAAATATGTAATGATCGCAGTTATTTGTTTTTTAAGCTCCCGTTCTTTTGCACAGGATTCGTTCCCTGTGGGTAAATGGGTGAGTTTATTTAATGGTAAAGACATGTCTGATTGGACGGTTAAGATACATCGTCATGAAACGGGTGAAAATTTTGGCAACACCTTTCGCGTACAGGATAGTAGTATCCAGGTACGTTATGATGCGTACGATGATTTCAATGATCAGTTTGGTCACCTTTATTACGATAAACCGTTTTCGAATTATCATTTGCGTTTGCAATATCGGTTTGTGGGGGAATTACATCGGGGTGCGCCGTCGTACACATTGCGCAATAGTGGGATCATGTTCCATTCACAGGATCCAAGAACGATGCCCAAGGAACAGGATTGGCCGATATCTGTCGAAATGCAGTTCCTGGGTGGATTGGGTGATGGCAAGCCAAGAACAACCGGTAATATGTGTTCACCTGGTACCGATATTGTTTACGAGGGAAAGATTGATCCGAGGCATTGCATCAATTCAAAATCGAAGACCTACGATGGCGATCAGTGGGTGACAGCCGAACTGATCGTTTATGGCGATTCGCTGGTGACTCATATCATCAACGGTGATACCGTATTGCAATACACCAAACCACAGATTGGGGGTGGGGTGGCGAACCGCTATGATCCCGCTATTAAGATTGATGGCAAGCCGCTAAAAGAAGGATTTATTGCATTACAAAGTGAGGGTCAGCCGGTTGATTTCCGCCGGATAGAAATTATGGTTTTACCGAAGCCATAATCTGACGGGCGGCGAGGAAGTCAAATTAATTTTCATTAGCTTTAGTAGCAATGAATTCCAGTTTTGAAAACACTGTTTTTTATACTGTTGATTCTAAGCTTCCGCGGCAAAGCTCAAACTGCGAACTGCACGTTTAAGCCTCCCATTATTACAATAGACTTTGGATCGGGATACACTGGTGATCTCAATACTGATGCCATTCATGCTTATACGCAGGTAATGCGGTCGTGTCCGTCTGACGGTCACTATGCTTATGCAGCTTCCATGAGTGATTGCTTTAGTGGCGACTGGCACACGATAGAAGGCGATCATACGCCTGGTGATGTTGCGGGGAATATGATGATCGTTAATGCATCTTATCGTTATGGTGAATTTCTGCGGACACCGGTTAGTGGATTGGAACCGGGCAAGATGTATGAGTTTGGTGTTTGGATGATGAATGTTTGCCGCATCACTGAAAAATGTCCTTTTCCATTATTGCCTGAGATTACGATCCGTCTTGAAACGCCAGGCGGGAAGGTTGTTGCGCAGTTTAACACAGGGCAGGTACCACGCCGCGAGACTCCGGTGTGGACGCAATACCGCGTAATGTTTACCGCGCCTGCTGAAACCGGAACATTATTACTGACAATGATTGATGAAGTGCCTGGTGGTTGTGGTAACGATTTTGTCCTGGATGATATTACCTTTCGCGAATGTGTTAAGACACCGCCGGTTGTTCGTAAGCCAACAACTACCTCTAATAAACCTGTAACGAAGCCTGTCGCACCGCCTGCAAAAAATGCAGTGGTTCCAAACAAATCTGTTACAGTTGCCAAGAATACCTTGGTAAAAAAAACAGATGTAGCTAAAACAGTTGCACCGGGCACTACGTCCAGGCCATCGACTAATAAACCTACAACTTCTTCCCCCGTTACTAACAAGCCTGTTGCAGGTAAACCGGCAAACAAAACTCCGATCACTGCTAATGCAAAGCCTGTTAATAAACCTGCTGTTGACAATAAGATCGATAATCCGGTGACGCGTACTGATAATCCGGTCACAAAGCTTCCCGCGTCGGGAAGGCCTCTTGTTGCAAAGGCTGACACGCCGGTGTCAACGTCAAACGGTACTATAGCAGCGCCGCCGGTTACTGTTATACCGCCACCACCTGCTGCGATTACGCGTCGCGAAAACGAAGTGTATAAGAGAATCGAGTTGCCTCCGGGTGAGATCAGGATTAGTTTGTATGATAATGGTGAAATCGATGGCGATACTGTTACTGTATATCATAACAATCGACTGGTTATATCCAAAGCGCGTCTTTCGGCGCAACCTTTGAGCATGAAGATTACAGTTGATGCATCACAACCACATCACGAATTGATCATGGTCGCTAACAACCTCGGTTCCATTCCTCCCAACACTTCATTGATGGTAGTAACGGCCGGGGATAAACGCTACGAAGTGTTTATTTCTTCCAATGAACAGAAAAATGCCAAAGTGATTTTTGATTTGAAGAGATGAGCGTTCTGCCTACATCAGTGCTGTGAAAAGAACGAATTAAGTTCTCCTTGTTTCCGATACTTTCAGTGAGATAGGAAACAACATCACAGGTGTTTCCTCACGTGTCTTGCCCGGAGCCAACATTGTTGGTGTCTCAGAAAAAGAAATGATAGACTCATCGCTTAACCGCGTTATTTCCACTTTGAACAGTGACTGTCAGGCTCCCACCTTTTTCTCATACTAAAATTTCGTTAGAAAGATTTTGTGATAACTTCGGCACATCATAGATTGAGGTTCCAAACCTAAACTATGAGAAAAAGGATAACGGTCGGTTTAAAAGTGATACCTAGTGTCCTTTAGTAGCAAGGGTATCAAAGAGTGGAAATTTCGTGTAAACCTTACGGGCGGAATACTCCCAAATGCGCATTGTCAAATTCAAATAGGTCAAGCTACATCTTTATGCGAAAGCCACTTCAAAGACTGTTATCATTAATCTCGCTGTGTCTTCTGGCGATTGCATTAACCGCCTGTAAAAAAAATCAGCCAACCGTTCTGCCCGATGCAAGTACCTCAGGAAAAAATGTTTTTGGCTGCACAATTAATGGGCGGATTTTCAAAACAAAAGGAAAAGGTTTCAGGCCAGGTGTGTCATCATTTTACCAGCATATTTACCCGTCTGATAGTGGATATGTATTTCAAGTTGAAGGCCTCTTTGCAGATTCATACCTTGAACAGGTCTTTATTTATATTGACAGTTCAGTCGTGATGACTAACAAAGCATTCATGCTGGGCGATGCTAAGGTTGCAAAATCCGTTGGAGGCTACTTCTCCACAAAGGATGGGGAACGAGAAAACCTCCTGACTGACCACATAAGGAACGGAGAAATCTATTTCACAAAATTTGATCTTATTAATCGAATTGCCTCTGGCACATTTTGGTTTGACGTCTTAGCATCTGATTCAACCATAATCGAAATTCGAAATGGAGTTTTCGATGTAACCTTTACACTGTAAACGCGCCGTCTTCCCAAGGCAATTACTGAGGTAGTACTTCCACGACAGCTAACAGCCGATATCCGAAAAGCAGATTACATCACGAACATTGGTGGAAACTCATACCGTGCGCGGTCAATTTTCGGCGAAAAACAACGTGTTGAAAATTTTAACAACGGAGCTATATTATTTGTCCATGGAACTGGGGAGGGCCAGGCATTGAAAACTTTTGCATTTGCAGATGATTTGTTTGAATTGGGTATAAAATCTGAGGATGATGCTTTAAATGCTGCAGCTAAAGTTGCAAAAGATTTAGAACATCGATTTATACATATTTTTGACAAGGTGGAACATAACTTGGAAAGCTTCGTATCGAAATTCGGTTCTCGTGAAAAGGTCTTCAATGCTGTACAGGATGCTGCGAACCAAGCATTGAAAGACTGATTATTAACTCCGAACAGTAAGGGTATTTTGCTTTCGGGAGATTTCGGAAATCTCATAAGATAGGAGAAATGCAAGTGAGACTGATCGGAGGGCGAGTGGAAAATGGTGAGGTGATTATATCTTCAATTAGTCGAAAAGGTTTATAATATGGATGATTTGAATAAACTTGAACGTGTTGTATTACAACAACTTTCCGAGAAATACCCTGCAATAAAGAGTCATATCCCTCACCTAAAAGTTAAGGATAGACAAAACACCGGCGTCGGAATGTTTGTTAATTTTTTTTTCGCTACACCCGACGGAATATTAAGTGGTCTAGATATGGAGGATTGTGCGATAAGCACAAATGACAATATTCGAATTGAAGGACTTGAGCATGGTTTAGGGTACGAAGTTGATATAACAAAGGGAAGAATTAACTTTATCGAATTTATTACCTATGGGGAAGGATGGGATGGTTCCTCAAAAAATTTTTCTTTTGAGAGGTCTTAAGTTATACATGAAAGTTGGCTGTTTTAATCAAGATGTTGCAATATGAATGCCCCAAAGCGATCGGTGGGTTTTGTATTTAAGCTGCGACATTTATCTTGAGATGACCCAACCGAGGAACCCGGAGATGGAGAGCTCAAACCAAAACGCTAAATCCGAGGCTCAGACAAAAGTTCTAAGTAGTAATCCGGCGAAAAATCTAGCGAATATTACGTGTAGCGACGCCGAAATAATTGTCCATTCTGGGTTTCGAAAAATTTTGCATTAAAATCCATGAATTGAAGTACGCAGAGGGAAAGCTTCAAATATTTTCATGGCTTCCGGCAAACAGATATTTCTTTCTCCCATGCTTATGTAAAGCTTTACATAAGATTGGCTATTCACAGTAAATGATTATGCAAAGTGAATAGGTATCAGCAGCATGAGCAACTATATCCGGCGGTTTGAAGATGCGTCGCTAGCAGTCGGATCAACCACTCCATATCTCTATAACTACAGGTATGATCAGCTCAATCGCTTAACCGGACAGGATGCCTATACTGGTTTGAACTCGTCATCCAACACCTGGACACTCACGGCAACTGATTACTTAAAGGAGCGGGTATCATATGATCCGAATGGAAACATCGTGCGGTATCTCAGGAACAGTCCTTTTGGCTCTAACGTAGCCATGGATAGCCTGACCTATACGTATTATCCTGGTTCAAACAAACTGAAGCACATCAGGGATGTTGTGCCATCAACAAATTGGGCTCCCAAGTATAATATGGCCGATGATCTCAACGGCCAGACAGATGCCAGCAATTATTTTTATGATGCTATAGGTAACCTGACTTATGATGAAACGGAGCGCGTTCATGTTATGAAATGGAGCGTTTATGGTAAGTTAAAAGAACAAACGAGAACCACTGGCTGGGGACCAAGAGCACAAACCCAGCGATACACTTATGATGCACAAGGTAACCGGATTGGCACAAGGATAATGCATGATGGTAAAGCTATCTACACCTGGTATGTAAGAGATGCGCAAGGCAACATCTTAAGTGTTTATTCTACGACTGGCACACAATCGAACATAGCCGATATGACGCTGGCTCAAACAGAGCGTCACATCTATGGCAGCAACCGGTTAGGAGTTGTCACGTCAACGGGCGTTGATATAGACCGCGCTAACGCAGGACCGGCATTGCTGGGCACACCCGAAAGAACCGTGTTTGGTCGTGGCATACGCCAGTACGAATTGTCGAACCACCTGGGCAACGTACTCTCAACGATTTCTGACAAAAAAATTGGTGTACCTTACGTTTCTAACAGTTCTTTGATAGAATACTACAAGCCTGACATCATCACGGCGAGTGAGTATTACCCGTTCGGGATGATCAGTCGGACCCACACCAGGTCAAGTTTTGCGGTTCACAAGTTTGGCTTCAACGGCAAGGAAAACGACAACCTGCTGAAGGGAATTGGTGGGCAGCAGGACTATGGAATGCGGGTCTATGACCCGAGGTTGGCGAGATTCTTATCGCTAGATCCAATTAGCAGTGATTTTCCTTTCTACACTCCTTACCAGTTTGCAGGAAATAAGCCAATCTGGGCAATAGATTTAGACGGAATGGAGGAGTGGATGCAGACACAGGCTAATTTGCAGAAACAACGGGCAGTGCTTCAAATGAAATCGTTGACAACACCAAGAGCCCCAGCCACTGTAAGCGCTTATAACCCCGGCGACAAGACGTTTGCACAAAGATGGCGAGATTCCAAAAACTTCTTTGCAAAACTGTTGTACAGTCCTGCCAACGGACTCTACACACTTCCACAACAGCTAACAGCAGATATTAGAAAAGCAGATTACATCACGAACATTGGAGGAAACTCATATCCTGCGCGGGGCATTTTCGGCGAAAAACAACGTGTTGAAAATTTTAACAACGGAGCTACATTATTTGTCCCTGGAACTGGGGAAGGCCAGGCATTGAAAACTTTTGCATTTGCAGATGATTTGTTTAATTGGGTATTAAATCTGGGGATGATGTTTTAAATACGGCAGCTAGGGAAGGAAATAACATTGCACTGGGAGTTAGCGAGCATTTAGATGATTTTGCTCGTAATGTGAATGGTAATACTTGGAAGACGTGGGGTGCAAAGAATTTTGAAAGTCAGTTTTTAGAAACCATTAAGAATCCCGCCAATAAAATTCACTTCAATTTAGAAGGTATTACAAG
>JAEZGI010000057.1 GCA_023416995.1 Bacteroidota bacterium
GTATCCGGAGACCGGTATAGCCAACCCCATTTCCGGCGTCTGAATTTACTACCACCGACGGTGTCTGGTTCAGGATAAAAGGAATATCCTGCGCCAGGTTCAGCTTTTCAATGTCTGCCTTTTGAAGATTGGTTTTGGTGAAAGGTGCTTTGTCGCCTGCACGAAGCGCCCGGACTTCTACCGGTTGCATCATCAGGTTAATGCGTTGTAAACCGATGTTGAGGCCCGCTGTACCGCTTGTCACTTCTTGGTAAGTGCTTCTGTAACCGATGCTGGTTACTGATAGCGTGTAGGTTTTTTGTCTTGCCTGGGGAAAACTAAAATATCCCGAATCATTGGTGAGCGTTACGTTGTTCGCTCCAATCGTTACTGTTGCCGCTGCTATTGCGGTGCCGGTGGCGGCATCTGTTATTCGCCCGCTTATTTGCTGGGAAACAACAGTTTGGGAAATTAATAAATAGCAAATCCCCAAAAACAATTTTTGCATGTTCCATTAATTTAAATGGTTCCCGCGCGTACAATGTGTAACACGGGTAAAAATTGATTTGAAGGAAATGCTGCGGAAGTGAAGTGTAGGTGTGAGTTGTGAAACTACCTTCCCTGCGCAGGCATTACCCTGTCCAGGTTCTACGGGTATTATCTCAGCCTTGCCGGCAAATCCGGAAAGCACCCCGAGGAATCTGTGAAACCGTTCGTTGAATTGAACGGCCGCAAATATAATGAGAAAATTATCATCCCTCTGTAACATTTGAAAGCCTTTCTCCGTCACACCTTCTATAAACACTATTATTATCATTCTGTATCGATCATTCCAAACGTTCAAAAAAACAACATGAAAAGTTTAAGTCTTGTTTTTGCCGGGTTACTGCTGAGCCTTGCCAGCTTTTCCCAAAAGACCATCAAGGATGCAAATGCAGAACTGAGGAAGGTGAAGTCGTTTCACGCCATCAGCGTATCTTCAGGAATTGAGTTGACACTGGTCCAGGACAACACAGAAAGTGTAGCGGTGAGCGCAAATACAACCGAGCTACGGGATCATATCAAAACCGTGGTAGAAAATGGTGAATTAAAGATCTCTTTTGATAACAGTATCTGGAAAAGAAACAATGGCAACCGCAGATTGAGGGCTTATGTTTCTGTGATCAAACTGGACGGGTTGGACGTATCTTCGGGCGCATCTGTTAAGGTTGAAGGGCAGGTGAAGTCACCAAAACTTGAAATTGAAGTTACAAGCGGCGGGATGTTTAAAGGTGTGGTTGAAACCGGTGATCTTTCTGTTGAACAAAGCAGTGGCTCGATAGTGAATATTTCCGGCAAAACAGGTCGGCTTGAAGTAGAGGGTAGCAGCGGAAGCGTATTCAATGGATATGATCTTGAAGCACAATCTGCCGATGCAGATATCAGCAGCGGTGGTCAGATCAATCTCACGGTTACAAAAGAATTATCCGCAGAAGCAACAAGCGGTGGTGCTATTTCATATAAAGGTAAAGGTGTGATCCGCAATATTAAAACCGGTAGTGGTGGCGGAGTAAGCCGCAAAAGTTAATCGTTGCCATCAAACTTAAATAACCCCAATAAACTAATAAACATGCGTAAGTTCATTTTATTCCTGGCTGCAACATTTACAATGGCAGTGGCAGGTGCTCAGCAGATAAACGACCCTAATGTAGAGCTGCGGAAAGTTGCAGGATTTCATGCCATAAAAGTTTCAAATGCTATTGATTTGTTTCTTTCGCAATCGAATGAAGAAGTAGTAGCTGTAAGTGCCGATAAAGTACAGTATCGTAATCATATTAAAACAGTGGTTGAAGATGGTGTTTTGATCATCTCTTATAGCAACACCGGTGATGGATTTAAAATGGGTAACCGCAAACTGAAAGCATATGTCTCAGTTAAGAGTCTTTCTAAACTGAATGCTTCAGGTGCGAGCGATGTGGTAATTGCCGGCACTTTGAAGGGAGATAAACTTTCCATTGAAATGAATGGGGCCAGTGATCTTAAGGGATCGGTAGACTTTGAAACGCTGAATCTGCGTTTAAACGGCGCTTCGGATGCGAACCTTACCGGCAGGGTAGTAAATCTGAAGATTGATGCAAATGGCGCAAGCGACCTGAAAGGTTATGAACTTGAAACAGACAATTGCGTAGCGGAAGCAAGCGGAGCTTCGGATATCAAGATCACAGTTAATAAAGAATTGAGCGCGCGCGCATCAGGAGCAAGCGGAGTTTATTATAAAGGTTCCGGTGTAATTGTTGACGTGAAAAGCAGCGGTGCAAGCAGTATTTCAAAGAGAGGATCCTAATTGCTATAAAATCTTTAACAGAAAATATCAATTCATTTTTGGCTGGTGTAATATATCGTGTTACATTTGCAACCCACATCGCGAAGTAGAGCAGCGGTAGCTCGTCGGGCTCATAACCCGAAGGTCCCAGGTTCGATCCCTGGCTTCGCAACAACAAGGCTCTCAGGAGCCTTTTTTTATTAAGCCTATTCGTTACAATCTATCTCCGCGTGTGGCAGGTGCCGCCCACCAATGAAATAATCAACGGGCGGGTGCTTTATTTTATCTTTGCCTCAATTTACAAGTCGTGAAATCAGGTTTTGTCAACATTTTCGGGAAACCCAATGCAGGAAAAAGTACATTCCTGAATGCAGTTATTGGTGAAAAACTCGCTATCGTTTCATCTAAAGTGCAGACCACCCGGCATCGCATTAAGGGAATTATTACCGGCGATGATTACCAGGTTATTTTGTCGGACACACCCGGCATTATCGAGCCAAAATACAAACTGCATGAAAAGATGATGCAGGCAGTTAAAAGTGCTTTGGAAGATGCAGATCTTGCTTTGTTGATCGTAGATGTGAATGAAGCACCTGATGAAGCAGATTCGATATTTTCTGCATTGAAACTGAAAGTGCCGGCGATGGTGGTGCTGAATAAAATTGACAAAGCTAAATCTGAAAGAGTTGAGGAAATGGGCGCCTTTTTTAGCGGCCGCCCTTACTGCAAAGAAGTGATTGCAATTTCTGCCATCAACGGGGTGCAACACGATGCGCTTGTAAAAGCGATGCTTAAATATCTGCCTGAGGGTGAGCCTTTTTTTGAAGGGGAAGAAATGACCGATCTGCCAACACGATTTTTTGTTGGTGAGATGGTGCGTGAAAAGATCTTCAATCTTTTTAAAGATGAGATTCCTTATCACACTACGGTTGCAGTCAAAGAATTCAAAGAAAAGTCGACGCTGATTAAAATATCTGCTGATATCATCGTTCAACGTGATACACAGAAGGGTATCCTGCTTGGGCAGGGTGGGAAAATGATCCGGCAGTTAGGAACAGAGGCGCGCAAAGACATTGAACAATTCCTTGGACAGAAAGTGTTCCTGGAGCTGTTTGTACGTGTTCGGCCCAAATGGCGCGATAACGACACCATGCTGAGAGAGTATGGATATCATTAAACAGACAATACAACAATAATCATGGGTTTTACAATAGCAATCGTCGGAAGACCGAATGTAGGGAAAAGCACTTTTTTTAACAGGCTGCTTGAGCAACGTAAAGCGATCGTTGATGATTTCAGCGGCGTTACCCGCGACCGTCAGTATGGGGTGGCCGACTGGAACGGGAAAAGCTTCAACGTGATCGACACCGGCGGATTTGTGCCGCGCAGTGAAGACGTATTTGAGCGTGAGATCCGCAAACAGGTAAATATTGCCGTCGAAGAAGCGAACGCGGTCTTATTCATGGTGGATGCTGCGACCGGTATTACAGAAATGGATAGCGCGATGGCCGATATATTGAGGAAATCTTCAAAACCCGTGTTGGTTGTCGTAAACAAGGTAGACAATCACGAACGATTGATGGAAGCATCCGAATTTTATGCGCTCGGTTTTGAGCACATTTATTTTTTGTCTTCAATGAGCGGTACAGGTACCGGCGAATTACTGGATGCCGTTGCTGATCTGATCACTGATGAACAATCGGCCCACACGCAGGACATGGAGGCTTTGCCAAAGTTTGCCATCATGGGTCAGCCGAATGTAGGTAAGTCATCGCTGCTGAATGCACTTGTTGGTCAGGAACGAACCATAGTAAGCGATATAGCGGGTACTACCCGTGATACCATACACACGCATTACAATTTGTTTCAGAAGGATTTCGTATTGATAGATACCGCAGGTATCAGGAGAAAAGCAAAGGTTCATGAAGACCTGGAATTCTACTCGGTGATACGGGCCGTGAAAGCGATGGATGAGTGTGATGTCTGCTTATTGCTGCTTGATGCAGAGAAAGGGATCGCCGCCCAGGATCTGAATATATTTGGTTTAGCTGCTAAGAAAGGAAAGGGTGTCGTGGTGCTTGTGAACAAATGGGATCTAGTTGAAAAACAAACCAATACGGCACGCGACTATGAAAATGAACTGAAAAAACGGATCGCACCGTTTTCTGATGTGCCGATCCTTTTTATCTCCGCACAGGAAAAGACCCGGATTTATAAGGCGATTGAACTGGCACTCGAGGTGTACGAGAACAAACAGCGCAAGGTGCCTACGTCAAAGTTGAACGATGTAATGCTCAAAGCAATAGAGTCTTACCATCCTCCTGTGGTTCGTGGCAATCCGGTTAAAATAAAGTATGTAACACAGCTACCGACAAACGTTCCGTCGTTTGCATTTTTCTGCAATTTTCCCGACGACGTGAAGGAGCCGTACAAAAACTACCTGGAAAATCAGCTCCGCAAAAACTTCAATTTTACAGGTGTGCCCATCAGGTTGTTTTTTAGGAAGAAGTAGAAGGCATGGTTTTTGAAAATAGTTACATGCAAATTATAATATGATTTGCACTACACTAATCTGAGTATAAAATCGTGAGTCTTTTAACAATTTCTTTAGTTTAAGTCATGACAAGCGGATTTAAACCGATTAAGTTATTAGATTTGCCACATTATTAACCTAAAATGCTATCTCAAATGAAAAAGTTTTTAGCAATCGTAGCCATTACATCGATTATGGCATCGTGCACAGACAGCTCAACTTCTGAAGACGCGACAACAGATTCTTCAGCAGCACCGATGCAGAGTGCACCAATGGACACAACTTCTGTTACTCCTGCTGATTCTTCAGTTTTGAACAGCGACACAACCGGAGTTAGACCATAAGTTGGTAATCAGATAATTACGTTTTCGTAAGTATATCGCTCCCCTGCAAGTGCAGGGGATTTTTTTTGTCCGGAAATAAGAAAAATCACTGCGGATCGGGTGAAAATCATCATGTATAGCTTAATAGGTGCCAATAAATTGCAACACATAACAGTGTGTGTATGTCAGAATGTTGGAATCGGTTTGTGGGTTATTTCCTGGTTGTTTTGATCGGTTTAAGTTTTAAGGCCTCGGGCCAGGTGAAATGGGATGGTGAAGGAGGGGATGGAATGTGGAACAATCCTCAAAACTGGGTGGGGAACCGGCTGCCCGATATTGCTGACCGGGTAGTGCTTGATAACAGCTTCATTTCCGGTTCTTATGAAATCCTGATAGGTCCTGGCGCTTTGACAGTGACCATCTCATCGGTGTTGATTGAGCCCGGCACCGGTTCCTCAATAGCACTTGTTATTCCCGCAGAAAATACCGCTGCGCCAGCACTGATTTGTACTGCCGAAGGATATTCCCTGGATATCGGACCGGGTGGAACTTTTAGAAATGCATCCGGTGCCAGCGCCGGGGCGCCGCTGGAGGTGAAGGACTCAATCAGAATTAATAATGGAGGCAGCTTTATTCATAATACTCCCAGGAGCCATGCGAACAATGTACGGGCATTGTCGAGGGCCCCGGGCACCGAAGACGGTGAATTTGAATTCCGGATCCCGGTGGCTTCAAGTACCGTTTCCGTAAGCGGACAGGTTTTTGGCCGGTTGAAATTAACTCCCGGGCTCAATAACACGGTCAACTACACGGGCACGGGTACCAATGATCTCACCGTGCGATCTGACCTTGAAATCGGTGATGGTGTAAATCTCAATTTTAACTTGCTGGGTCTGCTTTCTATCGGCGGTAAACTCATACAACATAATTCCACACTGAATCTTGGCACAACTGCGCGGCAGTTGACCGTGCTGCTTAAAGGTGACCTTGTACAGGATGCCGGTGGGGTTATCACCGAAACAGGGCAGGCTTTCCCGGTTTTGCGTTTGGCAGGCGAAGAAATACAAACACTAAAATGTGAAGGCTTCATAGTTAATGATGTTGAACTTCAATTCGATAATAGCTCAGGTATAAGCTTAACATCGAACCTCCAACTGACGCATACACTGCGATTGGACAAAGGCGCGGTTCGAACAAACGGCCACCTGGTGAAGTTTGGGCCGGCTGCCACCATACAGACAACCGGTGAAGGATATATTGATGGTAAGGTGTATAAATCCGGTTTGGTAAACGGAGACTTCTTGTTCCCGGTAGGCAAAAATGGCTTTGTGAGATGGGTTAGTTTGCGGGAAGCCACCGGGAACTTTTTAGTAGAATTTGTTCCCTCTGATCCGCGTCTGCTGGCAGCAAATCTCGGCAACGGTCTTTCTCATATATCTGGTCTGGAACATTGGATCATTATGACCGAAACGGCCGATGCGACTGCAAAAATAGAGTTGTCTTTTCACGATGTACATAGCGGAGGTGTAACATCGCTGGAACACCTGCGGGTAGCACAGCTGCAGAATAATGCCTGGGTAAATGCCGGCAATATCGGATTCACAGGTACCGCTGGTTCCGTTGGGTCGGTGCTTGGCGGACCGGTTACTGATTTTGAGACAGGAGTACCGCAATATTTCACGCTCGCGAGCAGCAATGTTTTGCATAACCCTCTGCCTTTGAAATGGCAATCTTTTACGGCACATTCAGTATCGGACAAGGTGATACTTCAATGGGAAGCGGAAAGCACTCCCGGTGCAGTTTACATCCCAGAACGTTCGGCAGACGGGCTGAATTTTAAGCCGCTCGGCGCAGTGCCGTACCTGGCAGGAAGAAAATATTATTCCTGGATCGATGAACAGCCAGTAACCGGTAATTCATTTTACCGCATACGCGAAAAGATAACGGGAAGCGCAGATTGGGCAAGCGGGATCATTTCGGTAGACCGGACAGGGCCGTTACCCCTGAAGCGGGTGATAACAATTAGAGGCCGACAGGTGCAAATTGCCGCAGTTCGGCAAAACACCGGTGGCCCAAACAGCGGCAGCCAAAATACAGGTACACCAGGTGCCGGCGGCCCAAACAGGAATAGCGGTAACACCGGTAGCCAACTGATATTTGTAACTGATCTTGCTGGCCGGTTGATTTTGTTAAAGCATATTCGGTTGGACGATGAGGTGATAAATTTTCACATACCAGTTACAATCGCAGCAGGCAGTATTCTTAACTTCACGATAGTTGGCAATGGTGTGAAAAAAGAAACCTTACGAGCGGTGGTGCAATGATTACAAGCCTAACTTTTTGATCCGCGATGCCATAGCAGATTTGAAAGTTTTCAAACTACTTTTTTCCTGTCGTATGAAACTATTGTCTTCCAGTTTTCCGGTAACAACATTCATCTCTTCTTCGTTTGAGAAAACCATACGACGGAAAGGGTTTGAGTAATCCTTGGCTCTTGAATTATAGATTTCATCAACCATCCATTCACGGGTGGCTACACTTTGGGTAAATAACTTTGCGAAAACATCATCGCCGGCTTTTTGCAGATTTTCGCCGAACACCACCTTATAAGCCGCCATCGCATGTCGTAATTTATCCTGAGGATATGCTTCAGCCTGTTGTTGATAAAATACGTGTATATCATCCCATCCGCGTATGCGACCACTTGTAATACGGGTCATCAGTTTATCTACCGCATCTTGGCGGATGAGCTGCCCGCCTACATTTTGCCAAGACATCAAACTGCCGGGTGCAGGCAATTGCATGCGGAGCTCTGCCAGCGATTTGATTTTAGACCGATCCATAAGTTCGGTTACCTGTTGAGCTGTATAAAGCGCAACAAGTTCTCTGAAGATCCGGTAGGCGGGAAGTACTTTAACTAATATGGTTTTACGTTGCGTGTTCTCAAAACCTGCAGCCGTGATCTCAAGATTATTTACTATTTCATTTTGTTCATTCAGCAGTTCCATGCCTGCCTTGCGACTTTCCTGATCTGAAATTGACTTTTCAGGAGCCTGGCTTTTCAGAAAGGCCAGTCCTGTGAGATGTTGTAACAGGTCGATAGAAGCGACGATTTCGTTTATGGTATCAGGAGCGAGAAAGCTAAACTCAATGGATTGTTTTTTATAAATCCGGTTATCCCTGTCAACATACTTCCAGGCATTTCTTGCAAGGGCATACATATTATACATGAACCAGTATGCTGGCATGATAACCAGCCGGTCGTGCGTAAGATCATTACTTACCAGCGAAAAAGGGATCGGGATATTGAGCTCTGCAGGGTAATCGCCTTTTGCAAGGATGGTAAATGACGCGAACCGGGAATTATGTTTGAGACTTACACACAGACCGGGCCAGAAACCGCGACCGGCCTGCAATTCACCATCAGGGCTTCTTGAGTTATGGTTAGAGCCAACAGTGGCACCTGCTGCCATATTGCTTTGTCCCTCAATCAAAGCTGCACACAAAAAAGAATTGTTGTGGTGTTGTTCATGCGCCGGGAAAATAAGCGAATTCAGCACCTCGCAACATGAAATCGTTGAATTGTCGCCAAGATAGGAGTTGATAAGCCGTGCCCCATATTTCAACTGGGAAAAGGAAGCGATATAAAAACGTACCGCTTTTACACCATAGAAGATCCGGCACCCATAATCAACAATACCGTTTACAAGCTCACAACCTTCACCGATCTGCGATTTCGCTTCTGCAGATGAATTGATCGTGACATTTTTAATTTTGTTTGCTCCTTTGATATATGAATCTGTGCCAATGATTACATCTTTGATGATACGACAGTTTTTGATGACAGTACGATCTCCGATAGTACCATAGTAACCCCGCCGTAGATCAAAACGTTTTTGTGTGAACTCTTTAAATTTCTCCTGCAGGGCCCGGTTTTCGCGATGGCGCGTCCACAGGTAGGCATCACCGGGTAACATACCATCAAAGGGAATGATCTGTCTGCCGCCGTTTTCATTACACACCTGTAACCAGATCCGGATATTTTCATCTTCACCTTCTTTCAGGATACCGTTACCAAATTTTGCTTTATCCGTGGTGGCGATTTCGCTGACGTTTACTATCATAACATCAGTGCCCACGATATAATGCGACAGGTATTTCACATTATCTATCACAACATTATCACCGAAGTCACAGCTGATGATGGTGCTGTTGTACAAACCCACCGGCCGTTTCAGGTTATGAAACTCGAGATAAAGCGGCTCCAGTTTTCCGATGCGGACAAGTCCATAGAACTTGCAGTTCTGAACCAATTCAGGATTAAATGCATCAGAAACAAGGATCCGGTTCCAGTCATCTGATGTGTTCCGGTTCCTGACCAGCATCTCAATTTCATAAGCAGTAAGATGCCGGTAAGTAATACCGTTATCATTCTGTTGATTGCGCAGGTAGTATTCCTTTTTACCTTTCGGCAGATACTCAGGTGCTATGAAATTATACCCGAGTGTATGAACGGGACTTCGTTTGATGATATTCATACTGCGCTATTCGACTGTGACTGATTTCGCGAGATTTCTGGGTTTATCTACATCCAAACCTTTAGCTACACCTATGTAGTATGCAAGCAACTGCATAGGCACAACGCTGATCATT
Organism: Bacteroidota bacterium; assembly: GCA_023416995.1. Classification (GTDB taxonomy): domain Bacteria; phylum Bacteroidota; class Bacteroidia; order Chitinophagales; family Chitinophagaceae; genus DATHKG01. The sequence continues at coordinate 9,791 of JAEZGI010000057.1, forward strand.
GGAGCCACAAGTTCATCAGCCTCGGGAACCACGATCACATCATCTGCCAGGTTGGTGACCACATCATCACCCTCGGTGATCACAGCAATTACTTTCCCTTTGCGGGCTTTGATCTCCTGCATATTGCTTACAATCTTCTCATGGTAAGAATCTTTTGTTGCAATAAATACAACGGGCAGGTTCTCATCTACCAGTGCAATGGGACCATGTTTCATTTCTGCTGCAGGATAACCTTCAGCATGTATGTACGAGATTTCCTTGAGCTTTAGTGCTCCTTCAAGAGCCACAGGGAAATTATAGCCGCGACCGAGGTACAGGAAGTTCGACGCGTCTTTATATTTCTCAGCAAGTTCACGTATCTGCTCATCAAGTAATAAGGCTGATTTTACTTTGTCGGGCACTTCATGCAACTGGTTAAGAAGATGCATAAAACGTTTGTTATCTATAGTACCCTTTTCATGTGCAATTTTCAAAGCAATCATTGTTAGCACAGCCAGTTGCGCGGTAAAAGCTTTTGTGCTGGCTACACCTATTTCCGGACCGGCGTGCGTATATGCGCCGGCGTTAGATACACGTGCAATAGATGAACCCACCACATTCACCACACCAAAAATTATGGCTCCCTGCTCTTTCGCTCTTTCAATGGCTACAAGGGTATCTGCGGTTTCACCGCTTTGTGATACGGCAATAATTACATCGCCCGGATTTATAATGGGATTTCTGTACCTGAATTCTGATGCATATTCTACTTCTACCGGGATGCGGCACAGTTCTTCTATAATGTATTCTGCAACCAAACCCGCATGCCAGCTTGTACCACATGCCACAATCATGATACGGCTCGCGTTTTTCAACTGTTCAATATTGTTCTGCACACCGGCCATAGTAATGGTGCCTCCAATTTCATCTAAACGGCCACGCAAACAGTCGAAGATGGTATCAGGCTGTTCAAAGATCTCTTTGAGCATAAAGTGATCATAACCTCCCTTTTCAATTGCAGCAAGTTCAATATCGAGCTTTTGAATGAAGGGTGTCACCTTAACGTTACCGAGGTTTTTTAAAATGAGTTCTTCTGGTCGTATGATGGCCAGTTCATAATCATTCACATATACTACTTCCTTGGTGTATTCAATGATGGGTGAGGCATCCGAAGCCAGGAAATGTTCACCTTTACCCACGCCTATAACCAGCGGGCTTCCTTTACGGGCCGCAATTAATGTGTCGGGATTATCTTCATCAATCACCACTATCACATAGGCTCCTGTTACGCGTTTTAATGCAACCCGTATCGCTTCTTCAAGGGAACATTCATTTTTTTCCTGGATGTCTTCAATAAATTTCAACAATACCTCGGTATCCGTATCACTGGTAAACTGGTAGCCCTTTTTTATGAGCTCACTTTTTAGCTGTGCGTAGTTTTCGATGATGCCATTGTGAATCATCGCCAGTTTGCCGTTGGCAGATGTATGAGGGTGTGCGTTTCTGTCGCTTGGCTCACCGTGTGTGGCCCATCTCGTATGACCAATACCGATAGTAGCATGAACATCTTTGCCCATAAGTGAGTTTTCGAGTTCTGCAACCTTTCCTTTTTTCTTATGCACCTTCAGCCCGCCATTCAACAGCGCAACCCCGGCGCTGTCATATCCACGGTATTCAAGTCTTTTGAGTCCTTTCAGAATAACCGGGTATGCTTCCCGGTGACCAATATAAGCTACAATTCCACACATGATTTTCTGTTTTAAAGTTGAATGACGGGCAACCGCGCTCCCGGATAAATATCCTATAAAATATTAATATAGGCGATGGTAACCTGGCCTCGTTGTACTAAAAACCGGAACAATAGCCACTATCAGGGCTTTTTAAGCTGTAGTTCAAATAATTTCAAAATGCGTTTGTATTCGTCTGTCCAGCTACTGGGTTCAACAAATCCGTGGTCCTCTACGGGGTATACAGCTAGTTCCCAGTTATCTTTTTTAAGTTCAATTAACCGCTGGCTCAGGCGCACGATATCCTGGAAATGTACATTTACATCAACCATGCCATGACACATCAACAGGTGGCCCTGTAATCCTTCTGCATAATAAATTGGCGAACTGCGGCGATAGGCGATACTGTCGGTGAATGGTTCATTCAGAATATTCGACGTATATCCATGATTGTAATGCGCCCAGTCGGTAACTGACCTTAAGGCTGCACCGGCTTCAAATACGCCGGGTTTGGTAAACATCGCCATCAACGTAATAAATCCGCCGTAAGAACCACCATAAATACCGATGCGTTTTGGATTCACGCCATGTTTTTCGACCAGGTATTTGGCTCCATCCACATGATCATCCAGATCTTTGCCCCCCATGAATCGATAGATACCCGTGCGTACATCACGTCCGTAACCTGCGCTGCCGCGATAGTCGATGTCGAGTACGGTGTAGCCCTGGTCGGCCAGCAGATTATGAAACATGTATTCACGGAAGTAGCTGCTCCACCATTTGTGTGCATTCTGAAGATAACCTGCGCCATGAACAAAAACGACTGCTGGTGCGGATGCATGCGCTTTGGCAGGTTTGTATAATCGGGCATAAACAGTTGCACCGTCGCTGGCCGTAAAGGTCACAACTTCCGGTTCCCGCCATTTATAAGAAGCAAATTCAGCCGACTGTGCCAATGTTGTAATTTGTTTAGGAACGCTGCCTGCTTTTGCGGGCTGCAGATATAGTTCCCATGGTTTATTGCTATAAGAATGCAATACTGCGATCGACTTTTCATCCGGAGAAATACTCACCTGGTTAGCCCCCGTCATGGATGTGAGTTTTTCGCGTTTACCACCGGTGATGGCTACCCGATAAAGATGTTGTTCACCCGGATGTACCTCATTCGTGATAATATAAAAATGTTTTTTATCAGTAGATAATTGAGTACGTTGTACCTCAAAATTACCACTGGTAATAGCCGTTTTTTGTTTGGTAGCGACGTTCACAACATACAGGTGTGAATAACCAGTTGCTTCACTCTGGAACCAGAAATTATCCTCATCCAGCCACTGGTTGCTGGCACCTGCAAATGAAAAACTTACGCCGGGTCCACCGATCCAGGCTTCATCACGCTGGCGATCCAGCAGTTCAAGCTGACCGGTTTCACCATCAAGTTTCATGAGCCAACGGTCCTTATTATCCTGTGCACGGATGTCAAGCACACCATGTTTACCGGATGGTGACCAGAAGGGCCCGTTAAAGGTAACGACGCGAGGTGTTTTGCGTTTTGCAGTATCACGGCCAGGATAGTCTTTGCTGTAATCGGGCAGGTCGGTGATGCCTGGAATGTTGTTTGTTCGCACTTGTATCACGGTGTCTTTCCGCGTATCAAATACGTAAAATTCAAAGCTCCCTGCAGGTGCTCCTACCTTTGTTCTGCCGGGAATATCAGTGGTAAAGCCCGACTCAGTTACAAAATCCGGGATGATGGTATTTGTTGCCCCGGTAGGCGCCTTATACAAACGGTAAGTTACATACCTTCCATCAGGACTAATAGTAAGACCCGACATCATTTTGTCCTGCGTAGAGATAAGACGCAGTGTTGCCGACCTGGGTTGTGACCTTGTCCATTTGTCGCTTTTGGCACGCTCTTCTTTGCGTTCCCGTAATACTTCAAATAAATCAAGTTGTTCTTTCTTTAGTGCTTTTTCCTGCGGGTTGTTGGCCTGTGTTTCCCTGCCGGCACCGCGACCCTGCGGCCCTCTTGCCGGGACGTCGTTACCGGAGTTGCCCCGAACTATATTAGTCAGTTGTACCGTTGTGCCATCAACAAGATCAAAAGCATAAAGGTTTTGATTTCTTGTATAAACGACCCTTGTATCGTTATTTAAAAACTGGGGATTGGATTCAAACTCTACGGTTTGCGTGATGGTTCTGATTTTACCCGTTTTGATGTCTGCAAAAAAGATGTCGCCATTTTTAGCATACACATAAGCGCTGCGTTTTTTATTGTAGGTGGGTGCCTGTGCGTTCAAAGTATTCTGGCGCAATTCATAATCCGCTTTCCGGGGTGTGTTATCTGCCAGGGTAATATAGTATAAAGAGTCGTTGTCTGACCTGTCGGGGTTCCAGCTAAAGAAAAGATATTTACCATCAGCGCTCCAATAAGGATTTGAGGGTGAACTGCCGATCCATTTTGGATCGCGCATGATTTTCTCTACACTTAGTTCTTTAAGATCCTGGCCAAAACAGTTGGTTACGATAAAGGTGATTAACAGTTGGGTTAAAAGTTTTCTCATAATTGTTATAGTAATATTCCTTGCATGAAAAAATAAGCCATTGAAAAATAAATGATAAGACCGGTAACGTCAACAAGCGTTGCGACAAACGGTGCTGAAGAGGTAGCGGGGTCGGCACCAGCCTTTTTTAGTATGATGGGCAACATGGATCCCGAAACGGTTCCCCACAACACAACGCCGATAAGGGAGAACCCTACCGTTAATCCTATCAGCATAGTGTGTTCGCCATAGCTGTTAAACACACTGTTCCATACAACAACACGGAGAAAACCAACTATGCCGAGCACAGTGCCCAGTAACGTTCCACTGACCAGTTCGCGTCGCATAACGCGCCACCAGTCGCTGACATGGATTTCTCCTACAGCCATCGCCTGGATGATAAGTGTAGAAGCCTGTGATCCGCTATTACCACCGCTTGAGATGATCAGTGGAACAAACAGGGCCAGTACAACGGCCTTTGCGATCTCATCTTCAAAAAAACCCATTGCTGTTGCCGTAAGCATCTCACCAACAAAAAGAACTGCCAGCCAAACAACCCTTTTTTTAAAAAGTTTCATGATGGGCATTTCGAGATAAGGTTCGTCCAGTGCTTCCGTACCACCTATTTTCTGCATGTCTTCACTGAATTCCTCATTAGCTACCCACAATACGTCGTCGATGGTAACGATACCCAACAAAATATTTTTGTCGTCAACCACGGGCAGCGCCACCCGATTGTTCATTTTGAAGATCTGGTTGGCTACTTCCTGGTCGTCATTGACATTCAGTGTGATCGAGCGATTATCGATCAGGTCACCAACATGTTTATCGGGGCTTGCCAGGATGATTTCACGGATCCGGATATCATCTACAAATTCGCCCTTATCGTTCACTACATAAATTACGTCGATTGTTTCCCGTTCTTTTCCTACTTCTCGGATGTATTCCAACACTTCCTGTACGGTCCAATCTACCTGCACCGAAATATAATCGGGTGTCATCAACCGGCCAACGCTGGCTTCAGGATACCCAAGCAAAGACAAAGTAACGCGCCGCTCTTCGGGCTCGAGCAGTTTGATCAGTTCTTTTACCACCTCGCTGGGTAGTTCCTCGAGGAAAGAAGTACGGTCATCCGCAGGAAGTTCATTCAGTAACTCTGCAGTTTTGAAAGGCGGGAGTTCCTGAATCACCGCTTTCTGTGTGGAAACATCCAGTATCTTAAATACGCTTGCAGCACGGTGCACACTCATGTTGCTGACAATGCTTCCCTCGTACTCAGGATATTCGTAGATCAGCTCAGCTACATCACTGATATTTTGTTGATTCAGATATTCCCGTATCCGAAGTACATCTTCATTGCGAATAACTTCCAGGAACTCCTCCAGCAGTGTTTCTTTATCTGTTTCCAGTGCCATTCTCTGTTTATCGGTTTCTATATTTAACTTTCCGGCAGTTATTCGGATAAAGTTAACGATAAGAGTCCAAGGATGCAGAATGCGGGGCTTTTTTCCGTGGCCCGCATAAAATTGAAACTATGATTTTACCGGCATTGTATATTGGGCCAACAGCACAAATGGGACGTGGCGTATTTACCCGCGAGGAGCTGGAGGCAGGCACTATTATTGAAATTTCACCGGTTATTGTTATGAATGCCGATGATCGCAAGCTGATCGATCAGACCTTATTGCATGATTATATTTTTGAATGGGGCGATGAAGTGGATCAATGTTGTATGGCACTTGGGTACATACCCATTTACAATCATTCATACCAATCGAATTGTGAATACGATATGGATTATGATGAAGAAACAATGACCATCAAAACCGTGCGGCCTGTAAAAGCCGGCGAAGAATTATTTATCAATTATAATGGCGACTGGAACAATACGAAACCAGTTTGGTTTGATGTGAAGTAATTATCAGAACGCAAATTTTCCGGCAGGCACACTGCCAACTACGGCGATACTTCCCTCAACATAAACCTGGATCTGTATCGTTTCTTTTTGAGAAAGCAGACCAACTATCCTGAACTGATTAAACCTGCCGACAGTGCTTAGCCAATCGTTCAATGGTTGGTTCATCCTTTTCTCGATCTCCGTTTTGTTTTTTTCGATCAGGGCGGCAAGGTCCAAAACCGATTGATCCTGCAGTTGTTTCATGATCCTTTTTCTAAACAAACCTTTTGCAATGTTAACCAGCATATCTTTTGAATCAACTGAAAAGGTTATATCAGGCATTGAGATCACCTGGCGCACTGTGTCAAGCACCGGTGTGCCTTTCAGCCGGAGCATGCCTGATTTGTAGCCTGAGAACTTCACATCAACGCTTACTTTACCGTCATCACTTCCACCTAACAAAACTTCTTTGATCACAAATGTTTTTCCATCAACATCAAATGGTTTGTTACGGAGACTGTCATTCAACAGTTCGGAAAGTGATCTATAGCTGTAAACAGTATTCAGATAAGTAGCGATCCCACTGTTGTTTTCGGTGTTTGTAAAAGCCGGTAAATAAGCTGGTGTAGTGATAGCTAAACTGTCGGATGAAAATTCGGGTTTGCCATTGAAGCCTACCGAAAATACAAGACTATCGTTTCTATAGTTGAATTTGCCAAGACGCAGCAGTGAAGGATTCAGGTTGAGAAAACCATATTTGCTGACCGGAACCACGCGGTTGCCCGTGTTTCTCCAGGCGGTGAGCAATTCATTGCCATTGAGTGTTTGCACAAATTGGTCGAAAGTGCCGCAATACGCTTCTACAGATGAACGAATGCTATCCATTATTTCCGCCGTCATATCTGTCTGCAAAATTGAAACGGTGCATTTATCGCGTGGTACAAGTTTGTTCAGCACGGTGCGGGTCTGAACCTGGTAGCGGGGAAGTACTGAAAGGTTTGAAGTAATATTTACATCCACTCTTCTTAAAGGTTCGTTTCCGAACCCGCAACTGCCCGACACCCAGGGTGCAACCTGTTTGCCAAATGCACAGACAGATTTACTGCCGGCGATCTGGTAGTTGCCTGTAAATGCGAGGTTCACTTTGTTGTCTACACAGGTAATGGTCAGCGGCGAGCGTATAAAACGGTATTTGTAGCGGAAGTCGCAGCTTGTCTGCAGGTAAGCTGGCCAGTTTTCTGATGTGAATTCTTTTGCCATCATGGAATCCATCTGCCGGAGCAGTGGTTTTATGTACAACCTGACCGGGATGTTGATCTGTGACATTGGTAAGGCGGGAAGTGCGGCTGCCTTCGGTGGTTCCTGTGGGGCAAGAGCGGTTTTTTTGGGTGCCGAACAGGCAAATAAGATGCTGACGAAGACGCAACAACACAGGTATTTAATAAGCTTCATTCCTTGGAATCGGGGATTTTGATGCGCAAATTAGTGAATGTTAAACGCGGTTTTTGTTAATTTAATATGTACCCTTCCTGCGGCAGGGGTTGGTATATTTGTAGTCACGATTCAGCTATGGAAAAACTACTACGAGTGCTGCTGGTCACAACTCTTATCACCATCGCGGGTTCCTTATCCGCGCAGCAAAAAACATACTGTAACCCGATCAACATAGATTACGGTTTTACACCGATTCCAAATTTCAGTGAGCAGGGCAGACATCGGGCCACTGCCGACCCGGTTATCACTCTTTTTAAAGGTGATTATTATCTTTTTTCAACAAACCAATGGGGTTATTGGTGGAGCGAAGACATGCTGAACTGGAACTTTGTTCCCCGCAAATTTCTCAAACCGTATCATAAAGTTTACGATGAGTTGTGTGCACCGGCTACGCTTGTTCTGGGTGATACGTTGCTTGTTATAGGTTCCACCCATGAAAAAACGTTTCCGCTATGGATGAGCACCAATCCCAGAAAAGACGATTGGAAAGAAGCCGTGGACTCATTCCAGGCCGGCGCCTGGGATCCGGCATTTTTCCTGGATGATGACCAGCGTCTCTACCTGTATTATGGTTCAAGCAACACCTACCCGATGTATGGGATGGAGATAGACCGCAAAACACAGCAGCCAAAAACTGAAAAAATTCCCATGATCGGGCTGAACGACAGTATTCATGGTTGGGAACGATTTGGTGAACATGCAGACAACACTTTTCTCAAACCATTTATGGAAGGTGCCTGGATGAATAAACACAATGGCAAATATTACCTGCAATATGGCGCGCCGGGCACTGAGTTCAGTGGTTATGGAGATGGCGTGTATATTGGTGATAAACCGCTGGGGCCGTTTCGTTATCAGTCTCATAATCCATTCAGCTACAAACCGGGTGGATTTGCCAGGGGTGCCGGACACGGTGCAACCTACCAGGACAAGGCTGGCAACTGGTGGCATGTTTCCACAATAGTCATCGGCGTAAAAAACAATTTTGAAAGAAGAATCGGTATCTGGCCGGCGGGGTTCGATAAAGATGATATCCTCTATTGTAATACAGCTTTTGGTGATTACCCGCATTACCTCCCCGACGGTAAAGCGGATCATACCAGGAGCCGGTTTACCGGTTGGATGCTGCTCAACTATAACAAGCCTGTAACCGTTTCGGGTACACATGGTGGTTATGCTCCGAATTTTGCAGTTGATGAAGACATCAAAACTTATTGGAGCGCTCCATCGGGCAAAACCGGTGAATGGCTTTCAAGTGATTTGGGAGCCATCAGTGATGTGTACGCGATCCAGGTAAATTATGCCGACCAGGATGCGGAGCATCTGGGAAAAATTCCTGATCTGTATCACCAATACAGGATATCTGCTTCCGCAGATGGTAAACAATGGCAGGTGGTGGTAGATAAAAGCCGCAACAGGAAAGATGTACCGCATGATTATATCGAATTATCCCGGCCGGTACGTGCGCGTTATTTGCGGATCGACAATATTCACGCTGCAAGCGGCAAGTTTGCACTTAGTGGTTTCCGGGTTTTTGGCAAAGCAAACAAACCGGTACCCGATACGGTGCAACATTTTATTGCGCTTCGTGGTGATAGTGAACGGCGAAACGCATGGTTGAAATGGCAGGTAAATGATGCTGCAACGGGATATAATATTTACACGGGAACTGCACCTGATAAATTATACAATGCAATAATGGTGTATGGTGCAAACGAATATTATTTCACCGGCATGGATCGCGATGTGCCTTATTACTTCCAGATAGAAGCGTTTAATGAAGGTGGTATCGGTAAACGCACTTCGGTTATTAAGGTGGAGTGATACCTGGTAAGTTATCTATTGTCTGCGGGGCGAATGTTTGGATGCATGGTAAGCTGCATAATGTTTTCGCCGGTCAACCAGGTATATATAAAACCCAATGGCAGCGCCCATTGTGTTAAGCATCAGGTCGTCAACATCAAAACTTCCGAGTACGAAAATAAGTTGGAGCAATTCGAAGGCGGCACTAAGCATGAAAGCTGCCATCAAAGTTTTCAACAGGGTCGCATACTGACGGAACAGTATGGGCACAAGAATGCCGAATGGTATAAAACCCAGAATATTGCCAAGCACATTGCCGACAATATCACGCATCGATAATTTCGATTTGATAAAAAGCATGATAGTGGTGAAGGGAACCAGGTTCGCGCGCCTGAAATTGGCCTTAATCATGTCCAGATCATAATTGTAAAAAAAATGCTGCAGGTAATATCCGGGTGGTCGCTTGAACAATACCATTTTGATCAGTATGCACGCGTACATTCCAAAGACGAGCCAGGTGAGTGTTCTGAAATTAAAATTGAAATTTGCGGCCTTACGCTTCATGATAGGGCATGTGAAATTTTAAAAAACACGCTGTTATCAAAAAAGGGATCAGATGTATCCGCAATATAATCACTCCGTCCTGTCCTGCGCCCTTTTTTTCTTTAACACTCCGGGTGAATAGCCATGGTGTTTTTTAAAGATTTCGATAAAGTTGCTCACTTTGCCATAACCAAGTCTTTCGGCAGTTTCATTAACATTAAGCGTGTTTTCTATCATGAGTTGCCTGGCCAGGTCCATTTTTTTTTCGAGATAATATTCGTAAATGCTTTTACCAAACATTGCTTTAAAGTGGCGTTTGAAGGTGGATTCGCTCAACGACACCATTTTGGCGATGGACTCAAGACTGGGCAGGTTTTTCTGCAGATGCGCAAGCAGAATGTTTTCTGCTTCCATGATTTTTTCAAAATGTATATCGCGCAACGAGATGGCCGGCGCGGGCTGACGACTGAAAATCTTTTTAAAGAAAGCATTTACCAGTGCCGACACCTTTTCATTGATCGCCTGCAGATCGGGTTTCTCATCCACCAACAGCGCAAACAATTCGTTCAACAATTGATTAACGGGAGCTGAGCAGATATCGGTCAGCACAAATGGGGCATCTGTTTTTATGGTGCGTTCCCAGAAGTCGGGAAAAGGAAGTGATTTTTTTTCAAATTCATCCCGCAACCATTCGGGATCAATGCTGCAATCTATCACCTGGAGCGGATGAAGTGCAGCCAGTTCAAAATCGTACGCGACATCATCTCCCAGCAGATAACAAACCCTTGTATCAAACTGCGTGAACTGGGTATGTGTGCTGATGGTCTTTAACTGGCAATGTTGAGGTGTAAGTATATATACAAGGTTGAAGCCTTTGGCCACCGAGGCTGATGCCGCATGTTTGAATACACGTGTCGGCTGGTTGAGTATGGCGTTCCATAGTCGCACCACAATACCAGGAGCTGGTTGAATTTTGCGAATAAACCCCCTTCCGAGCGTGGGGTTGAGATTAATAGTATTGGGCTCCGACAGTTCTCCATTTATTGAACGGGCAAACTGTTCGAATGAATGATCAGAATTCAATCGCCTGATATGTGCCTGATATTCTGCCATAATTTCATCAATGATGAATTACTTTCATTACTGGCCAAGCCTTAATCAATTATACCCGAAATGTCAGTGAAATAAAGGATAGTGGAGATGAACCGGACACAATGATAGTGAATTTTCTTGATCTGCATCAAATCGTATATAAAGGAAGGGCGGATTTTTTATCTGATATGTTATTAATTGTTTGGGCCAGGTAGTACATTCGCTAAAACCACTACCGGCAATATGGCCAGAACCTACAGGGCGATCTATTACGATGCGTTCAATTATTTTTATGACGCCACCATTTATGTGAGCGAGGTTACATTAACTGTAAGATTTACCAATGAAAAAGGCGAAGTGGTTGACCGCCATTGGCTGGGTGATGATATCGTATCACTGGAAGTGGGGGAGCTGCAATCAACGCTGATTTATAAAAATGAAACCGGCAAACCGGAGCGGTTGGTAATCAGGGATCCAGAGTTGGTTGCCGCCATACGTCATCATTTTCGCCGTCACCGGTTTGCGGGGAATAAGATGCCCGGTGTGCTTCACAAAACACGTTACCGATTACTTACAGCGCTGTTGCTGATTGTTGTACTTTTTGTAAGTATCTACCTGCTTGTGGTACCCTGGCTGGGCGAGAAAATAGCAGTTAGCTTTTCAAAGGAAAAAGAAATCAGTCTTGGCAATTCGATGTATCATTCGATGATTGAAGGGGCCCCGATTGATACTGGCCGTTCCAGGATTATAAACCGTTTTTTTGATGAACTGAATTTCCCGGTTGATTACCCTATAGAAATTGCGATAGTGAAATCGCCTGAAGTCAATGCGTTTGCGGTACCAGGTGGACATATCGTTGTTTACGAAGGCATACTTGAGACCATGAAAACTCCCGAACAACTTGCAGCATTGTTGGGTCATGAAGCTTCGCATATTCAAAAAAGACATTCACTCCGGAACATATTCCGGAGCATGGCGCGGAAGATTTTCCTGCTGATGATCTTCGGAGGTGACGCCGGTATCGCGGGCTATCTTGCCGACCGGGCAGATGACCTTAAGGGCCTGGAATATTCGCGGGAACTGGAGACCGAAGCAGATGATCATGGTATGCAAATGATGTACGACGCCGGGCTCGACCTGAAAGGTATGCTGCTATTAATGGAACAACTTCAGCGTTCCGCAGAAGGCAAAGAACCCTCATCTTTGCTAAGTACCCACCCGGTGTTTGAAAGTCGTATCTCGAATATTAAGTCTTATATCAACCGCCAGCCGCAGGAGGTGGTGCCACGACCAGTACTTGCGAACCTTTTTCATTCGTTGTTTGAAAATCCTGCAGCAAATTCTTATTGATTCTTTTTATAGCAATTCGCCAACATGTTTCCGGATATTGATCGCCATCTTTTCAGTGGGCAGATCATTAGCGTCTCCTCCAAACGGATCCTCGATTTCTTCAGCAATAAGCTCAAGCGTCGCGAGCACATAGAAGATGAGTCCAACCACGGGGATAGCAAGATAGCCTAAGGAGAACACAAGACTGAAAGGCAGGGTCATCACATAAATAAAGATGAAACGTTTTAAGAAGGTGCTATACGAAAACGGTATGGGTGTGTTTTTAATTCTTTCACATGCGCCGCAAACATTGGTTAAGGTTTCCAGTTCATGGTTGAGAATAATAAGTTGGTCACCCTTTATAACGCCATCGAGATAAAGCCGGTTTACTCTTGCAAGTAAAACTGCTGCTACCTGGTTCGGTACATGTTTGTTATTGTCGAGATGTGAAAATTCAGGATGTTCTTTTTCATCCAGTGCCAGACGTGTTTGTTCGGAATTCAGGTGATGCGCCAATACTGAGGCATACATCGGGATGATCTTTTTAAAAAACTTCCTGTTTGATTGATCTTCGCTGTCAAGAATTGCATTCATTTTTATCGCCAGGTTGCGGCTGCTGTTCACTAAGGTTCCCCAGAGTTTTCGTCCTTCCCACCACCTGTCGTAAGCGGTATTTGTGCGGAACACCAGCAGCATTGAGATCGCAAAACTCAACAATGTATGCATGATGGTGATGTTACTTACGAAACTGTTTTTTGCGAGTCTGAAATACTCCAGTTCCAGGTAGGCAATCAACCAACAGTATAAGGCAATGCCAACGATCGGTTTGTACAGCTTCTTCAGGGTATCGGCCCGGTCTATACGGAATAACGAATACCAGTCTTTCGGATTATAAGTCTTCATAAAACATCACTCTTCAAAATCCCTGCTTTGGTTGGGCCGGTTTTTCTTTTTCTTTCATTTTTTGTTGGTAACTCACGCCTTCAGTGATCCATTTTGCTGCTGGCTTTTGCAACAGGTAATGATCAAAAAATTCCTTTTGTCTTTTCTGGTAATCTATCTGGTTTTCCTTTTTGGCAAGCCCATGATTTTCGTCTGCATATACCAGCATCACATGTGGTTTCTCCATACGTCGCATGGTACCATACATTTCGATGCCCTGGTGCCAGTCAACCGCGCCGTCTTTATCACCAAAGGCTACCAACAACGGTGCCTTTATACGGGCAGCATTAAACATCGGAGAGTTGCGCATGTGTTCTTCGAGCCTGTCGTACCAGGGTCCGTCAAAACGGCCCTGGCTTGTTTCAAAGATCTTTTGATCGGGTGAACCTGAGTTCCAGTATATAGACATTGACATACTCACAAGGTCGGTAAGTGGTGCGCCTGCACAGGCTGCTTTAAAAATATCGGTCTGCGTTATGATATACGAGGTTTGGTAGGCACCCCAGCTATGACCCATAAGACCAACCTTAGCGGTGTCGATCATTCCGGTTTTAAGAACTTCCTGCACTGCGGGTATAACACAGTTCACTGCACTTGTTCCCGGCTCGTTGATATCGTAAATAATATCCGGTCTGAACACAAAATAGCCGGCTGTTGTAAAATTTGTGGTATTATAAGCACTTCTTTCTGAGGGATTGCTATACATATGGACAGTGTTTGACAGTGTCTCATAGATATATACAATCATTGGGTACTTTTTACCTGGTTCGTAATTGGCGGGATAAAACAAAGCTCCCTGCATTGGCTTTCCCTTTGCATTTTTGAAATTTACCAGCTCGCTTTTACCCCATTTATAGTTTTCCTGCTGCGGATTGGTACTTACCAGTTTGTTGTTGGAGGAAAAATTCGCGGTCGCATATAACTCAGGCGATACATCATAACGTTGTTTCACGTATAAAAAAGCATCAGCATCTTTTGCTTTAACCAGCCTGTTTACCATCTGGTTTTCGAAGATGAGTGGTGTTACTTTGCCTTTTTCATAACGTGCATAACCAGAGTATTTACTGGTATCACCGTATGCAGAAAAATACAGTGCTTTCGAGTTGTCGAGCCAGGGATTTTCAAAGTCAAGCCTGTTCATGCGGTATATAACCCTGTTCTCTTTTCCATTGGTCAGTTTCCTCGCACCTTTGCCATCTGGTTTAATGGCCCAGATATCGTATTCATCGTAAACAAACAGTTCTTTATCGCCTTTTGTCCAGCCACCCATTCCAAATGGTGGTTTCGTGGCAGGATGATCATCACGGGTGTTCCAGAATACTGAGTTGATATTGCCGGTGACATTCAATGACTCGCCGGTGCGAGTGTTTGTAACCCACCAGTTTTTGTCTTTGAACCAGGCGAGGTATTTGCCATCCGGTGATGATTGCGGTGATGTATAAAACCCATCCTGCGCGCGTTCCAGTAACAATTTCTTTTGACCGGTGGTCGCATTTACAAGGTAGAAGTCTGCATAATCTTCTTTAAATGCTGGTTTGTATTTCTCTTTTGTTGAGATTACAACAAACTCACGGTCACCAGTAATCGAAGCGGCTGGCACAGTGTCGGATGCAATTTGAAGAAATTTATCGGAACCCATATTCCAGACGGCCAGCAGGCTTTGTTCTTTGTCGCGGTTATAGGTAACTTTTTGACGGGGTTGGATCTCGGGATCTTTCCAATGCCAGATATCCACTCCAGCGGTTTTGTCGCCTGGTTTGGAATTCGCAGCTATTACTGCAGAGTCTGCTGTCTTTGATTTAGTGCTATCCTTTGCTTTATTGTTTTTTACCGGTTTTGCGGTCCATTCCCTGAGTCCAAAAAATATCCTGTTGAAGTCATCACTGAGGGTGAGGGATGTTGCTGAGTAAATCCTGGTGTTTGCCGGAAAATCTTTTCTCGATGATGGATTGAAGATTTTGATACCCGGAGATTTGGAATTATTAGCGTACACATACAACATGGCCGCTTCTTCTTCATAAGCCGTGTCGGAGTAGATTTTATAAAAAGCCAGTCCGTCGCCTTCTTTCTGCCATTGCAGACCAGTGAAACGAAGTGTGTCACTGGCCAGAACTTTTAAAACCGAAGTTTTTAAATTATACAATTCAACACTGTTACCGGCTTTGTTAGTGGTTTCAACGATATACGCGAGTTGGTCGCTGTTTTTGTTGAATGCATAGCTGGTAACGTTACCAATTGTTCTTGAGGAGCTGTCAGTAAGATTTCGCACCAATAATACGTTCCCTTTTTCTTTGCTGTCTTTTGGCGGGGTTAACGAGATCGCCATAAACTTTCCGTTTCTTGAAAACTGGAACCTCGCTACATTTTCGAACACCTGGATTTTACCGGTTTGCAGGTTAAGCAACCCCATCTTATTATTTTCGACGGGTTTATTAAGCTCACGTAATTTTTCTGCTTCTTTATAAGGCAGTCCAATGCTGTAAGCAACCCATTGATTATCGCCACTGAAATCGGGGAGCGATGCAAAGGCAAGTTTGTGTGTTTTACCGGTGTTGCGGTTTAGCAGGTAGGTTGTGTCGTTATCCTGTTCAACCGTTATCCGCCAGGCGGCCCAGCTTCCATCGGGTGATAAAGCTGTAGCATTAAGCGATTGCCATTTCCCATAATCAGCAGGGGTGAGATCTTTTTTTTGTGCAATGGCAGAAGTGCATAAAAATGCCAGGCACACAACGAGGATGGTTATGCGGTTATGCATATAAGCGGGTTTGATTTGATGTTTGATATCAGGAATCGCGATGTTCTATCAACTGTATTTCACAAGCGATCTTAACCTCTTCGCCAACCAGTACACCACCGGCTTCGGTAACAACGTTCCATACAAGACCAAAATCTTTGCGTGGCACTTTACCATTGACTGTAAAACCAGCTTTTGTATTACCCCATGGATCTTTAATGACTCCACCGAATTCAACGTCCAGGCGGATGTTTTTTGTGATTCCCTTTACGGTCAGGTCGCCGTACAGTTCATAAGATCCGTCGTTGTCAACTGATTCACAGCCTGTACCAACAAAAGTGATTTCAGGATAAGCTGCAGCGTCGAAGAAATCGGGCCCCTTAAGATGTGCGTCACGATCGGCATTGCCGGTGGTTAATGAAGCAACCTTTGTTGTGAAGCTTACTTTCGCACGCATGAAATCTTCTTCTTCGGTTTCGATGTTTGCTTCGAAATCTTCGAAACTTCCTGTTACGGTGGTGATCATCATGTGTTTCACCTTAAATTGGATCTGCGTGTGAGCGGGATCAAGTACCCATCTTCTTGTTGCCATGTTTGATTGGTTTGAAGTCTCAAGGTACTGAAAATATGAACCGCTAACTGTGGTGATCAGCGAATCAAAAGTGAACTGCCTTTTACCGAAACCTGTTTGCCAGTGTCGGACTCTGTATAGGATAGCGTCCACACATAGGTGCCGGCCGGTTGCGGCATTCCCCGGATGGTGCCATCCCATTTTTGATCTGGTTCAGTGGCTTCAAATACCTGCTGGCCGTACCGGTTAAAGACCCTGAATTTCAGGTTCACAGCTTTGAATGCGTTCAGCGGGTACAGGTAATCGTTGGTACCGTCATTATTTGGCGTGAAGGCTCCGGGCACCGCGATATAACAGGAACTTACGGCTTTAATACTTACTGTTGCAGTGTCATAGCATCCCAGATCGTTTCCTATGATCAACTTAACATCAAAGTTTCGCTGACGTGTTAGCGGGGGTAAAGGATAAGCCTGCGGGCCAGGATTCTGTATGGTGCTGCTGAAACCGTTGCCGAACTGCCATAACCACGAGGAAATTTTCCCGGCACTGCCATCCGTAAACACAGCAGGTTCTTCAGGGCAAACAATAGCAGGGTAGGAGAATTTTGCCGAAAGCTCATTATCCAGCATGATAACCTGGGTTTGCGTATCAGAACAAAATCCGTTACTAACGGTCAGGCTTACCCGCTTTTCGCCAAACCGCGTGTAGTAAGCCACGGGATTCTGATCCCGGCTCATTTTATTATCATCCATCAGCCACAGGTACGAGTTAACCTGGTTTCGGCCGTCGTGGTAATATGAAATTGTGTCGATACGGCAACCGAGTGCTATGTCATAGTTAAAGGCAGCGGAAACCGTGTCTTTAAGCTGAAAGCTGATAGATGCGCCGGCGGGCGTGGGTACGCCACATTCATTGATAAGGGTGTTCAGATCTGTTCCGTTTATGACGCTTAGCTGGTAATTGCCTCCCGTTTGAATGGGAGCGGCCAGTTTCACTGTAATTTTTCCAGCCAGTCCCTGTGCATTACAATCACCCAAAGCACTCACAACCTGTACTGGTGTCGGGCCGATTATACGAAAGTCGCTGCCGTTTGCAGCGATTGTAGCGCAACGGATCGGTGTGCTTAAAACCAGGGTAAGTTCGGCTGGCGCACAGGTTAACGTCATCAGGCTATCGGGCAGGGTGGGTTGAACAGGGGTAACTACAAATGGGATCTCGCCCTCCGGAACAGCCGTGCCACAATTATCGGTAAGCGTATTGGCATCGGCACCTCTGCGCATTTTTAACCGGTATGATCCGGGCGGCAGGGAGGAGGCCAGCGTCACCACTACAGTATCCATATCGAACCCGCTACTGCATGATGCTGCTGCGGCAGACTGTACAGCGGGACCGCCGGGTAATTCAAAATCGGAACCGTTTGCTGCAAGAGAAGCGCAGCGCATTTTTTTGTTCAATACAACCGTGAGGCGGCTGCCGTCGCAGGCGGCAATAACTTTTTCAATGGCCGGTGGTTTGGTATCGGTGATACTTGCAGTGGAGCCTGTGCCGCCAAAGCTCAGTTTGTAACCACTTTGCGAATTGGTGAAATGACTCACCAGCATGATGTATTCATGTCCTTTAACGAGGTCGGGCATAGAGCTAAACAGCGGACGGCCCATGCCTTCACAAACGTTTAAGGATCTGCCCGCAGGTGAGGCACCGGTTATACCTGACTCACCCGACCAGTTGCTGGCAACGATCAGCGAGCCGTTAGAATACACTTCGTTCGGATTTTTGCCCGTAATATCATAGATCTGCCAGTCGTAATCATCATCCAGGTCATTGGGTGTGATTTGAAAGGCAAGTTTCCCCGATTCAAAACAGGTGAATTTGTACCAGTAAGGATTTTTATCTGTGAGCACGTTGGAGCAGCCCACGCCGGGAACCGGTGTATTACCACAGATCGGAACCGTATTCTGAGTAAAACTGGCAGTACCACAGACCGGGAAGGCCGTGCCGGGAGTCTGACCCAGTGCCGTACATGCCTGGCCCTGAACCCGGGCGGCAAAAACAACAATAAGACAAAATAAAGCAGCCGTTTTGAAATGCATATGCGTGTGACTGGCAAAAATCAAATAACGCTGCAAAGTGCAGGATATTTAATAAAAATCAAAGATTTGGGGTAAAAAGCAAAAAGGGAGGCGAACCTCCCTTTCTGATCTTTTTATTTGCCTGCAAATTGTTGCCGGATCACATTTAGTGCCCCGCCGGCTTTGAACCACTCAATCTGCTGTTCGTTGTAAGTATGATTTAAAACCACTTTGTCCTGTGTACCATCTGCATGATTAAGTACCATTGTAAGTGGCTCGCCTGGTGCGAATGATTGCAGTCCCACGATGTTGATATCATCGTTCTCCTGGATCTTTTCGTAATCGTCTTTATTGTCGAATGTCAGCGCCAGCATACCTTGTTTCTTCAGGTTTGTTTCGTGGATCCGTGCGAAACTTCTTACGATGATAGCGCGAACGCCGAGGTGACGTGGTTCCATGGCAGCGTGCTCACGACTGGAGCCTTCACCATAGTTTTCGTCACCAACAACGATAGTGCCGACATTGTTCGCTTTATAATGACGGGCGGCATCAGGAACACCGGTGTATTCGCCGGTCAGTTGATTTTTTACAGAATCAGTTTTGTCATTGAAGAAGTTTACTGCACCAATCAGCATGTTGTTACTGATATTATCCAGGTGACCGCGGAACTTCAACCATGGACCAGCCATAGAGATGTGGTCGGTAGTACATTTACCCTTTGCCTTGATGAGCAGTTTAAGACCCAGCAGGTCGGTGCCTTCCCATGCTTTGAATGGTTCCAGCAACTGAAGACGGTTACTGTCGGGTTTAACCACAACCTGAACACCACTGCCATCAGCAGCCGGTTCCTGGTAACCTGCATCTTCAACGGCGAAACCTCTTGGAGGCAGTTCAAGACCTGAAGGTTCATCGAGCATAACTTCTTCACCCTGCTCATTACGCAGTTTGTCGGTGAGCGGGTTGAATGTAAGATTACCTGCGATTGCAAAAGCGGTAACTATTTCCGGAGAAGCAACAAAAGCGTGCGTGCTGGCAAGACCATCATTACGTTTTGCAAAGTTTCGGTTGAAGGAAGTGATGATAGAGTTTTTGCGATTAGGATCATCGATGTGACGAGCCCATTGCCCGATACAAGGGCCGCAAGCGTTAGCCAGTACCACACCGCCGATCTGATCAAAGGTCCTAAGGAAACCGTCTTTTTCGATGGTATAACGTACCAGTTCAGAACCCGGGGTTACCGTAAATTCTGCATTGGTTTTCAGATTCTTTGAGATGGCCTGTTGAGCCACAGATGCTGACCTGCTGATATCTTCATAAGAAGAATTGGTGCATGAACCAATCAACGCAACTTCCAGTTTTTCTGGCCAGTTGTTGGCACGAACGGCTTCACCAAACTTACTGATCGGCCAGGCAAGATCCGGAGTGAAAGGTCCGTTTACATGCGGTTCGAGTTCGTTCAGATTGATTTCAATTAACTGGTCGTAATATTTTACAGGGTCAGCATATACTTCAGGATCCGGGCGGAGATGTTCTGCAACGGTATCAGCCATCGCTGCAACTTCTTCACGGCCGGTAGCCCTTAGGTAAGCCGCCATTCTTTCATCATAAGTAAAGATGGAACAGGTAGCACCGATCTCTGCACCCATGTTACAGATTGTTGCTTTACCAGTTGCGCTGAGGCTTTCTGCTCCTTCGCCAAAATATTCAACAATAGCACCGGTACCACCTTTCACGGTAAGGATACCTGCTACTTTCAGGATCACATCTTTAGCTGAGGTCCAGCCACTCATTTTGCCGGTAAGTTTTACACCGATGAGTTTCGGCATCTTAAGTTCCCAGGCAAGACCTGCCATTACATCAACTGCATCTGCACCACCTACGCCAATTGCGACCATTCCGAGACCACCGGCGTTTGGTGTATGTGAGTCGGTTCCGATCATCATACCGCCAGGAAATGCATAGTTCTCCAATACTACCTGGTGAATGATTCCGGCACCGGGCTTCCAGAAGCCGATACCATATTTATTTGAGATAGAAGCAAGGAAGTCATACACCTCGCGGTTAACATCAATAGCGGTGGCCAGATCTTCCACGGCACCAACCTTTGCCTGGATAAGGTGATCACAGTGAACCGTAGAAGGAACTGCAACCTGTGCCCGGCCGCAGGTCATAAACTGCAACAGTGCCATCTGGGCGGTAGCATCCTGCATGGCAACGCGATCCGGTGCGAAATCAACATATTTTTTTCCTCTTTCATACGCCGAGGTTGCCGGGTTGAAAAGGTGACTGTAAAGAATTTTTTCTGCAAGTGTGAGTGGTGTGCCTGTCAGCTTGCGCGCCGCGGCTATTTTTTCGGGCATTTCCGCGTACACTTTCTTAATTAGATCCAGGTCAAATACCATAAATAGGGATTTTAAAGTTTTATTAGCTACATAGAAAAATATCGTTCCAGCTAACTTTTTGGAAATGACGGGGTAAACGAAAGTCCATCATGTGTAAAAGTGCTGCAAAATTACCAAAAATTGGCCTTATCTGCTAACGCAATCTTGGCACATTTTATTAAATTTTCATAAATTAGAGCCATGAACCGGTTCAAATATTTCATCGAATGGCAGTTGTTTGGTGTTTGCGCCGCCATCGGTAAGTATATTGGTATAGCTCCCTCACGGATCAGGTCATGGTTCATTTATATTTCTTTCATGACGATGGGCTCACCGCTTATTGTTTATTTTGTTCTGGCTTTCTGGATGAATATGAAGCGGTATATTCTTTCTTTCCGGCGTAATCCATTCTGGTACCAGTAAACAAAACAATCTTTCGGTTCTTCATCTGATATCAAACCTGCTGTAGGTTCTGCAGCATATCTGCGGTCATCCTGGTCAGATCATATTCATGTTTCCATCCCCAGTCACGTCTCGCTACTGAATCGTCGATACTTTGTGGCCAGCTATCTGCTATAGCCTGTCTGTAGTCCGGTTGATATTCAATTGTAAATTCAGGGATATGTTTTTTTATTTCAGCCGCGATCTCTTTTGGCGAAAAGCTCATGGAAGAAAGATTGTATGAAGTGCGAACGGATATCTTATCAGCCGGTGCTTCCATCAGCTCGATAGTCGCTTTGATGGCATCGGGCATATACATCATGGGCAGATAAGTATCTTCTTTCAGAAAACTTGTATACGATTTGTCTTCCATGGCGTCATGGAATATTTCAACGGCATAATCTGTAGTGCCACCACCGGGCGCCGATTTGTAACTGATGAGCCCCGGGTAACGGAGACTGCGTACATCCACCTGGTAACGTTGATGATAATAGTTGCACCAGAATTCACCGGCATACTTGCTGATACCATAAACCGTGGTAGGTTCAATGATAGTTTGCTGCGGGCAATTGATTCGTGGTGAAGTGGGACCGAATACGGCTATACTGCTTGGCCAGTACACTTTGTGGATCTGTTCTTCCCGCGCTATATCCAGCACGTTTAACAGGCCTTGCATGTTCAGGTTCCAGGCGAGATTCGGATTTTTTTCACCGGTAGCGGAAAGAATGGCTGCGAGGAGATAGATCTGTGTAATATTCTGACGAATGATCTGCACGTGCAGCATCTCTTTGTTCATCACATCAATACTTACATAGGGTCCGGTTCCTTTTAATAATTCGTTTTCCTCTCTCAGATCGGATGCTACCACGTTAGCGTTACCGTATATCTTACGAAGGCCTAGTGTAAGTTCTACTCCTATCTGGCCGGAGGCACCAATAACAAGGATCTTGTCTTTAATCATCCGGCAAAGATAGTATGCGGCCACAAGAATAAAAATGTGATATAGCGAACGCGGGCAGGCAAAAAGGCCTGCGTTTATCTCCGTATATTTGAAGTATGGAAAAATTTATGACAGACCTTTTTGCAGGTCAGGATTATGATGACAAGAATTTCTTCCTGATAGCAGGACCCTGTGTTGTTGAGAGCGAAGAGCTGGTGCTCGAGGTGGCTGATAAGGTTTCATCCATCTGTCGCAATCTTGGCATTCCTTACGTATTCAAAGCTTCTTACCGCAAGGCAAACCGCACCAGTGCAACTTCGTTTAGTGGTATAGGTGATGAAAAGGCATTGATATATCTGAAGAAGGTTGCAGATACTTATAAATTGCCGGTGACTTCTGATATTCATGCACACGATGAAGCGGAACTCGCGGCCAAGTATATTGACATTTTACAGATCCCCGCGTTCCTTTGCAGGCAAACCGATTTGCTGATTGCATGCGCAGCCACAGGTAAAATTGTCAACGTTAAGAAAGGGCAGTTTGTAAGTGGTCCTTCAATGAAATTCGCTGCCGATAAAATCAGGAACATCGGTAACCAGAAAGTTATACTGACAGAAAGAGGGAACAGTTTTGGTTACCAGGATATGGTGGTGGATTTTCGTAACATTCCATGGATGCAGGAGCATAACGCACCGGTTGTAATGGATTGTACCCATAGTCTTCAACAGCCAAATCAAACTACCGGTGTTACCGGTGGCAACCCGCAACTGATAGGTACCATTGCCAGTGCGGCTATTGCCTCGGGTGCAGATGGATTGTTTATTGAAACCCATCCAAATCCCGCAGTTGCAAAAAGTGATGGTGCGAATATGCTGAAGCTCGACAGGCTGGAAGAATTGCTCGTTAAGATGGTGAGACTGCGTAAGGCAGTGATATAGGCTATTGTCTTAAAAAGGAATAGCCAACTTTATGTTGGCTATTCACAAATAATATGCAATTGGCTATTATAAATTTCTTATCCAGATATTACGGAAACTAACCGGGTTGCCGTGATCCTGTAAAAGGATTGGTTCTTTATCACCATGTTTTTCATAGCTGGCCAAACCGATGTACTGTGTAGAACCCTGAAGTGTTGCATTGTTTTGCACCAACACTCCATTGTGAATTACGGTTATACGTGCCTGTGATTTTACCGAACCATTTTCATAGAAACGTGGTGCTGTAAAAATGATATCGTAAGTCTGCCATTCTCCAGGCGGGCGGCTGGCATTAACCATTGGCGGCAATTGTTTGTAAATACTTGCCGCCTGTCCATTTACATAAGTTTTGTTGTTATAGCTGTCAAGCACCTGCAATTCATATTTACCCATCAGAAAGATGCCACTGTTTCCGCGGCCCTGGCCATCACCTTTTACTTCAGCAGGTGTGCGCCATTCGATATGCAACTGGCAGTCTCCAAAGCCTTCTTTGGTACTGATTTCACCCGTACCTGCTTTAACGGTGATGGCTCCGTTCTCTACCGTCCACTTAACGGCGCCACCATCTTTTGCTTTCCATTTGGAAGCATCTTTGCCATCAAATAAAATGATAGCATCAGAAGGTGCATCGCTTGCGGTTTTACCGGGTGTAACCACCACAGCAGCCGGTTCGTAATATTCACTCAGTTTTGGATCACCACCTCTACGTTCCTGTGCCTTTGCAACGGAAATTGCGCCCAGTGCCAGTGAACACATTACTAATAATCTCCTGTTCATATGAATCGTTTTGAATTTTAGTTAAGACGGTAATTTAGTACAAAATCTTATACCGGTTAAAACAACCCGGTTATGGCGAACGTTTTACAATAAAATCATCAAAGGTTTGAAACTCAAGCGGCGTCATCACAATATTGGAGACCGCTGCCCGTGGCGGACCCTGTTTGCACCACGACAACAGCGCTTGAATAGCATCTTCTTCACCGGTAGCATTGATCAACACACTGCCATCATCGAGGTTTGTTACATTACCTGTTATACCAAGTGAAAGCGCCTGCTGTTTTGTGGATTCGCGGTAATAAACACCCTGCACTTTGCCATATACGATGATCTGACAGGTTTGCATCATTCCCACGGTTGTTTGGTAAGATCAGCAACAGTACGTTTTTCAAGTATTCGCAGGTTAGCATCGCGTACAAGTATCATGGTGTCATGAAGACCACAACTTTTTTCATCACAGTTTTTGCAGCGCTCATAAAAGTATAAACTCACACAGGGAAGCATAGCAATGGGCCCGTCTATGAGCCGCATGATCTTTGCAAGCGAAATCTCTTTGGGCGGGATCTTGAAAAAATAGCCCCCGCCTTTTCCTTTTTTACTTTCCAGCACTCCGGCCTTCCGCAATTCCAGCAAAATGTTCTCAAGAAATTTTAATGGAATCTTCTTTTTCCGGGCGATATCGGCTATCAGGACAGGCTGATTATCCGGCCGGTCGGCCATATACATCAGCGCCTTGAAGGCATATTGTGCTTTTTTAGAGAGCATTATTTAAATTTTGTCGACGAGAAGTTATCATATTTTTCAACACCATTCAATCAATTCCCAGGACATCATTCATGTTAAAGACTCCTTTTTTATCGGTTATAAACTCGGCGGCCTGTACTGCACCGCTTGCAAAACCTTTACGGTTATGGGCCGTGTGCGTGATTTCGATATCATCAATTTCCGAATGATAACGGATTGTATGGGTACCTGGTGCCGGATCAACTCTTTCACTGATTATAGATAGTTCTGAACGCTCAGAGGTTGGCTGGTTCACCCATTTCTTTTTCGAAGAAATATTTTGCATGATCTGTTCAGCTAGCGTGATGGCCGTGCCGCTTGGTGCATCTTTTTTTTCTGTGTGGTGAATCTCCGTAATATTCACATCGTAACCCGGCTGGCTATTCATCAACCGGGCGAGCTGCCTGTTCACCGCAAAAAATATATTTACCCCGATGCTGAAATTGCTTGCGTACAAGAAGGCAGTATTTGATTGCAGGGAATGCGCTTTGGCTTCGTCCAGATGCTGCAACCAGCCGGTTGAACCACAAACCACCGGTACGCCGGCATCCATACAGCGGCGTACGTTTTCCCACGCGCTTTCAGGGCCGGTGAACTCGATCGCCACATCGGCAACCCGGATCTTTTCAATGGTGTTGTCTTCAAGGTTTTCTATGCCGACCTTTAAAATGATCTCATGTCCGCGGCTTATTGCAATTTCTTCTATGGCTTTTCCCATTTTGCCATAACCTATTAGGGCTATTTTCATATACTGTTTTAAGATAGATGCGAAGGTAAAGTTTGTAGTTGTAAGACTAGCTGTTGGGTCAGAAGATGATTTTACCCTGGCGGGGTTGCGGATCGCGAAGTGTAAACACAAAACTCAGTCCCGGGGTACGGGTGCCCGTCATGATCACAGGTTTAACACGCATGCTGATCTCATCGCTTACGTCAAACCCCTTCAAATGCGCATCAACAGTGGCATCGATTACGTTGAGGCCCCAGAATAAGAGGGTCACAAGAATGGAATAGTCCATGTTCTTGCGAAATTCGTTGCGGTAGTTGCGGATTGAGTTTACGGCGCCGGCGCGGGTCATCGCCTGGAGCTGAGGGTGTACCTTGTTTAAACTGTCCGGGTCAATTACAGGATTTGAAGCCACAGCAAGGGCATACCTCGACCGGTCGTACCACCGTTTGTTATCGTAAATAAGGTAACCGGGAATACCAATAGCTGCATAAACCAGTGGGAGTTTCCAATATTTTTTATTGTAAATCTGTCCCCAGCCCGGGATTATGGCCGACCTTATGGAAGCCGTGCGTGGGCTGTGTTTTTTTACTGAATCCGGTTTGGCAGTAGTGGCTGTGATTAGTGTGTCGGCCGTGACTATAACTGTCTGCATAGTATCACCCGGCTGACCGAGGGACACTGTATCGCGGGGTTGCAATCGCGGCACAGTATCCTGCCTGCGGGTAGAATCCTGCTGTGAAAATAGCTGTGCCTGGAACGACACTAACAATAAGCTTAACAACAGAATTCTCATACCGGGAACAAACGAACTGCAATTATATTTATGTCGAGCTTGTTGAATCTTAATAAAGTGATTGCTGCTAACTAACGGTAACGCCCAGTTGATCAAGTAACTTATTGAGATCCTGGATAGAAAAATACTCGATCGTGATATTACCGTAACCTTTTTTATTGTGATTTAGTTTCACCTTTGTACTCAGGTGCGATGCTAAATTATCTTCAATTTTTTTGTAAGCGGGTGGCAGCGTTTGTTTTACGGAATCTTTAACAGGGGCCGAAGCCTTGTACATCTTTCTTACCAGTTCTTCCGTTTGTCGGACAGAAAGATTTTTCGATACAATTTCGTTGAAGATGAACAGCTGTTTGTCTACGGTATCTACATTCACCAGGGCCCGCGCATGCCCCATACTGATGTTTTGTTTTCTTACGGCGACCTGGATATCAGGAGGCAGTTTGAGTAAACGGATATAATTCGCTACCGTACTTCTTTCTTTGCCCATTCTTTCTGCCACTTCTTCCTGCGTGTGATTGAGCTCTTCCATCATACGTTTATAGGACAGCGCGATTTCCATTGCGTTAAGATCTTCGCGTTGCAGGTTTTCAAGCAGTGCCAGTTCCAGCAGCTCCTGGTCGTTTGCCTGCCTTATATAAGCAGGAACGTCAACAAGACCCGCCAGTTTAGCGGCCCTCCAACGGCGCTCGCCGGAAATTAGCCGGTAACGGCCGTTTCCAATTGAGGTAACCGTAATAGGTTGTACCAGGTCATGCATTTTAACAGAAGCTGCAAGTTCTTTCAGTGCAGTTTCATCAAAATCACGTCTTGGTTGTTTTGGGTTGGGTTCAACATCGGCCACCTTAATGCGTTGCATGGTGGTAGCCGCTTCTACTACAGAGGTCTTTAATGAACCGGAATTTGTTTTAAGATCAGAATCGATGCTTTGCAGCAACGATCTGATTCCCTTGCCCAAGGCGTCTTTATTTTGTTTTGGAGTGGTCATGTCTTTGTTTATTCAAGTATTCGTTCTTCCTGACTTATCCGGGTCATGTTGTTTTTCTGAAGTATTTCCTTAGCCAGGTTGAGATAATTTACCGCGCCTTTGCTTAACGCATCGTATAAAATTACGGGCTTGCCCACACTGGGCGCCTCGCTGATCCGGGTGTTCCGGTGAATGATGGTGTCAAAAACCATCTCATCAAAATGTTTCCGCACTTCTGCGACTACCTGATTGCAAAGACGTAAACGACCATCGTACATGGTCATAAGAATACCTTCGATGGCCAGTTCCTGGTTGAGCCGGCTTTGGACAATCTTTATAGTGTTTAACAATTTGCCAAGTCCTTCCAACGCAAAAAATTCGGTCTGCACAGGTACAATCACCGAGTCGGCGGCAACAAGGGCGTTCACAGTAATCAAACCAAGAGAAGGGGAGCAGTCTATAATAATGAACTGGTAATCATCTCTTATAGGTGCCAGGATATTTTTTAAGACGGTTTCACGGTTAGGGTAATTGATCATTTCAATCTCGGCCCCTACCAGGTCAATATGTGATGGTATCACGTCCAGGTTAGGTATTTCCGATTTTAGCACCACATCTGCGGCGGGTACATTATTTACCATACAGTCGTAAAGACTCTGCCTGATGTTATGGAGATCGAAACCTACACCGGTGGTGCTGTTTGCCTGTGGATCGGCATCCACCAGCAAAGTTCTGAATTCAAGTACAGCCAGGCTGGCTGCGAGATTGATCGCTGAAGTTGTTTTTCCTACGCCTCCTTTTTGATTCGCTACGCCGATTACTCTCGCCATTTATTCAAATTAAATTTAATTATCAGGGATACCGGTAAAGTTGTTTACAATCGGTAAAACCGCAAAATTTAGTTTTGCCCATATCAGGAACAAACACAATATATGAGCGGCACATCCGTCTCATCTTCCGGATACGGGCTTTCCAAATGCGTCGGCAAAAGTAAAGCTTAACAGGTAATCGGCATAGTGATTAGATTGAATAAGGAAGAATTTTGCCCGAAGGCTCTAAATTGCAGGAACCAAACCTTGTTTGGGATGTTATGATCGTAAATATGACTGAGAAATATACCATTATATCGGCTACCAACCGGTTAAACAGCAATACTTACAAGGTGGCCGTTCAATATCAAAAACTGTTGCAGGATCGGGGCATCGAAGCCACCATGCTGACCCTGGAAGGTTGGAAATGGCTAACCCGCGACCCTGAATTTGTGGCAATCGAAAGCGGAATTCTTGCTCCGGCAACCAAGTTCATTTTTGTTGTGCCGGAGTATAACGGCAGTATTCCGGGAGTGTTAAAAGTGATGTTCGACATTTCAAGCTATAAGGACACCTGGTATGGTAAAAAAGCATTGCTGACCGGTATTGCTACCGGCCGGGCCGGAAATCTGAACGGCATGGAACATCTCACCAGCATATTACATTATCTGAAAGTTGTGGTTCATCCCAGCAAACTTCCGATCTCTTCAATAGACAAGATGATGAACACTGATGGCCTCATTGATGATGCAGGGACTCTGCGTGCCATTGAAAAGCAACTTGATGAATTCACCCGGTTTTAATCTTTTTAATTTATAGTATTTATGCGTAACTCAGGATTTCTTTGGGTGCTGACGGGTATGATGGTATTGATGGACCTGTATATTTTCCAGGTAGTGAAATCTTTGATGCAGCAGGCCTCTCCTGTAACCCGGTTAATTATATCTGTTGTTTACTGGCTGATGGCAGGATTGACACTGCTGATTATGATTGGCTTTCCTTACGTGAAAAGTGCCAGTGTTCCGCAAAGCGTCCGAACATATTTATTAGCCATCCTGGTGGGATTATTTGCTGCAAAACTGATTGCAAGCATCGTGTTTGGTTTGGATGATCTCCGCCGCGGGATCACCTGGCTCATCGGCAGTTTGCAAAGCCGGGATATAACCGCGCCGGCCGGTGAAGGCATCAGCAGATCAGCATTTCTAAGCTGGCTGGGGCTTGGTCTGGGCGGAGGATTGTTGGGTACGCTGATGTACGGCTTCAGCAATAAATATAACTACCAGGTGATACGGAAACAGCTCAGGTTTCCCAATGTGCCTGAGGCTTTCCACGGGCTGCGTATTGTTCATATATCTGATATACATGCCGGTAGTTTCACCAATAAAAAAGCGGTGATAAAGGGCATCGAAAAGATCATGCAGGAAAAACCTGATCTGATTCTTTTCACCGGCGACCTTGTAAATGACAAAGCAACCGAGATGGACGACTACATGGATGTGTTCAGCCGGTTGAAAGCGCCCATGGGAGTTTATTCAACACTGGGCAATCATGATTACGGTGATTATATCGCGTGGGAAAGCAGTTTCATAAAAGCTAAAAACCTTGAACGTTTAAAAGAGATTCATGCGGAGCTTGGATGGAAATTGCTGATGAATGAACATGTACCCCTCGAGCGCGACGGTCAGCAGATCGCACTGCTTGGCATTGAGAACTGGAGCAATAAATCAAGTTTCCCGAAGTATGGCCGGCTTGACGAGGCACATAAAGGAACCGAAGCGATTCCTTTCAAAATATTATTAAGTCATGATCCTAGCCATTGGAGCGCGGAAGTACAAAAGAAGTATAGCGATATCGACCTGATGCTGGCCGGTCACACACATGGTATGCAATTCGGAGTGGAAGTTCCCGGCTTCAGATGGAGCCCCGTTCAATACATGTACGAACACTGGTCCGGATTGTACGAGAATGAAAAACAGAAACTCTATGTAAACCGTGGTTTTGGTTTTATAGGCTATCCGGGCAGGGTGGGTATACTTCCGGAAATCACTGTACTTGAGTTGGAGAAACAAGTCTGATACTTCACAACTATATTGTTCAACTGCGATCTTCGATTTATCCAAAAATTATATTAAATGGGATCACTTGTTAAGGTAAATTAACAGCACTCTTTTTTGCTTGGCATATAAGTTGAAAATTTATATTAAACCATAAAGCAAAAAATATGAAAAGTAAGATCCTGGGTTTAATTACGATTGCTCTCCTTGCTGGTACGGTGAGTTTTGCACAAGGGGTAGGTATTAAAGGCGGAGCCAACATCACAAAGATTGATGGTAAAGGCTTCAATGAAGAATTTAAGTCCGGGTACAGTCTCGGTGGTTTTGCAGAAATTTATTTCAACAAAAAATGGGGTATTCAGCCGGAAGTTTTATGGAATCAATATCAAACAAAAACTTCCCAAGATTTTGACGATGTGATTCCGAACGGCACAAACGACCTGGATGTTAAATTAAATTACCTGTCCATCCCGTTGCTGCTGAATTTCCGCCCCGCCAGTTTCATCACGTTCCAGGCTGGTCCACAATTTGGTATCCTCATCAACAAAGAAAATGGTCTTATCGAAAATGGGAGACAGGCATTTTCTAAAGGTGATCTGAGCATGCTTGGCGGTGTGCAGCTGAACCTTGGCGGACTAAGAGTGGGTGGCCGTTACCAGGTAGGCCTTTCAAACATAAACGATATAGACAATTCCAATAAATGGAAGAACACCGGCTTCCAGATCTATGCGGGCATAAAATTATTATAGTCCGTATAGATCGTCATCATACATCGTAAGTTATAGGTGCAGTTGGGAACCTCCTTCGGGAGGTTTTTTTGTTAGTCACTGACAGCTTGGCAACCCTTGAGCCTTTTTGAGGGTATGTTTTGCCGCGACATTACAATGGCATCAAACTTGACCTCACTACCTTTCCCTGATCAAACATGTTGTTTATCAGGGAAATTGTTATTTTGTCACAGTTAAATACCGCAATGAAAGAAACTAATTACCTGTTCAACCCGGAAGATGACATGGATTTCATGCCTATTATTCCACTGAACGAAAACGAAGGTGAAAATGGAGCCGAGACCGTAATACCCGAAGAAATCTCATTATTGCCGCTGCGGAACACCGTGCTGTTTCCGGGCGTGGTATTGCCCATTACCGTGGGCAGGGATAAAAGCATCAAGGCTGTTAACGACGCATATAAAGGTGACAAACTGGTTGGCGTGGTTGCGCAAAAAGATAGTGCGGTTGAGGATCCTCTTGTGACCGATCTTGAAGATATTGGTACAGTCGCCAAAATTATCAAGCTGATTAAAATGCCCGATGGCGGAACAACCGTTATCATTCAGGGTAAGAAACGCTTCAAAGTTGAATCGATCACTTCAGAGGACCCTTATTTCCGGGCTAAGATTTCCGTTCTTGAAGATGAAACGGTAGCAACCAATGATGACTTCGAAGCATATGTAGCAAACATCAAAGATCTGGCGTCCCAGATCATTCAATTGTCACCTAACCTTCCATCTGAAGCAGGAATCATTCTCAAGAATATTGAAAACCCATCTTTCCTCATTCATTTTATTTCAAGCAACCTAAACACCGAGCTTATAGAAAAGCAAAAATTGCTTGAATTGAATCATATCCAGGAAAGGGCGGATCTGCTGATGCAGTTATTGCAAAAAGAACTGCAGTTTGCTGAGCTCAAAAACAAGGTTACGACGAAAACCAAAACCGAGCTGGATAAACAACAGCGTGATTACTTTCTGCAACAACAGCTGAAAAGTATCAAGGATGAACTGGGGGGCGATACGAACGAGCGTGAGATAAAGGACATGCAGAAAAAAGCGGAAACCAAAAAATGGTCAGTGCCTGCTGCAGAAATGTTCAAAAAAGGTATTGAGAAGTTGGAACGCATGCATCCCAGCACGCCTGATTATTCGGTGGTGTATAACCATCTGGACCTAATGCTTGATCTTCCCTGGGCCGATTATACGCAGGATCAGTATGATCTTAAGAAGTCTAAAAAGATCCTCGACAAGGATCATTATGGAATGAATAAAGTAAAGGATCGCATTCTTGAATACCTGGCGGTTCTTAAACTGAAGGGCGACATGAAAAGTCCGATCTTATGTTTTCTTGGACCTCCGGGCGTCGGGAAAACTTCATTGGGTCGTAGTATCGCAACAGCGATCGGTCGCAAATATGTTCGGATAAGTCTTGGTGGGCTACACGATGAAAGTGAAATACGCGGACATCGTAAAACCTATATTGGCGCTATGCCGGGACGCATCCTGCAATCTATCCGTAAAATCAAATCATCCAACCCCGTTATCATTCTTGATGAAATTGATAAGGTAGGCAGTGATTTCAGGGGCGATCCTTCATCTGCCTTACTGGAGGTGCTTGATCCTGAACAAAACCACACCTTTTATGACAATTATCTTGAACTTGAGTATGATCTCAGCAAGGTATTATTTATCGCAACGGCTAATGATATCAACAATATCCAACCTGCGCTGCGCGATAGGCTCGAGATCATTGATCTGAGCGGATATGCTGTTGAGGAAAAGGTTGAGATAGCCAGGCGGCACCTGGTTCCAAAACAGAAAGAGGCGCACGGACTCAAGGACATGAATTTTACCATTCCCGATAAAGTGCTGGAAAAGATCATCCAGGATTACACCAGAGAGAGCGGTGTCCGCGAACTTGATCGTTATCTCGCCTCCGTGATGCGGTTTGAAGCAAGGGAATTTGCCATGAAGGAGAAACTCAAGCCAACCCTCACCACCAAAGATGTTGAAAAGATACTAGGCAAGCCGAGGTACAGCAATGAACTGTACCGTGTTGCCAACATTCCGGGTGTTGCGGTGGGTCTTGCATGGACCTATGTAGGTGGTGATATTTTGTTTGTTGAAACCAATCTCAGCGAAGGTAAAGGTGAACTGAAACTTACGGGTAATCTTGGTAATGTGATGAAAGAAAGCGCTGCTACTGCGCTCAGCTTTCTACATGCCAATGCAAAAAAAGTAGATCTTAACCCGGAATACTTCAGTACTAAAAATATTCACGTTCACGTTCCCGAAGGTGCCGTGCCGAAAGATGGTCCAAGTGCGGGGATCACTATGATGACCGCTATCGCTTCGGCAATGAGTGGCCGCAAAGTGAAACCTTACCTGGCAATGACGGGTGAGATCACGCTTCGGGGACAAGTGTTACCGGTAGGTGGGATCAAGGAAAAGATCCTGGCAGCCAAAAGAGCGGGCATCAGAGAAATTATCTTGTGTTGGTTGAATGAGAAAGATATTCAGGAAATCGACTCGGCTTTTATTAAGGGTTTGAGCTTTCATTATGTGAAAACCATGACCCAGGTCTTAGATATTGCACTTAGTTGACCAACTTTTTAATCTGTTTTTAATAATAAAGCGATTTTCGCCGGAAACATTGTAAATGAATCCCTGTTATATTTAAATAATCAATAAGAATTTTTCATGTTGGTTGTTTTAAGGGTTAAAGAAATTCCTCCATTTCCATGGAGGAATTTTGTTTTTTGACCATTTCCCAAATTGTTTTCCGGTTGCGGGCAGTTTGATCAATAGATTCGTGCTACCGACCTGTGATTAGCGCTATATTCGTTCCTGCATGATGCGCTGTTTCCTGATACTGTTTTTGCTGGCAGGTTATAAGCCGGGCAGCAGTCAGACTGCCGGCGTTTTCAACTTTCTCAAGTTTTCTGGTTCTCCACAACTTACTGCGCTGGGGGGAGATAATATTTCCAACCAGACGGAGGATGTTAGTATCGTTTTTTCTAATCCGTCTCTGCTGCGACAGCAAATGCATTCGGCCGCATCATTTGCGTTTACATCGTTGTATGCCGGTATTAATGGTTACGACTTGCAAACGGCCTATCATTCGGAAAAACTACGAACAAACTTCGCGTTAGGTATCCGGTTCCTGGATTATGGCTCTGTTGATGGAACGGATGCATCAGGTAATTTCCTGGGTGTTGTGAACCCGGCCGACTATATAATTCAGGTTTCGTTTTCCCGGGCGTATTTATCACGTTGGAATTATGGCGGTACATTGAAGTTCATCCATTCCAATTATGGTATGTACCGGTCGTCGGGGGTTGCGATGGACCTGGCGGTGTCGTACCGGGATACGGCTTCGCAATTACAGGCCTCTCTGGTAATTGCTAACATCGGCGCACAACTCAGAACCTATTCCGTTGGGGAAAGGGAGGAGTTACCTTTCGATCTGAAACTGGGTGTTTCAAAACGTTTGGCAAATGCTCCTGTACAATTCACTTTCACCGCTAACAGGCTGCATAAATTTGATGTTACCTATAATGACACTGCCTTCAACAATGAAAATGGATTTGACGAACCGGGAAAAAAATTCAGCATCGATAATATTTTTCGCCACATCGTGCTGTCAACTCAGGTGTATATCGGCAATCACCTGGAGGTGTCAGCAGGATATAATTATCTCCGGAGGAAAGAACTAAATATCGGATCCGCTGCAAACGGACTAAACGGATTCTCGATGGGAGCAGGAGTGTTATTCCGCACTTTGCAAATACGCTATGGCCGGGCATTTTATCAAAGCAGCCGGTCATTTCACCAGTTGGGTGTAAACACGCATCTGAATACATTATTGAAGAACCGAAAATTGGGGAAAAAAGTCAGTGGGAAACCGGGTATGTGATTTGCTCAATCACAGCGTCATCATGTACCAAAGCTTACATAGTCAGTTTCTCACTTCAAATTGTTATCTGTGATCAGGGTAGTGATAGCAGATGATCACAAACTTATGCGGGAGGCCGTCGGGCAGGTTCTTTCCAGTGATGAGCGACTGGATGTAATTGCTTTATGTAAAGACGGAGCAGAGGCCGCAGAAACCTGCCGTGAGCTTAACCCGGATGTAGTGTTGATGGACATAAACATGCATCCGGTAAATGGTATCGATGCAACACGTGTTATCCGGACTTTTTCCAACACCATAAAGGTTATAGGTCTTTCAATGCACAACGATTACTCGTATGTGAAGGCGTTGATAGAAGCGGGTGCAAACGGTTATGTAACGAAAAGTTCGGGTGTTGAAGAGATAATCAATGCAATATTCGAAGCCCTTAGGGGCCACGAATATTTAGATCCTGACATCAATATGTTGAAAGCGTGAATGGTTAAGCGGTTACTGCCGGAAGACCAGCCATACTGTTCTCTTCTTTGAAGGCCTCCCTTGGAGTTAATCCAAGCAATTCAAACATCTTTTTATCCTCGTCAAATGCCGGGTTTGGTGTTGTTAATAATTTCTCACCTGCAAATATCGAATTAGCACCGGCCATAAAGCATAGAGCCTGTTCGGCTACAGTCATATTAGCGCGGCCCGCACTTAACCGTACCATGGTAGTTGGCATCAGAATGCGAGCAGTTGCAATCATACGGATCATATCCCAGACGTCTACCCGCTGGTTGTGTTGAAGTGGAGTTCCTTTTACGGGTACCAGCGCATTGATGGGAACGCTTTCGGGATGTTGCGGCATAGTTGCCAGTGTATGCAGCATTGTTATACGGTCGTCATGATTTTCACCAAGACCAATGATACCTCCGCAACAAACACTCACGCCCGCCTTGCGAACATTATCGAGCGTCTGAAGACGATCTTCATAAGTACGGGTGGTAATAATTTCTTCGTAGTATTCAGATGAGGTATCCAGGTTATGGTTATAAGCATATAAACCAGCATCTGCCAATTTTTGTGCTTGTTCAGGTGTAAGCATACCTAAAGTACAACACACTTCCATACCCATTTCGTTTACACCTTTCACCATATCCAGCACACGGTCAAAGTCACGGTTGTCGCGAACTTCGCGCCAGGCAGCACCCATACAAAAACGGGTTGAACCCGCAGCTTTTGCCTGTGCAGCATATTGTAGCACTTCATCTTTCTTCATGAGCGCGTGAACCTTCACATCCGTGTTATAGCGGGCAGCCTGCGGACAGTATGCACAATCTTCGCTGCATCCTCCTGTTTTAATAGATAGCAAAGTACAAACCTGCACTTCTCCAGCCTGGGTATATTTCCTGTGAACAGTTGCGGCACGGAAAATCAAATCAAGTACCGGTGTGTTATATGTTGATTGTATTTCTTCTCTTGTCCAGTCGTTCCTGATAACGTCCATCATTCAGTTTATTTGGGGGCAAACCTACATGAAAATGATGAAAATTCCACCTCTGATGTATGTGGTAACCATTAACCGGGAAGGCCGTTGTGGCATTGGTAGAGGTAAAGCGTTCGATGGGTACCGGCTACATTTTCCCGGCCAAGCAATGTAAAGAAACGGCTAAACGTAGTTTCAAAATCTTCCCGGGTATATTGATGGAATATATCCTCGCGGTGTCTGAGCAGTTCACGGACTTTGGGATCATCCCTGGGCACAAATTCAATTATTAAAACACGACAATGTTTGCTTAAAAAATCAGCGATTGTGTTTAACGAAAGATATCTGGTTATCGCCAGATGATGGATCACTGCAAGTGCGGTGATGATATCTGGTTTGATGCGATTAAGAAAAGAATCATATGCATGGTTGGCAAAACCTGTAGCTGGGGTAGGGTCAGTAATATCAACCACTAATGGTGATAATGAAACTTTGCTTTTTCTGATTTCTTTGTACAGGTGGTCTATTGAAGGTGCATCGTTATCAATCGCGGTAACATGTAGCGCCCGTTTGGCCATCAGTCTTGAGAAATGTCCATTGTTAGCGCCAATATCAAGTACTGTTTTGGTTGCAATGTCGCCGAATACCTGGTGCCTGAGCAAGGTCTCAAACGCCCCGGTTTTATTCTGCAGATACCCATCGCCAAGTATAGAAGCAGAATAATAAGCATTCCAGTTTGCAGTTGTCATCATACCTGGTTTGAGAGATCGCACAAACGCTGCCAGGTGAGTGATCAGCTGTTGCATTTTTTGTTTGCTGAAGGATGGCGAAGCGGTCTTGCCTGTATTGGTTGTATTCATACGCGCTGGCAAAAACACATGAAACCAGCAACCCAACTGAAACCTTGATCGTGCCGGTAATAATGCAGCAGTCTGGCGGGCGCTAATACCTTCTTTTGCAGCTGCAAAATATTGATGTATGAATAGTTTTCCATAATGTTCCAGTAGCAACGGGTACAGAAACATTTCGCAAAACTGGCGATAAGCTACCCAGGGACGTTGTTCATCATATAAATCGAACGACAACGTATCTATCACTAACGGTGATCCATACTCGAACTGAACATTTGAGGGTGTAGCATCTTTCAGTATCATACCGTGGCCGATCGAAAAAAGCATAATGTCCAGGTGTAACAGGGCAGCGTCCTGCAATGCTGTAAAACTCCATTCAACCGGGTAAGTGATAGATTGAAGTTGTTCCGGTTTAAGAATGACCAGCCGTTCAGCATCTTCCGGCAGATCCGGTAAAAAAGCCTCTTCATGTGAAACCAGTTTGCGGGCCGTTGTAAGCTTTTTGTACAACCCAGATGACATCAACCGGTTAAAGGCCGACCCGTAAGAGCGGTTAACCTGCCGGTAGATTTCGCCCCTGTACCTGAAAACGAAACCAGCAGGGTCGCGGTACGAAGATGGGTGTTGTTCAATCAATTGAGTGTCTTTCTTTGTTTCCAAAGAAAAACCAATTTATCCAAAACCGGAACAAAATCAATACGGTGTCTGAGGAAACATATTAAAGTAGTAGATTAGCTATCCTGATTAAAAGCTAATACTTGCATATGAAATGTTCACTGATGCCGTGTAAACTGGTTTACGCATTTACGCGGGTATGTTTAATATTCCTTTGTTCTGCCCAGGTACTGTTTGGGCAGACCGATTTACTCTCCGTTGGTGCTGCCCGTGAAATACGGGGTTTCACCGGTGAGAAACTAAATAATGCAGCGGGTAACAGGGTGTTTGCTCAGGATGTAAACCGGCTGATAGAACCATTCAGACATCGTGATGAAGCAAGGTGCTGGCAGACTGAGTTCTGGGGCAAGTGGTTTACTTCCGCAGTGCTTGCCTATC
This sequence comes from Bacteroidota bacterium, assembly GCA_023416995.1. Classification (GTDB taxonomy): domain Bacteria; phylum Bacteroidota; class Bacteroidia; order Chitinophagales; family Chitinophagaceae; genus DATHKG01. The sequence goes on from JAEZGI010000057.1 coordinate 48,205, forward strand.
GATATAAACCTACTGCTGAAGCAAAAAAGATACTTGACGATGCTGTTGTGGGTCTGATCGCCACCCAAACCCCTGATGGGTATATCGGGAATTATAAACCATCCGAGTTATTGAAACAGTGGGATATCTGGGGCCGAAAATACTGCCTGTTGGGACTACTGGATTATTATGATATCACCGGTGATAAAAAAACGCTTAAGGCTGCTTCGGCTCTTGCAGACAACCTGTTGTCTGACCTTGCAAAAAGTGATGATATCATTGTCACCAAAGGTAATCACCGCGGTATGGCAGCATCATCAGTGCTGGAGCCTTTGTGTTTGTTATATACCAGAACACGCGATAAAAAATATCTCGAAGCTGCTGAAAAAATTGTCGCACAGTGGGAAACGCCAGAGGGACCGCAACTGCTAAGCAAAGCAGCTATTGATGTGGCCGCTCGTTTTCCCAATCCGGGTCCAGCCAGGTGGTTCAGTTGGGACCAGGGCCTGAAGTCGTACGAAATGATGTCTTGTTATGAAGGCTTACTGGAATTGTATCGTATAACAGGCAAACCTGCTTATCGTAAGGCAGTTGAACAAACCTGGCAAAACATCTTTGATACGGAGATTAATGTGGCAGGCTCGGGCTCTTCCATCGAGTGCTGGTTCGGTGGAAAAAAGTTGCAGGCAAATCCTGTTTATAAATACCAGGAAACCTGTGTAACCGTAACCTGGATCAAGCTTAGCCAACAGTTGCTGAGGTTGACCGGAGAATCAAAATATGCGGATGCCATCGAAACCGCTTATTATAACGCATTGCTCGGTGCAATGAGTCCTGATGGCAAACACTGGGCGCAATATACCCCGCTTTCGGGAAGAAGAATGGAAGGTGAAGAGCATTGCAACATGGGGCTGAATTGTTGTATAGCCAGTGGTCCCAGGGGCCTGTTTACTTTACCGCATACGGTTTTGATGAAATCTGCAACAGGTGCCAACGTCAACTTTTATGTTGATGGAATTTTTGAAACGACAACACCTTCAAAACAAAAGTTTGTGCTCCAACAGGAAACCGGCTATCCGAAAACCGGGGCCATCAAACTTTTATTGGATATAAAAACGCCGGAAGAGTTTGCGCTGAGTTTGCGTATTCCATCATGGAGCAAACAAACGGCAGTTAAAATAAATGGTGAAAAATTTGACGATGTAAAAGCTGGAAACTATGCTGTGCTGAAAAGAAAATGGAAAAAAGGGGATGTGATTGAGCTCATGATGGATATGACACCAAGGCTTGAACAGATTGGCGATAATCCTTCGTACATCGCGGTTTCGCGGGGCCCGATATTGTTTTCAAGAGATACCCGGCTGGGTGGTCCTGAACTTACCGCTGTGCTGAAACCGGTAAAGACAAAGGAAGGCATTCAATTAAAAGATACGGTTTCAGGTACCGGGGATATATGGATGGAGGTGACCATGATGTTCACTGCAGAAACCTATCCCGAATCAAATACGAAACCGGTTGCGATCTCTTTGTGTGATTATGCTTCCGCCGGTAACGGTAAATCACCTTCATACTTTATGGTTTGGATGCCACAACTTGTAGATCCCCGAACCTTTGCGCTTAAGGCAGAATAAAGAAACGAACCGGAAATCTAATCGGGTGTTTTTTGCCGATCTGATTCAGGCTTTTCGGAACGGTCCTTTGTAAAAAAGGATTTAATCTTCCACCAGATCGTTTTAAAATAAAACAGGAAACCCAGGATGGCAGCGACAATTGCCTGTACCAGGTAACTGCCGCTGCCAGGGTCGATATACATGAGGCAGGATGTCATTAGTCAAAATAACTAAGGTTAGTAGACGGCGTAAGTGCAAGTAAAGTTTCATACATAAGATCTATCGTTTGTTCGATATCCTTTTTGTGTAACATCTCAACTGTTGTGTGCATATAACGCAGTGGAATTGAAATCAAAACAGAAGGGCAACCATCATTTGCATAGGCAAATGAATCGGTATCGGTTCCTGTACTTCTCGATAAGGCACGCATCTGTATAGGAATATTTTTATTTGCGGCTACCTCTTCAACAAAAGCAAGCAGCTTGTTATGAATTGCGGGTCCATAAGCGAGCGATGGACCTTTGCCACATAAAACATCACCTTCAATTATTTTATTGATCATCGGGGTATGTGTGTCGTGCGTAACATCGGTGATGATCGCAACATCAGGTTTGATGCGGCGGGCGATCATTTCTGCGCCACGTAAGCCAATCTCTTCCTGAACAGCATTTACCACATATAAACCATATGGAAGTTTGATGTTGTTTTCTTTGATGCGTCGTGCAACTTCAGCGATCATGTAACCGCCAATACGGTTATCAAAGGCGCGTGCTATATAATGGTCATTTGCCAGCTCGTCGAACCCGTCCTGGTAAGTGACAACTGCACCAACATGAATGCCCAGATCTTCCGCTTCTTTTTTGCTGCGCGCACCGCAATCAAGGAAAAGGTTATCAACGCGGGGCTGCGGTTCTTTTGAATCATTGTTACTTAGACGCGTATGAATCGCGGGCCAGCCAAAAACTGCTTTTACGACGCCTTTTTTGCCATGTATAAATACTCTTTGCGCAGGTGCGATCTGGTGGTCAACGCCCCCGTTTCTTTTCAGATAAATCAAGCCTTCGTTGTTGATGTAATTCACGAACCAGCTGATTTCATCGGCATGTCCTTCAATCACCACTTTAAACGGAGCCTTGGGGTTGATGACTCCCACAGCGGTACCATATGGATCAGTGAAATAGGTGTCAACAAATGGCTTGATATATTCGAGCCATAATTTTTGACCGCCGCTTTCAAATCCGACAGGAGATGGGTTATTAAGATAGGCTTTCAGAAATTCATAGGATTTACCGGTAATCGCTTTATCTGACTTTGTTTTGGATGCTTGTTTCGCCATATTGAATAAGATAGATTTTTTAGGTGAAGATGGAAGTGAGTATTGCAGGCAACATCATCATTCCGTCTAATACAATGTAGTAAAGATAGTCTGAAAAATTTTTTTTGCCGATTTTGTATAAGGGGATCATGATTAAGCCGGGAATCAGCATTAATGTTACGACCAATGCTTGCATGCCGGTGAAGTACATTGCTGCAGTGAGTAACATGAAAGCAGCAAGTGATCCGGCAAATAAGCGGTCCACGCCGCGTTCGCTTAAAAAAGTGATCATACTGCGAATGCCTTCATTTCGATCCCAATCGCGGTCACGATAGTCGAACAAAATGCAGATACTGTATATAAAAAAGAATCTTGATGCGCAGAATAAAAGATCTGCTGTGGTCCAATGCCGGCCATCGATCAATAAGGGAAGAACAGAGGTGACATAGGTCCACACCATTGATAAAAAAATCGTTTTCCCGACAGCTACCTTCCGAAGGAAAGTAAGGAAAGACAACTTGGGAGCCGAATACAAAAAAGTGAGCAACACAGATATGCTGAGTACGAACCAATGTTCGATAAAATAAAAAAAATAGATACCTGCACCAATGGCTCCCACTACAAAAACTACGATATGTAAATTCCGGTGCCTGTTTGTCCAGCTTAACCTGACAAGAGTTGATTCCGTGTTGGTGGTAAGACCCCAGTGAAAGTTATAACTGCAAAGTGTAGCGAATAACACAAAAACTGCAAAGTTGAATTTGTCGTATTCCAGTTGTAACAGGTGGTTGGCCTGGTGAATCATAACAAGGGCACAAACCGCAATAAACAAACTGCTGAAAACAAAAAGATGAGTCAGTGATCGGGCGATACCTCTCAATCCTGTGGGTATCGTATGAGGGGCCATCAGGAATTGAGATTAGTTGATACGCTGCACAACGATCTGTTCGGTGGTGATAGTATCACTCACGTTCATGGCTTTATCGCGTAACGCGAGCCTGATCACTATGCTGTCGCTTTCAAATCCGGTTGGTGAATTTGGATCTGACGGTGCCCTTTCAGCCGATAGCAACTGCAGCTGGTAGAACAATCTCAATTCGATTTCACCATCGGTACGTTTTGGGAAATCGGCAACGGCTAGCGAGAAACTGTCGCGTATGGTGGTTGTGGTTCTTATATTTTGCCTGATCTTCTGAACAAATATCGATTCAAGATCAGCTTCTTTATCTGTGAACTCCAGGTTAATGGCAAGATCGCCGTTTACAGGTATGGTGGTGGCACTGAGCGATTTCACTTTGATGGATGGTTTTGTCTCTGCCTTATCTTTGCTGCATCCGACTGTCAGGAGGGCAAAGGCTAAGATAAAACCGGTTAAATAGCGCATATTCGGCATGATTGTTCACAAATTTAAAGGCCTGTCAGTGAATATAAGTATATGAATTGTGAATACGAAGATAAAATTTTCGCGGTCAACAGCAACACGTTCGAAGCAACGGCGCTGGATGTGTTTCGCCTACAGGCTGCGGAAAATGAGGTGTACCGGCATTTTCTCCAGGCATTACAGGTGGACAGTTCAAAAGTGAAGCGGATTACTGATATCCCATTTTTACCTGTTTCAATGTTTAAATCTTTCAATGTCATTACCGGTTCGTTTGAGCCGGAAGTTGTTTTTGAAAGCAGTGGTACCACCGGAACTGTTAACAGCAAACACCAGGTGAGAAAAGCGTCAGTTTACCGAACCAGTTTCATGAAAACTTTCCAACAGTTCTATGGTGCTCCTGCTGATTGGTGTATTCTGGGGTTATTGCCTTCATATCTTGAACGTTCTACCTCATCACTTGTTTTTATGGTTGATGAACTGATCAGAAATTCGGAGCATGAACTCAGCGGGTTCTATTTATATGAACATGCTTCGCTCAGCGATACGCTGAAGTCACTCATAGCGGCTGGTCAAAAAACAATGCTGATCGGGGTAAGTTTTGCCTTGCTCGATTTCGGCGCAGCAGCGGGCATCACGCTCAGGAATTGCATTGTAATGGAAACGGGCGGTATGAAGGGCCGCCGTGCCGAAATCACCCGTTCGGAATTACATCAGCGTATTAAAAATGATTTTGGCATTAGTGAAGTGCATTCAGAATATGGGATGACCGAACTGCTTTCCCAGGCATATTCAACCGGCAATGGAATATTCACCTGTCCGCCCTGGATGAAGGCCATAGTTCGCGCGGATGATGATCCCCTGGCTGTATCCACCAGTGGTAAAGGTTTATTAAACATCATTGATCTTGCAAATATCTACTCCTGTTCTTTTATCGCAACCGATGATATTGGTGTTGTACATGCGGATGGAAGTTTTGAAGTACAGGGCCGTATGGATAACAGCGATGTTCGTGGTTGCAGCCTTATGGTAAGTGATATGAGTTAATGAGCCCGGTGCAGGGGATCGTACACTTTTTTTCGTTGCTTTCGATAGCAAGTTCAATCAACCTGATGGTATTATAACCATGTTCAGGTTTTTCAGTAACAGCTGCTCCCTCTGCAATGGAACGATAAACGCTGTTATAATATTCACCATAATGCCCACGATGTGATGGATACGTTTCGCGAACGGGTTCACCGTTTTTTTCGGTATGTAACAATCCATGTATCTCAGCCGGTTCAACTCCCCAGTCATCACCCAGCGGTTTTTCGCCTGCGCGCAGTCTGGCTTCCTGCACATCTTCCCCGTATTTAATAAAAGAACCTTTGGTGCCATGGATCATGTACCTCGGGCCTGGCTCACGGACAAGCATACCCGCTTTTAGTATTACTTTCAAAAAGCCATAGTCAAGTTTCAATTCAAAATTATCATCTACCTGTGCATGTGGTCTTTGTAATCGTATATCTGCAGTAATAGCTGCCGGTGTACCAAACAGGGTAAAAGCCTGATCAATCAGGTGCGCGCCGAGATCGAACAGGATGCCACTGCCGGGCATGGGCTTTTCCCTCCACGCCTGGGGGCGCTGCTCGGCGCGGTACCGATCGTAATGAGCTTCAAACTCATGAATCTCGCCGAGTAACTTCCGTGAGATGATTTCGCGGATCGTATGATAATCGCTTACATACCGGCGGTTCTGATACACGCTCAATATTTTGCCGGATTTTTTAGCGATGTCAACCAGTTCTGCTGCCTCTTCTGAATTGTTTGCGAATGGTTTTTCCAGAACCACATGTTTACCGGCAGAAAGTGCCAGCTTTGCGTATGGAAAATGCGTTTCGTTTGGAGTTGTGATAACAATAAGATCCAGCTCAGGATCATTCACCATTTCCTCAATGGTCCGGACAATCTTTACACCGGGATAAAGCCGGGACGATTCCGATTTTGATCTTTCCAATACTGAGCTCAATTGAAATAGCGGGGATGCCTCAATAAATGGAGCATGAAAAACCTTTGCAGAAATGCCGAAACCTACGATACCCGTTCTGATAATCATACTGCAATATCCTTAAACTCTTTTAAACAATCATATTCAAAAGCATTACACCGGCTATACCGACAATGGCTACCACGGTTTCCATCAGCGACCATGAACGTAAGCTGTCTTTAATACTCAGGTTAAAATATTCTTTGAACATCCAGAAACCTGCATCGTTCACATGCGAGAACATGAGACTTCCCGCTCCGATCGCGAGCACCATGAGATTTGGATTTGCGCCGGTCTGCGCGAGGATCGGCGCCATAATGCCGGCTGTTGTGAGGCCTGCAACCGTTGCAGAGCCAATACAAACGCGGATGATGCAGGCTATGAGCCAGCCAAGAATAAGCGGGTGAACATCCCAGGTCTGAAGAACTGAAGCAATTTCATTACTTACGCCGCTATCAATAAATACCTGTTTCAGGGCTCCGGCGCCGGCAACAATGAAAATAATCATGGCAATGTCTTTCACAGCATCACCATAGATATTCATGAGATGAGAGATGGATTTGCCCATGTTTACACCAAGGGTATAGGTGGCCACGATCAGGGCGATCAGCATTACTATGTTGGGATCACTCACAAATAAAACAAAATCGTGCATTGTACCGGTGGTAGGCATTACCACTGGTAATAAGGTAGTGACGATCAATAACATCACCGGTAACAATGATGAAATAAAACTGTTAGCGCGGCCTGGCAAAGATTCTTCGGGTAAAGTGTTTACAACAAAGGTCTGCAGCGGCACAGCCACTATTCCTTTCACTGTTTTTGCGAATATAGGTCCGGCAATCACGATGGCGGGAATTGCCACCACGAGACCATATAAAAGGGTGAGCCCCATGTTGGCACCAAACTGAGCGACGAGCGCGGTGGGAGCCGGGTGGGGCGGAAGAAAGCCATGAGTTACCGAAAGGGAAGCAAGCATAGGCAGACCGATATAAACGGCCGGCAACTTATACTGGTAGACCACTGAAAATATAAGCGGAATCATCAACACGAAGCCAACATTGTAGAAAAGAGGAATACCAACGATAAAACCAGTGGCCATGAGCGCCCACTGTATGTATTTTACCCCGAAAATCTTCATCATAGTGGAGGCGATCTGTTGAGCTGCGCCACTTTCGGCGACGAGCTTCCCGAGCATAGCACCCAGGCTGATCACAATTACCAGGCTCCCAAGTGTGTCACCAATGCCTTTCTGTACGGCACCGCTTACTTTGCTCATTGGAATTCCAAGGGCAATACCGGTAATGATGGATACTATCAGGAAAGCTAAAAAGGCATTCACTTTGCCCCACGAGATAAGAATTACGAGCGCGAGAATACATAAGACAATGGTTAGTATGGTCATAGCTTTCGTGAGTTGTGTTCACGAATATATAGTAATATGACAAAAAGCCCTACTAACGGTAATAAACAGTGCGATTATTGGGTCAACAGGTAAGAATCGATCGCTTTAAGCGAGATAGGTTTCTCCCAGATCCGGAGGTTAGGCGTTACTTTAACGCTTGGCAGATTAGGATGATAGGCGCTGATGAGATTCAGCCTCACCTCAGGATGGCGTTCAAGAATTTCTCTTGCATGATCCCACCCCAGGCCATCAGGTAAATTATTATCAAGGAAAACTATGTCTGGTGAGAACTGGTCGATCTTGTTCAGGCCCTCATCAAGGGTGTGTGCAAGCTCAACCACGTAGCGTTTTTTCTGGTTCAAAAAAGTTTTCATCAACAAACACAGGTCCACCTCATCATCTATAATTAAAACTTTTTCCATGAATGTTTTTAACGTAGCCATACTTACTATAAAAGAGATGCCGCGATCAAGCTTACCAGGTTTTAGAGCATATAACGGTCTAATGTGGATTATATTTCCCAACAGTCCATACAAAGTTTAATGTCGGGCAATAGGCTGAACGGCACGATTTTTTGCACTTATGTTGTATTCGTAAAAATATAAAAAATCAGTTATGACTACCAACACAAAACTTATTTTAGGTATAGTAGGAGCAGCAGCTGCGGGTGCTGTGATCGGCTTAATGTTAGCACCGGAAAAGGGTAGCGAACTTCGCGAACGCATAAAAAGCCGCGCAAGCGACTTTGCTGGTGAAATTGCAGACCTTGTTGCAACAGGTAAAGAGAAGTTGGGTGTGATGACAGAAGGTGCCGCTGAACAAGCAAACAATCTTAAATCAGAGGCTGAAAACCGCGTCAATAAACTGAAGCAAGGCCTGAGCTAAATACCAAATCAGGCAGGAGCATCCTGCCTGATTTTTTTTAAACAAATCGTGACAATCCACCATCATGGCAGAACTTAAGAATAAGGCAGACGATCTCATTGAACACGCCGGGGATTACGTTGAAACATATTACAAACTGGGATTGCTGAAACTGACGCAAAAATCATCAAATGCCGGATCAGCCGTCATTGCCGGCATTTTACTGGGCGTTCTTGCATTCTTTTTTATGCTGTTTCTTGGTATGGGGCTGGCCTGGTTAATCGGCGACGCGCTGGATAGTGTAATGGCCGGTTACTTTATTGTTGCTGGTATCTATTTACTCCTGATCCTCTGCCTGGTATTCATGCGGAAGAAACTGATCGATCCATTTTTTAGAAACCTGATAGTGAGGAAGATTTATGAATAAGACGATTCACACCTACGACGAACTTGTAGCTGAAAGGGCGAGGCTTGAAGCTTTACTGGAGGCGCAGAAGGACTTGCTTAAGATCGAGTTTGACAATATCAAGGCTGAACTGAAACCGGCAACGAATGTATTGTCGTTTGCAGGGAATTTTACACAAAAAACAAGATCAAATCCGTTGCTTGGAATGGCGGTGAGTCTTTCAACCGATATACTGATGCGCACCTTTTTCCTTAAAAAAGCTGGGTGGGCGGTTAAAGCCTTCATGCCTTTTGTTATTAAAAAGGTGACGAACAAAGTTATATCCCGCGCTCCTGCATCAAAACCGGGTTTAGCAGGTAAGTTGGTCCGGGCTGTAGTTTAATAGTTATGCGGGTATTGCAGCCGTGTGCAACCAATAGCTGCGGATGCTATCAACTACGTCCAGTAAAGCATCAAAACTTACGGGTTTAATTATATAGGTGTTGGCACCCAGCTCATAGCACCGTTTAATTTCGTTTTCATTTTTCGTCGTTGTGAAAACAATCACCGGGATTTTCTTAAGCATCGGGTTGCTTTTGATTTCCCGAAGCACCTCTCTGCCATCTTTCTTTGGCATGTTCAGATCCAGTAACACAAAACGGGGATAATGAATCAGATTGTCATCTCCCGCCTTCAGATCAGAAAGATAATTCAGCACTTCCACCCCGTTTTCCACAAAGTCAATGCGCTCGGTATATCCTTTCTCCTGAAACGCCGTTTCAAGCAGGTATCTGTCATCTGCATCATCATCAGCTATTAAGATAGAGTGTCGCTTCATATGTTCTTTTGCAGCAGCGAAAATAATCATTAAAAGTGTAGCTATAAATATGAACTCGGTCATATCCATGTCACTCTTGTTCGTTGTAGAAATGTTTCTACGAATGTAAATCCTGTAATAAGAGCGGGGTGCGGAATTAAATTCCAGGAGACTTAAACATGTGGAATTTATGCTACATTTAGCATGGTACAATTGTAGAAATATCTGAAGAATGTAATTTAAAACAGAATCAGTGTTCGTGATCGGGTTGATTTTCAACTAATTGAATATTTCCACAATTATTATGTCGTTTTTTCGACTTTGGTGCTTTTGTTGGAAGGTAATAAGCCACAAAACTTGTTCAACGTTATGATTCAACAAAGTCTCACCCAGAAGCAAGGTTTAAAAATCTTACCACAGCAAATCCAACTGCTTAATTTCTTTCGATTAAATCAGTTAGAGTTGGAGCACCGGATTCAGCAGGAGCTCGAAGAAAATCCCTTGCTTGAGAAAACAGATGATGCGGAAAACGCAGACACTACCGACGCAGGAACAGTGGAAGACTACAAAGATTACGATGAATTCGTTTATGATGACATCCCTGACTACAAGTTAGAATATGCAAATTATCTGCCCGAAGACACGACGTTTCAGTCTTCACTGGCGGACAGTATCGATTTCAGGGAAGAAGCCAAACAACAGTTCAGGATGTTGTGGACCGACGACAAGGAATGGCCATTGGCAGACTTCATCATCGACTCGCTCAATGACTCGGGTATGCTGGAACAAAAACTCGAGCAGATGGCCGAGAACTATTCTTTTAAAAACGGTCTGTGGATCGAAGCTGATGTAGTTCAGAAAATACTTGAGAAAGTTCAACAGCTTGAGCCGTATGGTCTCGGTGCTGCAGACACCAGGGAGTGTTTGTTGTTACAGTTGGAGCGCATGAACACTAAAAGGCCCGATGTGAAAATGGCAATCACACTATTACGTGATTACTATGATGAAATGAAAGGAGCTAACATGGAGAAGATATGTCAGCGTCTGCAGCTTGAAGAAGAAGAACTGAAAATTGTACTTCACCTCATTTCAACCTTAAAGCTTCGTCCGGTTACCGATACAAACCGTACTGCAACCGATAAACAGAAGATCATCCCGGACTTTATTGTAAGAATGGAAGGCGATAAGCTGGAAGTAGAGTTGTACAACAGCCGGTCTTCTACACTGCATATAAACACATCATGGAAAGAATCTGTAGAAGCGCAGTGCGAAGGCAAACAACAAAAAGAAGCAAAGGTGTACCTGCGCAACAAACTGCAGTCCGCCCAGTGGTTTATCGATGCAATACGGCAGCGTGAAACCAATATGCTGCAGGTTATGAAAACCATTGTAAAACTTCAGGAAGATTATTTCCGTGAAGGTGATATCAGGCTGCTGAAACCCATGATATTGAAAAATGTTGCTGACCTGGTAAATCTCGATATCTCAACAATTTCAAGGATCACCAGTAACAAATACGCTGAAACCAGTTTTGGTACCCTGTTACTGAAGGACCTGTTTACAGAAGGCCTTGTGAATGAAAAAGGAGAATCAACAAGTAACCGGGTAATACAATCAACCATAGAAGAGGTGATAAGACTGGAAGACAAAAAGAAACCTTTGACTGACCAGCAGCTCGTTGCTATACTGGCAGAAAAAGGTTATTCAATTGCCAGGCGCACGGTGGCCAAATACCGTGAATTACTGCAGATACCAGTGGCTCATCTGCGTGGAATATGGAGCTGACATTAAACCTAAATCACTAAAAATAAAACTTAAAAAAAACAAAACCAGCTATGCAGAAAATCCTGATCATTGATGATGACCGCGACATGTGTTTATTACTAAAAAGATTCTTATCAAGGCATGGCTATGAGGTTTCGGAAGTGTACAGTGGTAAGAAAGCACTGGATATGGCGGACGAGTTCCGGCCTGACCTGGTGATGTGTGACTTCCGGCTGGAAGACATGGATGGCAACACCGTACTGGTAAAGATGAAAGAGAAATTTCCGGCAGTTCCGTTCATCATCATTACAGGGTATAGCGATATTAAAACTGCAGTTGAGGTAATGAAGCTCGGTGCATATGATTATGTAACCAAGCCACTGATACCGGATGAGATTTTGATGACTATCCGCAAGGCTTTAAATGCTCCTGCTGAGGTTCGGCAGCCGGTTGAAAGTGGTGTTGCGGCTCCTGTTGCGGTTCGTGCGGCAGATAACAGGGAAAAGAAAAGCAATCACTCATCTGCAGGCGAATATATTTTTGACAACAGCCCTGTATTTCAGACTATCCTTAAGCAAATAGATCTTGTTGCGCCAACCAATTACAGCGTTATCATTTATGGTGAAAGCGGAAGTGGTAAGGAAGCAATCGCACAGGAGATTCATAAAAGAAGCAAACGTAAAGAGAAACCATTTGTAGCCATCGACTGCGGTGCCTTGTCAAAAGAGCTGGCTGGTTCCGAGCTGTTCGGACATGAAAAAGGATCGTTTACCGGGGCACTGAATCAAAAGCAGGGCAGTTTTGAAATTGCTAACGCTGGAACAATATTCCTCGATGAGATTGCTAACCTTTCTTATGATATCCAGGTATCGCTGCTACGCGTGGTCCAGGAAAGAAAAATGCGCCGCGTTGGTGGTGTTAAAGATATTGAACTTGATGTACGGATCATCATTGCAAGTAATGAGCGCCTTTGGGATGCAGCACGTAAAGGAATATTCCGCGAGGATCTGTATCATCGCTTTAATGAGTTCAGCATTGATGTTCCTCCTTTAAGAGAACGTAAGGAAGATATCATGTTGTTTGCAAGACATTTTCTCCAGTTAACCAACAGGGAGCTTGGAAAGTCAGTGAAGGGATTTTCAAAAGAAGTGGAGATGATCTTTCATAATTATGTATGGCACGGTAACCTCCGTGAAATGAAAAATGTGGTGAAGCGTGCGGTATTGTTAACCGATGGTGACATGGTAGACGTACGTACATTACCATTTGAAATCTCCAACCATAGCAAACTGCAGTTTGATGTTACACCTGAGGCTGCGCAGGCGGCACCGGTCGTGGCGCCGCCACCGGTTCACACAGAAACGACCCGGCCTTTTCACGGAGATTTATCATTAAAGGAAGCCAGTCTTGATGCTGAATATGAAATGATCCTTGAGGCGCTGAAAAAGGCGAATTATAATAAAAGTAAAGCTGCAAGAATCCTGAATATCGATAGAAAAACGCTGTATAATAAGATGAAGCAGTACCAGGAGCTTAACAATCTATAATCGAGTATGCAAACAACAGCGACGAACGACGATCTCTTCCGGTTGAAGAGATTGATCGGTGAGGAGGCGGATAGTGACGAGTTTCAGCAAAAATTAAATGATTTTTTCCCTGCTATCGTGTACGTCTATGATGTAGAGCAAAAGAAACTGCGATACATTAATAAAAAGATTACTGACGTCCTGGGGTATTCCTTCGAAGAGGTTTCGGAATGGGATGATGGTCTGTTGCAACTGGTTTTCAAAGAGGACCAGGACAGGGTGAAAGAAGAGTTGAAAAAGTTCTATTCACTTGAAGGCGATAGCAGTCATTTATACGAATGCCGTCTCAACAACAAACAAGGTGAGTGGCGGTACTTCCGCACCCGCGGAACAGTTCTGCGCCGCAACGAATCGGGCCAGCCGGGTTCGATGTTATTTGTTGCGGAAGATATTACCGAAAACATTAAAAGTACCGAAGAAATCCACCAATTACGCCAGCTACAGCATGAAACAGAAAGTCTGCTGGGCTTTGGCGTTTTTAATTATGACCTGTCAACCGGTGGAATACAATGGAGCGATGGGATCTACCAGATTCTTGAATACGATAAAAATCAGGATGCGCCCATAATCAATTTCGAAAAATACCTGGATCATGTTGTGCCTGGTGACCGGGCTATGTTGCGTAATGTTATTGAAAGATCAATCGAGGCGAAATCAACCTTTACCGCGTCTTATGCAGTACTAACGCATAAGGGCAACCGAAGGGTGATATCAACGAGGGGTAAACTTGTTATATCTGCTGCTGGTGTAGTTGAAAAGGTTGTTGGTAGCATGCTGGATATAACAGAAGAGGTTTCGCACCAGGAAGCGCTGGAAACTTATAAACGCAACATGGATGAGAAAGAGCAGTTTCTTGATTTTGGTTCCTGGGAGGAAGATCTCACCAGCGATGTGATTCAATGGAGCGATGGCATGTATCGTTTATTCGGTTACGAACCATCAGAATACGGCGGTCGTGCTACGGTCGATATTAATTTGCATCGAAAGCACGTGCATCAGGAAGATATGGAGCGTTGCCTGCAGATCAGGTCGGAAGCTATTACAAGCCAGGATGAATTCAGCCTTGAGTATAACATCACCACGTTATCGGGAAAATCAAAAAGACTTCAGACCTTTGCCAAGGTTATCCGGGATGAATACGGAGCAGCCATAAAGATCATAGGCACTACCCGCAACATCACCCAACTTCATGCTTATGAGCGAAGTCTTGAATCGATCGTAAATGATTTGAACCGATCGAATAAAGATCTTGAAGAATTTGCCTATATCGCTTCACACGACCTGCAGGAGCCATTGAGAAAACTTTCAACCTTTTCGGAGCGTCTCGTTACGAGGCACAGTGCAGAGCTCAGTCCGGATGCGAAAAAGTATACTGAACGGATTTTAGGTGCCACTGAAAATATGCGGATCCTGATTGAAAATCTGCTCGAGTTTTCGCGCACAGCACGGTCTACCATTCCTTTTACGATGGTGGATCTGAATGCGGTTATATCTCAGGTACTATCCGACCTTGAAATGGTTATCGATCAAACCGGAGCGACTTTAAAGATTGATCGCTTACCTGTGGTGGATGGTGTTCCAAGCCAGTTGCAGCAACTGTTCAGTAATCTTTTGGGAAATGCCCTGAAATTCAGGAAGCCTGATGAGCAACCGCATATAGAAGTAGTGGTAACACTGCTTGATGAAAATGCAAAACGCAATTTCAAACTTTCGCCGGATCTTACCTATTACCAGATAGAAGTAAAAGATAATGGTATCGGCTTCGAACAGGAATATGCACAAAAGATCTTCCAGATCTTCCAGCGATTACATGGAAAGGTAGAATTTCCTGGATCAGGGGTGGGACTTGCGATCTGTAAAAAAATCGTTGATAATCACCGCGGCCAGATCTTCGCTACCGGAGTGCCGGGTGAAGGTTCCAAATTCTCCGTTATATTGCCGGAGAAACATATATAACGGTAATTTAAAGTATGTATAATAGCAGGATTCTGATTATCGATGATGATGAAGATGATTTTTTCATTACTTCAGAATACATAAAAGAGATCACGGACAGCCAGTTTACCATTGACTGGTGTTACAACTATGGCAAAGCCATGGAATTGATAACGGGTAAGGCCTACGATATTTATTTTGTGGATTACAGACTTGGTGCCAAAACCGGTATTGATCTCCTGAAAGAAGCACTTGAAAAAAACTGCGAGGAACCGATCATCCTACTCACGGGAAAGGGCAATAAATCCATCGATATAGAAGCGATGCGGCTTGGCGCAACCGACTACCTTGTTAAATCGGAGCTTAACAGTGAAAAACTTGAACGTTGTATCAGGTATGCAATAGAACGCTCCATTCATCTTAAGGCGCTCAAAAACAACGAACAAAAATTCCGGAATATTTTTGAACGTTCAAAGGATGCGATATTTATTGCCGATACGGATCTGTATTTCCGTGATTTTAATGAGATGTCGTATGTGCTTTTTGGTTATGAACGGGAGGAATTACAGGAAATGTGTTTGTATGACCTGGTTCCCGAAGAAATAGACAGCCGGTATATCAGGAACCTTCTGGCTGGTACCGGTGAAGTTACCGATTTTGAGATGGAGCTTTCTATGAAGTCGGGTGATCGCAGGAACTGTATTCTTTCTTTATCAACCTACAGGGATCATGAAGAGAAAAAATACGTGCAGGGAATTATTCATGACATCACCAACATGAAAAAAGCTGAGAAAGCAAACCTGCAGGTGGAGAAGCTGGCCGTAGCAGGGCGTCTTGTGCGTACGCTTGCTCACGAAGTACGCAATCCGCTGAATAATATAAACATGTCGATTGAACATCTTTTGCAACAGGAAACTGTTCCGGAGGATGCACGTCTTTATCTTGATATTATTCATCGCAATGGGGGGCGTATTGGTGATCTCATCACTGAGCTTCTCGACTCATCAAGACCCACTGAACTGCAGTTTGCTGTTCATACATTACAAACGGTTGTTGATGAAAGTGTCTCTGCTGCTATCGACAGGATGTCTCTCCGGAAAATAGGGATGGACATAAGATATGCTGATGAACCGTTGCTTGTTTTAGTTGATAAAGAGAAATTGAAAATTGCGTTATTGAATATTATTATTAATGCAATCGAAGCAATGGAAAATGAGGTAGGCAAATTGTATATCTCTGTTGACCGCGCCGATGGATTTTACCAGGTTACTATCCGTGATAACGGCTGTGGTATACCACCGGAAAATGTATCGCGGCTTTTTGAACCCTACTTTACTTCGAAACGTAATGGCGTGGGTCTTGGTCTTGCGAGTACGTTGAATATATTGCAGTCACATAAAGCCAAGGTAGAAGTTGATTCAACCATCGGAGAGGGAACAACTTTTACAATCAATTTTCAAAAACACGAAGGGTAATAAAAAAAGCCGGATCGTTTGATCCGGCTTCATTGTAAATACGATGTGATTAGAATGCGATACCAAGGTAAACGTTGATTACACTGTTCTTCGAATTCCTGGTTACTTCACCTGAAAAACCTGATTCACCAATTTCGCGAAGTCCATAATTGTAACGGGCACCGACTGTCAGATTTTGAAAATCGAAACCAAGTCCGCCGGCCAGACCATAATCGATGCGGTTAAAGTTATCAGCTTTTAGATCACTGATGTCATTAACATTGTTATCGTCATCAAGCCTGGTTATGTTGGCACCGGCAAGATAAGATACATAAGGACCCGCATGGATGTTGAAGTTTTTTACAACATTGATCACCGCCATTACAGGTAACTCAACGTAATGGAGATTAAACCTGTACTCTCCGTCGCCACCTAAAATGTTTGGCAGATCATAAGTAAGCTTTGCTCCTTTGTTGCTGTACAAAAGTTCCGGTTGGATAGAGAAGCCTCTTGTTACCGGAAGTTTAGCATATACACCTGCATTAAAACCGGCTTTGAAGTTTTCGTCCTTAACTTCATCCACATACAGGTTAGCAAGGTTTAAACCTGCTTTGATACCAAACTTTGGTGACAAACCACTTTCTGCTGTTGTTTGTTGTTCCTGTGCTACTGCTGATCCGCTCACTAAGCTTCCAAAAGATACGGCCGCGATGGCAATCAGATTCCTCACACTTACTTTTCTCGTTTTCATATTTAGCGTTTTATTTACGGCAGGTATTACAATTCTTATTCCCATAACCTGCTCTGCCTTTGTTGAACGCGAGCGTCGTTGAAATGGGGGAATCCCTTCTACACTAACGAGTTGCGCCCGAATATCAGCCTATATATCGGTGGGTCCAGGTACCTCTTTCGCTTCACGTTTAATGATAAACACGGCAGTGTCATTAGGACGTATGCCCTTTCCGGCGTGGATAGCATACATGCGGGTAAACTCGGCACCGAAGTATAATATGATTGAAGAATAATACACCCAAAGCAAGATCAATACTATGGAAGCAGCCGTGCCGTAAGTAACCCCGATATTGGAATTGCCCAGGTAAAAACCGATCAGGAATTTTCCGATCAAAAAAAGCACGGAGGTAAATACAGCTCCAACCATCGCATCTTTCCAGGCGATTTCCGCATCAGGAAGTACTTTAAATATGATTGTAAACATCAGGCTGATTACAAGTAAAACCAACACAAGGTTAAGCACATAAAATACATAAACAGAAAACGAAGGGAAGATATCAACCAGCCGGTCATTCAAAAGATCCATCAGCGCATTAATAACCAGGGCAACTAATAATATAAAACCTGTTGCTACTAACAATGAAAAGGAGATGGCCCTGTTGGTGAGATATTTCAACCAGCCTTTTTTTGGTTTCGCACGAACGGACCATATATAATTAATGGAATCCTGTATTTCTGTAAAGACGCCCGTGGCGCCAAAAACCAGTAACACACCACCCACTATAGCTCCGCCGGCGCCCATTTGCGATTTTTCAATATTAGCTATTATTTGCTCCACCTGGGCAGCCGCATCACTGCCGATTAAGCCATTGATCTGGTGATAAATATTACCTTCTACTGCATCCCTTCCAAACACAATCCCTGCAAGCGACATCACAACAATAAGAACGGGACATAGTGAAAAGACAGTATAATAAGACAGGGCAGCGCCGAGTTTCATTCCATTGTCCGCCACAAAAGCAGCTCCGGCTTTTTGAAGCACCTTGAAAAATCCTTTAATTCTTCGCATAGTCATTAGTGTTGTAGAATTTCTTCCGCATTAACTGGGCCTTTCACGTTAAATATAGTTCCAATTAGTGTTTTTTGCCGCCTGGGGGCATGGCAAAGTATTTTAACAAATGGATCAAATAAAAGATCACGTTATGAGAAGTATATTATATGTTATCGCCGTTATTCTCGTCATTGGATGGTTACTGGGAGTGTTTGTATACAGCGCAACCGGCCTGATCCACATCCTGATTGTATTAGCAGTTGTATCACTGTTGCTTGGTTTGATCAGAAGAGTTTAGCGATTATTTGTAAGCTGGCAACTGGTGGGACGCTTCGTGTTTCCTGCCTTTTGTCATATAATCTTAATCATTCAAAACCACTTTCAAGGGAACTCGCTCCTTTGTAGTTGTTTGTATATAACATTGATTGCCTGCTGTGGTTAAACAGTCAGGCAATTTTTTTTGAACCTTATCTCACAATGCTCCCCATATTGAACGGCACGGAAATTTATCCTTACTATTCAGAATCTACAATGTATGCGATATAAACAATTTTCCCTAAGCTCACCAGATCTCAAAACGCTTCAAAACGTAATACAGTATTGTCGGTATGGCCTCCTGCATCTTCGTTGCCAGGATACCGGGAGTAAGATTGCTGTGCTGGTGAAACTAAAATATTCTGAAAAAAGCGGGCTTACATGCAGGGTGGCACATAGCGACCGGGACATGGTAACGGACATGTGTAATGAACCTGTTTCTTTAAAACTGTGCAACAGGGAAATGAATATATATGTTGTTGCCGATGTGAGCGTGAGCCCTGATACCAATACAAGTATTTTTAGCAAGCAGGGTTTCAGAATCGCTATTCAGCGTTTCAACTTTTTCAGAAAAAATAAATTTCAGCAGTTGATTGCACAAAATCCTGCATAGTCGTCAATAATATACCGGTAAATCGTTCCATTGTCTGCTGTGGAACGGGTGGCCGCGCTTTCCCCCGGGAAGTATTACATTCATGTATGATTAAACTGTCTAAAAAAGGATGGCTCCTGATCATTTCCGCAATTGTTATTGCTGTTGCATTTGGTGCATATAAGTTTTACAAATCCCGTTTTTTAAGTGAAACGCTTCCCGAAACTGTGCGCGCTCAGTCAGGTGGCCTATACAAGATCAGTTACGATACATTGATACTTGATGAAGTGGCAGGATCCCTGTTCGTTAAAAATATCGTTGTCCAGGCTGATAGCTTTGTATTGAAGTCAGATACATTCCAGGGTGAAAGGCCCGATGTGTTGATTAATCTTCATGCTGACTCACTGAGTATTTCAGGTGTCGAAACTCCGCGTGCCCTGTTGAATAAAGAAATTAGTGGCAGAAGTTTATTGATCAAAGGTGTTCAGCTTGAATTGATTCAACTTGAAAAAGCAAAAGATTCTGTTGTAAAAGACAGTCTTCCTTCTGATATAATTGAAAGGATTTATTACGATATCATGAAGGAACTAAAGATGGTAAGTATGGATACCATCCTGGTACAGGATGTAACGCTCAGTATTATAGATCGCGTTGCCGGTAAAACAACAATGACCAGTCGCAACGTATCAGTGCATCTGAATGATTTATTAATCGACCAATCTTCCCTGCGTGATCCCTCAAGGATATTTTTTTCGAAACAGGTTCATATTGCAGCAGACAGTATTCACCTGGCTGATAAAAAAGGTTTATATAAATATGAGTTTGCCGGGTTCGATCTCAACACGAGTTCAGCAACTTTAACTACAAAACATATTGCCGTCAGGCCCTTGTTTTCTGAATCGGGTTTTGCGAAACAATTCAAAACGCAGGTTGATCGGTTCAACTTTACATTGGGGCCTGTGCGTTTATCGGGTATCGATCCGGCGCGGGCAATGTCCGGTGAATTCAAAGCAGATTCAATGGTTGTTGCTGAAAGTTCATTCCTGATATTCCGCGACGCTACCTTTCCACGGGATAAATTAAGTCGTGTTGGCCAATACCCCCACCAGGTAATTACAAAAATTCCTTTTCCGATCAACATATCTCATGCTTTGTTTCTCCGGTCCTATATAGAGTACAAGGAGAAAAATCCAAAAACAGGCCGATCGGGAAAAGTGCATTTCAACCAGGTAACGGCAAGAATACAGAACCTCACCAATGAAAAAACAGCACTGGAAAAAAACGACAACATGCAGGTGTTTTTCTCCGCGTCGTTTTTGAATATGGCTAAGGTTGAGGTGAACATGTCCATGAAACTTGGCGACGAGCGCGGGCGTTTCTCTGCAAAAGGCCACCTGGCGGGATTTGATGCCACCAAATTGAATGTGATTACAGAACCATTAGGAATGGCAAGGGTTGAGCGGGGTAAGATTGATGGGATCCGGTTTAACATGAATGGCGACAATTACCAGGCAACCGGCGATCTCACCATGCTTTATGATGGTCTGAAAGTATCTGCATTGAAGATAGAAGAAGGAAAACCTGGTTTCCAGAAAGAGGGCTTCAAAAGTTTTATGGCCAACATGATGCTCAGGAACAAAAATACAAGTGGTGAAAATGAGCGGAAAGGCAAGATCAATAATGCGAGGAATACCAATCGTTCATTTTTCAATCTTGTATGGAAGTCAATTTTTGAAGGCGTCAAAGACGTGGCCGGTATGCCTGCCGGCGAATCAAGCAAGGGCAATAAAGACAGGTAATCCTCATATCCTGATCTCCGGAAAGTAAATCAATTCGTTGCATTTCACCGGCTTACGAAAACGATTGCATAAAAATAATAAGCGAAAAACTGGTAAAAACGTGAATAAGGTGTAACCTTGAACACCAAAATGCGATTGTATGCTCAAAATTAAACTCCTGGTTTTAAGTTTTGTATTAGGATTTACACTGGCACAGGCTCAGACAAAAGATGAAAAGCTGGTTGCTGATGCAGTCGAAAAATTGCGCAAAGCAATGATCGACCCTGATAAAACCACGCTTGAAAAGCTTACTTCGGTGAAATTAAGTTATGGCCATTCAAACGGCAAGATAGAAGACCGGGCCGCATTTATCCAGGCACTTGTTTCGGGTCAATCTGATTTTGTAGACATCAAACTTAAAGATCAGACAATTACTGTTTCCGGAAATACCGCGATAGTTCGTCACCTGCTGGAAGGCACTACAAATGATGGAGGCAGAACCGGCAATGTAAAGATTGCAGTATTACTGGTATGGAATCAGAAAGGAACTGCCTGGCAATTGCTCGCAAGACAAGCTGTAAAAGTTATCTGATAAGTTATGGGTATTAACGTGCAGAGTTATTTTGATCTCAGCGGTAAGAAGGCATTGGTCACAGGCTGTAATCGTGGCATTGGCCTTTCGATGGCGGTGGCATTGGCTGAAGCAGGCGCTGAGATTGTTGGTGTTTCGGGTTCACTGGAATTGAGCGGCAGTGCAGTATCACAACAGGTGACTGCCCTCGGCCGAAACTTTTACCCCTACCAGGCTGATCTTTCAGACAGGTCATCTTTATATGTTCTCATTAAACGGATACAGGCAGAACACCAGATAGATATTCTGCTAAACAATGCGGGCACCATTCTCAGAAAACCTGCGGCTGAACATCCCGATGAGTATTGGGACAAAGTGATGTCAGTCAATCTCGATGCTCCTTTTGTATTGGCCCGTGAGTTTGGTAAAGAGATGATCGACCGCGGTGGCGGGAAGATAATATTCACCTGTTCATTGCTGAGCTTCCAGGGTGGTGTAACGGTTCCCGGCTATGCGGCTTCAAAAGGAGCCCTCGCGAGCCTGGTAAAGGCACTTGCAAACGAGTGGGCATCAAAAGGGGTGAATGTCAATGGTATTGCCCCCGGTTATATTGCGACCGACAATACTGAGGCACTTCGTAATGACCCTGCAAGGAGCAAGTCGATCCTTGACCGCATACCTGCAGGCAGATGGGGTGAAGCCGACGATTTCAAGGGTCCGGCGGTATTCCTGGCATCAAAAGCAGCCGACTACGTGCATGGTACTTTATTGACCGTAGATGGTGGATGGATGGGTAGATAAACGAACAATAATATTTTATGGAGATAAGATTTCAGAATAGTCCCGCAGAAGTGGCAATAATGGATACCGATGAGCTGCGCGAAAATTTTCTTGCAGATGATCTGGTACAGGAAGGCGGCATCCGGTTTTTATATTCACATTACGATCGTGTTATAATCGGTGGGGCGAAACCAACCGGTGAAGCACTTCAGCTTCAAAATGACCCGGAATTAAGAGCCGACTTTTTCCTGCAAAGAAGAGAGCTTGGTGTAATCAATGTTGGTGGCCCTGGTGTTATTTCGGTTGATGGTACCCGTTATGAACTGTCAAAACTGGAAGCTTTATATGCCGGGATGGGAGTGCGCGATGTGCAGTTTGAATCCGTAAACGCGGCGGATCCGGCCGTGTTTTTCCTGATGTCAGCACCTGCACACCAGGCTTATCCTACCCGTAAGATGGGTAAAGATGAAGCAAGCCCGGCTCATATGGGTGAAATTGAAACTGCTAATAAGAGAACGATTTACAAGTATATTCATGCAGATGGCATTAAGAGTTGCCAGTTGGTAATGGGTTTAACCGTGCTCGAGAAAGGCAGCGTCTGGAACACCATGCCGGCTCATACACATACGCGACGGATGGAAGCTTATTTTTATTTTGATGTAGATGAGCAACACCGCGTATTTCATTTTATGGGCGAGCCATCACAAACCCGCCATGTACTTGTTGCTAATTACAATGCGATCCTGTCGCCACCGTGGTCCATACATTCTGGTTGCGGTACGTCAAACTATGCTTTTATCTGGGGAATGGCCGGTGAAAACTATAGCTTCACAGATATGGATGCAGTGCCGATACCAGAAATCAGGTAGATAACTTTCATGACCGGTATTCTCGGTCATTTTTTTTGATGTTGCTTTTAAGCTGCTATACATATTTTCTGTACATTGATAACCAACGATTGTAAGAACTTAAAAAAAGAACTATGAACAAGTATCTCTTTTTAATCTGTTCGATGCTTGCGTGTTTCCAGGTATCTGCTCAAAAAACCGGAGGCTTCAACGGACTTGAAATGAACATGGGTAACCTGTTTCGTTTATCTGATGCAAAGACCCGTTCGATAAGTCCTGAAAATTTTACGGGTGAACCAGGTAAAGGCGGAATGGCAACGCTTGAACAGGGTAATGCACGTAATGCAGCACGCGAGTTAGGGGTAGGATGGAAAGTAAATCCTTATGTTCATATTGAGCCGGGCAAAACATTTACGC
This sequence comes from Bacteroidota bacterium, assembly GCA_023416995.1. Lineage (GTDB taxonomy): Bacteria > Bacteroidota > Bacteroidia > Chitinophagales > Chitinophagaceae > DATHKG01. Next base: position 71,807 of record JAEZGI010000057.1, read on the forward strand.
TGGCAGAAATTGAGGGTCCGGGTGCTGTGCAGCATATCTGGATGACACCTACCGGCAACTGGAAATATTCAATACTAAGATTTTATTGGGATGATGAAAAAGAGCCTTCTGTTGAAGTTCCTGTCGGTAACTTTTTTGGAATGGGCTGGAACGAGTTCGCACCATTGAACTCACTGCCTGTGACGGTTAATCCGGGCAGTGCTTTTAACTGTTACTGGGTTATGCCCTTCAGAAAAAAATGCAGGATAACGATGGAGAATGTCGGCCCCGAACGAATGACATTGTATTACCAGGTTGATTATACTTTAACACAGGTGCCGGACGATGCGGCATACTTTCATGCCCAGTATCGCAGAAGTAATCCAACCCAGGGTTCCGTTCACACCCTTGTTGATGGCATAAAAGGTAAAGGTCATTACGTAGGAACTTATGTTGCCTGGGGTGTTAATAATAACGGCTGGTGGGGTGAAGGTGAAATCAAGTTCTTTATGGATGGTGATGATAAATATCCAACGATTATCGGTACCGGAACAGAAGACTATTTCTGCGGTTCGTACAATTTTGAAAATAAAAAGACCAGGCAATACCAGGAGTTTTCCACTCCTTATGCGGGTCTTCACCAGGTGATAAGACCTGACGGAGTTTATAACTCGCAGCAACGTTTCGGGATGTATCGCTGGCACATAATGGATCCTGTAAGATTCAACAATGGTCTGAAAATAACCATACAGGATCTTGGATGGCGCAGTGGCGGAAGGTATCTTCCTCAACAGTCCGATATCAGTTCTGTAGTGTTCTGGTATCAGTCCGAGCCACATAACAACTTCGCAAAACTTCCATCTGCAAACGAACTAGAAGTAAATTGATGCCAGTAATAATATCTTATCGCGGTGTTGCGGTTTTCCTCGTTGCGCTGGTGGGATTTGTTCCCCTGTCGTGTAACAGATATGCACAACCGAAACATTCACTTGCAGTTTTTACCAATCCCTTATTGCCCTCAGGACCGGATCCCTGGAACCTGCACAAAGATGGTTTCTACTATTATACTCATACACTTGGTAACCGGCTGGCGATCTGGAAAACCAGGAACCTTGATTCCTTGAAACATGCCGAATCGAAGGTTATCTGGCAACCTCCTGAGGGTACCATGTATTCACGTAATATCTGGGCGCCGGAGATTCACTTCATCGATAACAAATGGTACGTCTATTTTGCTGCCGATGATGGCCGAAACGAAAATCACCGGATGTATGTACTTGAAAATACTGCTGCTGATCCGATGGATGGCGAATGGAAGTTAAAGGGTAAGGTAGCTGACGCGGATGATAAATGGGCCATCGACGGATCAGTGTTTTCACATGATGGTGTTATGTACATGGTGTGGTCGGGATGGGAGGGTGATGTAAACGGTCAGCAGGATCTCTATATCGCAAAAATGGCAAATCCCTGGACCATCTCCGGAAAGCGGGTCAGGATTTCAAGTCCCCGGTTCGACTGGGAGCGAAACGGAGAACTTAATGATGCGCAGAACCCGCGGTTTGTATATGTCAATGAAGGGCCACAGTATCTGCGACACGATAAAGATGTATTTATAATTTATTCTGCCAGTGGATGCTGGACGGATCATTACGGTCTTGGTATGTTGCGGTTAATGGGAAACAACCTGATGGATTCTGCATCCTGGGTCAAATCACCAAATCCCGTATTTGCTTCTGCGCCGGAGAACGGCGTTTATGGTCCTGGTCATAATTCCTTTTTTAAATCACCCGATGGCAGGCAAGATTGGATTCTTTATCACGCAAACAGCGAACCCGGACAAGGTTGCGGCCGTTTTCGTTCCCCGCGGGCGCAACGGTTTACCTGGAACAAAGATGGAACTCCCAACTTTGGGAAACCTTTAAAACCTGGTGAGCCGATTGAAGCACCACGATAAGGAACGCATATAAAAGGAAAAGACGCGCGGCTCAAATACTGTAAATTGCGCCGGCCTTTGTCCAAATGGATGGGGAAGTATTATGACAGCTCAACCTAATCGTGCGCTCCGGGTATTTTTAGCTGGTTTGGGATTTTCCGTGTTGTGGCCCTCGGCATCGACGGCGTCCAAAATAGCCCTTGCAAATTCGCAACCTTTTATTCTTTCGGTAGTGCGATTTTTTATAGGGGGTATCCTCATGCTGGGGATCTCGCATCTGGTGATGAGAAAACGATTGCCGGCTGGCAAAGAATGGAAGCAACTAGCTATTTATGGCCTCCTGAATATCTCATTATACCTGGGTATCTATATTGTTGCGATGCAATATGTTTCTGCGGGTCTTGGTTCACTGGCCATTGCTATCAACCCGGTTTTAATAACTATCATCAGCGGAATCATTTTAAAGAAGCCTGTCGGTAAACCTGTTTTCATAAGTCTTTTTATTTGTCTTACGGGTGTATTCATTGCTGCCTTGCCCTTGTTCGAAGGTGCACATGCCACACCCGGAGGTATCTTTTTACTGTTCGTAAGTATGGTAATTTATTCGCTTGGTGTTATTTATTACAGTGAGCGGTCATGGAACGGGTTACATATTCTGACCATCAATGGCTGGCAAACCCTGATGGGTGGGCTCTTCCTGCTGCCCTTTGCGATTATAACTTATAAACCCGGCGCAAATCATTACAATCATGACTTCTGGTTTTCGGTGCTCTGGCTGGCAGTGGCAGTTTCAATTGCTGCCGTGCAGCTCTGGTTATACCTGCTGCGTGATAATCCGGTAAAGGCATCGTTCTGGCTTTTTTTCTGTCCTATCGCGGGTTTTTTAATAGCCTGGGCACTGGTGGGTGAGCCCATAACCTTGTTTACAATCACCGGTATGGCGCTGGTAATATTGGGCCTCTATCTTGTGCAGAGGCGAAAAACTCCCTGATCATTGTATTTTAACCGTTCAATGCCATGGCAACAACGAGAAAATCGGTAAATTTCGCCGTTTTAAGACTGGATTAATTAAGTGATTTAACCTGATTTATAAAGATGAAAGTTATTGGTGTGTTCAAAGCATTTTTATTCCTGCTGCTTATTAGTACGGCCGGTACCGTATACGGCCAGCGTTTCGACTCATTACTGACTACACTCGACGCTAAATACCCGCAGGAGAAATTATATCTCCAGTTTGACAAAGCCTCTTACAATCCAGGGGAAACGATCTGGTTCAAAGCATATCTTTTTTCTAATAACCTGCTATCGGCAATCAGCAAAAATGTTTATACAGAGTTGTTGGATCAGCAGGGTAAAGTACTGCAGCGCAAGGTAGCACCTGTCATAAACGGAGGTGCTGCGGCCGCCTTTGATTTGCCTACCGATCTGGATGTGCCGATGCTTTACGTGCGTTCTTACACCAGATGGATGCTCAATTTTGATTCGGCATTTCTGTATACAAAAGCGATCCCCATCTTAAGCACCAAAACTCCGGCAAAGGCCGCCGGTTTGTTGCCAAAAAATCTTCTTGAGTTTTTCCCTGAAGGCGGTGACCTGGTGCAGGGACTCGATTCGAGACTCGCTTTCAAAGCAACCGATGCCGCGGGTTTACCCTATGCAGTTCAGGGCGACATAGTAAATTCAAAAGGCGCGAAAGTACTTTCTTTCAAGTCGGCACATGATGGAATGGGCGTATTTAATTTCACTCCCGCCCCTGGCGAAAGTTATAAAGCGGTCTGGAACGATGCTGCTGGTAAACCGCAGCAAACACCCTTACCTGTCGCAGCAAAATCAGGAATTGTATTAGAGTCAAGAAAGGTAGGAAATGGTATTGCTTTTTCTGTGAAACGCACCGAGCAGGCAGCACAATCAATATCCTCTGTGTACATCGTCGCACAAATGCAACAACAATTGTTGTATCGCGCAAAAGCCAGTTTACAGAAAAGCCCGGTTGTGAGCGGTATGATACCATTACAGAACATACCCGCGGGAATTGTTCAGGTTACCGTGTTTACTGAAAAGGAAGAACCGCTGGCTGAACGTCTTGTATTTGTAAACACACAGGATTACTACTTTATCACTGATCTTAATATACCACTGAAAGGAACCGGCAAACGCGGCCGTAATGTTATCCAGATAGATGTGCCGGATACGATTTCCTGTAATTTATCGGTTGCCATCACCGATGCCGGTGTAAATCCGGCAACACCTGGTGAAGCTGATATTTTTTCTTCGGTATTACTTACCAGCGATATCAAAGGATACGTACATAACCCTGCTTATTATTTTTCGAGTGAAGCAGACTCAGTATTACAACATCTGGACCTTGTTATGATGACAAACGGCTGGCGCCGCTTTCGCTGGGAGGATGCGCTGGCAGGACGTTTCCCGAATATTGTGCATATGCCTGAAGACTATCTTTCAATTGAAGGAAAAGTAAATGGTCTTACAAAAACCGAATTGACTCAAAAAGAAATAACTGGCATACTTACCCTTGATAATGGTAGTCAGCAGATACTAAACATCCCTGTTACCCAGGATGGTAAGTTTAGTATTCCCGGGATGTTTTTTTACGACACTGCGAAACTATATTACCAGTTTAACAACGATAAAAACCGCATTTTATCAAGCAAGGCGCTGATTGATATCCGGAACAATTTCATCCCAAAGGCTAATGTCTGGAAACCAGATGCAGGTTGGATCGCAAAAATACAACGACCCGATACTGCTGTTATCGGAAAGAATAAGTTTATGGCTGAACGCACGCTTACTTCAATGGAAGATCAACGTCGCATACAAACACTTGAATCGGTTGAAGTAGTGGCCAAACAAAAAAGTAAAAAAGATCTGATGGACGAAGAATACACTTCGGGTCTTTTCAGAGGAGGGGATGGGTATACATTTATAACGGATGATGATCCTTTTGCCCGTAGTGCGATGAGCGTATTACAATATCTCCAGGGGAAGGTGCCTGGCTTACAGATCACAGGAAGCGGAACCCAGATGTCGATGTCATGGCGCGGGGGAAGTCCTTCTTTGTATCTGAATGAAATGATTGGCGATTTAAATCTTGTGCAGAATACTCCCATGACGGATGTGGCGATGATTAAAGTTTTCCGGCCACCGTTTATGGGTGGATTTGGTGGTGGCGCCGGTGGTGCAATTGCAGTGTATACCAAAAAAGGTGCAGCAGCAAACGAAAATGTGAAGGGGCTCGATTTTGCAAGGATACCCGGCTATACACCTCCCAAACAATTTTACTCACCTGATTATTCAAAAGTTGATCCTTCACACAGTGCGGACGATTTCCGAACTACACTGTATTGGAATCCGTTTGTAATTACGGATGCAAATACAAGACGATTATTGTTTACATTCTATAACAACGATGTGTCAAAAAAACTTCGTGTGGTTATTGAAGGCGTTAACATAGAAGGTAAACTCACACGAATCGAGAAAACGATTGAATAATTAACAGTATTTAACAGTTCACTATAACTATGCATTAACAAACTTTGACGATCCGTTGCGTTCCAATAGGTATAAAAGCACATCACCATGAAAAATTTATACTTATTACTTATCGTCACCGGGGTTGTTTTTGCTTCCTGCTCAAAGTCTGACTATTATGATCGTGGTCCTGATCCTGACTATTGGATGCGCACACATGAAAAAGGAACAGTAGCATATGTTGATTACTTCACGGGAAATTATATTGTTGACACTTACAATGGTTATGCTGTTGTTGAACTTTGGGGCAGTGTGGCTCCGCGCGAATACGACAGGGAGTATGGCAACTTTTCTAACCGTGGTCTTCAAACGATTTATAACCGCGGTGGTGGCTACTTCACAGAAGGCCGCGTGATTGACTCATGGCTCACCTGGTCGCAGGCTATGTACCTGCTGGATGATATCAGCCAGTAATTGTTTTCGATAAATAAAATTCAATGGGAAACTGTTTAAACAATGGTTTCCCGTTTTTATTTGTTTAACGGTCGTTTTTTTGCGAATTATAAAACGGTAAAAAGGTTGGTTACCGCAATGATCTTCGGGCTAATATCTTTAAATTTATACACCGGTGGTGCCTTTCAGTTTGAACAAGTGCATCATCGCACATGCTTATGAAAATTTATATTGAAACCAGACTTACCGACCCATTGAAACTTGCGATCCGTGAAACTGCTCACCGATACGAATGTATATTTCATGATGAACTGCAAAACGAAGATGAACGCAGGGCTGCGATTGCTGATGCAGATATAATTTTCGGGAACATTAAGTCGCCGGAATTATTGGATACAGCTCCCCGGCTTCAATGGATACAGTTTGCCTCAGCAGGTTTCGACGCATATCGTGGGTTAAGAACCCGTGCTATTGCAACAAATATGCGGGATTATTTTTCCGAACCCTGCGCAGAAACCATTGTTGCAGGCATACTTGCATTGTATCGTGGTATTCATGAGTTTGCCCTGCTCAAACAGCAGCAAACATGGGTTGGTCATGATGTACGAACCAACCTGTTTATGCTAAATAAACGCAGTGTGATCATACTTGGTGCCGGCGCTATTGGCAAACGTTTAGCCAAATTATTATCTGGTTTTGACTGCCAGGTAATTTTTTTCGCGAGAAGTTCTCCGCTTGCAATAATCAATACAACTGATGAATTGCTGCAGGCGGCTTCCGGTGCAGATGTGATCATCGGGGCTTTGCCAGGCACTGCGGAAACAAAAGGACTCTTCACCAATGCTATGATTGATGCGATGCGTGCGAATGCTATTTTTTGCAACGTTGGAAGGGGCAACCTGCTTGAAGATGAAACCCATCTTATCCGTGCCCTGAATGAACGCAAAATTGCCGGTGCCGTACTTGATGTTACTGCGGAAGAACCGCTGCCGCCCGGGCATCCGCTGTGGACCACACCTAACACTATCCTTACCCAACATTCAGGCGGTGGTAACCTTACAGAATTGCAGGGTATAGTAGCTTTGTTTTTAACTAATCTTAAGAATCTCGAGGCGGGGCGACCTTTGATGAACCGCATCGAACTAAACAAAGGGTATTAAGCAGGCTAAAGCGCAGTTACAGTTGATCGTCGCTCTTCCCACGTGAATTGCCGGTCCTCTATTTTACTTGTGTATATGTTTCGATAGCCGAGGCAATCGCCGCTGCGAGTTCGCGATAGGTGGTTGGTTTGGAAATATATTTTTTCGCCCCCGCAATCCTGGCCATCTCGATATCCAACGGATCATCCGAATCAGAAAGAATAATGATGGGGATCGAGCGAAGTGCCGGGTTGAGCCTTAGTTGGTTCATAAACTGGAACCCATTGAGCCCGTCCATTTTCAGGTCAAGAAAAATAATATCCGGGGAAATCCGGCCCGACTGCAGACTTTCCAGCGCTTCGCCGGCGTTTTCGAGCGTTTCGCAGGCGAAAAGTTCTTCGAGCCCCGCCAGTGCCAGCAGAAAAATCTCCTGGTCGTCAAGGTCATCTTCTATGAGTAATATGTGTGTGATGATGTTTTCCATTTCCCCCGGTTCAGTCACGCAAAGGTAGGAGCAAAATCAACCCAAAGGGCACGAGTTAGATTTCCTTTTCTCATTAAAATACGATAGATTGCCAACTATAAACTGAGAGTAAGTATGGAGGATTCATTTGCACCATCATCGCCGAGTAAAGTGACGACAGTCCATATTCTTGATGATGGCCAGATTGTAGGGTCGTTGCAGGAGTTTCAGTTAGTGGAAGATCGTTTTGCATGGGTATCCCGTACCGACATGATCTCAAGACTACTCACCTTAAGAAGGGTCACCGACCCCGAGAAAAAATCTGTTATTGCGATTTATGAACAGGGAAGGGTGATTAAAGAATTTGTAAATCTCGACGAGCATTTTCCCATTGCCGCTATTCTCAATGCGGGCGAAGTGCCGGAATCAAAATAGATCACACAATTTTCAGATCAGCCATCACCGGGAAATGATCAGACGGAACCTGCGAAAAGTAGGTGTCTGTTAATACACCATATCTCACAGCTGAGAAATGATTGCTTATAAAAATATGATCGATCAACCTGTTTTCATCTGATGGCTTTCCCCAACTGTTAAACGAAGGATTGTTGATATAAGGATGGTCAACCGATTTGATGACATCTTCGAGATCCGGCGAATCAGCGATCAACCGGTAACTTTTATTATTATGATCGGCATTGAAATCGCCCATCAGAACTACCGGCCCGGTACCCGCAATTTGCCGGATTTTGCGTAAAACCAGGCTGCTGCTTTCTTCCCGCGCACGCTGACCGGAATAATCGAAATGTGTATTAAAAACGAAAAGTTCTGTGCCGGTACTTCGGTGTATTAGTTTCACCCATGTGCAGATGCGGTTATGTTGTGCATCCCAGCCAAAACCCGGTCTGTCGTCATGTTCCGACAACCAGAAAGTGCCGCCATCTGAAAGTGCAAACATGGCGGACCGATAAAAGATCGCGGCATGTTCCCCTGCTTCGGCACCGTCATCCCTGGCCACTCCAAAACGCGAGAAATAGGGCAGGGCATCGTTGATATCATCCAGTTGCTGTTTAAGACCCTCCTGTGTTCCGAGGATGTCAAATGAATGAAAACGTATAAGGTTGATCAGAACCGCTCTTCTGTCAATCCAAAGGTTACCTGTATCTTTAGTATTCGCGTAACGAATATTATAGGTTGCTATTCTGAACTGCTTATTCATACTGGCGCAAAGTTAAAGCATAACAATCTACTGTGTTCAAACGGTATGTTTATTGATTAGATTTGATAATACTCAATTACATATATGAAAGAGATGCCACTAACTGTTCGCCGGTCAGTTGAATTGATCGGTCTTTTTGTGCTTGGGCTGATCATTGTCAATGGCAGCGGTGTTATCACTCCTATACTGCTTGCATTTTTTATCAGCATCGTTTTTCTTCCATTACACCGGCGTCTGATGAACAACAGGGTACCGGAATTATTGTCGATCTCTATCTGTATTCTTATACTGTTTTTAATGCTGGGTCTGATTGCCTGGTTTTTTTCTGCGCAGGTTGCAAAGCTGATAAACGACTTTCCACAACTCGAAAAAAATGTGATGCTGCATCTGAATGAACTCAGTGCGTGGATCAATGAAAAAACCGACTTTTCCACCGACCGGCAACTTACCATCTTACGTGACCAGAGCAGCCAGATATTAAACAATGCAGGTAGTATGCTGGGAGGCGCAGCAACTTCGCTTACTTCAGTTTTTGTTTTACTTGGACTGGTTCCGATCTACATTTTCCTGATCATCTTTTATAAGAACCTTCTTTTGCGTTTTATCTTTTTATGGTTTCCTGCACAGAGCCACGATAGTCTTAAAGATGCAATGGAAGAAACACAGGTCATTATCAAAAGTTACCTGATCGGGCTGCTCATCCAGATCACTTATATTACCATATTGTTGGGTGGTATCCTGATGATCCTGGGCAACAAACATGCATTGCTTATCGGGGTTATTTTCGCGATACTCAACCTCATTCCTTATGTAGGCGCCTTACTGGGTAATATCATCGGTGTATTGCTTACACTGACTTCTTCGGAAGAATTGGCACCTGTCTGGACAGTGCTGATCGTGATAGCCGTTGTTCAGTTTCTTGACAATAATATCCTGATGCCAAAGATTGTGGGATCAAAGGTACGGATCAATGCGTTAGCCAGTATCGTCGGAGTCATTGTGGGCGGCGCCGTTGCCGGTATTTCAGGGATGTTTCTTTCATTGCCTATAATAGCGGTGCTTAAAATCGTTTTTGACCGGTCCGAAACCTTTAAACAGTGGGGCGTATTGTTTGGCGATGAGCGCCCCGCACGTAACCCGATGAGCTTCCCCGTATTCAGGAAGAAAATGGTAAGAGGTCCGAAACCCGAGGACGAGAACCCGCCATCAAACGATATAAAATAATGACATTCGCGGACTGTGCTGATAACCCTGCACCCCGCAATAATCAACTAATAGCTTTCCGTTTTAATAGGTATAAGTGTTACAGGACCTTTGACACCTGATGGTAATGGCTTCCAGGCTGATGCATCAAACAAGCCATTTTTTAAATTTTCTTTTTTCTTCGCCGACATGTTGATGTTATAGTAGTACTTCCATGGCAATTGATTACGGTCCATGTAAATGATGCGATTAGCCATATTGTTGGCAACCTGTACTACAAGGGAATTGTTTTCTTTTAATTCTGATGCAGGAACAATAACACTGAATGAGGGCCCGATTAAGGTTGCCAGGCGTTTTCCATTTAGTTCAATCGAGGCAGTCTCATGCACTTCACCCAGATCCAGTTTCCAGTACAAGGCCTTTTCAGTTGGTTTTGTGAAAGAAGTCTGATAACGGGCAACACCTGAAAAAGAAGCCGCATTGGTATCAATAGTGGCTGTCCATAACAGCGGACCATCGCTACTGTAGGCGGCTGGAAGCATTGGCCCGCCTTCAATGAATGTAACGTTCCACTTTCCGCCGATCTCTACAGGATTTCCAGCTGCGCTGTAATATGGCAACGACTTTGCCTGAAGTGGAGTTGTATAAGTTTGCAGGATCGAAGATTCACCCGGCTGAAGGTGTAGAAGGTATTCCCTTTTGTTACCACTGTTTTTGCGAACGGCAAGCAGCCCGGTTTTTCCGTGCATCGGATCAAAATAACCAACAGTACTGATATCAGCCTCTGTTTCTAACGAGATCCAATCGTTAAACACTTTCCCTGAAGTGTTGCTGATAAAATAAACCTTACCCTGATCGTTCACCTTGCGTATAAAAGATAAACCCTTTGTTTGAAGCTGCTCGCGGGTCACGGCGGCAGATTGCAACAAAGCATTTAAATCTGCACTCATCAGAAATTTTCCTTTTCCCAGTTTGGCTACACTGACAGAACCGTTGTTTTCAAACTTTAGCATCTGTATCATACTATCAAGCTTCGCCTGTTGTTCTTTATGCTGAAAAAAGCCCGGCACTTCAGTGGGCAAATTTTGAAAAAACAGGATGCTTGCGCCGTCCCTTGCAAGGGTGATTAACTGGTTGAAGTCTTCAAGAGTAATAAAGTTGTTGGCTGGCAGTAATATGGTCTGATAACCTGCAGCGCCGGTATTAATTTTACCGTCAAAGCGGAATCGTTGTAGTTGTCTTGATGAGAAAAAATCAAAGCTGTAATCATTATCGGTCATCCATAAGGATATCTTTTCAAACAAGGAGTTTTCAAAGTTTCTGTGCATGCCATCAAAGTGTTGTAACAATGGCCCACCGTTTTTCGCATACTGGTCAGCGATAGGATAATACACGAGGATGTCATTATCCGGTTTTGTGGTTTGCAGGAAAGACTGAACCCTGGTTACATATTGATTAAGTGCATGAAAGTGCCGCCACATGGGGTTGGTTGGCTGGAAATGTACCGCGGCATAGAATAACCATCCGGGCCAGGCAGCGGTTGCTGGGGAATAAGCAGTGCCGTGATAAACAATATGATTTACGCCACCGAGAAAAAACAGATCAACCGCTTTACGTACCCTTGCCCAGTCAGACAAAAAATGTTCATCGAGCCAGGTGGCTGCCTCGGCCGAAACCAATTTTTTGCCACTGACATTTCCTGCGGAACTTGCAAATTTGAAACGCAGGATATCATCGCCTTCGGTTTCCGGAATGTCTACCACACTGTACAAATCCAGGGTGTTGGCAGGTGAACCATGTGACTGGTTCCGCACGACTTTCTTTTTTCCATCTGCCCATTGTTTCCAGTATTCTGTAAAATGTTCCAATAGCAATTCGTCAATCACCGAACGATAATCGTAAAGTACCCTATTGGATCTTTCGGTTGTATTCGGTTCTAATAGCGAGGGAAGATGATGTGTAAGATCATAGCCGCGACGTTTCCTGAATTCTTCCAGAAATGTTGCGGTCCAGTTTGATTGACCCCTGGCGTCATCCACTTCATACGAATCATTAAAAAAGCCGCGGAGATAACTCAGGTCATATCCTTTGAATTTTTTATCAAAATGTGCGAGGTACTCACGGGTAGCAGCAGCCGAAAAATGGTCTATAGCATAACCCTCTCCGCCTGGTGCGGCGCGTTCTACCATTTTACCGTGCAGCGTGCTGAACAATGCAATGATTTTCCAGTCACCTGCTGGTGGCTGCCAGTCCAGGACTCCCTGATCATTTAGTTTATTGGTGATGTCTCTGGTATTTGAATCGGGTCCGTACGCGATGACACAAAAAGGTTTAAGACTGGCCGAAAACTGCACCTGGTCAATGCTCAGTTGTTGCAGATTTTTATTGAGTTGCAGCGGGGTGTCTATCTGCGCTTGTGATAGCGTTGTATTATTTGCGGTTCGTACAAAACCGGGATTTAAAAAAGTTATGGGTTCTTTCAGGCGCTCGCCTTCTTTCAAATTAAACACTTTATGATAAAGCGTTTTGCTGGCATGTTCGTCATTTACCCATGGGCCGCCGAAGGGCCACCCGGTGCCATTGGCCATATCAACCCCAAGACCAAGTTTTTCTGCTTCCTTCAGCGTGTGCGTAAGCATGTTCATCCAGGGGGCGGAAAGGAACTCAAGGAACATCGGGTCATATCCGCGGGCACCGTAAATGGGTGTGATCTCTACGCCACCCAATCCTGCTTTCTGAAAGGCCAGAAGTTGTTGCGACAAACCCTGTTTGTTAACCGCGCTTCCGTGCCACCACCAGCGTGTCCATGGTTTCATTGTGTTGTTCACAGCCGGCCATTTTAACTGGGCGGGTAACTGAAGGACACAAATCAGCAGTAAAAAAACAAAAAACCGTTGTTTCATGAATAGCAATTAGATGATGATGTTTATGGGTGGCTAGGGCATGTAGAATACTTCCTGTAATCTTATTGAAACCGGTGATCCATCCGGATTTGTTTCCATGATGTCACGCATATATTGCCACCATTCCTGCATGATGGGCGACGCCGGGAGGGACTCGAAAAGCGCCGGATCGCTTGCAAGAAGATTGCCGAACAAGATGCCGGTCTCTTCGTCAAGGAATATCGAATATTCCCTGACGCCGTGATCGTGCAGTAGAGCGGTCAGTCGCGGCCAGATTTCATCATGTCTTTTTCTGTATTCGGCTTCCTGGCCCCTGAACAATTTCATTTTAAAAGCGATCCTGTGCATATTGAATGGTTCAATGCCTATAAACTTATGGTTTTTTAAGGTTCCTGTAAAACTTTAACAGGCAGTTTGATGACACATTCACCCATGGTGGGGATAGTTTTTCCATCTCCACAGGGCAGGCTACGGGCACGTTGTTTGTGCCAATGCATCGACAATACGATTGTAAACAAAAATGAAAATGTTATGAGATCGCAAAATCCGAATCAGCGACATCACGACGATGAGCGCAATAATAGATATCAGCAGGATTTCAGGAACAGGCAATTTTCCGGCAACGATGACTGGCAGAACGATCATGATCGCCGCGGTGATAACCGGAACCGCCAGGCATTCAACAATGATTATAATTCCCGTCAGGATGCAAATAGCGGACAAGGGTTCCGAAACAACGCGAATCAGTGGAGCGGTGGCGCGGGCAATCAATGGAACTCCGGCGGTCATGATGAGGATCGTAGATATGGCGGCGGGGATCGACGCTGGGGCCCTGGCGGCGACCGACAACAAGGCCGGTGGAACAGGGATCCGGAGTCATATCAAAATGAACGTTATGGAAACGATCCAAATCACTACCGGCATGACCAGGCTGATAATCAACAACACAATCGCGGCCAGCAATGGGGCGGAAACAATCGTGGCTACGATGGTCGAAACTCCGCTGAAGGATACGGTGGAAACGCGGGCTCTTCATCACAACGCAGGATGAGAAGAGGTTTTGGTGGCGGCATGGGCCAGGGCGCCAATTATGACACCCGGTTTGGCCAGGATAATTTTGGTTCGGAACCCCGGGATGAATCCGGATTTTACGGCGCAAGAGGTTTTGGCGAAGGGGGTGGCAGCTATGGTTCCAACATGGAACGTAACGGCAGCCAGTGGCAGCGTGAGAACAATTATGAAAGACAAAATCACCAGGACTATGGTGATAACTATGGCCAGGGATTTTATGGACGGAACGAAAATGAAGGTTGGGAGAACAATGATGGCAACAATGACGCGGATGATAATCCGAACATAAAGGGTAGCTATGGAAGTTCAAACTATGGAAACATGCCATCAAGAAGACAGGGTGGTACTGATTACAACTCCACCAGCCGGTATTACTCAAGAACCCGTGACAACGATCCGTTTGTATAAAGTTTCCAATCAACGGGCGGCAAATGCCGCCTGTTGTTCATTTATTTTCATCACAACCAAACATGAGGTATGAAAAAAACGATGCAGCCAGATGCTGGAACTGTTAATGAAACACCATCCAGTAAAGCCGGATCAGCTTCCGGGAAGAGCGTTGATCAGAACAACAGGTCTGATGAACATATTGGCGGTTCATTGCTCGAGAAGTTTTTTGTGGATCAGTTGAAAGATATTTATTATGCCGAGCAAAAACTTGCTAAAGCATTACCAGACATTGCAAAGGCCTGTACTACAGAAGAACTGGAAGATGCGTTCCGTGATCATATGGTACAGACTGAACGCCATATAAAACGACTTGAGCGCGTGTTTGATATTATAGGCAAAGAGCCTGAGGGAAAAAAATGCGAAGCGATGGAGGGACTGATCACTGAAGCAAATAACATCATCGCTGAAACAAAAAAAGGCTCCATGACACGCGATGCGGCACTGATCATAGCTGCCCAAAAAGTTGAGCACTATGAAATAGCAAGTTACGGAGGTCTTGTGCAACTTGCAGTAACGATGGACCTGAGACGCGCAGCTGATTTGCTTGATAAAACTTTGATTGAAGAAGAACAAACAGATCAGTTACTGACGCATATCGCAGAGGGGCATATCAATGTAAAGGCAGAAGAAGAAGGTAATTATTCCTGGACGCAAAAACGTAAAGGAAATGAACCGGAGTTAAATATGTAATTATCACAGTGCCGAAAAAACAGACCCGGTCCGTATCTCGCTGAATATTCAGAGAGGTAGCGGACCGGGTTTTTAATTTGATGGGGTTTTAACCTACAACGCGGCATCCTCGTACAACTCAAGCGGCAATCCGTCAGGATCACTAAAAAATGTGAATCGTTTGCCGGTAAACTCGTCGATGCGTATTGCTTCAACCACAATATTATTAAGCTCAAGAAAGGCTTTTGATTCATCGATATTGTTAACACGGAAAGCAACGTGCCGCAGACCGCAGGCTTCCGGCCGCGATGGTCTTGGTGGCGGTGAAGGAAAGGAAAACAGCTCAATAATATACTGGTCACCAAGCGCAAGATCACATTTCCACGAATCGCGCTTTTCACGATAAACTTCCGCTATCATTGTTAAGCCAAGGATTTCAGTATAGAACTTTTTTGATTGCCCGTAGTCAGAGCAGATAATTGCTATGTGATGAACAGCCTGCAGCCCGGTAGTTTCTATCATACATTAAAGATACCCGTGTTTTGCGAAAACGATTGCGTTAAGAAGCAGCTTAAATCTAAACCTAACAAAATCGTTTTTGAAAAATTAAATGTAGTTTAGACCCCTGCGAAAAACGATTGATGTAAACCAGATGACCAATTATGATAGCAATTAACACGGAACTAAGTATTAACGATCTCAGCGGCCTGTTGAAAAACTTTTGGGAGATTTCGGGACAGAAGGTAAGACAGATTTCGCAACACTATGATCCTTCACATGGTTCCCCGGTTTTTACTGTGCAGGGAAAATATAGCACGCGTGGTTGGACAGAGTGGACCCAGGGGTTTCAATATGGTTCCGGTCTGCTACAGTTTGATGCTACCGGCGAACAGGATTTGCTGGAGGAATCGCGGAAACAGACAGTTGCTAATATGGCACCACATGTGAGCCATATTGGTGTACATGATCATGGATTCAATAATGTAAGTACTTATGGAAACCTCTTAAGATTAATGAAAGAGGGAAAGATACCCTTTAACGAATGGGAAAAAAACTTTTACGAACTCGCTTTAAAGATATCAGGTGCTGTACAGGCCAGCCGGTGGACACCGATTAATCACGGCGGTTTTATTTATTCGTTCAACGGGCCTCATTCATTGTTTGTTGATACACTTCGTTCATGTCGTGCTTTGGGACTCTCGCACAGTCTTGGTCATGTTTACCAGGCAGAAAATGATGTACGGATCAACTTGCTTGAAAGAATGTTGATGCATTGTAAGGCCACGGCTACTTACTCAGTATATTACGGAGAGGGGCGTGATTCATTTGATGTATGGGGTCGTACTGCGCATGAAAGTTTGTTCAATACAAACGATGGACGATACAGGGCACCAAATTCACAACAGGGATACACCGGGTTTTCAACATGGACCCGCGGTCTCGCCTGGGCCATTTGTGGATTCGCTGAACAACTTGAATACCTGCAAACCATATCTGACGATGAATTAGAAGCAATCGAAAGCCGGGATAAAGTAGAAGCCTGTTTGTTAAAAGCTGCTTATGCTACCTGTGATTTTTATATAGCAAACACGCCTTCAGATGGCGTAACCTATTGGGACACCGGCGCACCGAAGTTATCCTCAATTCCGGATTACCTTGAAAAGCCCGCGGACCCGTTCAACGAGTTTGAACCGGTTGATAGTTCCGCGGCAGCTATCGCATGCCAGGGCCTGATGCGTTTTGGCTCATACCTCACAAAAAAAGGTGAGATAGTTAACGGAAAAAAATACTGGCAGGCCGGCTTAACCGTGTTGAACACATTGTTGCAGGAGCCCTATCTCAGCACTGACCCGGCTCACCAGGGGCTACTACTGCATTCTGTATATCACTGGCCCAACGGTTGGGATTATGTACCGAAGGGTTCTAAGATTCCCTATGGTGAATCAAGTATGTGGGGCGATTATCATATCAGGGAAGCCGCATTGTATGTACAAAAGATGTTAACAGAAGAACCTTATTATACATTTTATAATGGGGTACTGAAATGACGGTAAACAAAGATCTTTCAAGACTCTGCATACATACTGTTACAACAAAACCCTGGAGCATACGGGAGGCAGCAGCAAAGTTTGCTGCGGCGGGTGTTGGTGGCATCACTGTTTGGCGCGATGCGCTGAAAGGGCAATCTTTACCGGAGATAAAAACGATGTTGAGCGATCATCATCTTGAAGTTGTTTCTTTATGTCGCGGTGGTTTTTTTCCTGCCATTGAAAAATCAAAAAGACAGGAAGCGATCGATGATAATCTGCGGGCGATAGACGAAGCGCAGGCAATCGGTGCACCGATGGTTGTGCTGGTTTGTGGGGCCGACCCGGGGCAATCACTGCACGACTCACGTCAGCATATAACCGAAGGTATATATTCGTGTATAGAACATGCAGCCGCAGCCGGTGTGAGATTAGCGATTGAACCACTTCATCCCATGTATGCAGGCGATCGTTCGGCAGTGAATACTATCCGACAGGCAAACGAGATGGCTGAGGCAATTGCTTCACCTGCTGTAGGTGTAGCGGTTGACGTATATCACCTCTGGTGGGATCCCGAACTCGAAGAAGGAATAAAACGGTGTGGGAAAAATGGCAACCTTGCAGCATTTCATGTATGCGACTGGAAAACACCAACGCTTGATATGCTGAATGACCGCGGGTTGATGGGTGAGGGTTGTATCGATATCAGGAAGATCCGCAGTTGGGTAGAAGAAGCGGGTTTCATTGGATATAATGAGGTGGAAATTTTTTCAAACATATACTGGAAGCAGGACCAGGACTTGTTCCTGAAGGCTATTATCAAAGCATATTCAGAACACTGCTGAATCATCAAACAACCAAAACATGGAAGCAAAAATTCATAAGGTAGGCATCATCATGAATGGCGTCACGGGACGTATGGGCACTAACCAGCACCTCCTCCGCTCAATCGTAGAGATCATCCGACAGGGTGGGGTTAAGGTTAGTCCTTCAGAGTTCATCATGCCCGATCCGGTACTTGTTGGCCGGGATGCGATCAAACTGCAAAAACTTTGCGAGGTATCAGGTATCAATAATTTTACAACTGATCTTGACAAGGTGTTGGGCGACAGTCGTTACCAGGTATATTTTGATGCACAAACAACCGGTCGGCGTGCCGATGGCGTGCGGAAGGCAGTCAGCGCGGGTAAACATATCTATTGCGAAAAACCAACTGCAGTAAGCACTGAGGTTGCATTGGAGCTTTATGAGCTTTGTAAAGCAGCGGGTCTGAAGAATGGCGTAGTGCAGGATAAATTATGGTTACCCGGTATCCGGAAGATCAGGCGATTGATAGAAAATGATTTTTTTGGTGAGATATTATCTGTGCGCGGTGAATTTGGTTATTGGGTGTTTGAAGGTCATACAGTGCCAGCGCAGCGGCCTTCCTGGAATTACCGCAAAGAAGATGATGGTGGAATTATAGTAGATATGTTATGTCACTGGCGGTATGTTCTTGATCATGTATTCGGAAAAGTGAAAGCTGTTTCCTGTCTGGGTGCCACCCATATCAAAGAACGAATAGATGAAAATGGCAACGCTTATAAATGTACTGCTGATGATGCAGCGTATGCCACCTTTGAACTTGACAATGGAGTTATCGCTCATTTTAACTCATCATGGACGGTGCGGGTGAGGCGTGATGATCTTTTAACGTTACAGGTGGATGGCACAAAAGGATCTGCGGTTGCGGGTCTCCGTGAGTGTTACATACAACATTATGGAAATACGCCCAAACCTGTATGGAACCCTGATATACCTCAGCCGATAGATTTTTTTGATGGCTGGTCAAAAGTTCCGGACCAGGAGCCATTTGACAACGCATTTAAAGTACAGTGGGAACTGTTTCTGAAACATGTTGTGAAAGATACCCCCTTCCCATGGGATCTGAGGGAGGGAGCGAAAGGTGTTCAACTTGCCGAAAAAGGAATAGAAAGCTGGGAGAAACGTTCATGGGTAAATATTCCTGATCTATAAACTGCAATCATGAAAAAAGTAGCATTGATTACCGGTGGTAGCCGGGGGATTGGGTATGGTATAGCCACAGCGCTGGCAGAAAACGGTTTCGACCTCGTTATAAATGGGGTAAGACCGCCGGGCGACACCATCGCAGCGATGGATATGCTGAGATCGCTGGGTGCGCGTGTGTTGTATTGCCAGGCTGATGTGGCGCTTGCATCGCACCGGAAAGCAATGCTGGATGATATTATTAAAGAGTTTGGTACCCTCGATGTATTGGTAAACAACGCTGGCGTAGCGCCGTCTGAACGCCGCGATATTCTTGAGGCAACCGAAGAAAGCTTCGACCGGCTTATATCCATCAATCTGCGCGGTCCCTATTTTCTGACACAGGCTGTTGCTAACCTTATGATCAGTTCGGGTAAACCAGTCGAAAGTTTTCATCGCTGCATAATAAATATATCTTCCATTTCTGCAACCGTTGCTTCAGTTAATCGTGGTGAGTATTGTATTACCAAAGCAGGTATAAGCATGGCCACACAGTTGTTTGCGGCAAGGTTGGCAGAACATGGTATTCCTGTTTACGAGGTCCGGCCGGGAATTATACGTTCTGACATGACAGCGGGAGTAACCGAAAAATATGATAAATTGATTTCGGAAGGCCTTACCTTACAACCGCGCTGGGGTGAACCAGCCGATGTCGGTAAAGCAGTGGTAGCGCTGGCTTCGGGAAGTTTTCCGTATTCAACCGGCCAGGTAATTATGGTCGATGGAGGTATGACACTGCCCCGCCTGTGATTCAATGAAAGTCTTCAAATAAAACGATTATGCCATCTGCTACTGCTTCGCCATCCCCCTTTAGTTATTTGTTCAAACTGCCTGTTCTCGTTGCCGCGCTTGGGTACATGGTAGATATGTATGACCTGTTTCTCTTCAACATTGTTCGCGTGCCGAGTTTAAAAGAATTGGGTCTTACCACTGAAGAACTTTTTACAAAGGGTATGTTTATCCTCGATATCCAGATGGCAGGAATGTTAATCGGCGGAATTTTATGGGGTGTGCTGGGTGATAAACGTGGACGGCGTTCGGTATTATTTGGTTCCATACTATTGTATTCTTTGGCCAACATTGCAAACGGTTTTGTTACGTCTTTTGATCAGTATGTCTGGTTACGTTTTATTGCCGGCATCGGTTTGGCGGGTGAGTTAGGAGCGGGTATTACTTTGGTGGCTGAAATACTTCCAAAACATGTTCGAGGTTATGGAACCACTATGGTGGCTACAGTTGGGGTGTTCGGAGCCATACTCGCTTATTTTATATCAGACATATTCAGTTGGCGCACTTCTTATTTTGTGGGCGGCGGATTGGGTCTTGCATTACTTGCAATGCGTGTGGGTGTTTTTGAATCCGGTATGTTTTTAAAAGTGGTGAATAAAGACGTAAAGCGCGGCAATTTCTTCATGCTGTTGTCTGATCGTAAACGTTTGTTCAAATACATTTCGTCGATACTGATAGGCACACCTATCTGGTTTGTATCGGGCGTGCTGATTTTCTTTTCACCCGAATTTGGACAGGCACTGGGCGTCACAGAACCCATTGTGGCGGGAAAAGCGGTTATGCTTGCTTTTGCAGGACAGGTGCTTGGAGATATCATTAGTGGTGCGCTTAGCCAGCGTTTAAAAAGCAGGAAAAAAGGCATGGCTATTTTTCTTTTGGGATCCTACACCCTGATGTTGGTATACCTGCTTACTTCCACCCAAAATCTCACTACATTTTATTTCATTTGCGCTTGTTTAGGTTTCTTCAATGGCTACTGGACCTTGTTTGTCACAATTGCGGCAGAGTTGTTTGGAAGCAATCTCAGGGCAACAGTGGCCACTACGGTGCCCAATTTTGTGAGAGCTTCAGTTATTCCAATCTCAGGGTTGTTTGTATTGCTGAAAGGTATGTATGGACTTACCACCGGTGCCGTGATGGTAGGAACCATCATTGTCGCCATAGCCCTCCTCTTTTTGTGGAAGTTGGAAGAAACTTTTTCAAAAGATCTCGATTACGAGGAAAGATAATAAAATGCCCCTGCGCAGGCAGGGGCAATGAAGGAGGGTTTAATGGCAATGGAAAATTCGACCAGTACAGCTCATTTTTGTAACTGCAAGTACCAAATATCCCAGTACGTAACAAACAGTAGTTACACCTCAATTGCATAAGTAGAAACCGCAATTCTTGATCGGGGTCAACCAGGTTCTCCCCACCAGCTATGTTAATAACTTTTTGTTTTTTAGATGCTTCGGGAATAAATCACGAACTTTATAGAAACAAATCAGAAAAGAAGTATGGGAAAATCTCAGGAAACCTTTGGTAAAAAAGAAAAAGAAAAGAAAAGACTGAAACAACGCCAGGAAAAGGCGGAAAAAATGGAAGAACGTAAAGCAAATGCCAAAAAGGGCAAATCGCTCGACGACATGATGGCTTATATTGATGAAAACGGTAATATTTCATCTACTCCGCCGGATCCGAAGAAGAAAAAGGTTTTTAACGTGGAGGATATGCAGATTGGTGTCCTGAAACAGGAAGATCGTGAGCAGGAGGACCCTATCCGGAAAGGTGTGGTAACATTCTTCAACGAAGGAAAGGGATTCGGTTTCATCCGTGACCTGCAGACCCAGGAGAGCATATTTGTTCACGTAAATCAGCTTACTGAACGTATCGGCGAAAACGATAAGGTGCAGTTCGAGGTGATGATGGGGCCAAAAGGACCGAATGCCGTGAATGTTAAGAAGGGTTGATAGAATTCATGGATTTTCTTCGGGTTCGTCAATTATCTAAAGCGAATGAGCGCGGTTTCAGCATCGAAGGTGTCACCTTCGCCCAGGAACCGTGTCAGAATATAGCGATCGCCGGCGAAACCGGTTCGGGTAAAACGACCCTGTTGCGTATGATAGCAGGGCTTGCCCAACCAGATTCCGGCACAATCCATTTCAAAAATGAGCCCGTTATAGGGCCCGCAGATAAACTAATTCCCGGTCACAAGGGCATAGTTTATCTGTCCCAACAGTTTGAACTTCCTAATTTTTTACGGGTTGAACAGGTGCTGGAATATGCCAACGAGTGGAACGAGAAAGACGCCGCCAACCTGTTTGAGATCTGCCGTATAGAACACCTGTTTAAACGTCGCACCGATCAGTTGTCAGGCGGTGAAAAACAACGGATAGCAATTGCCCGTCTGCTCATCATGGCGCCGGAATTATTTCTTCTGGACGAACCGTTTTCAAACACTGACCCCGCGAATAAACAAATTCTCAAAACCATCATTGCCGATATCTCCAGCGAACTGAAGATGTCATTTATCATGGTCTCGCATGAGCCAAATGATACCCTGTCCTGGGCCGATGAGATTCTTGTAATGCAGCATGGCAAACTGGTGGAAAGAGGAAATCCTGTAAACCTGTACACAACGCCCCAACTGGAATATAGTGCTGGCCTGTTTGGAAGGTATAACCATCTCCCCAATTGGTTACCGGGAGTAGCAAATCAGCCTGGGGCCGTCGCCATCATTCGACCGGAACAGGTGCTGGTGAGCGCGGACCAAACCAGGTTGAAGGGAACCCTTATCAGGGTGGCTTACTTCGGACATTATTTTGAAGCTGATATACTTGTAAAAAGCGATAGTGGTAATGATACTTCCCTCATTGTTTCGCGCAGCCAGACACATCCTGGCGAAACCGGCTCGGGAGTCTACCTCCGGATCGACCCGGTCCACATGAGTTATGTGACCCAAAACTTTAATCACCCATAATAACTTCAGAAGGATCAGAAAAACACCGCTGCATCAAAATAACTAACTTGCGATCTATTTTTCATTCATATGGCAAGAGGCAGAAGTAAAGCGGCAAACGATTCAGACAGACCAAAAGTTAAGATTTCAAAAGAAAGCCTGAAAGAAGCACTGGTATTATTCACCTATGTGAAACCATACCGTGGTAAATTTATTCTTGCGCTGATATTCATCGCTTTATCAGCTTTCACAACCAGCCTGTTTCCGCTGTTTCTTGGTAAAATGATCGATGCGGCCGCACCGGGAACCGCCGTTCCAGGCACTGGCAGTAGTTTTGGATTTGACTTGAAAGACATTCACTGGAGCGTGAACACTACTTTGATGCTCATTTTTGTGCAACTGGGTATTCAAACATTTTTTTCATTCATGCGCATCTACCTGCTGACTGAAGTTGGAGAGAAAGCGCTTGCGGGAATGCGAAAGGATGTATACAGCAAGCTGCTTACCATGCCTATGCAATTTTTTTCCGAGAAAAGAGTGGGTGAGTTGAGCAACAGGATATCTTCCGATCTTTCACAGATACAGGATGCGATATCGTTCACGCTTGCTGAGTTTTTACGTGGCATATTCACATTGATTATAGGGCTGGTTTTTATTTTCTGGATCAGTGCAAAACTTGCATTGGTGATGTTAAGTGTGGTACCTGTAATTGCCATCCTTGCAGTGGTGTTTGGCAAAAAGATCAGGAAGATGGCGAAACGAGCCCAGGACCAGTTAGCAGAAAGCGGAACCATAGTACAGGAAACCTTCCAGGGCATTACCGTGGTCAAAGCATTTACAGGTGAGTTCAATGAAATCAGCCGTTATGTAAAAAGTGTATATGCCGTTGTTGACACTGCCATATCCAATGCACGTTATCGTGGAGCCTTTGTGTCGTTTATGATCTTTAGTGTATTCGGAACCATCGCTTTTGTGATGTGGTACGGTGTTAACCTGATTCAGTCAGGTGAGTTAACCATTGGTTCATTAACCATGTTTGTAATATTCTCCATGTTTGTTGGTGGCACCTTTGCTGGTTTTGCGGATATGTTCTCACAACTTCAAAAAACGCTCGGTGCTACCCAAAGCGTCCGCGAGATCATGCGTGGTACCGGCGAAACGGTTGATTTAGCGCCCGTGCAGGTAGCACCAGAATTCAAACTGAAGGGCGATGTCCGGCTCGACCAACTGGTATTCAGTTATCCCGGAAGAAAAGATGTATCCGTTTTAAAAGGGCTGTCATTAACAGCCGCAAGCGGTCAGCAAATAGCTATCGTTGGTCCAAGCGGTGCCGGTAAAACGACTATTGCGGGTTTATTACTGCGTTTTTATGAGCCAGATAGTGGTTCCATATTTTTTGATAACAAAGACGTCAGGACTTTTCCGCTTACACAGTTAAGAAAGCAAATGGCGTTTGTGCCCCAGGAGGTGATGTTGTTTGGAGGAACCATTCGTGATAACATTGCCTATGGTAATCCCGGTGCGGAAATGTCTGAAATTATAGCTGCTGCAAAAAAAGCAAATGCGCATGAATTTATTGACAGGTTTCCTGAAGGTTACGAGACTATTGTGGGTGAAAGGGGTATCAAGTTAAGTGGTGGTCAAAGACAAAGAATTGCAATAGCACGCGCTGTACTCACCGATCCTGCTATACTCATTCTTGATGAAGCTACATCATCGCTTGATAGCAACAGCGAGCAACTGGTGCAGGAAGCCCTTGAAAACCTTATGAAAGGGCGAACATCTTTTGTTATTGCTCATCGTTTGTCAACGATACGTAACGCAGATAAAATTGTCGTGATTGATAAAGGCACCGTACTTGAATCGGGATCTCATGCCCAGTTGATGTCGGAGAATGGTTTATATCGGAAGTTGAACGAAATGCAATTCGATTTTGGTTCGATGAACAGCCAACCACTGGCGGCTCCGCCCGAAGAATTTTAATCCATTGATTTTTAGCTGATTTGCTGCGGCATTGGTTTTGATAACTATATGCCGGGGCAGTATGTTCAATCCGCAAAGCCTGGGCATGTGTGACAGTAATGCTTTTCGTTGAATGATCACTGTTAGTATGCCTGAAAAGATCTAAATTCAGCTATCTATTCTTCTTCCAGAAGAAAGTATAAACATTGAGTTTGCATGGCAATTAAAAAAGAAAAGAACAAAGTTTTAAAAGGCCTGAGAAAGGTTCCTACCGGGATCACGGGATTAGATGAAATTACTGGCGGAGGTCTGCCTGCAGGCCGGCCTACACTTATCTGTGGCGCTGCTGGTGCAGGCAAAACGCTGATGTCGCTTGAATTCACGATCAGGGGTGCTATTCAGTTCGGTGAACCCGGCGTAATTATGACCTTCGAGGAAAATGCTGAGGATCTTGAGACAAATGTTGCATCGCTCGGTTTTGATCTGAAAAAACTGCAAAAGGACGGGTTGATACGAATAGATCATGTACGGGTGGAGCGGAGTGAAATAGAGGAGACGGGTGAATACGATCTTGATGGATTGTTCGTAAGACTTGGTTATGCGATAGACAGTATTGGTGCAAAACGCGTGATGCTTGATACACTTGAAAATCTTTTTTCAGGTTTAAGCAGTGATACTATAATACGGGCGGAATTAAGGCGGTTGTTTTCCTGGCTGAAAGAAAAAGGCGTAACTGCAGTAATTACCGGAGAAAAGGGTGAAGGAACACTCACCCGCCAGGGGCTTGAAGAGTATGTCTCCGATTGTGTAATCCTGCTGGATCATCGCGTCACTCACCAAATTTCTACCCGGTTATTAAGGGTAGTGAAATATCGTGGGACCGTACACGGCACGAATGAATATCCTTTTTTGATTGATGAAGAGGGAATGTCTGTTTTGCCTGTAACCTCATTGTTGTTAAACAATGAAATTTCTAATGAGAGGGTTTCATCAGGTATACCTGCGCTTGACCAGATGCTGGACGGTAAAGGTTTTTTCAAAGGAAGCTCGGTGCTTGTTTCCGGAACAGCAGGAACAGGAAAAACGAGCATTGCGGCGTTGTTTGCCGATGCAACCTGCCGGCGGAACGAAAAATGTCTGTATTTTGCCTTTGAAGAATCACCGCAGCAGATAATCAGGAACATGTCATCCATTGGGATGAACATGCAAAAACATATTGATAGTGGGTTGCTGGAAATGTACGCCGCCCGCCCTACCTTATACGGTCTTGAGATGCACCTGGTCTCCATTCACAAACGCATACAAAAATTTAAACCTTCAACCGTGGTGCTGGACCCCATTACCAACCTGATCACGATTGGTTCGGTGGGCGAAGTGAAATCAATTCTGATCAGACTTATCGATTATCTGCAATCACAACAGATCACGGTTATGTTTACAGCATTGACTTTGAACAATGTGGTAAATGAACAAACTGATGAAGGGGTATCGTCGCTTGTGGATGCATGGCTCTTGGTTCGGGATATTGAATCCAACGGCGAGCGGAACAGGGGCATGTACATCATGAAATCGCGTGGTATGAAACATTCCAACCAGGTTCGTGAATTTGTGATCACTGATCATGGTCTTGACTTACTGGATGTTTACCTTGGATCGGAAGGTGTATTAACAGGTTCGGCGCGGGAGGCACATCTTTTAACTGAAGCTACGGGACTGGAATTGCGTAAACATGCGCTGACCCGTAAAGACAGGGAAATTGAACGTAAACGACGGATGTTTGAAGCAAAAATGAGTTCACTGAAAGAAGAATTTGATGCAGTGCAGGATGAACTCAATAAGTCTTACCAGGAAGAAGATCTGAGAAATGAAATAATGGAACGAAACCGGAGGGAACTCGCCGAAAAACGATCGAACAAACTTGATGATGGCAAAAACAAAAAAACAAAACAAAGCAAAAACTGAAGCCAGCGATAAATTTGAACTTCGTTTGTATATAGCAGGTAACACTGCAAAATCGATGACGGCGTTGGCAAATCTGAAAAGATATTGTGAAGAACATCTGCAGGGCAGATATATACTCGAAGTAATTGATTTATTGGTTCAGCCACAGTTGGCGGCTGGTGATCAGATTTTGGCCATTCCGACCCTGGTTAGAAAGGTGCCTGTTCCAATCAGGAAAATAATTGGTGATCTCTCTAACGAAGAAAAAGTATTGGTAGGGCTCGACATCCGACCGGCAAAAATGGCTAATGGTAAGTAAAAAAAGCGATACGAATCCCCGGGACAAAAAAGCGGATGCGGAATATATACTTCGGTTATATATAACCGGTACATCACCAAATTCGGTGAAAGCAATTCAGAATGTCAGGTCTATTTGCGAGCAATATCTGAAGGATCGTTATTCCCTGGAGATCATTGATGTTTACCAGCAAGCGGAACGGGCGCGACAGGATCAGATAGTGGCGCTGCCTTTATTGATAAAAAAATCACCATTGCCCGAACGGCGGTTAATTGGCGATATGTCAGAAACCAGTAAGGTACTGCGTGGTCTCGGTCTTCAATCTTAACTTGCAAAACGATGGAGAGTGCGAAATATAAATCCGAACTTGAGGAGCTTCGAAGGCAGCTTGAGGAAGCAAATGAAACCATTGAGGCCATTCGTACCGGGCAGGTTGATGCCCTGGTGGTGGAAGGGAAGCAGGGGCATCAGCTTTACACCCTGAAATCGGCCGACCACACATACCGTGTATTTATCGAGAAAATGAATGAAGGTGCCATCACACTTAATGCGGATGGCGTCATCATGTATTGTAATTCAAGCTTTGCGCGAATGGCAGGCCTGCCCATATCAAACGTGATCGGCATTCCGTTCTCCCGTTTCTTATCACAAGATTCACTCCCTGTGTTTGAAAATCTTTTTGTCAATTGTTGGGAGCAGGATTGCAAAGCGGAACTGGAATTAAACACCAATGGAAAAACGATCCCTGTACATTTATCGCTGACAGCACTTGAAGTTGAGGATCATGTGTCTTTAAGCGTAATACTTACTGATCTTACCAGCATTAAACAGGCAGAACGTGAACTAAAGAAAAATTATATTGAGATTGCAAATACCAACCAGGCTTTGGAATCAAGTAATCATGACCTCCAGCAATTTGCTTCAGTCGCTTCTCATGACCTGCAGGAACCACTGCGAAAGATCCAGATGTTTGCAGAAATGCTGGCCGAGCGGGGAAACGATCAGCTTTCTATTGAATCATTAAAATATCTTTCTAAAATAAGGGTATCGGCTGCCCGAATGAAAACGCTGATCCTGGATGTTTTGAATTACTCAAAACTATCTTCAAATACCAGCATTTTTCAGCCGGTAGATCTCAATCTTTTGATTCGTGAACTTCTTGAAGATCTCGAACTGGTGGCAGCAGAGAAAAACGCGCAAATTACGGTAGAGCAATTACCTCAAATCGAAGCCAATCCTGGCCAGATCCGCCAGGTATTTCAGAACATCGTTTCAAATGCCATCAAATTTTCACGCGAAGGGACCGCGCCGGTCATCCAGATATCCGGGAAAAGAATTGTCGATAAATCATTTGACAGTGAGGTGGATGAACAAGGTGAATATTGCTGTATAAGAATCAGTGATAACGGTATCGGTTTCGATGCCAGGTATCTCAATAATATATTTGTATTGTTCGAACGGCTCCATTCAAAAGATGTATACGAGGGCACTGGTATCGGTCTGGCGATCAGTAAAAAGATCATCGAAAAGCACAACGGTATTA
The DNA here is from genome assembly GCA_023416995.1 of Bacteroidota bacterium. Taxonomy (GTDB): domain Bacteria; phylum Bacteroidota; class Bacteroidia; order Chitinophagales; family Chitinophagaceae; genus DATHKG01. Next base: position 100,322 of record JAEZGI010000057.1, read on the forward strand.
TCACTGCAGAAAGCACTCCCGGCAAAGGCTCAAGATTCAGTTTTATTCTGCCACTGACCCAAAAGCAGTAAACTAAAATACTTAGTTATTTACTAAATAATTTAGTAATCTTGCATTGTTATGTATCTCAATTGCAAGACGGTTTTTAGCTTCAGGTATGGCACGTATTCAACAAATGAACTCGTTGATGCGGCAGTCGAGCACGGTGTCAATGCATTGGCCATAACCAATATAAATAATACGTGCAATTGTTGGGAGTTTGTAAAGATCTGCCTGGAGAAGCAGGTAAAACCAGTCATCGGAACAGAGATCCGGAATGGCGATGAGTTTTTATACCTGTTGATTGCAGCAGATAACAAAGGCGTAAGCCAGATCAATGCATTTCTGACAAGCCATCTTATAAATAAGACAACGTTCCCGGCACGTCCCGATATAACAGCGTTGTCGAACTGTAATATTGTTTTTCCTTTTGGTATTTGTGACCCCGGCGATCTTAAATTCAATGAATATATTGGTCTTTTGCCTTCCGAAGCCGGTCGTTTGTATAAAATAGATGTAATCAAACATCAAAGCCGGTTTCTTATCCGCCAGCCTGTTACCGTACGCGACAAGGCGCATCACAATCTTCATCGGTTGTTAAGGGCAATCGATAAAAATGTATTGTTATCGCAGTTACCGTCCACAAGTGTTTGTAATGAAGAGGAAACCTTTTTGTCGCCCGCCGCATTGCTGACTGCTTTCAGCAGATACCCGTTTATTGTAACAAATACCTACCGGTTATTGGAAAACTGTAATGTAACAGTTGATTTTAAAAGTGATAAGACCAAAAAAACTTTTAGTGCATCAGTAGAAGATGATCGTGTGTTGCTTGAGAAACTGGCAAATGACGGATTAAAATCGCGCTACGGTAAAAAGAACCGGGCAGCCGCGGAACGTGTCGCACGCGAATTGAAAATCATCCATGACCTTGGTTTCACTGCTTATTTCTTAATCAACTGGGATATTATACGATATGCGCAATCGCGCGGGTTTTATTATGTTGGAAGGGGAAGCGGTGCAAATTCGATTGTGGCTTATTGTCTGCGTATTACAGATGTGGACCCGATAGAATTAAATCTTTATTTCGAGCGTTTTTTGAATCCACATCGCACTTCGCCCCCCGATTTTGATATTGATTTTTCCTACACTGACAGGGATGAGGTGATTGATTACATCTTTAAAAGATATGGTAAAAATCATGTGGCGCTGCTTGCCTCTTACCCTACCTTTCAACATGATGCCATCATACTGCAACTGGGAAAAGTGTTTGGTTTGCCGGTTGAAGAAATAAAGAGTCTGCAATTGTCACAGCAACCCGTAGATCATATTCAGCGTCTGATCATGCGCTATGGAAGGATGATGCTTAACTTTCCTTCACATCTTTCATTGCATCCCTGCGGTATGCTGATCTCGGAAGAACCAATCGGCAACTATGCTGCGCTATTTATGCCACCAAAAGGTTTTGCAACTGCGCAACTGGACATGTTTGTTGCTGAAGATATCGGCCTGAATAAGTTCGACATACTTAGCCAGCGAGGTCTTGGTCATATTCGCGAAGCGCTGTCGCTGATCCGTGAAAACAAAGGTATAGATATCGATATACACGATACCAATAAGTTTAAAAAAGATGCTGCTGTTGCGGACCAGGTTCGTTCAGCTAACACCATTGGATGTTTTTATATCGAATCACCCGCAATGCGCCAACTGCTCAAAAAACTGCGTTGTGATGATTATCTCACACTCGTGGCAGCGAGTTCTATTATCCGGCCGGGCGTATCCCAGTCGGGCATGATGCGCGAGTATATTTACCGGTACCGTCATCCTGAGAAAACGGTGTATTTACACCCTTTGTTTGAAGAGCATATGAAGGAAACATTTGGCGTAATGGTGTTCCAGGAAGACGTGATCCGGATCGCACATTTTTTTGCAGGGCTTGACCTGGGGGAAGCGGATATTTTACGCCGTGCAATGAGTGGTAAATACCGTTCATTAAATCAGTTCTACCTGATTCGTGACAAATTTTACGAGGGTTGTAATAAGATGGGACATCCTGAAGCGCTTGCCCGTGAGGTTTGGCGGCAGATGGAAAGTTTTGCCGGTTACAGTTTCAATAAAGCGCATTCGGCGAGTTTCGCGGTTGAAAGTTATATGAGTCTCTATCTCAAAACCTATTTCCCAAAAGAATTCATGGTCGCTGTCATCAACAATTTTGGAGGGTTCTATTCGCGTGAATTATATTTTCTTGAATTATTGAAAACAGGTGGTGAACTTCATGCGCCATGTGTTAATAACAGCGATGAATACACGAACATCTGTGGTGACCGGGTCTATGTAGGTTTTATTCATATCAAGGGTCTGCAATCCGGGTTGGTTGAAACAATGCTCGACGACCGCAAACGAAACGGCGTATATGCCAGCGTACAGGATTTTGTCGGGAGAATCAATCCACCACTTGAGCAGTTGAATACCCTCGTAAGTATCGGCGCCTTTCGGTTTACAGGGAAAAGTAAAAAGCATTTGTTGTGGGAAGCCAATTTTCTGCAGAAACGCAATCAACCCGTGCTTCATCAGTCGCCCGCCCTGTTCAGCGATGCGCCAGTAGAGTTGGTTTTGCCGCCATTACATGATGATCCGCTTGATGATTTGTACGACCAGATGGAACTGCTCGGATTCACCTTATGTAATCCATTTCAACTGGCTGATGATGATCCCAGCAAGTATACTCCTGCAGCTGCATTTGAACAACATGTTGGCAGGGAGGTGAGCGTGCTGGCGTATTTTATTGCAAGGAAAGGCGTGGTAACCAAAACACGCGATCAGATGTTTTTTGGAACTTTTGTAGACAGCAGCCTCGACTGGGTCGATACCGTGCATTTTCCGGGTGCTGCCAAAGAATATCCGTTGCATTCGGGTGGATTTTATAAGATAACCGGGAAGGTGACCGAAGATTTTGGGGCGTACACACTGGAAGTGAGCCGGATGTTCCGGGTAGGTTATAAACCCAGAAGTTACCAGGTTTAGTCAGCATGCTCACCTACGATCGTCATATAGCGCATCTTGATCTGGACACATTTTTTGTGTCCGTTGAACGTTTGCGTAATCCCAGGTTACACGGTAAGCCGTTATTGATTGGAGGAAGCAGTGATCGGGGTGTGGTAGCGGCCTGCAGTTATGAAGCAAGGAAGTTTGGTATTCATAGCGCAATGCCAATGCGCACTGCGCTCAGACTTTGCAGGGAAGCCATTGTTGTAAAAAGTGATTTTGAGGAATACAGCAAGTTTTCTGGTCTGGTAACTGATGTGATCAGCGACACGGTTCCTGTTTTTGAAAAGGCAAGTATCGACGAATTTTATATTGACCTAACGGGTATGGATAAGTTTTTTGGATGCGAGCGTTTTACTGCAGAGCTGAAAGCAAAGGTTTTGCGTGAAAGCGGGCTACCCGTTTCATACGCGTTGGCTGGTAATAAGCTGGTGAGCAAGGTAGCAACGAACGAGGTAAAGCCTGATGGACAAATCTCAGTTCCACTGGGCAATGAAAAAGCTTATCTCGCTCCTCTGCCTGTTACGAGGATACCTGGTATAGGCAAAGAGACAGGGTACAAGTTTATGAAGATGGGTGTGCAAACGGTCAGGATGCTCACTGAAATTCCACTGGTGCTTTTACAGAACCTTCTTGGTAAAAGCGGCACCGAACTTTGGCGGCGCGCTAACGGTATCGACGATTCCCCGGTGGTGCCGTTTCATGAACAAAAATCAATTTCAACAGAAAATACTTTTCAGCAGGATACCATCGACATCTCCTTCCTCGATGCGGAACTGGTTCGAATGACAGAAAAAATCGCCTTTGAATTAAGGAGCCAGGAACGGCTGACAGGTTGTGTTACCGTCAAGATCCGGTATTCTGATTTCGAAACGCATACCATTCAGAAAACAGTGCCTTATACTGCTGCTGATGTTGTACTGGTTAAAACCGTACGTGAGTTGTTTAGGAAACTTTATGCCCGGAGACTGCTGATTCGCCTTATTGGCGTGCGTTTCACCCACCTGGTGACAGGTACTTACCAGATTGATTTGTTTGAAGACAAAACGGAGATGATTGATTTGTATCGGGCGGTTGACAGCGTCAAAAATCAGTTTGGAGAAGGTGTATTGTGCAGTGCGGCGGCATTGGTTCCAAAAGGTAACATGAATACGAGGAAATAGGTTGAAGTTGAATCGGTGCCATGATTAATCGAATTTTAATTGAATGTGTCCGAACCGGGATGTTATTCTCGTTGTTTATGCATTCATTTGCCGTTGCCAGGCAATAAACAAAATTCGAATAGTCAAAGTGTATCCTTACGTATGAAAGTTTTACTCGTTGAAGATGAAGCTGCTGTTGTATCACTGATGAAAAGAAGCCTTTCTGAACAGGGCATGGAGGTAAGTGTAGCGCTTGACGGAAATATGGGAATGAAGATGGCGACGGACAATGTATTTGACGTTGTGATCCTCGACATCATGCTGCCTGGGATCAATGGGCTGGACATATGCCGGTTGTTACGAACCAACAAGGTAAATGTTCCTATTCTAATGCTTACGGCGCTGGGTAGCACCGAAAATGTTGTTGCAGGTTTAGATGCAGGGGCGGATGATTATCTGCCTAAACCTTTTAAACTAACAGAACTACATGCCAGGTTACGTGCTTTAGGGAGGAGGAAAGGAGGGATTCCGATCCAGGATAATAAATTATCGTTCTGCGGTCTTACACTTGATACTTCATCAAAAGCGGTTTTTCGCGATGGTAATCCCATCAATCTCACTGCTACTGAGCTGAAATTGCTCGAGTTTTTTCTCCGCAATCCAAACAGGGTTTTGTCAAGGGTCGAGATTCTGGAACATGTATGGGATATTAATTTCAACCTGGGCACTAATGTAGTAGACGTTTATGTAAACTATCTCAGGAAGAAAATAGACCGGAATTATAATACGCGGCTGATACATACGATGGTGGGTATGGGTTATATGCTGAAACAGGGTGAAGCATGAGTATCGGTAAAAAAATAACCATTTTTTTCACTACTCTCACCGCGGCTGCCGTTGTGTTTGTGAGCCTGTTCATTTACCTGTACACCAGTCGCCATATTGATCGTGATTTTCTTCATCGTATGCAGGTGAGAGCCGGCATTGCTGCTCAGGTTCAACTTGAACGCAGCGATGAGTATTCGCTTTTTTACAAAGAAATGAGGGAACGTTACCTGCAGCATCTGCCTGATGAGCAGGTACATGTATTTGAATCAGGTCAGTTGGCGACATTCCTGGATTCTCAGGCCGTTAAAGTGCCGCGGGAGTTTTATTCAGAGTTTGAAAGTGAACGCCAGTCCGGGTTTCGGGCGGGCGACGTTTATTATGCTGCCAGGTTATATGATCATAAGGGTCATACATACCAGGTATTGATCACCGCTTCAAACCTGGAAGCAAGACAGTTGTTGTCTGACCTTAAAAAAAATCTTCTTCTTGGGTTTTTTATTTCAACTTCAATTGTTCTGCTTTGCAGTCTTATCTTATCCTATCAACTTACTTTGCCCGTACGTAGTCTTATTCGTAATGCTAAAAAAATTACGGCAACCAATCTGCATTTACGACTCGGACCAGGAAACGGCAAAGATGAAATAGCCGAGCTGGCCAGGACCTTCAATGATATGTTGGACAGACTTGAAACCTCTTTTGAAACACAGAACAACTTTTTAAACAAGGCGGCACACGAATTAAGAACTCCCTTAACCGCGATTATCGGTGAAGCAGAATTTGCATTAAGCCGCCCCAGGGAACGACAGGATTATGAGCGATCCCTTACAGTGATTTCAAAAGAAGCCGAGCAATTGCAACATCATACCAGCAGCCTGCTTGAACTGGCCCAGGCAGCATACAACAGTAAGGATGCGTTCATGTCTGAAATGCGGGTGGATGAGTTATTATTTTCTGTAAAGCGGCTCATTGACTTTACTGAGCCGGCGAATAAAGTAGATTTCAATCTTGATGGTCTGCCTGAGTCAGAAAACATGATCACCATCTTTGGTAACGCAAATCTTTTGAAGCTGGCTTTCGCCAATATCGTTCAGAATGCGTGTAAATACTCAGATCAGAAAGAGGTATGTGTTAGTTTAACCACCTCAAGTACTTATTGCATTATTAAAGTGCAGGATCATGGTATAGGCATTCCCGAGAAAGAACTCAAATACATTTTTGACCCTTTTTTCCGTGCTTCGAATACGGCTGAATTTAAAGGCTATGGTGTAGGATTACCACTCGCGCAAAAGATAATTCGTCTGCACCGCGGTAATCTTGAATACAGTTCCAGGGAAAACGAAGGCACTACTGTTGAAATTTCTTTGCCGTATATACCGGCGTAATGCCTGATGAAATTCTCACGACTCCATCTCTTCATTTTATTTAATTATTTGTAAACCAGGCATGATTGCAACTTATTTCATAGTGCAATACCAGCAGGAGTTGCCTGTGGTTATTTTGATGCAGTCCGCTTAAACTGCTCTCAGCAGACTAACCGGCGATGGTATATCTGTCTTAAAAGAATTGGTAATGAATCCAGGAATCTGCGTTAGAAATATTCTAAGGGCATTCTAATGCCGTTCTAATGTGATGCTTAGGCGCCTCTAATAGAGCGGGAATAGTTTTGTGTTATCAAATCATCAAAACCATTTTCGCATGAAGACAGTAATAGTCCCCTCTAATGGCAACGCGGCATTCATCGACCGCTGTAATGTAATTCTGGATGTATTTCCCGGTGAGCAGGTGAATTATATCTTCCTCGACATCAGACCTGTTCCGGATGACTCAAATGAGCTGATTCCCATAACGAGGACCCGCAGGCATTATGGCGCGTTTGACAAAGATTTTTGTGCTGCTGTCAGGGCCTTCGAATTGAAAAATAGTAAACGAACAGCCACCACCGACTTTGTGTATGGCAGCTCTTCAGCAGTTTTCAAAAACTTTGTGCAATACAAAAATGCGGACCTGGTAATATTTGACCAGGATCAGTGGGTAGGGCATCCTCATTTTCGCCAACGCGATATCTTCAGAATGGTAATGCGCTCAGGTTGCGAAGTAATGTATATATCTGCAGGTTTTGATTGTGTTGAAAAAGCTGCATCTCAGGCGCAGGTATCTGCAAACCGTTACATCATGACCAAGCCTGTGGCAGAGATGGCAGCAGCGGCCGCTGTGACCGAACATGGATACCAGTTAAAGAAGGCGCCGGCCACAGTAACCGCCCAGTACCGGTCAGTCGACCAGATGCTCAATGAACTCGAAAGCCGGTTTGTTATCGACCAGGTACTAAGTTGCCGGTTCACCTCCCTTGCCAAATATTTTCTGAGGCAATCAACACTTGATCGGATGGTAGCTGAATCCACACGGCCGGTATTGTGGGTAAGAAGCTAAGTGCAATATGAAAAAATAAAAACTATCATTATGTTATTGAACAGTAAAATTCCATTTACGTATATCCTTAATAAGATTAAATATGAGGTGTTCGGGATTGCGATATACACAACTTTGATTTGGTATGCCACCGTTCAATTCGATTTAAAACATATTTCTATACCGTTAGGCATACCCACGATTCTTGGAACCATCATTTCCTTGCTGCTCGCGTTCAGATCTAACCAGGCCTACGACAGATGGTGGGAAGCGAGAATAATCTGGGGCTCTATTGTAAATGACTCCAGGACATTTACACGACAGTTGCTTTGTTTTCTTCAGACGCCTTACTCTGAAAATAAGCATACGGACTTCCAGGACAGAATGATCAACCGTCAGATCGGGTGGTGTTATAGCCTGGGTAAGTCGCTCAGAAAACTCGACCCCAAAGCGGGTTTGGAAAAATACATATCAAAAAAGGAGCTGGCTTTTGTTAGTAATCATGATAGCGTTCCTTACGCATTGATTAACCTTCATGCAAAAGATCTTCGCCTGGCAGTTGAAGAAGGTTGGATCAATGAATTTCAACAGGTAGAGCTCGACCGCACATTAACCCGGCTCTGCGAATCAATGGGAAGATGTGAACGTATCAAGAATACAATATTCCCAATGACATATTCCATGTACATCCATTTTGCGCTGTATTTTTTTATACTGATGTTGCCTTTTGGTGTGATTGAATATGTAGGAATCGTTGAAATCCCATTGGTGACTCTGTTGGCGTCTTTCTTCCTTTTAATTGAACGGATGGCAGTGCATCTCCAGGATCCGTTCGAAAATAAACCTACCGACACGCCAATGTCTACAATTACCTTAACAATTGAAAGGAACCTTAAACAAATGATGGCCGTTGATGAAGTGCCTGCGCAGCCGGAAGTCAAAAGTTATTATATCCTGTAAGAACCACCATAATTTCAATTTTAAGGGTACTCAGCAAGTGTCGCCCCATTATGATTCTGCAGCCAGGAAGTTTTCCTGGCTGCATTTTTTTGTGCGCCATGCATGACGATAAACTTGACGGTGTAAGTCCGTTATGGGGGTTTGTAATCACCAACCATTAGCCAAGAGCAAGGGTGTCCACTGCGAGGTGGAATCTGAAGGAAGCTGGCGGCAAAGTTCCGGCCCGAGGAACACGAACACTATGAGGCAGAAGCTGTGTGGATGAGCTTGCCAAACAAAGCGAAGTCCAATGATTACACGGACATAGCACTGTAGATGGTGCGGGTAGATGGAACGAAGGTTTATCGTCTTACCATGGGAGATCTCACAGACGTGCGGAAACAAAGTATGAAGCACGGTTGAAACAAGATTTACTGTGAGAAGTCAGCAGAAGCCATAGTACAGCAGACGACCACTGCCGGAAGGGCTGAACCTTAAGAAGTAAGTAGTAAATGAATGTTACCAGATGAAAGGTAGAAAGCAGAAAATATCGCAAGATAGCTACCTACAGAAAGATAGGGGCGGAACCCGAAGACTACGTAGGAGTGCAGACTTCCATGTGGATAACTGAAAACAACCTTACAAGTATCGAGCAAACAGGGTATGGAATGCTTGAACAAATCCTGTCACCGGCAAACCTGAACGCAGCCTACAAAAGGGTAAAGCGGAACAAGGGAGCAGGCGGCGTAGATGAGATGCAAGTCGAATCCTTAAAGGATTATCTCATTGGCAGAGTAATCTCGCTCATCCACAGATACCTTCAAGCGGGTGTTGTAGTGTCACATAAGTTTGAACCCACAACTGTCGGTGTACCACAAGGTGGACCGCTGAGCCCGCTGTTAAGCAACATCATGCTTAATGAGTTGGACAAGGAACTCGAGAACCGTGGCACCGTTTTGTTCGCTATGCAGATGATCTTATGATCTTATGTAAAAGTGAACGAGCAGCAGCAAGGACAATGGAAAACCTTGTTCCTTACATCGAAAAGAAACTATTCCTTAAAGTGAATCGGGAAAAGAGCACAGTGGCCTACATTACAAAGGTGAAGTTCCTTGGTTACTCCTTCTACAAAAAGAAGGGAGAAGGTCGGCTTCGCATCCACATGAAAAGTGTGGAAAAGATGCAGGCCAGAATCAAGGAACTCACCTCGAGAAGCAACGGCTGGGGAAATGAAAGAAGAAAGGAAGCACTCAGACAGTACATCACTGGATGGGTAAATTACTTTAAGCTGGCAGACATGAGAATGTTGATGGTCGAAACGGACGAGTGGTATCGCAGGAGGCTTCGGATGGTGTTCTGGAAACAATGGAAACGAATCGGCACCAAACAGGCCAACCTCGTCAAGCTTGGCATAACCAAGTCCAAGGCGTGGGAGTACGCAAACAGCAGGAAAGGCTACTGGCACATTGCCAAGAGCTGGGTTCTGTCCACATCCGTGACTAATGAACGGCTCAAGGAGAGGGGGTACTTTTTCCTGTCGGACTGTTACCTGAAGGCACGAAACCTAACTTAACGGAACCGCCGTATACCGAACGGTACGTACGGTGGTGTGAGAGGACAGATAGCCAACTTCGTTGGCTATCTTCCTACTCGATTAAAAGACCCAGGAGGTCAGGAAAAATATTTGTGTAGTTAAATGGCTACATTTATTTTTGTAGCCATTTAGCTACACAACTAAAAAGTTACAGACATGAAAAGGACCCGCAGAATCATTTATTGGATCGCAACCATCTGGCTCGCGCTGGGGATGGTGTCTACAGGAATCGTACAATTGATTAAGATGGATGAGGAGGTGCAGAAGATGACGCAACTGGGTTATCCGGTGTATTTGCTCGGGTTGATTGGTACACTCAAACTAGCAGGAGTGGTTGTGGTGCTTATCCCGGGTGTTCCGTTGCTAAAAGAGTGGACCTATGCAGGCTTTTGTTTCCTGATGGTCGGCGCCCTGTTTTCGCATTTCGCTGCAGGCGATGCCGCTGGTGAATATTTTGGTCCATGTTTGCTGCTGGTTCTTACATTTGTTTCGTGGTATTTTCGTCCTGATAATCGCAAACCCGCAGGCGTTGGTCCAACGCTTATTAATTGATTTTTTAAAATCTTCTTATGGCCTATGATTTACAACTCGCGGATCTTGTGAGGGATTACCTGTCCACTACCGCAAGCGGAACAATAGAAGAAAAAAACATGTTCAGTGGTTTGGCATTTCTTGTCAATGACAAGATGTGTGTGAATATAAGTGACAATAATCTGATGTGCCGTTTTGATCCCGGGCTTACAGGAGAAGTAGAAAAGAAACGCGGTTATCTTCCAATGATCATGCGTAAGAAAAATTTACAGGGGTATTGTTATGTTGCACCTGAAGGTTATGCTAATCAGGAAGACTTTGAATATTGGATAAATATTTGTTTGGACTTTAACGGCAGAGCAAAATCTTCTAAAAAGAAATCCAGGGTTAGACCTTCGGTTTAATGGGTGTTTTATGAAACTGGAACTGATCAAAGGCGATATTACGGCGCTGCCTGTTGATGCTATTGTTAACGCAGCGAATTCATCATTGATGGGTGGAGGAGGTGTGGATGGGGCGATTCATCGCGCGGGTGGTCCCGCAATTTTAGCAGCCTGTCGTGAAATTGTTGCACGCCAGGGAGGTTGTAAAACGGGTGAAGCTGTAATCACTACGGCTGGCAGGTTACATGCAAAATTTGTTATCCATACTGTAGGGCCCGTTTGGCGGGGCGGCAACAACAATGAAGCAGAACTTCTTGCCAATTGTTATCGAAACAGTTTGCAACTTGCTGATGCGCATGGCTGCACTTCAGTTGCCTTTCCAAATATCAGCACAGGTGTTTATGGCTTTCCCAAAATTGCAGCTGCCCGTATAGCTGTCAATACCGTAAGTAACCACAGTAAAACGTTCAGTAACCTGCAGCAGGTGATCTTTGTTTGTTTTGATGAAGAGAACTTTTCACTGATAGCAGCTGAACTGGAGAAGCCGCGTTAGCGAACATCATTCAAATATGTTTTATGTTAAAACTTGATCTTTCCAAACAACTGAAATCATATTTTTCAGCATCTTCTAAACCAGCAATAATAGACATCGCTGCAGCGCAATACCTGTCGATTTGTGGCAAAGGAGATCCATCTGAAACCGCTTTCAGTAAGGCGATCGAAGCGTTGTATTCAACTGCATACGCTATAAAATTTGCATACAAGGCAGCAGGCAGCGATTTTGTGGTATCCAAACTGGAAGGACTCTGGTGGTTCGATGAAAACAAATATGCAGGAAAGTCACCTTCCAATGCAGCGCTTGAAGTGCCAAGATCCGAGTGGCAATACAGGCTCCTGATCATGCTGCCTTCTTTTGTAACAGCGGATGCCGTAAACATTGCTCAACAAACCGTGGGCAATAAAAAGGGAATTCAACTCGCTAAAACGTGCGAACTTTTTGAAATGACAGAAGGAAAGGTTGTCCAGATGATGCATGTTGGCCCGTTTGCGACCGAGCCTGAAACAATTCAACAAATCATGCTGTTCTGTGAAAAAGAAAAGCTTGGAAAAAACGGACATCATCATGAAATATACCTGTCTGACTTCCGGAAAACCGAACCTGCAAAACTAAAAACGATATTAAGAGAGCCGGTGCGCCCACTTTAGCAAGCTTCCTGCCTGGAGATAATAAGTTTCTGAACCTGGCGTTTTTTATAGTGCATTAAACCTTCCTGAACACCAGGTGTCCAACATCAAACTTATTACATGCACCACGTGAAATTTCTTTTCATGTTACTGCTTCCTGCTTTTGCAGCCTGTAGTAAAACAGCGAACGATCCAAAACCTGTTAACAGTGATTCCAGTTATTTTCCTCCAAAAAACACCAACGAATGGGAAACCCGTCCTTTGTCGGACCTGAAATGGAACGAACAGGGGTTGCAATCGCTCAGGCAGTTCCTGGCTCAGAAACGAACGAAATCATTTGTAATACTTGTTAACGGAAGAATTGTAGTTGAGGAGTATTTTGACGGACATACAGCCGGCAGTTCATGGCAATGGAACAGTGCTGGCAAAACCCTGGTGACCGCTGCAATTGGCATTGCACAACAGGAAGGTCGGCTGAACATCAATACCCGCGTTTCAGATTATCTGGGAACAGGCTGGACCAATGAACCTGCAGATAAAGAAAGGCTTATAACCGTGCGACATTTGTTAACGATGACCTCCGGCATTAACGATGAAAAAGAGCTGGTGATCAAACCAAATCTTACTTATCTCGCTGATGCAGGGGCAAGATGGTCATACCATAACGTTTTTCAAAAGCTGATGGATGTTGCCGCAGCAGCAGGCAATAAACCTTTTGAAACGTATTTCGACGAAAAACTCAAGTCGGTAATTGGCATGGAAGGATATTGGAACAATGGCATTGTATTCAACGTTTACCATAGCAACACGAGAAGTATGGCGCGTTTTGGCCTGCTAGCTTTGAATAAGGGAAAATGGAGCGGGCAGCAGGTAGTAGCTGAGTCCTATTTTGAAGAGAGTACTAACACTTCTCAAAGCATTAATCCATCCTACGGCTATCTTTGGTGGTTAAACGGAAAATCCAGGTACATGGTACCAGGTGGGCAAACCGTTTACCAAGGAGCTTTGGTACCAAATGCACCTCCGGATATGTATGCCGCCATGGGCGCGGAAGATCAAAGGATTTATGTGGTGCCTTCAAAACAAATGGTTGTGGTAAGAATGGGTCAGGCTTCTGATCCCGTGAATCCGAGCTTTGCGCTTTCAGGATTTGACAATGCGTTATGGGAAAAGATAAATGAACTTGTAAATTAATCGTTTCCAATTTGCGCATTTCACACATCTGAAACTTCCGCTGATCGGCAACTATGTCTGCCAATCAAAATGGTGTACGATCACACACGCTAATACTTCCTACCTTTAGGTTAAACCTATCGTCATGAAAGTAATGGTTTACCACAAAGATTATGACGGCATTCTACAATCACTTTTAGAAAACCCGGGGCTGGCAAATGAAGGTTGGTCGCTTCATGACCATAGTACACACATCGCGCACCCACTACATAGAATCTGCGATGGTGTTTTTTTGAATTATTATGGGGACGAAGAGGCGGCGCGTATGGCATCGATATTTCTCAACCATGGCGCATTGGTGAATGGCAACAATCCGCCACCGGGAACAGACACCCCGCTGATCGCTGCGGCCAGCCTGCATGCAGATAAAGTTGCCTTGTTGTACATAGCGCATGGCGCCGATATCGCTCATCCCGGTACACATGGGGGTACGGCCTTACATTGGGCCGCATGGTGCGGTCGACCCGTTGTGGTTGAAGCCTTGTTAAAAGCAGGTGCACAAGTTGGTACCTTATGTAGTGACTTCAGATCAACACCTTTGTTCTGGGCAGTTCACGGGTCAAAGAATCACACAAGTTCGGATGAACATGCACGTTGTGTTGAACTATTGCTAAAGGCAGGAGCCGATAAAACCTACCCCAATAAGGACGGCAATACTGTATTCGATTTGCTTGATAATGCCGATGATGTTATGAGGGATCTTTTGAACCGGCAATATTAAATCTACATACATTCAAAAAAAAGAGGCTATCTCATACTGGAGACAGCCTCTTTTTTTAAGAGGTCCTGGTTAATTATCTTCTTTCAATGTTGCAAGAAAGCTTACAACATCACGGATCTCGCGTTTTGATAATATTGCCTTCATATCGGGCATACTGGACGGTGAATTCGTTCTTTTTGCTATTTGGTCCTTTGGTATCACCTGGTCAGGCTGATCCCCTGACTTCAGGACTATTCTTGATTTGGAGTCTTCATGGATGATGCCTGAAACAGTCGTACCATCTTTCTTTTCGATTGAAACCATTCCAAATCCAGGTGCCAGTCTTGCTCCGGGTGCTATAAGCGCTTCGAGCAACTGTTCACGTGAAAGCCGTGCTGCGATACCATTTAAACGAGGTCCGGCATTACCACCACGGTCATCGTACGAGTGACATTTCATACACTGCGCCTGTTGGTTTCGGAAGAAGATGTTCCGGCCACGATTCTGGTCGCCACCGGTGAGGCTACCCGCATACGCTGCGGTTAATTCATCGGGCGACAGTTTGGTTTGTACCGACTTATATTTGGCAATAAGATCAGAAGACTGGGTGCTATCGATTGCCTCGCCAAGCTCCATGTATAAATCCGGCGACAAGGATCCGTTACCCATCTTGTTTAAAAGTTCATTTAATGGTTTGGCGGAATATTGCAATGGCAGTTTACCAAGCGTAAGAACCGCTGCTTGTTTTTCTTCAATAGTTTTTGTTGATATCACATCATTCAACAAAGTAACCATCAGTTCTTTCTGGATGTTCATGTTGGTTAAAAGGTCGAGACCTGCAACACGGACTGATTTTTCTTTATCAGCAAGCGCCGATTTGATGGCAGGCTCTGTAGCTGGATCCTGTAATGAAACAAGCGTGCGAAGTGCTTCAACCCTCACAGCAGGATCACGATCGGTTTTCACCAGCGCAAGCAACTGGGTTGCGCCTTCCCTGATTCCGAGTTTGGCCACCGCTTTAACTGCACTCATCCGCACTGCCATATCCCTGTTCCCCAATAAGGCAGTGAATGGCTGTGTTACCTTCGACTTCAACTGTGCCGCATCGCGGGTAACTGGTCCGCGTAACCGTCCATCCACCCTGTCTAACACGGATGGTTTCGCCCAGGTGCTCAGTGCATCGATTGCCTCGGCGCGCATAGCAGTTGGCTTACCTTCCGTTGCGGCATAAGTGATTAAACGTTGCTGCGCGCTGTCATCGCCCACTCGCATATTGGCGCTGATTACACGGCGAATTAAAGGTTCATTCGAAAAACGGGTTGTATTCAATAAACCTGCAAGTGCCGGTAAGGCATCTTTAATGGAAAGATCATCATTGATTGCACGGGCAGTTTCGGTAACAACAAACTCATCGCTATCATTCAGAAATACTGCGATCCCGGGATCACTCATTCTTCTCAAAGCCACCACTGCCGCAATACGCAGGGCACGCGAAGAATCTTTGGCCAATGCTATCAATGGCGCTGATTTGCCTATGCGTGAAAGTGCTAAACTGCCTGCATGACGTAGATATGCATCGGCGTCGTTGTTGGCCCGCAGCATTGCGATCAGAGGATTGATGCCGGGTTCATATTGAATTCTTCCCAAAGCTTCGGCTGCAAAAAAACGGACACGGCTATTTGTGTCAGACAACAATGGAACCAGCTTTGCACCTGCATTTGCATAGCGGATATCGCCGAGCCATTTGGCTGCCTGGGCACGTACTTCTGCATCCGCATCCTGGAACAACGGGATCAGTGCTTCGGCATGTTTACTGTCTTTTCTCGCCAGTTGGCTAATTCCCCAAATAGCGTTTATACGTGCCAGTTGGTTAGTTCTTTGTGCGAGGGCAGCGGCAAATACTGTCTTGCCCTTCTCAGCTCGTTTCACCAGCTCAAACTGCGATTTCATCCGCACGCGCATATCCGCATGTTTGAGGAGTTCTCCCAGTTCGTTATCATTTTTACCTGAAAAACTTGCTGCAAGCAGTGCCTGGGTTTGTTTCCGTTCGGCACTGTTAGCATTTGCCTTATCATCAAGTTTCCAGATGCGGCCATAAGGAAGCGTGTTCCAGCCTTCTATCCAGTCAGCCACATATAAAGCACCATCCGGGCCAAAGTCGAGGCCGGTTGCAAGTACTCCTCCCAATATCTTTTTATTAGCACCTAATTCAAAACTGGCACCTTTAGGATTAAGTTTGAAGCTATGCACTCCGGAACTTGCCGGGTTACCGACAAATTCTGCTACAAAAAATGTGTTTTTATAATCCGGTCCCATTGCTGTACCCGGGTTGTAAACAAGTCCTGCGGGCCCGCTCACAAAATTGCTTATACAAGGCGTGATATAGGCTGCCTGGCCCTCCCAACGAGGGAGGTACATTTTTTCGTCCATCCAGACCTTATATGTATTGTTATTGGGATCCCGGTATTTACCGTATTGCCAGTTACTTCTCCAGCCCGCATCAGAGCCGTTAACAATATAGACCAGGCGTTCTTTTTCTCCCGGGTGATCACCGTCGTTGTCTTCACTGATCAGGTTGCCATATTCATCAAAAGCAAACTCATGCGTGTTGCGTAAACCGTGGGCAAAAATTTCGAAGTCACTTCCATCCGGATTCGAACGCGCTATCACTCCACTATTTGGATGTTCCCATTTTTTTCCGTCAGGACCTTTTCCGTTAAAACCGATATCACCAATCTGCCAGTAGATCCTTCCATCGGGTCCCATTTCAACACCAGACATACCATGTCCGCCAAAACCGATATGGATACCATAGCCATGAGAAATCGATGTTTTTTCGTCTGCAATGCCATCGCCGTTTTTATCACGCATGCGCCAAAGGTCCGGGGCAACTGCAACATACAGATCTTCACCATCGCTCAAAATGCCACCGGCAACATCAGTAACCTCATCATGAAAGTCATCAACAACCAATTGGGTTTTATCTGCAATACCGTCTCCGTTCGTATCTTCAAGACGATACACATTCTCTTTCTCAATGGTCATATCGCGCCAGTCGTGTGAGCTATCGCCATTCAGATCTGCCAGCCATTGATTTTGTTTGCTGTTTTCCGGTGATAGTGTTTTGCGAAGAAAAGCGCGTTTATCATCGATCGTTTGTAAACTGATCGATTCGATCTCCCAGTCACGGTGTCCGCGAATATCAAACTCAGAATTTTTCTGACGATTGGTAGTTGCGTAATAAATCCTGCCATGGTCATCTATATCGATTGCAATAGGAGAGATAACCAGCGAATCAACGGCCCATACGGTTAATGAAAGCCCGTCTGCTACTGTAGCCTGTATACTTGAATCAATAGCAACGGCACGCCTGGCTGCAAAAGCACTATCTATTGTTTTAATGCGTAAATCAGAGACGCTGTCCTGTTGTTTACAGCCCGTGAATACTATGGGTGATAGCAGCGTTGTTACGAGGGCAATGCTTCCAATGGAGGCAATCGGTTTTCTCATTGTTTGGTGATGGTTTAAGTTGAAATAGTTAATCAGGCGTTGAATATAGAAAACTTATTTCAAACTTCGCATCGGCGCCGGCCTTATGATTCAGCGAGCCGGCGAATGGTTTGCAATGCGGCTTCCCATGCCGCACTATGATGAGCAAGATGTTTTTTTTGCAAGGGGCCGGCTGTGGCAGTCAGTCTTACACTGTCAGCAGAAGTCGGTTCAAGGCGTATATCCTCGTAGTATGCGCCGAAAGGTGAGCCTTCTGCTGCATTTATATCATCATAATACCGCATCAACAATTGCTTGTTCGCATCCATGGTTTCAATCACACCTTTGGCGCCTATATTTTGTTCCATGTCTGTCCATGTGATGGAAGCACCTTCTTTCCAATCGGATTGCGCGAGCGCACCGGTTCCGAAATCGTTTCCCCATTGATGGTTGGGATTGATAATGATGTTCCAGATCCTTTCAATGCCAGCTTTGATATCAATTACTGATGCTATCATTCCTGTTTCTACAATACCAGTCAGAGACGACTGTACAAGATAGGTCCAGCCTTCGTTGAAACTGTCGCGGGAAAAATCAGGTTGATCGGTTGAGAAGGTATCAAGGCCGGAATGGGTGAGTGTCAGCTTAGTTTGTTCCGGGGATTCGGGTGAAAGTTCAAAGGTTACCAACGAATCGCCGGGATGACCATCATAGCGCCATGTATAAGCCAAACGTGTAACGGGGTTAACTTCTACCACCTTACACAGGTGTTTGTACTGTCGGCCTTCGCGACCCGCGGTGAAACTGAATTCATGGTTGAGTTCCGGTTTGAAATCGGGTATATCAAAATACCATTCTTTCATCTGGTTTTTGTCGGTTATTGCCTGCCAGACTGTTTTGATGGGAGCGTCGTAAGTTTTTTCAATGATCAACTGATTCGCTTGCATAAGTATCAATTTTAGAAGTGATAAATCTATTTTGAGTTGAGAAAATCACCCAGTGCATCCAGCTTCTGGTTCCAGAACTTGCGATAGTGGTCGAGCCATTGATCCACTTCTTTGAGTTTGTTGAGATCAGCCCTGCAGAACCTTTCCCTTCCCTGGTTATGGATAATGATGATGCCACACTCTGTTAATATGCGCAGGTGCTTGGAAACAGCTGGTCGGCTGATATTAAAGTGATCCGCCACAGTATTGATGTTCAGTGTTTTTTCTGAAAGCAGCCCGATTATTTGTCTGCGGGTGGGATCAGCAATTGCCTGGAAAACGTCACGTCTCAGATCTTTCATAACCCAAATATACGTAACCGTTCGGTTACATAAATTTTTTTTCAGATTTATTCCCGCGGGCTAATCCTATTTTTGCATTTGCTGGCTGAGCAGCTAACCTGAAGAATGTGGTTTTAACACTATGTTGACCTCAGATATTGTATTGTTGATCAATCGCTTACTACTGACGATTCCTTGTCGTATAACCAATACGCAACTAAAATAATCAAGCGTTTATACTTTTTAGTATAAATAGAATTGTACCTTTGCGGCAATCAAAAGGAATAAAAAAGACGACTATTATGGATGAAAAACTTAGTATTGAACAAGCCGTTCTGAGTGACTACAAGTACGGGTTTGTTACCAATATTGAGGCTGACGAGGCGCCAAAAGGGCTCGACGAGAGCACGGTAAGGTTCATATCAGCCAAGAAAAACGAGCCTGAATGGATGCTGGAGTGGAGGCTGAAAGCTTACCGTCAATGGCTGAAGATGAAGGAGCCGGATTGGGCCAACATTGATTATCCGCCTATAGACTACCAGGATATTATTTATTATTCCGCTCCCAAACAAAAACCTGTGCTGGACAGTCTCGATGATATTGATCCTGAGCTGCGGCGCACTTTTGATAAACTTGGAATATCCCTGAACGAACAGAAAAGGCTGAGTGGCGTTGCTATCGATGCTGTTATAGACAGCGTTTCAATTGCAACAACATTTAAAACCCAGTTGGCGGAGCAGGGAATTATATTCTGTTCTATCAGTGAAGCGATTCGTGAACATCCTGACTTAATTAAGAAATACCTTGGTTCAGTGGTTCCGGCCACTGACAATTATTTTGCTGCATTAAACGCTGCGGTTTTCAGTGATGGTTCTTTCTGTTATATCCCCGAGGGCGTACGTTGCCCGATGGAGTTATCTACTTATTTCCGGATCAACGCCGAAAATACCGGTCAGTTTGAACGCACACTGATTGTGGCTGAACCCGGAAGTTATGTTAGTTACCTGGAAGGTTGTACTGCACCTATGCGTGACGAAAACCAACTGCATGCTGCCGTGGTTGAGCTGATTGCACAGGAGCGGGCAGAAATCAAATATTCAACCGTTCAGAACTGGTATCCGGGCGATAAAGAGGGTAAGGGTGGTATTTACAACTTCGTTACTAAAAGAGGTATTTGCCAGGCACATGCAAAAATTTCCTGGACACAGGTTGAGACAGGGTCATCTATCACATGGAAATACCCCAGTGTTATATTAAAAGGCGACTATTCAATCGGCGAGTTTTATTCCATAGCGGTCACCAATAATAAACAGCAGGCAGATACCGGTACCAAAATGCAGCACCTCGGTAAAAATACCCGAAGCCGGATCGTTTCAAAAGGTATTTCTGCCGGCTATAGCAATAACAGTTATCGTGGATTGGTGCACGTTAGCCGCAAGGCTGAAAATGCCCGTAATTTTTCGCAATGTGATTCTTTATTGCTGGGCGATAAATGCGGGGCGCATACATTTCCATATATCGAAGTAAAAAATAACACTTCTGTTGTTGAGCATGAAGCTACCACTTCAAAAGTGGGTGAGGACCAGATATTTTATTGCAACCAGCGCGGTATGGATACTGAAACCGCAGTGGCGCTGATCATCAGCGGATTTGCGAAAGAAGTAATGAACCAGTTGCCAATGGAGTTTGCTATTGAAGCACAAAAACTTTTAGCAATCAGTCTCGAGGGAAGCGTTGGTTAATCATCAAATAAAAAACAAGTAGAATTTATGTTGCGCATTCAAAATTTGCAGGCCGGAATTGAAGGGAGAGAGATCCTTAAAGGTATCAACCTCGATATAAAACCAGGCGAAGTGCATGCTATCATGGGGCCAAATGGTTCCGGGAAAAGTACACTTGCATCAGTACTTGCCGGCCGGCAGGATTATACAGTTACAGGAGGAACGGTAGAGTTCCTTGGTAAAGATTTGCTGGATTTGTCGCCCGAGGCGCGTGCCGGGGAAGGTCTGTTTCTTGGATTTCAATACCCCATTGAGATTCCAGGTTTAAGTACAACCAATTTTGTAAAAACGGCAGTTAACGAAATCCGTAAATACCGCGGCCAGGAGCCACTTGATGCTGTTGCTTTCCTTAAAATGATGAAGGAAAAAATGGCCCTGATGGAAATGGAGCAATCTATGCTGAGCCGTTCACTGAACGAAGGTTTTTCAGGCGGTGAAAAGAAACGTAATGAAATCTTCCAGATGGCGATGTTGCAACCAAAGCTGGCTATACTGGATGAAACAGATTCCGGTCTGGATATCGACGCCATCAGGGTTGTTGCCGGTGGTGTAAATAAACTTCGTACGAAAGACAATGCTGTTCTTGCGATAACCCACTATCAGCGTTTGCTTGATTACCTGGTTCCAGATTTCGTACACGTTTTATACAACGGAAGAATCGTAAAATCAGGAACAAAAGAACTCGCACTTGAGTTGGAAGAAAAGGGTTACGATTTTATCAGGAACGAGATGCACCAGGCAGAAGTTGTTTCTTAAACCAAGAACTATAAATGGACAATACATATATCAAAGAACGTTTTGAAGGACTTACCCTGGGTGCAAATCCATTAGCTGATATCAGGCGCGATGCTTTTCGCAGCTTTGATCTGATGGGAATACCCACTGTTCGTCATGAAGAATGGAAATACACACGAATAAGCAGTCTGTTCAATAAGGAGTTTCAACTTGCTACGGCACCGACAACTCAATTACAGGCTTCCGATATCGATAAGGTTCGTTTGCCCGGATACCAGGATGCTAATCAACTGGTTTTTGTTAACGGTCATTACGCGCCACAATTGTCAGAGATCCGCTCGGCAGGCTTAACGCTTGTTTCACTTGAGGAAGCTGCAGCAAACCAATTTGCACCATTTGTAAGAGAGCATTTTAATCATAGCAGCAAATATCTGAAAGACGGTATCAATGCTTTGAATACTGCTTTCATTGATGGTGGCGTGTTTCTGCATGTTGAAGCAGGAAAGATTATCAAACACCCTGTATATATCTATAATATCTCTGATGCACGTGAAGCTGCGGTATTGTCACAACCCAGGAGTCTTGTATTTGTAAGCGAAGGCGCACAGGTGCAGATGGCAGAAACCTACATCACCCTTGGGGACTCTGAAAGTATGACCAACCAGGTAATGGAAATTGTTGTTGATAAGGATGCGCTGTTTGATTATTACAAATTACAGAACGATCGCAGTCATGCCAGCCAGGTTAGCACAACGCATATCAGGCAGATAGGTAAAAGCGTTACGCACTGTGTTACCATTTCATTGAATGGTGATATTGTACGCAACAATTTGCACACCGTGCTCGAAGCGCGTTATTCTGAAGCAAACCTGTATGGTTTATATTACCAGTCAGGTTCAACCCACGTAGATAATCACACTATCGTTGACAATGTTCAGCCGGATTGTTTAAGTAATGAACTGTATAAGGGAATTCTTGACAATCAATCGACAGGCGTATTCAATGGTAAGATCTATGTGCAGAAAGACGCACAAAAGACAAATGCGTTCCAATCAAACAAAAACGTGTTGTTGTCTGAAAATGCTAACGTAAATACTAAACCGCAGTTGGAAATTTTTGCGGATGATGTGAAGTGTTCGCATGGTTGCACCATTGGCAGTCTTGATGAGGAGGGTTTATTTTACCTGCAATCGCGTGGTATTCCTAAAAACCAGGCTATGGCGTTGCTGTTGCAGGGATTTGCGGTTGATATACTTGATAAAATAAAACCGGCGCCGCTTCGGGCTTATGTAGAAGAAATAATTACAGAACGTTTAATTTCTGAACGCGTATGATAACAACTGCACCGGCAATATCAACGATCGACGTCAAAGAGATTCGCAAGCAGTTTCCTGTACTGGAGCGTACCGTAAAGGGTAAACCTCTCGTTTATCTTGATAATGCTGCAACATCTCAAAAACCTCAGGTGGTCATTGATGCGCTGGTGGGTTATTACACGGGTATGAATGCAAACATTCACCGTGGTATACATTCACTTGCAGAGGAAGCAACAGCCGCTTTTGAGGCAACCCGTGATACTGTCAGAAAATTCATCAATGCAGGTTCCCGGGAAGAAATAATTTTTACCAAGGGAACAACCGAGGGTATCAACCTGGTTGCGGCAACCTGGGGACGACAGAACATTAATAAGGGTGATGAGATCATCATCACATCGATGGAGCATCACAGCAATATTGTTCCCTGGCAAATTCTTTGCGAAGAAAAAGGAGCCTTGCTTAAAGCGATTCCTGTTAACGCGGATGGTGAGATTTCACTTGATGATTACCGGTCAATGATTACGCCGAAGACGAAGCTCGTTTCAATCGTTCATATTTCAAACGCACTTGGTACCATCAACCCGGTGAAAGAAATGATTGAAATTGCGCATGAAGCGGGTGCTTTGTTTTTTGTTGATGGTGCGCAGTCAAGCGTTCATCTTGATATTGATGTACAGGACCTTGACTGTGACTTTTTTGCGTTTTCTGCGCATAAGGTATATGGACCAACCGGCGTCGGCGTACTCTATGGTAAAAAAGCGCTTCTTGAGTCAATGCCTCCGTACATGGGCGGCGGAGAAATGATCAAAGAGGTAAGCTTTACAAAAACTACCTATAATGATCTGCCATACAAATACGAGGCAGGAACACCTAATATAGCTGACGTGGTTGCTTTTAAAGCAGCACTTGATTTTGTGACTGGTATAGGAAAAGAAAAAATAGCACGTCATGAAAATGCGTTGCTCGAATACGGCACTGCGCAACTGAGCCAGATCGAAGGACTTACCGTAATCGGTCGTGCTGCCAACAAAGCGGGGGTATTGTCATTTGTGATCAAAGATGTTCATCCTGCTGATATGGGAACTTTACTGGATAATTATGGTATCGCAGTAAGAACGGGACATCATTGCGCGCAGCCGTTGATGTTATGTTATAACATTCCCGGAACGATCAGGGCCTCTTTTGCAGTGTATAATACTTTTGAAGAAATTGATGCATTGGCTACGGGTATTCGCAAAGCCGTGCGGTTATTGTTATAATAATTATGAGCGTGCCTGGAACTATACAAGATACCGAGCAGGAAATAGTCGATGAATTCGCTTTGTTTGATTCCTGGGATGATAAATATGAATACATCATCGACCTGGGAAAAAAACTACCTCCGTTGCCTGAAGAATACAGGACTGACAGCAACAAGGTGCGTGGTTGTCAGTCGACCGTCTGGCTTGGTGCAAATTATGAGAATAACAGGATCAGCTTTTCGGCCGACAGTGATGCGGTAATCGTAAAGGGTCTTATCAGCATGTTGATCCGCGTATTGTCTGGTCATACGCCCGATGAGATATTGGATGCGAAACTCGATTTTATTAATAAGATCGGGATGACTTCGCACCTTGCGCAAACAAGGTCCAATGGTTTGCTGTCGATGGTACGCCAGATGAAAAACTATGCATTGGCATTCAAAGCAAAAACTCAAAACTGATCAGATGGACACAGCAGCATTGAAACAACAGGTGATAGATCGTTTACACACTATTTTCGATCCGGAAATACCGGTGAACATATATGAGTTGGGATTGATTTACGAGGTGGAAATTTTGCCTATCAATAATGTACAGATTGTGATGACGCTTACGGCACCAAACTGCCCTGCGGCCCAGTCATTACCAATTGAGGTAGATCAGAAGGTTCGTGAAATTGAAGGAATAAACGATGTTCATGTATCCGTTACCTGGACACCGCCCTGGGATAAATCTAAAATGTCTGAAGCCGCACAGTTAGAGCTTGGTATGTTATAAACGAACGGTATGAAGATAACAGCGCAGGAAGAATATGGTCTCCGTGTTCTTATACGGATTGCCGGTTGTAAAACCAGGCAGGGTATGAGTATACCGCAGTTAAGTGAAGCAGAGGGTCTCACCAGTCACTACGTGGCCAAACTGACGCGTTTACTGCGTATTGCCGGTTTCATCAATAGCACACCCGGTTTAAAGGGCGGTTATGTGCTTGCAAGACCCGCTGAAGAAATTGTTATTAATGATGTGCTTAAGGCATTGGGTGGCGCCCTGTTTGACCAGAAATTTTGTAACACACATGCCGGCAGTGTTAAACTCTGCAATAATTCGGTTGACTGTTCGGCCCGCTCGCTCTGGCAGATGATTCAGTATACCATGGATAAGCTGCTTAACCAGATCACCCTGCATCATCTTGTTCATCCCGAAAATGAGTCATCAAAGGTGTTGGAACAAATACTCCGTTATGCCAATGGTGAATTGCCGGTTATCCCGGCGTCGGCCACTACAGAACAAGTTTAACATCGTCTCATACTACCTCCTTATTTGTCGCGAACTACCCTTGCCCGCCAGTGTATGAAAGGTAAATTTGCTTTCATTACAACACCGGCATATGATAGAAATTTTCAGGACCTCTGTTTGTGACCGCCTTTATGCGAACATAGTTGTCGGGCAAATTCATAGCAGGTTTCCCACATATCGTGCGAACTTTGATCTTGGTGATTGCGACAGGATCCTCAGAGTTGCCAGCCCGGGATTAGTTGATAACGCCGGCATCATTGAACTGGTTAGTGAACTTGGCTTCTCCGCATCGGTGTTGGAAGACCTGCCGCTCACTGCTCCTTCCACCCATCCTTAAAACAATCTTTCCGGGATTAACAAAATTTTTTTGTGAAAAGTCAAATGTGGATTTTTTTTCACAAACCGCTGGAAGACAGCGTTTCCGCGAATCAACCTTCCTTAAAGAATTCTAAATTTTCCAATTTCAGGAATTTTTTTTCCCGAAAATCAATAGAAGGCACAATAATAGCATAGTAGAGGAAAATGGGTAGGTGCTAATGGATGTAAAGACCGCTCAGTTAGATTTCATCATTGTAATTCCGGTTTATAACGATAAGGACGGTTTGTTGATCGCACTGAAAAGTATCCGGTATACATTGGGAAATCTTGGAGTGGTGATTGTGGATGATGGCAGTCGCGAGAGTTTGAATGAAGAAGAGATCAAACTGGTATTGCCTCACAATTCACATCTGCACCTAATCACTTTAACAAAAAACGTTGGCATTACACGTGCTTTGAATGCCGGGCTGGACTGGGTTTACAACAACCAGGGCCAGTTGTTTGAAACACGTTTTATTGCCAGGCTGGATAGCGGTGATCAATGCTTAGATGCACGATTTGACAAACAGGTTGCTTTTCTGAATGCAAACAAAGACATTGATCTTTTAGGAAGCTGGTGTGTATTTGAAGATTATGAAACAGGGGAGAAATTTGTTTATCGGACCCCTACGGCAGATAAACAAATAAGGAGGGCGATGCATTTCAGAAACATCTTCATACATCCGACAGTGATGTGGAGGATTGAGCTTGCGGAGAAATTCAAACATTATCCTGAAAGCTTCCCGCATGCAGAAGATTATGGATTGTTTTACCGTTGGATGGCCGACAATGTGCGAACGGCAATTATTCCGGAGACGCTCGTTACCTGCAGGATCAACCCCCGAGGTCTGTCGCTGGCTAACAGAGCTTACCAACTGAGAAGTAGAATAAAAGTTATTAAAGCTTTTGGAAATAATAAATTCCTCACAGTAATCGGTATCGTGAAACTGTGGGCCTTACTCGCCTTGCCATATTCCGTAGTTTTTAAGTTGAAGAAGTTGTTTGCCGCCGTGAAATGAAATGACAAAAGAAAACAGGAGGAATTATGAACATCGTACATGTAGTAGAACCGTTTGCATCGGGTATAGCAGTTTTTGTGAAATCGCTGGTGGATAATATGAAGGATGATTTCCACCTGATTGTTCATGGCGAGCGTGAGTCAGTTATGAAAGCTTCAGAAGTTCAGAAAACTTTCAAGGGAGCCAATGTACAGTTTATCCGTTGGAAATCTGCACAGCGTGAAATCAGCCTGGGAAAAGACTTCAAAGCGTTTATGGAGCTGTATAATCTGCTCAGGGATCTGAAGCAGCAACATACCCTTGACGCTGTTCATCTTCATTCTTCAAAAAGCGGTTTTATAGGAAGGCTTGCCTGCAAAATGGCTGGCATCGATAATGTAGTGTACACACCTAATGGCGCACCTTTCCTGGTGAGCACGCGTAAAATCAAAAATTACTTTTACCGGCTCTTCGAAAAAGTGGGTAATCTTTTTGGCGGGCAGGTGGTTTGCTGTTCTTTGTCAGAAATGATAGCATACAGAAGATTAGGAATAGATGCGATAAATATAAATAACGGAGTATCGTTGAAGCCAGTTGCCACATCTTCGAAACTAACCAAGGAACCTGGTGTTTTCCATGTGGTAACCGCGGCAAGAATATTGAATCAAAAAAATCCGGCACTGTTTAACGAGATCGCAAAACAGTTTGAGCATATTAAACAGATCAGGTTTATATGGATCGGTGACGGGGAAGATCGTGATAAGCTCACGGCATCTAACATAACGGTTACCGGCTGGTTACCGCCAGCTGTATCAAAACGTTATATCAGCGATGCGGATGTTTACCTGTCGACTTCAAACTTTGAGGGCCTTTCGTTTTCCGTGCTTGAAGCACTTGCGCTGAAAAAGCCTGTATTGCTGAGAAATTGTGTTGGTAATACTGATATGGTTAAAAATGGTATGAACGGTGATTTGTTTGATACCGCACAAGGTGCAGTTTTAAAAATCATGCAGTACTATAATAATCCAGGTATGCTGCCGCTTATGGGCGATTATTCAAGTGAGGTTTGTGACAGGGAATTTAATATCAAATCAACCAGTGTAATGTACCGTAACCTGTATAAAGGCATGTACGTTGGCAACTTTCCAATAAGCTATCAAACATCGTAGTATGAACAGTGAAGACAATGTTGTAATAAACGGTTTTGAAAGAACCGAAATTGAATCCGAACCCGAGCAACTCGGTGAAATTGCAGAGAAACTGGATGATGTGTTGATGTACCTTAAAAACGAACTGGCAGGTAAAAACCAGATCATCAACGCACAGTCTGCCGAAATACAAAGACTCAGAACCGTTGTTGATAACAGGCAACAGCAGTTGGAAAAGATCCAGGAGAAGTTAGAAGAATTTGAATCAAGAGCAGAAAGCAATCGTCAATTAATTAATAAACTATTGGGTGATATCAGTCATTATCAAAATGATATTGAATGGTATAAAAGGACTTATGAGAAAAGGAGTTTCTGGGGGGTAATGAGAGAGAAGATTGCCAAGGTCACTGTCCCACAGAAAAATGATCAGGATGCCATTGAATGAAAATTATACAAAAACAGGTCGCGTTTATCATAGAGCCGGGAAGCAGAACGAATTTACATATAGTGACGGTGATCAGACCGAAGAAGCGCTTTTAAAGATAGTGCAGGAGGCAGACGATTTATCGATTGCCTCTTTGTATTGGCACCAGCATGTAAAAGACTGGCCAACTGAATATCATCTTTCACCTAAAAGAGCGGACCTTTTAAGACCTTTTGGTGAAGCCCTTTCCAAAAAGAAAGTACTTGAACTCGGTGCCGGCTGCGGTGCTATCACACGTTTTCTTGGAGAATGTGGTGCGCTGGTGACGGCGGTTGAAGGTTCTTACAGAAGGGCCACTATTACCGCTGAACGTACAAGGGATCTGCCCAATGTAAATGTAGTCTGCGATTTAATCGATGCCTTTGATGCAGGTGAGCAGTATGATTTCGTTATACTGGTAGGGGTACTTGAATACAGTCACCTGTTTATAGATGGCGAGCGGCCCGATGAAATGTTATTATCATGGATAAGGAAGATGCTTCGTGCCGGCGGAACCTTGCTTATTGCTATTGAAAACAAACTTGGACTTAAATACTGGGCCGGAGCCCCCGAAGATCATGTTGGCAAACCTTATGTTGGTCTTGAAAACAGTTATGATCACAAGGGGCCAAGGACCTATGGCAAAAATGAACTGACAGCTTTATTAAGTTCCACAGGGTATACAAGCTGCGAATTTTCTTACCCTTTTCCAGACTATAAACTTCCTTCTATTATCATCCGGGATGAAGCGCTGCAAGGCGAATTACCTGGTATAGATAATATACTTGTACCTGCTATTGAGCGGCCCGTAAGTGCTCAATACACGCCCAGCTTTGCTATGGAGCGTGTAATGAACGGGTTGATTTCAAACGATCTGGCAGGCGACCTGTCCAACTCGTTCCTGGTTTCGGCATGGCCGGGCGATATTGTAAACCTGCAGCCCAGGGGTGCATTAGCATACATATACAGTTCGGGCAGAAAGCCACAATACAGGAAACAAAATATCATCATCCGTGATAAGGATCGCCTTATCGTAAATCGTTCGCGGATAAACGAGTCAGCCACTTCCCCGAACCACGGTGGTATCTCACAACATATAGAAGCGGAGCCGTATTTTGAAGGTAGAATGGTGTTCCTCGACTTTCTGGAGATCGTATCAAAAGAAGGCTGGTCCATTCAACAACTGGCAGATTGGTGCGCGCCTTATTACAGATTTTTGCAGGGATTTGCTTCTGATAGTCTCCGGCTTATTGAAGGAAAATATCTTGATCTCACCCCGTTGAATGTGCTTAAA
Organism: Bacteroidota bacterium; assembly: GCA_023416995.1. GTDB lineage: Bacteria > Bacteroidota > Bacteroidia > Chitinophagales > Chitinophagaceae > DATHKG01. Next base: position 129,729 of record JAEZGI010000057.1, read on the forward strand.
AACGGAGATCATTTTATCGCATTTGACCAGGAGTGGCAAGCAGATGAAAAATTACCATTAAGATATATCCTGTTCAGGGGTTTGTATTTTTCTTTTGCCCGCCCGGTTTATGTGAAGTCACCTGAAACAAACACACCACTTAACACTTTCAGATTAATTGAAAACATCCTGGAGGGGCTTGGTATAGATCCTGCCGGTGCAGTAGAAGAATTTCAGGCCCTTGAGCAGCGATATTTCTCTGCTGTGAGTTTATCCGGTGAGTACACACCGCCGGATTTTCCCCTCGCGATTTTTCCTGCGTCAGGTGCGGGGAATATCGGCCCGGGAGATATTTCGCTTCAACCACTTGAACAACTTGGATTAACGGCAACATGTTATGGTGCTAATGATCAGCTTCAGGGGCCGGCTATATACAATGGCTTTCATTTAGCTGACGAAAAACACCGCATCACCGTTACTGGTTCACAGGCAAACTGTAACCAACTACGTTTGAAGATATCCGATGCACCTGGTATTATCCGCTTTTATTCATATGAGGTAACTGATCAGGAAGGAAATCGCCTGGCCCATGCTGATGTATCTTCGCCAGTGCCTTTGAAAACCACGGATATTATACCAATTGAAGGTAGTCCCGGTCATTTTGTGTTTGTTATGCTGGCTGGTGCCCCGGCTTTGATCATTGATTTGCCGGCAGCAGAAGTTGCCCGGGAAACTTTGCATCTTGATATACATGCAGGAATTGTAACCTTAGAAGAGGTCAACACAATCAGGACCGATGTAAAAAATGTTTTGTTGGCAGATAGCCTGGTTACCGGAACTGATCATAGCAGTGCCAGAAACCACCTGGCTTCGGTCACCAACCGGATTTCCCATCATGCGCGGGCCGACCTTGAAGTGAAGATGACAGCAGTGAATGAACGACTGGCCCAGATGGAACACTTTATGGGTGATCATCTGAACCAACTGCGTCAGTTAACAGATGAAAATAACCAGCTTAAACAAACGATTGAATGGTACAAAAACACTTATGAAAATCGCTCACTTGCCGGGGTTGCCAAAACCAAGGTGAAGGAGTCAGTAAAAAATGTGTACACCCGTTCATTGAATGCCCTGGTTGGAACCAGCTTCGTGCAAAAACGTTATGCTGTCAAACATTTACTTGAATATGCGCAGCGTAACGGGCTGGGGAACTCCCTCCGTGATCTTAAAGAAGTGGTTGATAAACACGGAGTGGCCACAACCATGAAAGATGCGAGAAAGTTAACACTCGCTGCAATTCAGAAAGAAGCCGCTTCCAAAGCCCCGGTACCAACGGTAGTTGAGCCTGAAGATTTACTAACGCCGGCGGATATGCGCACTATGATAGATGGCTTCAAACTTAAGCCGTTATTATCCGTGATTATGCCCGTTTACAATACAGATCCTGTATTGCTCCGGGCAGCTATACAATCGGTGATCGACCAGGTATATGATAACTGGGAACTCTGTATCGCCGATGATGGATCCAAAAAACAGGAAACACTTGCAGTTTTAAAAGAGTTTGTATCTACACCTCGGATCAACATAAAGTTTCTTGAAACAAATGGTGGAATATCTGCGGCTTCTAATGAGGCAATCGCCATCAGTAGCGGCGAATACCTCGCATTGTTTGATCATGATGATGAGTTAACGCCGGATGCTTTGTTCTGGATGGTAAAGGAGATCAACGGGTTTCCTGGTACGGATATGATTTACTCTGATGAATGTCAGAAAGATGAATCGGGAAACAAAAGCAATTATTTCCTTAAACCCGACTGGAGCCCGCAGCTGTTATTCAACATGATGTACACGGGGCATCTCACCGTGTATCGTAAAAAGTTTCTTGAAGAACAGGTCGGGTTTTTCAGATCGGCTTATGATTTCTCACAGGATTATGACCTGGCGCTAAGAGCCAGCGAACATACTGAGCATATCAGGCATATTGCCAGGGTGCTGTATTACTGGCGTCAAACAGCCGGTTCTGCTTCGGTGGGTGAAAAGCCCTATGCGCGGCAGTCAAATATCAGGGCGCTTGAAGATGCAGTTACACGAAGAAGCATCCCGGGTCGCGTACTGGAACTTCCAACTGCCAACCGGGTTAAAATTGAACCATTGCCCGGCGACCTGGTTTCTATCGTTGTTCCGACTGACTCATACGATAACCTCTCGGCAACCATCGAAAGTATTGCCGCAAGCACATCATATTCAAATTATGAGATAGTACCGGTAACAAACTCCGGTCTGATTGAGAAACTCAGTGGCAAGTTTCCGCAGGTTCCTTTACATTTTATTACTTACGATAAGCCATACAATTTTTCAGACAAGTGTAATGCAGGTGCGGCGGGTTGTAACGGTTCTATCGTAATATTCTTTAATGACGATGTTCGTCCCCTTCAATCCGATTGGATCGAAAACACTATAGAATACCTTTACCTGCCAGGCGTCGGCGGTGTGTCACCCAAACTGATTTATGAAGATGACACCATACAGTACGCGGGTATGGTTACGGGTGTCAGGAACTTAACCGGCACAAGTTTCCATTGTTATCCACGGAACTCAACAGCCTATATCAATTTTCCGCAATTAACCAGGGAGGTATCAATTCTTTCCGGTGCCTGTCTTGCGATGCATAAAAACATCTTTTTGAAGCTTGGAGGTTTTGACGCTGTCAATACGCCAAGTGCGCATTCGGACGTTGATCTCTCTTTTAAAATTATTGAAGCGGGGCTCAGATGTATTTATACACCATATGCAGAACTGCGTCATATCGGGCATCTGTCTCTCGCTGGTTATGAGAAAAAGGAGAAAAAGAGAAAGAAGGATCCCGCTGATATATTTCTTTTGCAGCGGTGGCCACAATATGTTGCAAAGGATCCTTACTTCCCTGCTTCGATGCGCAACTTACTCTATCATGATTCACCTGAGCCGGTAACTATTTTCCCTGCACCGCAGCGGTCCTATAATCCACAGGCAAAAAACGTAATCGTTGTTTGTCACGATCTATCACGTAGCGGTGCCCCGATTATGCTATACTATATAGCAAAGGTGTTGATGAACAATGGGTATTTCGTTGTAGCATTTTGTACCAAAGACGGCCCTTTAAGAGAACTGTACCAGGCGGCCGGCATCACGGTGATAATCGATCCGCTTGTCCTGAGTAACCATCCTTCATTTGAACGTTTTGCGATCAACTTCGATTATATCATATGTAACACTGTAGTAAACTGGCCGATTGTACGCCAGATGCAGCATAAGGTTCACACCATCTGGTGGTTACAGGAGGCCGGTGTGATGAAACATTTTCTGCCTGATCCGGCCTTTGTATCAACCTTACAAAGTGCAAAAAATATTATTGGCGTGAGTGATTACTCGCTTGATGTGGTGAAACCATACAATAGCCGGTACACCAAAATCTATAATGCGTGTTTTGACTTTTATGATCCTTCAAAACATGATAAAAAAGGTGGCGGCCGTATTGTTTTTACGATCGTCGGTTCAATCGAAAGCCGTAAAGGGCATGATATATTGCTCAGAGCTTTACGTTACCTGCAACCAGGAGATCTTGAAAAACTTGAAATCAATGTCGTCGGTCGCGTGCTTGATCCCGCTTTTGAAACAATGATCAGGGCGAGTATAGGACCTGGTCAGAAAATCAACTTCACCGGCGAGGTAGATAACGCCGCAGCTGTGGCACACGTATCTGACGCGGATGTGATTGTTTGTCCTTCAAGAGATGATCCTTTTCCTGTAGTGCTTGTGGAAGGATTTTGTATGGGGAAGACCTGCATTGTTTCTGATGCTACAGGTTTTGCTGAGCTTATTCACCAGGGACGCGACGGTTTTGTGTTCCCATCTGAAAACGCAGAGGCACTTGCAGATATCATTGGCGATATCGTTTCGGGTAATTATGATCTTGCTGCCATAGGTGGTAAAGCGCGGGAAGTCTATCTCCGGGAACTAAGTATACCTGTACTTGAATCACGGTTGCTTGGTTATCTGAATGCTTTGCCCGAAGAAGTAGAAGCATCGACTGTTTCTACTGCAGCAAAACTCAACATTCCCCTGAATCAATAGTTTGAGAATGAATGATTGTACCGTTTTTATACATGTTTACTATACTGGCTCATGGAAGATGATAACCGACAAGTGTGCACACTTGTTAGATGCTGCTTCAAATATTATTGTAAGCGTATGTGATGACGATGTGATCACCGAAATTCAGGCTGACAGATTTCCTGTTATTATACAAAAGGTAACAAACAAGGGAAAGGATATCGGAGGCAAACTTGCGGGTCTTTCATACTATTACAGGTTCTGTGAGCCCACAACCTACCTGGTTTTTATGCATGATAAAATCAGTCCGCAAACGCTTAATGCAGGGTATTGGTTTGATAAATTGTATGAGATCTTCACCCCGGAAAAATTAGATGTTGCTACCAGGAAACTTGCTGATAAAAAAATTGGATTGGCAGGTTCATCAGCGTTTTTAAAAAATGAGTATTCAAGAAAACATCATCATTTCAACACCACGAATAACGAGATCTTATTGGAATTGCTGGGGCAGTATCAATTGCAGCCAGCAGCATTTGATTATATCGGGGGCACCATATTTATTGTGAAAGATGCAGCTTACAGGAAATTCTTCACAGCGAATAATCCTTTGGGAATTCGTGATATGCTTGAAGAGGGAAATGTACTGGATCTTGAAACAGGTACCTATACACATTCCTGGGAACGGATGTTATGTTTTGTTCCACAGGCGAACGGTTATAAAATAGCGGGAATATAAAAGTGAATCATACAGCTTTACATACAGTTCAAACAGGCGTGGTGCCCTATAAGCCGGTGTATATCCTGAACCCTGCGGCTACTACCGATATACCTGGAGATGTACTGGTATGTATCCGCTTGAATGATGATACGGTTAACGAGTTTGCTGCAGTGTTCAAAAGAATCAGATCCGCTGCTTTTCGTTTTTTCATATTGTTTGATGTACAGAATAAGAAAGATGAAGCAGGCGATTTGCTCATTCATTCACTGTTTTGTTTGAACTATTATACCGGGGGAGGTAATGCTTTAGTTGCTTTCCCTGATAATTCACCGGTTATAGATGATCTTTCTGAGCGGTTAAATAAACAGGGCTTCCATGATATAACCGTATGGTGGATCGGAAAAGCAGCAGCCACCACAACCGATGTTTATGCTCCGCTGGTGTTTCCAGCCACTGCTTCACCTGGCCAATGGGCCACTGAAACGCTGATGAAGGATTTTGAATCACTCACAAATTTTGTGATTATTGACGCACCCTCTTCCGCTGCGGCAGCCGAAATTGATGATGAGTTACGCCGGTCGTGCAATGCGTTGCCTGTTTCCCCGCAACTGTTCTCAGATGCCCTTCGCAACTATTTGTCTCTTCAAAAAGAGAACGGTGAACTGCTGTCTTTGAACCGGAAGTTGTCGGGTCGGTTAGCCGGTACAGAAAAAACGATTGGCGTAATCAGAACCAAATACAAGGATGATTATGAAAATCTTTTTGCCTGGTATCACCACGAGTATGAAATCTTGCCGCTTTGGTATAAGCGGTTTGGACACATTATTAAAGTAATCATGGGAAAACGGACTTTCAGATCATTGTTTTCTGATGATGTTAAAAAATATAAGCATTGAATTATTGGATACTAACCACGGAATTTCCACCATTGTTTGGCGGCGGCATCAGCACCTATTGTTATGAGGCTGCGCGCATGCACCTGCAGCACGGCGATAGTGTGACGGTGTTTATTCCCGATGACACGGTTCCGGATCATGAGATAAGAACCTTCGAAGGTATCCGTGTGATAGCATTTAATTCAAACCGAAGCAAACTTGCTGATAGTCTTGGATATATTCCCCGGCTTAGTTACGAGTTTGCTTTAATGGTCAGGACGATTATTGATAAAGAAGGTAAGCCTGCTGTTATTGAATCACAGGAGTACCTCGCAATAGCCTATTACACGCTGCAGTTTAAACTGATGAAAGATCCGGCACTGGATGATGTACCCGTAGTGCTGATATTGCATTCCCCTGCTTTTCTTTACCTGTATTATAACCGCGAGGGTATCTACGAGTTTCCAAATTACTGGACCGGCGAACTCGAGATCAGCTGTATCCGTGCGGCCGATCAGGTGATCGCCCCATCACGATATATAGTGGACGAGATCAGCAAACATATCGATCTTTCCGGTGTACCCGTAACAGTCGTGCGCAACCCATATCGTTTCAACCAGGCCCCTGGCACAAAAGCGATTAAAAGAAACCGCATTGTATTTTTTGGGAAGTTATCTCCGCAAAAAGGTGTGTTTGAGATGTTCCGTTATTTTAAAAAGTTATGGGACAGTGGCGCTAATTATGTTCTGGAAGTGGTAGGAGGGATGGATAAGGTTTATTATCCCGAAATGAAAACCATGGGTCAGTTGATTGAACAACGCTATGCGTCCTATATCAAACAGGGTAAGGTAATTTTTCATGGGCAGATAACTCCGCCGCAAAAAGATGCGATGCTCTCCGACGCGCATGTTGTACTGATTCCAAGTCTGAATGATAACCTGCCCTATGCGGCTATCGAGGCTATGGGGCTCGGTAAACTTGTGCTGGTATCCCGCCAGGGCGGACAGGCTGAACTTGTTGAGAATGGTGTGAACGGGCTGGTGTTTTCCCACGAAGATGCTTCCAGTTTTGGATTGAAGTTAAGGGAAGCCATTGAAATGGATGATGAAACCATAAGCCGGATGGGCTATGCAGCCGCTGAATCTATACGCCGGGAACTTGAGTATGAAAAAGTGTATATGGAAAAAATGGCCGCGCTCGCCGTAATGAAAAAGGCGCCTGCAAGGAGGTTTTTCCCTTATGCGAGACCGTTACATCGGCCCATCCGGGTCGCTTCTGCAGATGGCCAGAGCGGATTGCTCAGCGTTGTGATTCCTTATTACAACATGGGAGCATATATTGATGAGTGTGTGGAATCAGTGCTTCAAAGCAAACATCAGCCACTTGAAATTATAATAGTAGATGATGGAAGCACCGAGGAAGCAAGTTTGACGGCTTTGCAAAAATGGAACAAACATCCTGTTGTCACTGTTGAAAGAAAGGTGAACGAGGGACTTGCTGAAACCAGGAACTACGGCGCTAAAAAGGCGAATGGTGAATTCCTGGCATTTCTTGATGCGGATGATATGGTGTCGAATGAATATTACAGCAAGGCCATCCGCTTGTTGCGGGCCTACGAAGATGTAAGTTTTGTAGGAAGCTGGGTAAAGTTTTTTGGTACAAAAACCAATCTATGGCCAACATGGAATCCCGAGCCACCGTATGTATTATTACACAACAGTATGAACACGAGTGCACTTGTGTATAAGAAACAGGCTTTCCTGGCAGGGGGCTTCAACGATAAGGTGGTGGACTATGGACTGGAAGATTACGGCAGCCTGATCGCTTTGCTCGACAGCGGTTTCCGCGGTGTAGTAATTCCGGAACCGTTGTTTCAATACCGGATCAGGCCGGATTCTATGTACAGGTCGCTTACCCGGTATAAAGCAATGTATTCGCATCAGTACATTGCGGGCCGTTTTCCGGATTTGTATAAAACCTATGCGGCCGACATTTTCAACCTTGTAAACGCAAATGGCCCGTCCTTTGCTTATGATAATCCTTCTTTTGGGATCCGTGTAACAAGCACTGTTGTTGGCAACAGTGGCTTCATCAACGATTTGAAAATGTTTGTTAAAAGAAACCCGGCTCTCAAGAAGGCATTGTTACAAGTGAAGTCGTTGATGAAACTATGATAATATCACCCCGGTATGTTTAAAAATTTAATTTCTGATCCTGCGCAAAACTCCAATAAAATGGAGCGTATCTGGCTGCTCGCAAAGATCGAGTTCAAGATGCGTTACTATGAAAACAGGCTGGGTCTGCTTTGGGCACTCCTCAAACCGGTGCTCGATATTTGCATCTATTATATTGCCTTCAAGGTTATTCTCAACCAGAACATTCCTGCATTTGCATCTTACCTGTTTACCGGTCTTATTTGCTGGAACTTTTTTCTTGAGTCTACCTCTGGCACGGTTCAGATTCTGCAGACCAAAAAGTATTTGTATGAATACAGTAACATGAACAAGCTGGAGATATATATTTCAACACTGATGAGTAACTCTATCGGGTTCTTCTTCAACTTTGTGATGTTTGTGTTGTTTTATAACCTGGTGGAAAAAGATTCATTGGGCCCATCATGGCATAATCTGTGGATCATTGTTTTGTTCGTGAATCTGTTTATACTTTCACTTGCATTCTCTCTGCTATTGTCAACGATTTATACCGTGGCAAAAGATATCACCCAGATATGGCAGGTGTTTACAGCTTTCCTGTTTTTCCTTTCACCGATCTTTTACAAGCTGGCTACGTTTAAGGAAGCACTTCCCATGTTTGATTATCTCAATCCAATCGCTGGTATAATTATTAATGTGCGTAGGGTTATGATGGAAGGAAAGCCGCCTGACGCTGTACTGCTTGCCTTCGATTTTGCATATTCATTTGCATTTTTGTTAATCGGCGTTTACTTACTTAAAAAGTTAGGCGCTAAAGCAGCGGAAAAATTATGACGGAACATTCATTGGCGATAAGAGCCAGAAATATAAGTAAGACCTTTACCATTGCTGAGGATAGCCACAATACGGTTAAGCATCGGCTGTTCAATCTTTTTAATCCACCGCGCGCGAAAAGAGTGGAAGCCATCAAAACGATGGATTTTGATGTGTACAAAGGCGAATGTATTGGATTAATAGGAAGAAACGGAAGTGGGAAATCGTCCCTGATCCGTTTGCTGGCAGGTGTATACCCGGTCGATACCGGTACCATTGAAATCTTCGGATCAACCTTATTAATGAATCTTGGCGTTGGGATGAGTCATCAGCTTACGGCGCGGGAGAATGTATATATATCCGGATCCATCCTGGGGTTAAGAATAAAAGAGATCGATGAAATATTTGACAAGATCATTGATTTCGCTGAACTACGCGAATTTGTAGATACCAAGATCAAATACTTCTCTTCGGGAATGGTGGCCCGTCTGGGCTTTTCAATCGCCGTGAACGGTGGAGCAGATATCATGTTTCTTGACGAGATATTTGCAGTGGGTGATATGAAGTTCCAGAAAAAAGCAATCGACGTGTTTGAGTCAAGCTGGATCAATGGCAAAACCGTTATATTGGTTAGCCACACTTTAGATGTGGTTCAGAAATATTGTCCCAAAACGGCCTATATGAAACAAGGTAACCTGGTATTCTTTGGTGATACTGAAACTGCTATCAAACATTACCTGGAAGACAATGCCTGATCAACTGTTCTTTGGCTGACCCGGTGCGGTCTGCGAGCTGTCTTTATATGCGATGATAAATGAAATAAAAAATCCGAAGATTATACAACCCATACTTCGGTCCGGATAGGTTTCAGTAGTAAACGAAAGTGCAAAATCTATCAGGATCAGTGCACCGATCACATCACGGTAAGTAAGTGCCTTTACCATTGGCATCACCAGGTACCCCAGCAAAAATGTAAGTAATCCAATGATGCCCATTCCGGCCAGCATATCCAGGTAAGTGCTGTGCATGTTTTTATTGGTACGTATCCCAAACTCAAATTGCTTTTCTTCAAATTTGTCGAGCAAAGCCCGGTCCTTATCTCCAAGCGATGTGCCTATAACGGGATTTGCTTCGATCACTTCTATCCCGCATGTCCAGATCGCCAGGCGGATATTGAAACCGTTCCATTGTTCTGAAGTCAGTTGCATGTTATAATGACTTTCAACCGCATCATTTTTGAAATTGTAATCGGGATAACGAAGCTCATTGAAGCGGTTAACGGTTTTTGGAAACAAAGCCACAAGCAAGGCGGCGCATATCAACAATACGCCGACCATGGTGAATCCAGCGGGCCTGTTTTTCTTTTTTATAAAAAAATAATAAAGTGCAAATATTATGGCGCTGCTGTATAGAAATATGATCTCGGTTCTGCTGGCCAGCATGAAATGAAAAACAAGCAAAAACGCAACGATGGGTAAAAACCACAGGCGATAGCGGGGGCTGATGACGCGCTGGATATATAAATAGCCGAATATCATGATCGCGATATTGATCATCAGCGCAAAATAAACTGATTGCTTATCGATTATGGCGGTAAGACTATCATTATATAAAAAGCCGGCGTCTCCCGTTCTCGTATAAACGATATATGCAGCAACACTGCACACCATTGCGGCCAGGGTGGTCAACAATGCGTACACCAGCATAATGCGCCATTTAACCCCTTTGCTAATGCAAATCAGGCCAAATGAAACTGGCAGAAATAACAGCGGAATACGAAGAACGAGGTATTTCAAGCCGTTGCTGATATTATCTGAAGAAAGCGCGCTGAAAATCTGCCATCCATAAAAGGCTAAAATCAAATAGATTTCCGGACGTTCTTTTAACAATACCTTTTTTTCAGCAATTGAGTTATACCCGAAACAAAACAGTCCAAGCGCCAGTATTGCAAGGTTATTGATCACCGGTGCATGTGGTATATAAAAGGTTGCAAAAAACAGGGCAATAAGCCCTGTGAGCCAGCGGTCTTTTTTAGAAACTATAAAATCGTTATCATTAAAAATATTGCTAATCATGGGGTTAAAGCCTTCTTGGGCCGGCTTACACCTCACCAGTGCAATAATCATGCAGTGCCTTCCCGTTCTTGCGTTCCGTACGTTTACAAATTCATAAATTCCCAGGCACTTACATGGGTTCCCGTCTTTTCCGCATAATTTATCAAGCCGCTGTAGAAAGGAAACTGACCGATAGTTGCGCTATCACCAATAATTACAAGTTTTTTTCTTGCCCTTGTCATTGCTACATTCATTCTTCTTGTATCACTCAAAAAGCCAATCACTTGTTCATTATTACTTCTTGTTACCGAGATGTATACAATATCACGCTCCTGGCCCTGGAAACTGTCAATGGTATTAACTGAAATATTATTCAGATAACCTGCAAGCAGCGGAGCGGCCAGTAATTGTTCCTTTAAGATTTCTATTTGTTGTTTGTATGGTGAAATTACGGCCACGTCCGGAATGGCCCGGCCAGCCCCCGCAGGAAAACTGTTTACAAGCAGGTTGCTAAGATGTGATAATAGAAAGGCAGCTTCTTCCGGATTGGTAACACTGGTTCCTGAAGCTTTCTCCTCGAAGCCACATCCTGCGGTATCTATAAACAGGAAGGGCCGTTCATCACCAGGCAAGGTTCTGTTTGCAACGGAAGCATGTGCCTGTAATAAATCACGGTAAAATACATGGCCGGGGTAATGCATGATCATTTCATGCATCCTGTATTGCACATCCAGCATAGTAACTGCAGTGGGATGAAGCGCGGTGTTTTTTTCAAACAGTGTCATACTCAGACCGGCCACGGCGGCTGCCTCAGATTTGATAGTGGGCGAAAGTTGAAAATGATCACCGGCCAGTACCAGTTTTTTAGCTTTCAGAACAGGGATCCAACAGGCAGGCTCAAGCGCTTGCGCAGCTTCATCGATCACTACCGTATGGTAGCGAAGATTGCGAACCGTATAATGATTGCTTCCCACAAGGGTAGCCGTTATGATCTGTGCTTTTGATAACACGTCATCGGTTATGTATTGCTCTGTGCGTTCAACGGATTGCATAATGTTCCGCGCTTCATCAAAAAGGGCTTTACGCTGATCCCGCTCTGCCTTACCAAAATTCCTTTTGTACTTATGAGCCATGTTCCGGTATTCGCTGGCCTGTTTCCGCAACTTTTTCATTTCTTTCATAGAAGGGTGTTGCTGAATACGGCTGTCCAGTGTCAGTGAAAGCAGTCTTTCTGTTACACGCGAAGGATTTCCCACCCGCACCACATTCATACCACGCAACGATAATTTTTCACTTAATAAATCTACTGCGGTATTGCTGGGCGCTGTAACCAGTATCTGTTTATGATCAGATTGGTACATGGCCAATATGGCTTCAACAATGGTGGTGGTTTTGCCTGTTCCTGGCGGCCCGTGCACGATGGCCAGTTCATTTGCAGACAAAATCTTTTTGACTGCCTGTTGCTGTGAAGCGTTCAGTTGTGGCATGGTGGGAACCTCGATATCATGATTGTATCCCGGCTTTTTTTCACCGGTTAATACGCCAATGAGATGTGCATCATCATTTTTTTCTGCTCTTGCAGCCGCGGTACGTATTGCCTGCTGCATTTCTTCATAACTATTATTATCAAATAACAACTCCACTCCCAACTTGCCATCGCGTGACCATTCTGGCAATTCATCCGTTCGAAGTGACAACTTTAAACGGTTGCCTCCCTGGAAAGTAACAACACCTTCCACCTTGTATTCATTGCGGTCATGATTTGAAAACAACATTGCTGCTGCACCAAAACGGAATTGATGTGGCAACTCCGGATGTGTAGTACGTTCAAGTTCAACAGTGAGGTAATCGCCACGACCCATTTCTGTGTCGCGGATAGCGACAGGAAACCATACGATACCGTTAGCCCTTTTTTCCTGTATAGACAGCGATTGAGACTGGCGGATAAACTGCTCCTGGTCCTCTGCACGTTCCTGTTTTAGCAACGACTCCAATCTTTTGAAATACTCCATTGTGCAAAATAAAGATGTCAGTAAGTGATAAGCAAAAACATTTCCCGATGCCTGATTTTTCGTTTATATTGAACCCGTTATAGGCTTATTATGGAATCAGTAAATATTAAGAAACTTGCGCAGATACTCAACCTTTCGATTTCAACTGTATCAAAGGCCCTCAGGGATAGTCATGATATAGGAAAAACTACAAAAGAAAAAGTTCTTAAGCTGGCCGCAGAATTAAATTATCAACCTAATCCACACGCCAGTAGTCTCAGGAAACACAAAAGCAAAACCATTGCCGTCATTATCCCTGAGATAGCGAACAACTATTTCGCCCTGGCGATCAATGGTATTGAGTCGGTGGCACGTGAAAAGGGTTATCATGTGCTCATATACTTAACACATGAAGACTTTGCGAATGAGATTGCGTTTACAAGACATCTTAATAGTGGAAGGGTAGATGGGGTATTGATTTCCGTTGCTCATAATGATGAAGATTTTGATCACCTGCATGATCTCAAGAAAAAAGGGTTGCCCATAATTTTCTTTGACCGGGTTTGCGAAGATTTTGATACAGCAAAAATTATCACAGATGATTTTGAAAGCGGCTACCTCGCCACAAAACATTTAATTGATCAGGGTTGTAAACGGATAGCGCATCTTGGCATTTCGAAAAACCTGTCTATTGGTAACAAACGTTTGAAAGGGTATGTAAAGGCACTTCAGGATCGGAATATTCCTGTTGAGGAATCGTTGATGATAGAATGCACCAATGAAGCCGAACAGGATCGGGTGATTATCAGGGATCTGTTCACAAACCTGAAGCCCGATGGCATTTTTGCTTCGGTCGAGAAATACGTTATTGCTACTTATGAAATTTGCCGTGAGCTGAAACTTAATATTCCTACTGATGTTAAGGTGATCGGTTTCTCGAATCTGCAGACTGCAGAATTTCTGAACCCATCACTATCAACAATTACACAGCCCGCGTATGAGATGGGCAAAGAAGCAGCCACCATGTTATTTAAAGCGCTTGATAAAAAGCTGTTCCAATTGAAAGATGAAGATATTGTTCTGCAATCGAAACTGATTCCAAGAGATTCAACTAAAAAATAGGAAGGGGGCATATAAACAATAATGCAGGTTCGAAGTTGAACCTGCATTGTTGTTTATGACCGCATCGAATTATAAATACCACTTTTTATATCGTTGCAGCGCTTCAATAAAGTAATAGTCTGCATAGGTCAAAGGCACATCGATCTCCGAATTTCCAGGCAGATGGCCCACACTATGTTCAAGAATAAAACCGCCATTTGTTCCTGGTTTTGCACGATAGGTGGGGCTGGAAAGTACTTTCAAAATCTGTTCTGCAACGTTTACATATTCCTTGCTTTCCTTTCCTTTTGTATAGCGCGACAGTTCGAGCAATCCGGACGCCATAACAGAAGCTGCAGAAACATCGCGTTTCGCATTTGGAATATCCGGGGCATTGAAATCCCAATAGGGTACTTTATCTGCGGGTAGGTTCGGATGGTTCAGCACATATGCGGCGATCTTCCTGGCCTGTTCAAGGTATGCAGGATCTTTGGTGAATCTGTACATGACCACATAACCATAAAATCCCCAGGCCTGCCCACGTGCCCAGGCCGACTCATCAGAATAACCCTGGTGCGTTAATTTTTTATGAACACCGCCGGTTTCAAGATCATAATCAATCACATGATATGAGCTGTTATCGGGTCTGAAATGATTTTTAAGCGTTGTGTTAGCATGTGTAACAGCAATTTCGTGAAATCGTTTTTCACCGCCTTGTTGTGTGACCCACTCAAGCAGTTCAAGATTCATCATGTTGTCGATGATCACCGGGCATTTATATCTTGCACTTGTATTCCAGCTTTGAATGGCTTTGATCGTTGGCCGGTAACGGCTCGCGAGTGAAGAGGCGGCTGTAAAGATCACATCCTTATATGCAGGCTCCTTTGTAATTGCATAAGCAGTACCAAAACTACAGTACATCATAAAACCGAGGTCGTGATTGCCTGTATAGTGTTTGATCGGCTCCAGCAGAGCAAGTCGTTTTAATGCTTCGGTTCTGATCTGCAGATCTTTGGTTTCGTCATAAATCATCCATAGTGTGCCGGGATAAAATCCGCTGGTCCACCATCTTGTATTACTGGTGATGAGCTGATCTTTTTCAGCATTGTAACTTCTTGGCATCACTGTATCAGGTGTTTTCTGCATTAACACCTTGTATTGAGCCGCAGCGAATTTCATGTTCTCATCAATGAGCTGACGCATCTGTTTTTTAGCATTTTGTGCAGTCAGCGATATATTACTGAGGAGCACAGCAGCTATAACAATAAGTTTCTTCATTTGGTTTATTTGACTGGTGAATCAGGTTGACATTCTTCTTATAAGTTCAACAGGTGTAATTATCGGGTTCTGGTCTATCGTTACGCCATCTGTGCCATCTTTAAGGAGTTTCAAAAGTTCTGTTACAATGATGGTACCTATTCTTGCCGGAAATTGTTCAATCGTTGTTATTGACGGAGATACAATCGCGGATCGGGGATCGTTGGAATAGCCAACAAGCTTTAGTTGTTTTGGAACTTCTATCCCGATCTCCTTTGCATAGCTTAATGCAGTAAGGGCAGTCACATCATTGGCAGAAAATATGGCATCAGGGTAAGGTTTTTTTGAAAATAGTTTGTGCATGGATTTCCGGGCGTTGTCGGCATTAAGTTCCTGGTAAAACACCATGTTCTTATCGATAGGCACTTCGTGTCTTTGCATGGCTTTTTTGAAACCGGAATAGCGGTCAAGATATATACTGCACTCCATGGGTCCGGAGATATATGCGATACGACGGCAACCCAACTCAATAAGATGTGAGGTTGCGAGGTAGCCACCGCGGAAATCGTCACCTTTTATAATGCAGCCAGGATACGGCTTTACGGGCACCCGATCATAAAAAATAACTGGGATGTTGTTTTCCAGCAAAACATTAAAATGGCTGAAATCGGTGGTAAAAAGGGTACAGGCTGCTATTACTGCGTCGACACGGCTGGCATACAATGTGGCTGCAAGGTCCTTTTCAATTTCCACCGAATCGTTCGACTGGCATATGATCAGGTTATATCCGTGCTCATGAAGCCCATTCTGTATCGTGGTTATAATTTCTGCATGAACAAACATAGAAATTCGCGGAACGATGAGTCCGACTGTATGAGTCTTATTGGTTCGCAAACCAGAGGCCATCACGTTCCGGCGATAACCAAGTTGTTCAACCATCGCCATCACCTTTGTTCGGGTTGACTCGTGTACGTGAGGATGTTTGTTCAAAACTCTCGAAATAGTGGCAGGAGAAAGCTGCAACGCTTCCGCAATGTCCTGGATACCATTTTTCTTTTCTGACTTCTTCTTCATTAGTAAAACGGGCGATAAACAATTTCGGCGATGACGGCGATGAAGCAGAAACCGCAAACAAATTTCATTTATCGTATAAGTTAATACGAATAGTTCTTAATTGAAAATTTCATGAAATCGTTTGCAAATGTGAGTTTGTCCGGGTCAATAAGCAAGTGGTTCGGAGCCACCGAGAAATCTTTTCTACAGGCAGAAACGGGCATAAGCAATCGGTTTACAGCGTTTTCAATGACGTTGGCCAAACTTGATAAAAAAATCTGAAAACGTTTTCAGCTTTTTGCTTTTTATTTACTGAAACGTTTTCGTAGAAAATTATGAATTATTCGGGGCATGGAGTAAATGTTTTTCACTTGTAATGTCTAATTTTCTTTTTTATCCTGATAAGGAAACATCATAAATGGTTGGTTAAGGCTCTGATTTACCCATTTACAAGAACAATTTCGGCCCACCAATATGTAAGGGCTCACCAGGTTCACTGCTAACAAAACGCTGCTATATGAAAATAACTATCCTCCCGGTGCTGTTATGTCTTGCCATAACGGTGAGTCATCTTACAACTTCGGCACAGACTGATCTTATCGGCTCATCGTTTCAGATACCCTCGCATCCGCGCATACTCTTAATGAAGGATGAAGAACAAAAAATCCTAAAAACAATTGCTTCAGATAAGATCTGGACAAACGTGCAGGAAGCAATTCTGGCTGAAAGCAACAAGTTGTTAAACGAGCCACTTCTCGAACGCAAACAGATCGGTCGTCGTTTGCTTGGTGTTTCAAGAGAGGCGCTGAGACGGATCTTTTATCTGTCGTACGCATATCGTACAACAGGCAACGATGCATATGCAAAACGGGCCGAAAAAGAAATGGTGGCGGTTTGCTCTTTCACTGACTGGAACCCATCGCATTTCCTTGATGTTGCAGAGATGACAATGGCAGTCGCAATTGGTTACGACTGGTTGCATCCGCAGTTGTCGCAGCAATCAGCCGGTATCATTAAAGATGCTATTCTTAAAAAGGGGTTAGAACCTTCGCTTAATCCAAAAAATAATTCCTTTCTCAGGGCAGAGCATAACTGGAACCAGGTGTGTAATGCTGGAATGACGTATGGTGCGATGGCTATTTATGAGGATCACCCTGAGCTGGCTAAAACAATAATCAACCGTGCGCTTGAAACGATCGTCATCTCAATGAATGATTACGGTCCCGATGGTGCTTATCCCGAAGGGTATGGCTATTGGGGTTATGGAACCAGCTTTAACGTGATGTTTATTGCTGCGATAGAGAAATTATTTGGTAAGGATTTTGGCCTTAGTGACCGTCCGGGATTTCTTAAAACCGCCTCATATCTCGAACATATGACCGGACCTACAGGCAGACCCTTTAACTATTCTGATGCTGGCGGGGGCGGGGGTGTACAACCAGCTATGTTCTGGTTTGCAGCCAAAACAAAGGACCCGTCTGTGTTATGGGTAGAACGGTCGCGTTTATTAAAAACACCTGCGTCAAGTCTTGTAAGGGACAGGTTATTACCCGGTATGCTATTGTGGAGCAATGGTGTGTCTATCGACAAAGCCCCTGCGCCCAGGTCTACAATGTGGGTAGGAAAAGGCAAAATGCCCGTGGCACTGATGCGTAGTTCGTGGACAGACTCGAATGCTGTATTTGTTGGAATGAAAGGCGGGTCCGCTTCCGTGAATCATGCCCATATGGATATTGGATCTTTTGTAATGGAGGCCGATGGCGTAAGATGGGCGATGGATTTTGGAATGCAGGATTATGAATCGCTAGAATCAAAAGGCATCGCGTTGTTTGGCCGTACCCAAAATGCGCAGCGTTGGACCGTATTCAGGTTGACCAATCTTGTTCACAACACGTTGACTGTGGACGGGCAACATCAGCGGGTAAAAGGATATGCCCCTTTAACAACATTTTCTTCCGACCCCCGGAATATGTTTGCTATTACCGATATGAGCACCGTATATGACAGCGCGTTAACCAAAGCGGTGAGGGGAATAGCCATCGTAAACAAATCATATGTTGTAGTTAAAGATGAGGTTACCACTACAGATAAAGAGACCGTGATCCGGTGGACGATGTTAACGCCGGCAAATGTGGTTATTCAAGATGCTAATACTGCTCAATTGAGCGCAGGAAATAAAAACCTAACATTAAAAGTGCTGGCGCCAGGCAAGGTAACCATGAAAACATGGTCAACGGATCCGCCAAATCACTGGGATGCTCCAAATCCTGGTACCACCCTGGTTGGCTTTGAGACAACCTTACCTGCCAATAGCTCACAGACATTGGAAGTGCACCTTGTTCCCGGTAATGGAAAAACCGGAACAACCAAAGCAGCACCAGCTCTTAGCTCCTGGAAATAAGTGATCAACATGACCAGAAAATTATCCTTATTTCTTTTGCTGTTTGTTTTGCAATCAGCGTGTGTTTTCTCCCAGAACAAAACTGTTGATGGGTATCGCGGTATATGGTTCACCCTGAACCAGTTCTCAACCTATGGCGATAAGTATTCCGGTGGCCTGGGAACCTATACTTCCAGTCATATTCCCGTGGCAGTATACGCACCGGCAGTAAAGAAAACGTTTTTTGTTTATGGAGGAACAACCAGTGCTGATGAACGCCATCTGCTGATCATGATCTCTTATTTTGATCATGTTAAAAAGCGTGTGCCCCTGCCTGTTATAGTTTATGATAAGGTTGGTGTAGATGATCCCCACGACAATGCCTCACTGTCAATTGATGAGAAAGGGTACATCTGGGTTTTTGTTAGTGGCAGGAACACAAGCCGGTTAGGAATAATTTTCAAAAGCCGTAAACCCTATGATATTTCCGCTTTTGACAGAACTTATGAAGGTGATATGACTTACCCCCAACCGTGGAGATTTGAAGGGAAGGGCTTTCTTCATCTTTTTACACGTTATACCCGCGGCCGGGAGTTATACTGGTCAACCAGCGCTGATGGAACCAACTGGGCCGATGCACAAAAGCTGGCAGGAATGGGCGGGCACTACCAGGTTTCAAATAAATGGAAAAACAAAGTAGTTACAGCGTTTAATTACCATCCCGGGGGTAATGTTGATAAGAGAACCAATCTTTACCTGTTACAAACAGAAGACATGGGTAAAACCTGGACGACCGTTGAAGGCAAAACAGTTGAAACCCCGCTCCGGGAAAAGCTGAACGATGCATTGGTTAAGGACTTTGAAACAGAAGGGAAACTTATATACATCAACGATATAAATTTTGATGCTTTGGGCAATCCGGTCATCCTGGTTGTAGTCAGTAATAGTTACCGTCCTGGCCCTCCCGGTAACCTGCGTGATTGGGTATTAATCAGATGGACGGGCAAAGAATGGGTACATTATAAGGTTTGTTCTTCCACTCATAATTATGATATGGGTTCTTTGTATATCGATGGTTCGGAGTGGATGATTATCGGTCCCACAAGTCCTGGTCCACAACCTTTGGGTACGGGTGGTGACATGGTGCAATGGCAAAGTGTTGATGATGGCCACACATGGAAGAGCAGTAAAAAATTAACGGGTTCGAACAAACGAAATCATTCATACGCCCGCCGGCCCTCTGTAATGCATCCGGGTTTTACAGCTTTCTGGGCGGATGGTAACGCCGATACTATGTCCGAATCGAGGCTATATTTCTCCGATAAAAAGGGCAATGTTTACGCCCTGCCATATAATATGAGTAAGCAATACGTGAAACCTGAAAAGGTTCCGGCTCCGTAATAACCTACCCAACCCGTTTTTATGAGATCAATTTTATCACTTGCTTTATTTTTCAGTGTATTTTCTTTGGTGGTACGTTCGCAGGCACAGAATTTAATGAGCGGCCGTTACCAGTCAGCTCAATTGCAAAAGGTATTGATACCACAGGCTTCATGGAAGCCATTTCCAAAACCAGAAGATCGGGATGCCTGGTCGAAAGCCGACAAAGCATTGATGGAAACTTATCTGCGGCAGGCAGATTCGATGATAAATTACGAATGGCCATCGATACCGGCAACATCCTCCCTGCTTATTGAACGTACTGGCGACCGCGATCAATACCAGCAGGTAAGTTTCCGCAAACGGAACGTGCTGGGTACAATGCTTCTCGCCGAGATATATGAAAACAAGGGGCGTTTTGTTGACCCCATTATCAATGGTGTCTGGTCGATATGTGAAGAATCATGGTGGGGTGTTCCGGCCCATCTTCCAGGAGGAAAACAATATAAGGGCCTGGTAGATGTTACTGCACCCTTTGTTGATCTATTCGCCGCAGAAACTGCAACTTTTCTTTCATGGGTAGATTATTTTTTAGGAGCAAAACTTGATGCAGTGTCCCCGCAGATACGCAAACGTATCTATGTTGAAACAAACAGACGTGTGTTTGAACCATTGATGACGAAACCGCATGGCTGGATGACAAAAAATGCCAATGGAAGACCACCAAATAACTGGAACCCATGGATCTGCTCAAACTGGTTGAATACTGCCCTGCTTCTTGAAAAGGATGAAAGCAAACGTGTGGCCATGGTAGGTAAAGTGTTATCAGTGCTTGACGAGTTTTTAAATCCTTACCCACAGGATGGGGGTTGTGATGAGGGGCCCGGTTACTGGGATGCGGCAGCGGCTTCACTGTACGATAATATTTCACTGCTTAATCTTGCAAGTAATGATGCATTCAGATATGTGTTGGAAGATGAAAAGGTGCGCAATATGGGCCGGTTCATCTACCGGGCGCAAATAGGTAATAATTACTTTCTAAATTTTGCTGATGCGGATCCGCGGCCGTCAATGGCAGCCAGCATGATTTATCGTTTTGGAAAAGATATCGGGGATGAGGATATGATGCGGTTTGGTGCGTACTATAAATCGCATGAAGATGGCAAACTGGGACGATTTATGTACTTCAGAAATTTTTTCAGTGTTTTCATCAGCGAAGAATTCCGCAATGCTGAAAAAGGTTTGCCCTTACCACAAAATGTGTGGTTGCCGGATATACAGGTGATGATAGCGCGTGATAAACAGGGCACATCCGACGGTTTTTTTGTAGCTGCCAAAGGCGGGCACAACGATGAAAGTCATAATCATAATGATATTGGTAACTACGTGGTTTATTACGACGGGCTTCCTCTGCTGATTGACGTAGGGCGGGGCACGTATACAAAAAAGACGTTTAGTGATCAACGTTATGACATCTGGTATAACCGCTCGGACTACCATAATGTTCCGACCCTGAACGGCGTAACACAAAAGGCCGGGATGAAATTCAGCGCCTCGGCCGTAAGTTACAAACAGAACAAAAACCTGTCTGAACTACAACTGGATATTTCCGGAGCTTATCCCGCCGAAGCCGGTGTTCGTTCGGTAACCAGGAAGATTACACTAAACCGCGGAAGAAATGTAGTGGTTGCCGATGCTATCACCGCATCCGACGCAATAACATTTACGCAGCACCTGATGACCTGTTACCCCGTCGATATTAAAGAAGGAGAGGTAATCATTCATTATAAAAACACTGATGGCCGACTATCAGATTTTAGACTTCACTTCGACAAAAAGAAACTTCGTGCTTCAGTTGAAAAGATTCCCCTGACCGCTATGGAAGATCAGGGTATCCTGCATAAATGGGGGGACAATATCTACAGAGTGAATTTTGAAGCCCTTACCCCCCGCGCCAAAGAAAATATACAATTCATCATCTCCAAACAATAAATATTGCCGGTCGAAATAACTGTTATGCTTAAACGAAATTTGTTTATAATCGCCACTATGGCTTGTATGTATAGTGCCGCGGAAGAGGGTCCATCAAGGGTTTATGTACGGGGCACAATGATTAAGTCAGCATATATAGTGGATAAGGACCTTGAGGTGATCCGTAAGCGTATCATAGATGATCTGTTGCAGCCTTCCGTTAACAGTGAGCACATCCGGGAACTTAATACAACAATAAAACCGGACGGTTCCTGGCCAGGGATTGATTATAAGGACACGTCACGTACAGGTTTTGAACACAGGATCCATCTTGAAAATATGGTGAACCTGGCCAGGGCCACAGCAAAACCCGGATCTGACTTTTATAGAGATCCCGTTACAAAAAAGACATTAAACGGTGCGCTGAACTTCTGGCTAAAACACGATTTCAGGTGTCAGAACTGGTGGTGGAACGAAATGGGAACACCCCAGCATATGATCAATATTTTGTTGCTGATGGATGCAGATCTGTCGCCCGGGCAGCGCAGTGCTGGTTTGAAGATTGCCGGTCGCGCAAGTCTCGAAGCCTTTGGCGCGAGACCGGGTGGCGATCTGCTGCCTATTGCTGCGATGCTTGGTAAACAAGCGCTATTCAATCGTGATATCGCAGTTTTGGAAAGAGTCATAAAAGTAATGGCATCAGAAATCCATTTAACAACAGATCGTGGTATCAAACCAGATCTAAGTTTTCATCACCGCACAGATAATGTGATCTCTACACTTACTTATGGAACCAACTTCGCAGCTTCGTTTGCATACTGGGGTGTAAAAATTTCCGGCACCCGTTTTAAGTTCCCTGATTCTGCAATGAAGTTGCTGATCGATTACTATCTGGACGGAATAAGCCGATCCATGGTTCATGGCATTTATCCTGATCCCGGCGCCGAAAACCGTGATATGACAAGAATGAATGCATTACGCAAAGAGGGTACAGAATTACCGGAAAATCTTTTAAAGATTTCTGATTACCGTTCAGATGAACTAAAACATATCATCCGGCTGCGCAAGGGAACAGCAAAACCATCTGCCAGTACCAATCGATTTTTCTGGCACTCATCCTACCTGGTGCATCAGCGCCCGGATTGGTTTGCATCGGTTCGTATGCACTCATCGCGCAGCAGCAATATGGAACAACCGCATAACGACGAAGGTATTCAGATGCATCATTTTGGTGATGGATCAAATTTTATTTCCCGTCGCGGAACTGAGTATACGAATATCTACCCGGTCTGGAACTGGCAAATGATCCCGGGTACAACTGTTATGCAGAAAGCCAGTTTACCCCATTGGCGGGAACTGGCAAAAAAAGGAAAATCGTCATTTTCAGGTGGTGCTAGTGACAACCGTTATGGGTTGGCCGCCATTGACCTGGTGAGTGTCCATGATCCCTTACGCGCAAAAAAAGCATGGTTCTTTTTTGATGATGAATATGTATGCCTGGGGACAGATATAAATGGGGAAAAAGATCTTGAAGTATTTACTACGCTTAACCAGACTCTGCTTCGATCGGCTGTTATTGCAAAAAGCGGTGGTAAACAATCGGTACTGCCACCCGGGGTCCATAAACCCGGTAAGGTATCATGGATCATGCATGATAGTGTTGCTTACCTGTTTCCTGAACCATGCGAGATATCAGTATCAAATACTGAAGCAGTTGGTACCTGGCGATCGATCAATCACCAAAGCTGGGCTACAGATGAGCCGGTTAAAAAAGAAGTATTCAACATCTGGCTCAACCATGGACGCAGGCCGGTGAACAGCGGGTATGCGTATGTGGTAGTACCCTCGACCGATACCAGGCCTTTGGACAATTACCTGCGCAATAACGGAATATCAATTATTGTTAACAATTCCCAACTGCAGGCAGTAACAAATGCATCCAAAGGCATCACACAGGCTGTGTTTTACAGACCGGGTGAAATCAAACATAATGACCACCTCATCCTTTTAAACCAACCCTGTCTGGTTATTATTAATGGGCGTGAGAAAAAGATTTCAGCAATCACTGTTTCTGATCCAACACAAATCTTGAAACAGCTTTCTCTTTCAATAACAGGTAAATACAGAACAGAAACAACCGGTGCTGTCGCAAACTGGAACGCGAATACGGGACAAACGGACTTGGTAGTGGATCTGCCTCAGGAAGGTTATGCCGGCCAGTCGGTGACGATAAAACTACAATGACTCATCAGGCGATCCGTTTGCTATGGTGTAAATTATTAATGCAGCATACCGATAAGATTTTCTGTCATACCGATGTTGGAAGAAGTTCTCATTGCTTTCAGAAACATAACAAATCAAACAAAATCAGTCTTCGATCCAAAGATTTGGATGTCAAAACCAAAAGTTGATTATCGGTAAGTGGTAACACTCAGTTTATGATCCCGACTGACTAGGTTACAACCAGTTACAGTTTCAAGTAAAACGCAAACCATTACGAAAACGTTTCAGTAAATAAATGTTTGTTTGATGAAAACGTTTCCAGCTTTTTTTAGCAAGTTTGGGAACGCTATTAACAAAATCAAAACCGATTGCTTATGCCACAGACTCGCTTCCGGCGAATAAAGGTCCCTTTATTCGTTTCTTCTTTATTATTACTATTTTTTCTGCTGCCCATGGATTTGGCTGCGCAACTGAAAACGATTTCAGGTACAGTGAAAGATTCACTTGGCACACCGATTCCGGATGTATCTGTGACTGTGCTTAATTCCACCACCGGTACAAAAACGGGTAATGATGGCCGTTATACTATCAGTGCTGCGGTGGGCGCAACGATCGTGTTTTCTTCACTCAATTACGAAACCACTACTGAACGTGTTGATGAGCGTACTGAATATAACATCAGTATGCGATCGACGGTTACTTCCATGACAGATGTTGTGGTTATCGGTTATGGTAAACAGAAAAAAGTAAATCTTGTTGGTGCGGTATCTACCGTGAATGTTGATGAGAAGATGACCGGCCGTGCTATTCCAAACATTTCCACGGGGCTCAGTGGTATGGTTCCGGGATTATCTGCGGTTCAGAATTCGGGTATGGCGGGCCGGAACAATGCATCCTTATTGATTCGTGGTTTAGGTACGGTTAATAACAGCGGTCCGTTAGTAGTTGTTGACGGTATGCCTGATGTTGATATCAACCGTATCAACGTGAATGACATTGAATCGGTTTCGGTATTAAAGGATGCTACTTCGGCTTCTGTATATGGATCGCGGGCGGCGAATGGTGTGATACTTATTACAACACGTTCGGGTAAAGGCATGAAAAAAACCTCTATCAATTTCAACAGCACCATGGCACTGGAACGTCCTACAAAAGGAATACAGTTCATGGATGACTATGCCCGGTCGCTGCACCTGCACCAGGTACGTGCTTCTGTAAACACTTTGCCTGCTAACCAGACATTCAAAAATGGAACGATCGACCAATGGATGGCTTTAAGCATGATTGATCCTTTGAGATATCCGGATACAGACTGGTGGGATGTGATCATGCAGGACGGTGCCTTTCAGAATTATAATCTCTCAGCTACAGGTGGAAATGACAAGTCAAACTTCTTCATTTCTGCAGGTATGAAAGATGAACTTGGGCTTCAGATCAACAATACCTACAAGCAATACAACGCCAGGTTCAATTTTGACTACAAACTGCGTAGCAACATGAATGCTGGTGTTAAATTTAACGGCAACTGGTCGAAGTTTACTTTCGCACTTGAGGAAGGTTTTACTGACCCGGCTTCTACCAATACCGCTGGTCTTGATATGCAATACGCAATTGCCGGTATTACGCCGTATGATCCGGTTTCAGGAATGTATGGTGGTGTGATGGCTTATGGCGAGGATCCCCAGGCTTACAATCCCTATACACTTTATATCAACCAGCTTACGCGTCGCAACCGCCAGGAAACCAACTCTAGTATGTATGTCGACTGGACACCATTACCGGGATTGACAGGTACGCTTGAGTATGCACTGAATTATTATAACCAGTTCACCGTTGGAGCGAACATGCCCAACCAGGCATTTAATTTCCAGTCAAATACTTTTGGCAGCCGCATTTATGTCGGTGCAAATGCAGGTGTAAGCAATCAAACCCATACCGGTTATAAAACGCTGCTGAATGGCCGGCTCAACTATCATAAATCTTTTGGCAGCAATCATGAACTAAGTGCGCTCTTTGTTTACAGTGAAGAATACTGGTACGACCGCTTTCAATCAAGTTCAAGAAATGATCGTTTACACCCGTCATTATCAGAAATTGATGCTGCATTAACTGACATTCAAACCACAGGCGGTAACTCAAACACCGAAGGTTTGAAATCGTATATCGGCCGTTTGAATTACAATGCTTACGGAAAATATTTGCTGGAAGGTAACTTCCGTGTAGATGGATCATCCAAATTTCTTCCGGGAAGTGAATATGGCTTCTTTCCCTCAGTAGCGCTGGGATGGAGATTTACAGAAGAAAAATTCCTGCAAAATTTTACCGATAAGTTTTTAAGTAGCGGTAAACTCCGTTTGTCTTACGGCGAACTTGGTAATAACAGTGGTATTGGTCGTTACGAACAACAAACAACACTTACTTCAAGACCTTATATCTATAATGGAGTTGTCAGTCGCGGGTTTGTGAATCAAAAGCTTATAAACCGTGACCTGAGCTGGGAAAGTACATCTGTCCTGAATCTGGGGATTGAACTCGGTTTCCTGAATAACCGTCTGACCGCCGAGATCGATTTGTATGACAGGAAAACCGCTGGTATGCTCCGTCCTTCTGAGCAGTCGATATTGCTGTCTGGTGCGTTCAATGCCCCGAGAAGAAATATCGGCGATATGCGCAACCGCGGTATCGAAGGTACTTTCTCCTGGAAGGATCGGGTGGCTGCTATCAATTATGGTGTAACCTTCAATGTGTCTTATAACCGTACAGAACTTGAATCATGGAACGAGTTCCTTGGAAGAGGAACCACTTTCCTCGGTATGCCATACGGTTTTGTATATAGTTACCAGGATAAAGGAATCGCACAAACCTGGCAGGATGTATTTAACGCCACACCACAGGGGGCATCTCCCGGTGATCTGCTGATGGAGGATTTGAATGGCGATGGCCGTATTGATGGTAACGACCGCAAGGCTTATCCCAATGCCCAGATGGATCGCCCGACAACCTTTGCTTCATTAAACGGTTTTGTTGCCTGGAAGGGAGTTGATCTTGTTTTCCAGTTTAACGCGGCTGCAGGCAGAAAAGATTATATCCTCAACATCTATAACAACACCAACTTCGGAACACAACGTTATGCCACAACCTGGGATCATCTCTATCAGCCATGGACAGTCGAAAATCGCGGTGGTGCATGGCCAAGACTTGGAGGTGATGGTAATAACCGTGATCAGACGAGCTTCTGGCTCGACGATATGAGTTATATCCGTTTGAAAAATCTTCAACTGGGATATACAGTTAACTCACCGTTGTTAAAACGTGCCGGTGTTGCCACTTTGCGTATTGCAGGTTCGGCGGAAAACATCTTGACATTCACTTCCTACCGTGGACTTGATCCTGAAAAAGCCGGTAACGAAAACAACGTATATCCGATTACAAAATCTTATTCACTTGTTATACAACTAGGCTTTTAAATGCTGCTGATATGAAAAAACAAATTTCAAATAACCTGATAATATTTTTCCTGGCGGCGTTCGCTTTGATCCATACCGCTTGCAGGAAAGATTTACTTAAACAAGAGCCTACTGTTGACCTGGGTGCTGCCGCATTCTGGAAAACGGAAGCTGACGCCGCATATGCGTTGAATGGATTGTATTCTTCCATCCGTCCCTGTTTTGATCGCGATTATTATATGGATGGTCATGGTGAATACACCCGTGCACGTGGTGGAAGCACCACCAGTGGTAATCTGCGGTTAGGCGATGCTTATAACGGTGGAAACTACAACCCAAGCGGATATACAGGTAGCTGGGAGAAGATGTATCGCTACCTGTACGGAGCGGTGAACCATGCTAACTATGTTATTGAAAACACCGGAAAAATGATCAGTGATGGTACTGTGGGTAATGTTGCTAATCTTGAGGTTATACAGGCTGAAGCGCGGTTCCTGCGTGGTCTTGCTTATTTCAAATTAATCTCAATGTGGGGTGATGTGCCTTACTTCGGCCAGGTGATCAATGATAACTCAGAGGTAGCAGGATTGACCAGGATGCCAATAGGACAGGTTAAGGATTCTATTCTTGCCGATTATGCTTTTGCGCTTGAAAAACTCCCGGCTAAAGCGCCGGTAGCGGGCAGGGCCTCCAAACCGGCAGTGCTGGCACTTCGCGGTAAACTACATTTATACTGGGGATCATGGAAGAAAAATGGCTGGCCCGAGCTCGAAGGTTTTACACAGGATGCAGGTGAGGCCACCTTAGCATTTACTTCCGCAGCTGCTGATCTGAAATCTGTAGCCGATGATTTTGGTTTAACGTTATACATGAATGGAGAACCTGGCGAGATTGATGATCTTGGTAAAGCCGAACGTCTTCCAAATTATTATCACCTGTTTACACCCAAAGCAAACGGTAACCCTGAAATGATCTTTGTATTTACACATGGAGGCACCGGAACTTCACAGGGTGAAGAGTTGATGCGTGATTTTTCCGGACGTTCTCATGAAGGTTCACAATGCTGGGTATCGCCGCGATACGAACTTGCGGACCGGTATCAAACGCTTAGCACCGGCGACTTCGCACCAAAGCTGATTCCGATGAATCCGCAAACAAACGCTGCTGCACGCACAACACCTAATTCTGCCGTTAATCCTGAAAGCTATCTCGACCGCGATTATCGCATGAAGGCAACAATTCAGTGGGATTATGAAACCAGCATCGGGCTTGCCTCATTACAATCTACCGGCTGGGCTCCGTTTATTTATAAAACCTGGGCACAACGTGTTACGATCAACGGTGTACAATATACTACCTATAACACCGACGGTACCAACAGCGGATATGTGTTCAGAAAATTTGTAAGAAACTATCCGGGACAGGGCCGTAGTGATGGCGACTTTAACTGGCCCGTTGTACGGTTGGCTGATGTCTATCTGATGTATGCAGAAGCAAGTAATGAAGTTATGGGTCCTCAACCCGACGCCATCGAATACGTAAACCGTGTTCGTCATCGTGGAAACCTACCTGATCTTACGCCGGCAATGACAGCAGGTCCGGCAGCATTTTTCAATGCTATTGAACAGGAAAGAATTGTTGAACT
Organism: Bacteroidota bacterium; assembly: GCA_023416995.1. GTDB lineage: Bacteria > Bacteroidota > Bacteroidia > Chitinophagales > Chitinophagaceae > DATHKG01. The sequence continues at coordinate 158,860 of JAEZGI010000057.1, forward strand.
GGTAGCAGAAGGTCAACGTGGATTTGATCTGAGAAGATGGCGCGCACTGGAAAGAGTATGGGGACCACCCGCTGGTCCTGGTGTATGGACAATCGATACTCACGGTGCAAACGTAACACGCTATTATCAGAATACTTCAGACAGGGCTTACGCGCAAAATTATATTTTCCAGATACCGGAAAGCGAGAGAAACCGCAATCCAAACCTGACACAAAATATTCCCTGGAGATAATTGAACAACTGAAAACTAACAATCATGAAATTTCAAATAAACAGACTTAATTATTTTCTGGTGGCCTGCCTTGCGATGACTGTATGGTCGGCCTGTAAGAAAGATCAACCTATAGATGAAGACGGCCTGTTGATCACCACAAGGGCAGAATGTTATGTGAGTAATTTTGAATTACTGGGTGTTGATCATGTTACAGTAAGAACCAAAGCACCAGTGATTGATACGCTGGCACAAACCATTAATGTTGAGGTTCAGCATGGCACAGATCTGAAAAATCTTTACCCGCAATTCTCTTTGGTTACTGATGCTAAACTGGATCCAAAAATAACCGGTACAGTTGATTTTTCGGACCTGGCAAATCCAAAGGTATGGACCGTTGTAAGTGGCAACAGAAAGGTCCGTAAGCCTTACACTGTATATATCACAGTTCAACCAAGATAGATTCACCTAAAAATATTCATGCAATGTTACGCAGCTTACAATATTTCAGAATTGCGCCAGTAGTCGTGGCGGTTGCACTCGCGATGAGCGCTTGCAAAAAAGAAGAATACGCACTGCCAACGGCACCAGAAGGATTGCAGAACGATGTACTTAAAAGGAGCCAGGGGCCAAACGTGGTAGGTGAGCAAATTGAGTTTGCTTTTGCTATGGCAATTCTTGATGGTAAACTTGGGTCCGCCCAGGTTGAAGCGAGTATACCTGGTGCTGCCGGTACCTTCCTGGAACACCGGTCATTTCATACAGATGGAAGTGGTGTCGACGTGCCCGTTGAAGTTGGATCACCCTCAGTTACTACCGGCAACACAACCGTTGTAACTTATGGTAAAGATACCGGAGCCGCCACACTCAGATATTATTATGTTATTCCCGAAGCTGCCCGTGGCCAGCAAGTAAATTTCAGATTTACAACAACAGCGTCTGACGGAACGACCAAAACCATAAACGCAGGTCCATATACGATCTCAAAGATGGATATCGTCAGAATGCTTGACGTAAGTAACAATAACATGGCATATATCTCTCTTGAAGATATGGCGGTGTATAACGAAACGGATGCCGCCGCTAATGCAGGGAAGATTGATCTCGCTTATCTCTACCGCAACATTACGACCAGCGCCTTTAATCATGCCCTGGTTGCTCCTGCTGCCACAGAGTATCTTCCGGATGTGACATTGCCGGCAGGGGTTAACCGCACTGCAAAAATCCGGAAAGAGTTTGGCTTACAGGATCAGCAACTGGTATCAAATCTTGCATCCGGGAAATACATTGATGATGCAGACTTCGAGCAACTTAATCTGAGTGAATCACCAAATTTTGCGATCAATCTGAAAGCAGAAGCCGGAGTGTGGGTTGAAACCGCTGACGGTAAATACCGTGCATACGTGTACATCAATTCTGTTAATGCCAACGGAAGCGCAAAAATCAGTATTAAGAGAATCGCGCTTTAATTTATATATTACGGCTAGTTGCCTCACAAAATGGTAGGTCCCAACAGGCTTACCATTTGTGTTTCTTAACCGATTATTTTGCCAATGATGTTGAGAACGATTGCTTTTTGTATAATGATTTTTTTTCTGATCTGTTGCTCCTATGCTTCCAAAGCCCAGGATTTTGTGCATCCCGGTATCGATCAGAAAGCTGCCGACCTCGCCCTGATGAAGAAAAAAGTACTTGCAGGCGAGGAACCTTATGCCAGCGCTTTTAAAAAACTCAAAGTCATTGTTGATGAACCCTTCACGCCGGTGGCGCACGCCCATGTGCTTAGAGGGCCGTATGGCAAACCAAACATCGGAGGCGAAGAACTGGCGAAAAGTGCAAACATGGCTTACAATTATGCACTTGCATGGTATATTACCGGCACGAGGAAATACGCTGAAAAAGCAATTGAAATATTGAATGCATGGTCGCCCGTATTATGGCATTTTGATTATAACGATGCAAAACTTATCGCCGGTCTTACGGGACATGAACTTTGTAATGCTGCAGAAATCATCCGTTACACCGATGCCGGCTGGTCAAAATCTGACATAGAAGCATTCAGCAACATGCTGATGACCGCATATTATCCTGTGTTCCGTTTTTACTTCCCCAACGCCAATGGTAATTGGGATGGAGCCATCGTTCATTCCATCCTGGCAATTGCCGTTTTTACGGACAATCGCAAGATGTTCAACAGTGCGGTAAATCACTTCCTTTACGGCACCGTTAACGGCAGCCTTTTCAAATACATTTATCCCAACGGTCAATGCCAGGAAACCGCACGCGACCAGGGACACGTGCAGTTGGGACTGGGTGAATTTGCAGGAGCCGCACAGATCGCTTTTACCCAGGGCAGGGATCTGCTTTCTGCCGGCAATCACAGGCTGGCGCTCGGCTATGAATTCACCGCACAGGTGTTGCTTGATAAAACTCCACAATCATATGGTCCTGTTTCGCAACGTGCGAAATCGTTGAGAGACATATATGAATATGTTTATCGTCATTATACGGCCAATGGCATCAGCATGCCGCATACAAAACGAACTGCTGATTCTGTACGCTCAAAGGCAAGCAGATCGGTTCTTACCGCGGTGCGTGAAAGTTATGGTAAGCCAACCGGAGCAGGTGTTGAATTGAAGCCCGGCACTACAGGATATATTGCCGGTGCGGACCGGTACCAGCCACGCACATTACCTGCTAATGCTGTTGTGCTTGAACCAGGTGATGCGATTCAATCTGCATTGGATATAGCTGCAGGTACAGGCAAATGGGTGATTCTGAAAAAGGGAATACACAAAATTTCGGAAACATTAAAAATGCCTTCGGGTGTGACATTAGCAGGAGAGGGGATCGAAAGTATTTTATTCCTCGATCCACAGGCAAGTGGCATGCGCGATGCTATCGTGAACGCATCAAACGATCTTCATAATGTAACCATACGCGATTTAAAAATTGAAGGCTCCAACCGTACCGAGCTGCCCTCCGATCCAAACAGTAACCGGTCCTATCGCGGCGCATACAATCGCGGGGGAATTATCTTTCGGGCAGTACGCGAAAGGCAGATGAAGAACATCAATCTTATCAATGTGTCACTGCTCAATTGCACTTACAATGGCGTCTTTATCAACGGTGCTGATAATGTAAAGATCGAAGGTTGCGATTTTTCCGAAAACGGCAGTAGTGTAATTCCGGGGCCCCGTCTTCAACATAATTTATTGTTGACCTATTGCCGTGATGTAACGGTAACGGACAACCGAATTGGTACTTCGCCCTTTGGCAGCGGTGTATCTGTTGCACAATGTAAGGAAGTGAATATCCATGGAAACGAAATAGCACGTAACGGCAACTATGGTGTCCAGATCGCTGAAAGCAGCGATGTTCGGGTTACATCAAACCTGATTGAAGGCAACGACCGTAGCGGTGTTATGATCGAATTTCTTTCGAGAGGTTCAAACAAAATTGTTGTCAATAACAACCAGATTCAATTTAACGCTGGCTATGGCCTCGAATCTTCCTCTGTTAAGGCCCTGCAAACTACGAACAATACCTATACGCAAAACAAAGAAGGAGAAGCACAGGTGAGATCTGCACAGGTAATAGTGATGGACTGACCAGTGGTTACTTAAAGATCAGTGCATTGGCCTGGTTTATCTCGTCGTTGTTAATAGTATGTCCCATGTTATCGTAAATCTTTGTTGTAACTGATGCACCCATTGCCGTCAGCAGCTTGCTGGTTGTATTGACTCTTTCAACGGGCACATGTGCATCGGGATTACTGCTGCCAGTAAATATGGCGGTGTTTCCGAAATCTCCTTTGTATTTGGTTGTATCAACGCTTTCACCAATCAATCCACCGGTAAAAGCAACGACGCCGCCATAAACAGTTGCATTACGGGCTACGTATTCGAGTGTGAGGCAGGCTCCTTGGGAGAACCCGAGAAAATATATACGCGACTTCGGAATGCCGGCAGCCGTGACGTCATTTACCGTTTGTTCAAGAACTTCTAATGCACTACTTAACCAGGGTTCATTAAACGATACAGGTGCAAGAAACGATTGGGGATACCAGGTGTTATTTGTGGCTTCAGGTGCCAGCAATGCAAAATCGCTGACGTTTAAGTAATGTGCTAAACTCATGATATCAGCAGCGCTTCCGCCGCGGCCGTGGATCATGATCAAAGCTTTTTCGGCGGCGCCGGGTTCCCGGCCACCCGTGATGATCTTTTTAGTATGCATCTTTCAGATTATTTTTCAACAAGTGAGTGCCATCACTATAGTTCAGGCAATATTTTTTCTATCTCGGTCCTTGAAGGCTCATATTGTTTTGGCAGGCGGAGACCGGTACCAAGTTTATCAAGAGGCTCATCGATTGTAAACCCGGGATTATCTGTCGCAATTTCAAACAATACGCCACCGGGTTCTCTGAAGTATAATGAGAAGAAATAATCACGGTCAATTTTTGGCGTGATGCCAAGACCTTTCGACAGAACCTTTTCACGGTAAGCCATGAGTATATCATCATTTTCAACGCGGAAAGCGATGTGATGGTTTGTTCCCCCGGCATTGATACCCGGTGGTTCAGCGGGTGAGGCGACAAGGTCGACTATCGCAGCTCCCGAAACTGCATCGGTAACAAACCTGTAACGATTTTTTTCCTCGCTCAACAACCGGTAACCAAAAATGCCGGTCAGTATTTCAGCCGTGGGCTCAATATGTTTTAACGTAAGCACCACATTATGAAAACCCGTTGTTGCGTTATTGGCGTCAACGGCATCGGTTGTCCATGGTATACGAGTGTCCGTTTTTGCCGGGGATACCAATTGCAGACGTAAGCCGTCCGGGTCGCGGAAGGGTAAAACTTCCTCACCAAACTGATTCGTTACGGCGTCCTGTTTAACATTATATTCTTTAAATCTTTCCTGCCAGAAATCAAAACTTCCGGCAGGCACGGCATACCCGATATCAGTCGCCATGCCGGTACCTGTACGGCCCTGTCTTATACCCTGCCAGGGGAAGAAAGTGAGAATCGTACCCGGTGCTCCCGTCTCGTTTCCATAATAAAAATGGTAGGTGCCGGGATCATCAAAATTGACTGTTTTTTTCACCAGCCGGAGTCCAAGCACTTTTGTGTAAAAATCGAGGTTACGTTTTGCATCACCTGCAATGGCAGTGATATGATGCAGGCCTTTAATAGTGTTTGTCATAACTTATAATTTACTTCACAAAGGTGTCGCTTCCTTTGTTGCCGGCCATTGAACCAGATTAAGAAATGCAGGCTTAGTTCCTTGTTTTCTTATTACGGATCTTGCTTAAAAATTCGGGAGAGATCCCAAGATATGATGCGATATAATGTTGGGGAACACGTTGGGGTATGCCAGGATAGTGGGAGAGGAAATCTGCATAACGTTCTTCTGCTGACCAGGCGATCGTTTGAAAAAGACGGCGTTCAACAGCAGATAAATGTCTCTGGATCAGTATGCGAAAAAATCGTTCAAATTGTGGCACCTGTTGCAATAATAGCTCTTTGGTTCCGGGGTTCAGGGTAAGCAGCTCGCAATCTTCAACCGTTTCAATAAACAGGTTTGAAGGTTTGTGATCATGAAAGCTGGTGACATCACTGACCCACCAATCTTCCACCGCAAACTGCATAGTGATTTCTGCTCCTTTTTCATCTATATAATAAGAGCGCACACATCCTTTATTAAGATATCCTTCGAAGTTACAAATGTCTCCTTCTTTTAGCAGAAGGGTTTTTTTCGCAACGCTTACTGGTTGCAATAATGTGTTGAAGATCTCCAGATCTGCGGTTGAAAATGCTGCACATAGTGATACGTGATGATTGATCTTTTCAAACATGATTTAAAGATAATACGGGTTTTTTTAAATGCGGATTGTAACTTACGGTCGATTCATGCACGGGGTGCTTTTAATTCATCATTAAAGGCTGAGATAATACCCGGAACCTGATACGGTTAATACCGGCGGAGGGATGCAGTTTCATCGTGTTGTATTAATACGTGAACCTTGTTTTCTGCCGCCGGACAGGAAACAAGGTTTTTTAATTTTAATAACTGACGATGGAACTAAGCAGACAAAACTTTTCGGGCATGTCCCGCGGGTTGCAAAACTGGCAGGGAAGAAAGGAGTGGTTTTTTAACCGGGAACATACTGATACCTATGAACAATGGTACGAGGGCCGGTACAAAAGGGCCGAGATCTGGCAAAAGAAGGTGATGGGCCGTTTATTACAATCGGACAATCGTGTAAAAACCTTACTTGAATTTGGTTGCGGCACCGGTCGGTTCACACGCTGGTGGAAAGAAGTTAATATTGAAGCCACCGGGGCCGATATCTCACCTTTGATGCTGGGCCAGGCTGTATCGCTGTTTTCAGGAGACGTTGTTAATGCAGACGCACATTACATGCCTTTCAAAGACCATAGTTTTGATGCATTAGCCTTCATAACTACGTTTGAATACTATCGTGATCCTGTGGCTGTGGTTCGTGAAGCCGCACGTGTTGCACGACATGGTATAGGTTTCGGCATGATGAACCGAAATTCAACGAAGTTTTTCCGCCGCCGGATACAACAGGCATTTGGCAAAAATCCATTTTATGTCACCGCAACTTTTTATACACCTGCTGCATTAATCGGGATCATTGATAAGGCGCTTGAGGGTCGTGAGTACCAGATTACCTGGAGTTGTACCGGGTTACCTGCGTGGATGCCTGTACAGGAATGGAGCCTGCCCATTGGTGACTTTTTTGGTTTGTACGTTTCATTAAATGATTAAATCATGCCGGGAAAATTTAATCATACACAATTACAACAAACTGTTTTAAATAATACGGGCGCAGCAACCAGTAAGGTTATCCAGGGCCCCGCTTTTGGTGTGGATGTTTCTGTTATAGAAATTGGTAACGGACAAGCGATTGCACTTACAAGCGATCCGTTAAGTTTTATTCCGGGCTTAGGGGTGCAGGAATCAGCCTGGCTTTCAGTACACCTGATGGCAAATGATATGGCCACAACAGGTTTTGCACCTATGTACGCGCAAATGGTGCTGAACCTTAACGAAGGAATGACTTCACAGGAAGTTGCAGATTACTGGCTTCATATACATGAATATTGTAAACGTATCAATGTGAGCATTACCGGTGGACATACTGGTATTGTTCATAATCAATCAACCACTATTTCCGGCGGTGGCACCATGATGCTGACTGCCCCGGTTGAACGAATTTTAACCAGTGCAAAGGCCAGGGCAGGCGACCGTATTGTGATCGCGGGTTGTTGTGCGATGTCTGCGGCAGCAATTCTCGCAATGAGTTTCCCGCATCATGTACAAAACGCTATCGGTAAAGAACAATGGTCAGCAGCCTGCGAAATGTTTTTTCAAACCAGTACACTGGATGTGGCATTAATTGCGGCAAAACCCTTTGATGGCCATTATGCAGTACATGCCATGCATGATGTAACAGAAGGCGGGGTGCTGGGCGCCGTAGTTGAGATGGCTACTGCTGCGGGTTTGGGGGTTGTTGTGGATGACGGCAGTTTACCTCGCAACCGTGTTACAAAGGCTGTTTGTAATTTGTTTAACCTGGATCAGCGTTTTGTAATTGGTGCTGGTGCTACCATCATTGCCGTGGCTGACGATTATGCATCTGAATTAATGGATCGTTTACACGCTGCCGGCAAAGAGGCTGCGATCGCAGGAAAATTCACCACCGAAAAAGAGCAGTTATGGATGCTCGATGATCAAATAAAACCCTTGCCTTATTTTGATACCGACCCATACTGGCTGGCATTTTCAGAAGCGCTAAATAAAGGTTTGTCATGAATAAGATAAGTATCGATGGTGGCGTTTACCTCGTTTTTGATCCGGGTGGTGACAAGGAGTTTTTGTTGCATCAACTGAGGCGTGCGGTCAAGTCGCCTGTTGCTGCGGTCCAGGTGTGGAACAACTGGGTCGAAACAGCTTCTATTGATTCGCTGATTGCTGATATCATCGAAGTATGCAGGCCCCGGAAAATACCTGTTATCATTAACAATGATGTTTCACTGCTTCGTACAACAGGAGCAGATGGGATTCATTTCGATAGTGTTGACCTGGCTGCAGCAGCGCTTCATCAATTGTTACCTTTTCATATCAGGGGCATCACCTGTGGTAATGATTTGCATGCGGTTCGCTTTGCAGCACAGAACAAATTCGATTACATATCATTTTGCTCCATGTTTCCATCGCCCTCTGCAACAACCTGTGATCTTGTCGATCCTGACATAATAAAACAGGCAACAGAAATATTTGAACGGGCTGTTTTTATCTCCGGTGGAGTCAACCCGGTGAACATGCTCGCGATCCCGGTTCAGGCGAATTACAATGGGGTGGCGGTGATCAGTGGCATCATGCAGGCTGAGAACCCGGCCGCGCGGGTAGATGAATACATTAACAGTTTAAAAAGAAGACAATGACAGCCGAAACAATCGCAAAATTGTGTTGCCCCATAGACAAGTCTGATCTCATCTCAGAAGTTATGATTCGTGATATAAATCAGAACATATTAATGGGCAAGCTTACCTGCAACAAATGCAATCGTGTTTATCCGGTTATACACGGGGTACCTGTAATGGTACCTGATGAGTATCGCCAACCAGCACTCGAACAGCAGGTAGTGGCCCAATATCAGCTTCCGGGAATTGCTGATGCTGACTGATTTGTATGTTGAACTAATTACCCAGCTATACCTATCCTGACTGGATTGATACCCGTGCAACCATGGAACGAATTTTATGCTTACTAAATACACTCGCTCCGTGGCTCCCTTAGCTATTAATAGTATAACGTCGCGTTTTGCGGGTGAAACATTTTTTTCAGCTTAAAAAAATTGCGTATGTTTTACCATGTAAAGGACCTACAGTTCAATGCACGGGTCTCAAAGCCAGACCCGGCCTTTGCCACTTTGTTACTGGAACAGTTTGGCGGGGCGAATGACGAACTTGCAGCAGCCATGCGGTACTTTGTACAGGCATTCAGTGCCCGCAATCCATTCCCGGACAAATATGATCTGTTGATGGATATCGCCACAGAAGAATTTAGTCACCTTGAAATTGTAGGCGCGACCATACAGATGCTGCTTACCGGCATCAATGGTGATTTGAAGGAAGCGGCAGAAAATTCAGAGATTATGCAACTGCTGAATGGCAAGGCCGCCAAAGAAAGTTTTATTCACCAGGCTATGACCGCACCCGCTTTCATGGTACAAAGTGCGGGAGGACCAACCATCACTAACAGCCAGGGAGTTCCCTGGACAGCGGCATACATAAACGGCGATGCTACCGGCGAACTCACTGCCGATCTCCGTTCTGACATCGCTGCTGAATCAAGAGCAAAGATGGTGTATGAATATCTCCTGCAATTCACCGATGATCCTTATGTGAAAGAAACATTACGTTTTCTTATAACGCGCGAGGTGGCTCACTACCAGATGTTTGAAGCAGCATTGAATACCATCCAGCCAAACTTCCCGCCAGGAACACTTCAAAGTGATCCGCGATACAGCAATCTCTATTTCAATATGAGTGGTGGTACCGACATACGGCAACCATGGAACCAGGGAAGCAGTACGCAATTGGGTGAAACCTGGCAATACATAGAGGATCCCGTTCAGCATGTACTTGACACAAATGCATTGATTGATCAGAAAGCGGCAGGAACGAAGCGTACACAGGATGATGTTGATGAAATGAATAAAGCACTTGGCGAAACAAGAAGAAACATCATTGATACAGCTGCTCCGATAGGACCACAGCAATGGAACAATCCTTTGTTTAACGAAAAAAAACCGTCCAACAAGGAGGCTAAAGTTTAATGGATGAACATAAGAACGCTCCGGCAGCATATGAGGTGGTATATTATACCGACCCCTTATGCTGCTGGAGTTTTGGTATGGAAAAGCACTGGCAACGACTGCTTGCACATTACAACGGCTCGATTTCAAAACGGTACTGCATGGGCGGATTACTGCCCGATTGGGATCACTATAATGACCCGCAGCACCTGGTTAGCCGGCCCGTACAAATGGGACCCGTTTGGATGGAAGCGGCTCATCTGACAGATACGTCTATACAAAGCAGGATCTGGATGGAGGATCCTCCTGTATCATCTTACCTGGCATGTATCGCCGTTAAATGTGCAGCTCTGCAATCGCCTGTTGCAGAAACAAGGTATCTGAATGCTTTATGGGAAGCGCTTATGCTCGAAGGCAAAAACATATCCTATGCCAGTGCCCTGATCGAAGTTGCAAAAGAACTTGAAAAAAAAGAACAGGGGGTGATTGATGCAACGCGTTTTGCCAATGATCTTCTTGAGGGAAAAGGCGTTGAAAGCTTTCGTAAAGATCTGTCTGAAGTAAGAGACAGGAATATCACCAGGTTCCCGTCATTAATTATCCGTTCGGTTGGCAAGCAACCTGTAATCGTTACAGGTTACCGGAATTATGAAGCGCTTGTTGAAGTCTTTGAATCACTGGCCTGATTTCGCTGACGTTGAAGCCTTCTTTCCTGCTCGAGGGGAGTGGTGCCTCTTCTGAATGAAATACAAGCTGCAATGATCACCAGCGCGGTGATAACCCGGTATGCGATACGCATGCCTTCAATCTGCGCATCAACGTTCAGCGGGTCAACTCCATGTTCCAGGGCATAGCTGTTCCGGAAAGTGTACCAGATTGCGGCGCCAAGTGCAATTCCAAATACAAGTCCAAGGTTACGCATAAAGGCTACAAGACTACTCGTTACACCGCGTTCAGATGCCGGTGTGGCATTCAGCGCACTACTGCTGTTGGGAGATTGAAACAAGCCAAAGCCAAGACTTAACAGTGAAAGCCGCCAAACAACATCTGAGGCGGTCCAGTCGCTTTGTAACATAGTCAGGAAGAAATAACCGGTAGCCGTGATCATCAGGCCGGTACTGGCGATCCAACGGGTACTGATTTTATCAGACAGATAACCACCAAGCGGTGCCGCGAGCGCGAGCGTCAGCGGCCCGGCAAGCATTACAAGACCTGCCTCCTGCGGGCTCATATTTAATATCATCTGGAGAAAAAACGGGATCACAAAGATATTGGCGCCATTCGCAACAAAACCGAGTCCCGCTGTTGCCAGTGATGAAGTAAGTGGTTTGATGGAAAAGAGTTTTAGGGTAAGCATGGGAGCGGCTACCTTTTTTTCCCAAAATAAAAATCGCACCAGCAACAGTATTCCACCCACAACCAATCCAATTACTATCGGTCCATCCCATGGATAAATCGCTTCTGCACCCAAATCCACTCCGATCAGGAGACAGGTTACGCCTATAAAAAACAACAATGCACCTTTAATGTCAAAAGCCTGTTTTCGTTTTACAAAATGCCCGGGCAACACATATAATCCGCGCCAGATGGCAATGAGACCTATAGGGATGTTTACATAGAAGATGCTGGTCCACCCAAAATGTTCCAATAACAAGCCACCGGCAACCGGACCGGTGCTACTTCCTGCCGCTACCACTGTACCCATGAGACCCAATGCTTTTCCCCGTTCATTGGGTTGAAAAGCATCGCTTACAATTGCGGGTCCTATTGCGAACATCATTGAAGCGCCAAGGCCCTGAACCACCCGGAAACAGACAAGCGACCAAATATCCCACGATAATGCGCACAATAAGGAGCCGAATACAAACACGGAAAAGCCGGTGATGTAGATTCTTTTACGGCCATACATATCCGAAAGCCGGCCCATGATCAGCAAGGTACTCGTAGTAATGATAAGGTAACTCAGAACGATCCATTCCACATTGTCGCCCGCTTCAAGTGATCGGCGGATGGTGGGCAGGGCAATGTTAACAATGCTGCTGTCGAGTGTTGCCATAAAAGTGCCGAAAGCCACTGTGAACAGGATGGCCCATTTGCTTACGGCCGGCTGGCCGATCTGATCCGTTTTATCTTCCAAACGCCATTTCTTTGAGGTAAACAGTAGTAAAAGGTTGTGCCATTAAGCAGGAAAACTGATTTTACCCATTGCCACTCCGGGAATGCCATTCGATCCATCGCCGAATCCATGCCCCTGTCCGCATACTGCTTCATTAGCAAGGACAGCAAATAAAACAGCTTCTTTGGCATCCGGGTTGATTCGCAAGCTATGGGTGCTTTCAAAAATAGTTCCGGATAGCAATTCTTGTAGATTTTCCATCAGCAAAGGATTGTGCATACCGCCGCCACTTACAAAAAACCGATGATCATTAAGATCATGCACAACGGAGTTTACGGCATTTGCAATGGTAACCGCTGAAAACCGGTTGAGCGTTGCCAGCATATCAGCATGAGCTGGTTCCGGTTGACCAGCTTTATTCAACGCATTGGTAAGATAAAACTCGTTAAACAATTCAGGACCGGTAGTTTTTGGGAAGGGCTGATCAAAAAAAGAATGATTCAATAAAGCGGCCAACAACGGTTCATTTATCTTACCCTGTTTTGCGAGTTCTGAATTTTCATCATAGTATTTACCGGGGAAATATTTTCGGATATATGCATCCATAAGCGTATTGCCCGGGCCGGTATCACTACAGAAAACCTTGCCTGAGTCAAGATCTCCTGGCAGATAAGTGAAGTTTGCTATACCGCCGATATTAAGCAAAACCCTGTTTTCGTCTTTCCGCGAGAAAAGGAGATAGTCGCCATAAGCCGCCAGCGGCGCTCCCTCCCCACCAGCTGCTATATGTTTTTGCCGGAAATCGCTCAGTGTGATGATCCCGGTTTTTACAGCGAGATGGTCACCATCACCTATTTGTAAAGTGGCATTTGAAAATTTTGGAAGACGATGCAAAGACTTTGGAGCGTGGAAAATAGTTTGTCCATGACTTGCGATCAGATCAACTTCATCAACAGCAACGTTCCATTTGTCAAGACATTCAAGTATGATGGCAGCATGTTGTTCAGCGATCCATGGATTCAAAAGACAAAGCTTCTGCAGGTCAACCTGCTGTTTCGAGAAAACAGAAGCAATTTCAATCTTGTAATCGTCACCATAAGGAATCGTGATAAAATTCACCAATTGGATATCAGTGTTCATTCCAGAACCCCTGAACCTGCATAAAGCGACATCAAGACCATCTACCGAAGTACCTGACATCAGCCCGATTACTGTCCTTACTGGTTTATTCGCGATGGTATATAATTGTTGAATGTTTTTGTTCATGTGTTAGATTCGTTTTCCGTTGTGCTAAAAATATGCATTATGTTTTGTTGAGCCACCTCACCGGTTATCAATAGTTGAATGGATTCATTAATTTCGGTGACATGCCCACAATTGATATCAACTGCGATCTTGGTGAAGGTTATGGTGAATACCGGCTGGCCGATGATGCGTCCATTTTACCTTTTATCAGTTCTGCTAATATTGCCTGTGGTTTTCATGCGGGCGATCCGGCCATCATGGAGGCTACGGTTTCAATGGCCATTGCCCATAATGTTGCGATCGGTGCGCATCCGGGTCTTCACGATCTGCATGGTTTTGGAAGAAGACATCTTGATGTGACCCCACGGGAAATTCATCAACTTATACTTTACCAGCTCGGGGCATTGACTGGTTTTACAAAGGCGGCAGGGACCATTGTTCGTCATCTGAAACCACACGGTGCATTGTATCATTTGGCGGTTCATGGTCAGGCTGAGGCCGATGCCATTGCAAATGCAGTTTACCAGTTCGATAAGAACATTGTGATCTATGCCCCGCCCGGCAGCCAGTTAATTCAATCTGCATTAAAAACTGGTCTTCGTGTTGCGGCGGAAGCTTTTGGTGACAGATGTTACCTGGAAGACGGCTCACTCATGTCACGCACACAAGGCAGCGCGCTGATAACCGGCAAAGAAGCAGTGGTGCAACAGGTGCTGAATATTATAAAAAATAACGAGGTTTATACCATGACTGGAGTTGCGGTAAAAATCAAAGCCGATACCATTTGTATTCATAGTGACACTCCGGGTGCTGCACAACTCGTGCAGCATGTATATACCGCGCTTAGTCAACAGGATGTGTTTATTAAACCGCCATCTTTCCATGAAAGCTAAGTTCGGCGGACCAATTGTCGGCGCTGCTTTCCTGATGGCTACTTCTGCTATTGGTCCCGGTTTTCTCACGCAAACTACTGTGTTTACCCAAAAACTCGGAGCTGCATTCGGTTTTGCGATATTGGTATCTGTGGTGCTGGATATAGTGGTGCAATTGAATGTATGGCGGGTCATAAGTGCGGCAGGGCAACCAGCCCAAACCGTTGCTAACCTTGTTTTTCCTGGTCTCGGTTATATATTGACGTTATTAATTGTATTTGGCGGTCTTGCGTTCAATATCGGCAATCTCGCTGGTGCCGGTCTCGCGCTCCAGGTATTGTTTGGGTTCGATGTGTTAACGGGAACACTGATCAGTTGTGTATTTGCCATCGGGGTTTTCCTGGTTCGGGAGGCAGCGACAGCAATGGACCGCATCACCCGTTTACTGGGTCTGCTGATGATTGGGTTAACGGTGTATGTGGCGTGGCTCTCAAAACCGCCGCTGGCACTTGCACTACGCGAAACCATTTTTCCCCGCCGGGTAGATTTTGTATCGATCCTTACCATCGTGGGTGGAACTGTTGGTGGCTATATCACTTTTGCAGGAGCACACCGGCTTCTGGAAGCTGGGGTTTCGGGTACACAATCAATAAAAAAGGTCAATGGTTCTGCAATAACGGCGGTAGCACTGGCGTCACTGATGCGGCTCTTATTATTTCTTGCGGCACTGGGCGTAGTGGTCGGTGGTGCATCAATAGATGCTTCTAATCCTGCCGCATCTATATTCAGCATAGCCGCGGGTGAGATTGGATACAAACTTTTTGGTATTGTTTTGTGGGCGGCAGCCATCACATCAGTGATCGGCTCTGCTTATACATCAGTTTCATTTATCCCTTCGTTCCGCGTCTTGCGAACCAACAAAGGCAGAGCATGGACGACAGTGATTTTTATCCTGGTATCGACCTTACTTTTTACTTTTATTGGTCAGCCTGTGAAAGTGCTTGTAATTGCGGGTACGCTGAATGGATTGGTTTTACCTGTATCTCTTGCAATCATGCTGTTGGCAGCACATCGAGCCAGAATTGTAGGTTCATATGTTCATCCCCGGTGGCTCACCGTAGCTGGTGTGGTAGTAATAATTCTTATGACTTATATGGGCGTCAGGACAATAATGTCATTGATTCAACCTGTTGCCTGAGTAACTCCAGTTTCTTCAATTGTGCAGTTAGCAAAGACGCTGCTTCACTATGAGAAATTAACCGGAATTGTATCTGTTCGCCCGGTTTCAGTTGTGCGCAAACAGGCAGATCAGCCGCAGCCACCTGTGCTATACGTGCATAACCGCCGGTGGTCTGACCGTCGGCCATCAATAACATTAACCTGCCAGAGTTCGTAACCTGCAGGGTTCCGGTATCGACTGCGGTTGACAATAACTCTTTTTTGGTGGATTTTTTTATTGCTGGTCCATCCAATAGAATGGCCATCCTTGCTGAATCTGCATTGATCGTATATGGTTTGGTAGTAAAACTTTCTTTTGACCCGCTCTCGAACCAATCGTACTCTAATCCCTTTACAACCCGGATGATGCGTGATTCATATTCTGCCAGCGTTGAAGGGTACAGGCCCCATGAAAAACCGGATACGGTATCAGTTTTTAATCGTTGCAGAATAGACTTTGTAACCGGCGAATATTTTTTTGCTGAATGAAGCAGTTGAAGTTTTTGTAATGGCTGACCGATACCCGCGGGAGAATATGTGCTATGACTTCCAAGTATTTCTTCTGTATCCCAACCGCCGGCTACAGAGAGATAAGTATAACAGCCGGTATTATCATAATTCAATTGCACCAATGTTCCCGCAGGTACAAACAATGCTTTCCATAATGGTTGTGGTTCACCGGCAACCGTCATCACTGCCCCGGCTCCGCAGCAGGCCATTAACAGGTTGCTGGTGGCCAGAAATTCAAAGTCGCCAAAAGCAACTTCAATTACAGCACTGTTTGCAGGGTTGCCAATTAATATATTAGCGCTTGCTGCCGCCAGCCTGTCCATCGCGCCGGCAACCGGCAAACCTATATCCCGGTATCCCTTGCGGCCAAGATCCTGCATTGTACTTAATACGCCGGGTTTAATAATTTGTATGTCCATATCAGCTGATCAATCTTTCAAACTCGGTGGCAGAAATTGGTGCAAACTTTACTTTGAACCCTTGAGCCAGCAAAGCCGGCGGGTCCTGCTTAAGGCTAAATAACTGCATGGGTGTTCTGCCGATCAACTGCCAGCCACCGGGCGCCGCAAATGGATAGATACCTGTTTGTACACCGGCAATACCTACTGAACCACCGGGTACGCGTTTGCCGGGTGTATCTTTCCGCGGTATGATTAATCGTTTGTCCATCCCCGTGAGATAAGGAAAACCCGGCATGAAGCCAAGCATGGCTACCTCGTACTCCGCATCAGAATGCAGCCTGATTATATCTTCTGCCGGCAGACCGAGAAAGCGTGTTACTTCTTTCATATCCGGGGCATAGATGCCTTCATAACACACAGGTATTAACACTGGTTTGTTTTGATTGTGTGCTGTTTCAGCAGGCTCCAGGGTATCCAGGTACCGCGTTATCTTTTCCCGGGCATCATCTCCCGGCAAATCACTGTTTGTAATCTCTATCAAATCATAAAAAATAGTCAGGGAAGTATAAGCGGGCACTGTTTCGATAAAACCAGGGAACGGTTTGTTACGAATCGCTTCATTAACTGATCTTATATCCTGCGTTGTTGTAGCATTGATTTCATTTCCAAAGCTTAGTAACAAGGCAGTTTCGCTGTACTGGTATGGTTGAAATAATCTGCTCAACATGAGTCCCTGAACCGGATGTTTGCATTCAAGTTCCTAATTCTTTTTGTCTTTCTTGTCTTCTTTCTTTTTATCATCATCTTTTTTGCCGCCTCCGAATATGCGTTGCAAAAGGTTCCGGTCATCTTTTTTATCGTCTTCATCCACAGATGAAATATTGATCTGGTTATCTACACTTGGTAATAAAGCCTGGATAAATGCATTTCTTAACACCTCCCAGATCGCATCTATGATATCAGTTTTTGGTTGCGAGAAACTTCCTTCCAGCGGTACTTTTGTTGCCACCTGGTCCTTTTTCTGGTTGCGAAATACAACGCCAACACCACCAACAACAGACTCCCACAACTTGCGCAGGAGCGGATCTTTTTTATCCTCACGACCCACAACATCAAGATCTTTGATCACAGGTTTAACGTAGCCTTTGAAACGCCCTTCTTTAGCAGCAAGTTCCGTGTACAGCCCGAAGTTGCCTTTGTTTACATCGAAGTCAGCATAGGCTTGGAGAAAGTCGTTCAACTCAACGAGATTGGTGTTTTTGACTTCAGCGTTTAAGTCAAAGGTTGCTTCATCGGCCAGTGCGTTCAACTTCATATTCAAGGTCACTTCGCCCCCGTAGGCTGCTGCGCTGGCCCTGACAGATGCCGGCAGCAGGGTACTGCTATCATACGAGTTGTTAAGGTTGGTCGCTAATACATGCACCTTCTTCAGGGAAACATCCACCCTGGGTTTACTTGTATTATCAACATAATGTACGGAACCGTCGTGTATCTCGAACCGGTTAACTTTCAGCGGCATAAAGTCTTTGAGCAGTTTGCGAAAATCGTTTGTATCCTTTTTGATCTCGCTTAGTTCTGTGCGGTCCTTTGTGAAGATCAGTGACGGGGCATTTACATCCAGTTCACCCACAAGGCCTCCTTTAAAAAGCGCTGCCCATTCTACCGAAAGATCGATGCGATCAGCGTTGAAAAACTTTGTTCTTTTCCCCGTGGCGCTGTCCATCTCATCCAGGAAAATTTTATCTATCTGGTAGGCGCCCCGGTACAATGAGATATCAATATCATCAACATGGCCATAATAACCATCCATGTTTGCAAGTGTTTTATTCGCGTAATGCAGCACAACGTATGGCAAAATCAAACGGGCTATGATGAGCACGGCAATTATTATGAGAGGGATCATCAGGCGTTTTCGGCGGTAAAACGGTCGCGCCGGTTTTTGTGATCTTGTTTGAAAAGACATAGTGAAATCGTTATTAATACA
Organism: Bacteroidota bacterium; assembly: GCA_023416995.1. Classification (GTDB taxonomy): domain Bacteria; phylum Bacteroidota; class Bacteroidia; order Chitinophagales; family Chitinophagaceae; genus DATHKG01. The sequence continues at coordinate 177,266 of JAEZGI010000057.1, forward strand.
ATGATTGTAACCGGGTATACGGTTTCTTAACTGCCCTGCAAATCAGGGGCCGCCGGGTGATTTGCATTTGGGTCACATCATGAGTTTGACGTACTTTGAGACCCTGTTATTTAAATTGATCGAAAACCAAACAGTACTGTAATGAGAAAAAGTGTTGTATTTCCTTTAGTGATTTCAATGTTGACCCAGGTGCCGGTGTTTGCGCAGGTACCTGATTCGGTGGTGGTTAAAAACATTGTGGCAGAAGCCACTAATAATTCGCAGCTGGAAGTGCTTGCCCACGAGTTAATGGATGGGATCGGCCCCCGGCTGGTAGGCACCCCGCAGATGAAACAGGCCAATGACTGGGCCGTTGCCAAATACAAAAGCTGGGGCATCAATGCAAAAAATGAACAATGGGGTGAATGGCGCGGATGGGAGCGTGGTACCACTCATATTGATATGATTTCGCCAAGGGTTAAAACGCTTGAGGGCATGCAACTCGCCTGGAGCCCGTCAACAAACGGAAAAACCGTTACGGGCGAGGTGGTGTTGATACCTGACGTTGCTGACAGTAACGCGTTTAAACAATGGTTGCCAACAGTTAAGGGGAAATTTGTTTTGATCTCAATGAATCAACCAACAGGTCGTCCTGATTATAACTGGGAAGAATATGGAACCAAAGAATCCATTGAAAATATGAAGAAGAACCGTGCAGCACTGACTGAGAGCTGGCGGAACCGGATCGCAAAAACCGGCTATAATGCACGCACGCTACCTGCAGCTCTTGAAAAAGCGGGCGCAGTGGGTGTGGTGATGTCGAACTGGAGTGCTGGCTTTGGCGTTAACAAGATATTCGGCGCATACACCAGCAAAGTGCCCACTATTGATGTTGCGCTCGAGGATTATGGTCTTCTTTACAGGCTGACTGAATCAGGTGCAAAACCACGCATCAGTGTAAGAGCCGATTCAAAAGATCTTGGAATGGTTCCTACTTTCAATACCATTGCTGAGATCAAAGGTTCAGAGAAACCAGATGAGTACGTAATTCTCAGTGCTCACTTTGATTCATGGGATGGCGGCACCGGCGCAACAGACAATGGAACCGGAACACTTACCATGATGGAAGCAATGCGGATCCTGAAAAAGATCTATCCGAATCCAAAACGTACCATTCTTGTGGGACATTGGGGCAGTGAAGAACAGGGACTAAACGGGTCAAGAGCATTTGTTGAAGATCATCCTGAAATTGTTTCAAAGATCCAGGCTTTGTTCAACCAGGATAATGGAACCGGTCGCGTAGTGAATTTATCGGGCCAGGGCTTTGTACATTCTTATGATTACCTGGGACGTTGGCTCGCCGCGGTTCCTTCAGAAATCCGTTCACAAATTCAGACCAACTTCCCTGGATCACCCGGTGGTGGTGGATCTGACTTTGCTTCTTTTGTGGCAGTAGGTGCGCCGGCGTTTTCGCTCAGTTCTACCAGTTGGGCGTATGGCAGCTATACCTGGCACACCAACCGTGACACCTATGATAAGATTGTTTTTGATGATGTTCGGAGCAACGCGATCCTGACGGCCATTCTTGCATACATGGCCAGCGAGGATCCGGCGACTACTTCAAGGGAGAAAAGAGTGATGGGTGCCAACCCGAGAACCGGTGAACCCATGCCATGGCCACGACAAACCAAGGCAACCCGGAAAGGCGGGGTTAACTAAAACCAATCAATGATTAATAAAATACCGGGTTCTGCCCGGTATTTTTATTTCCAGTTCCGCTGAAGAAAATCAAGCCAGTTGCCATGCATAAATTTGGTCACATCTTTATCCGAAAAACCACGGGCCTTCAACATGGCAGGTAACTTCCGGAGGTCCGCAATGGTTTCAAGATCGTAGGGAGACTGTTCTTTCCCGAATGCTCCGTCAAGATCGGTTCCTATGCCTACGTGATCGGTATTACCGGCCAGCTCACAGATATGTAACACATGGTCGATCATTTTATCCAAATTACAGCCTTGTCCGATGGGGGTAGAAATTCCTCTTTGCCATCCGGGCACCATCATCCAGGCATCCAGTGCGCCTCCTATAACTGCACCACGATCTATCAGCGCCCGGATCATATCATCGCTAAACTGGCGGTTATGATCTACCAGTGCCCTGCAATTATTATGACTCGCCCACACAGCACCAGTGTAACTTTCCATTGCATCCCAAAAGGCATCATCGCAAAGATGCGTTGCGTCGAGAATCATGCCCAGCGTATCCATCCGTTTCAACAGTTCTTTACCCCGCGGGTTGAGCGCTCCTGTGGCATCGGTGCCATTTGCATACCTGCCGGGGCCGTAGTGAGCGGGGCCCACTGCCCGTAGCCCATACCCAAAAGCTATATCGAGGTAGTCAATATTTACTAACGAATCAGCGCCTTCAAGACTTAGTATATACCCGATTGGTTTATTTTCTGAGTCCGCACGGTTCCAGTTTTCAAGATGTTGATTGAGCTGGGTGAGACTGGTAATCATGATCAATTCACCCGCGCGTTCCATTTCTTTGTACCAGGCGAGCTGGGCCTGCGTTTGAGCCCAGGCCTGTTCAGGTGATCGCCAGCCGGGCAATGGGTTACCCGGTTCAACATATCGCGCGATCTGTGTGGCTACTACCAGGCCGATATTTCCTTCACGCAGCGCAGGAAACGATACCGTACCGCGACTGCGATCGGGTTTATCGGTCAGGCCTGATTCTGAAGACCGGATATCAAACACGCTTTGGCGCAGATCGCGGTTCCACTCCATTGCGTTCATGGCGAGGTCAAGGTGTGCGTCAACGATAAACATAAGCTTAAGCTAATTCAAACATGGCTTCGATTTCCACAGGAATATTATCGGGAAGCGAGCCGAAGCCAACGGCGCTTCTTACACCGATACCATTTTCTTCGCCCCAGATGGTCGCAAACAGTTCGCTGCAACCATTGATCACATAAGGATGGGCACCAAAATCCGGCGTGCTGTTAACCATTCCCAACACCTTGATCACACGTTTTATTTTGTTTAAGCTGCCGAATTTTGCCACGATGGTTGCCAGCATTGCAAGTGCTACCTGCTGCGCTGCCTCCTTTCCACCGTCTTTGTCCATATCAACACCTACGCGCCCGATTATCAGGCTGCGGTCGGGTAGCACGGGGCCATGTCCACTGAGATAAAGATATTTGCCGTCAACCAGGCAGGGTTTATAAACTCCCAAAGGCGCCGGCGCTGGTGGTAATTGAAGCCCGGTGGCCCGGAATCGCTCGTCGGGACTGGTATTCTGATCTTCCATGGAATGTTTTTAAATTGAATTATAATAGGATGGCTGCAAGAAATCTGCATCAAAGATGGTGAATTTTGCGTTTTTTCCGGCTTTGATTAGAAGATCGACCGTTTGCCGCTGATAATTTTTGCGAATCAATTCTGCAGGGATGAAAAATAATTTGAATAATTTCAGCGTGTGAACCGGCTGGATCATTAAACATTGCCAGACCCACTACTTTTAAATATGCCGCAAAACCCACCTTCCAATCCAGGGGTACAGGCAGAAATGCCACCTGTACTTCAGAAAAAGGATAGAAAACAGCTCATCATCCGCCAGGTTGGAATACATACCCGGCTGACATTTGCTGACCTTGTTAAGCTGATTGATGTTTCTGAAGATACCATCCGCCGCGATGTCAACGAACTGGCCGATGAAGGGCAGGTAATACGCATCAAGGGAGGGGTGATGACGGCCGCTTATCACCTGGGTCGTGAATCCGGTACTTATTTACAATCAGGAAAATTGGTAATTGCTGATAAAGCACTTTCTCTTTTGAAACAGGATATGATTTTATTAACCGGTGGAGGCACATCCATACGTGAGTTTATAAAAAGAATACCTGATGATCTCCGGGCAACAGTGATCACTGTTAATCCCCTGACAGCTGTAGAACTGCTCGATAAACCACAAATAAAAACAATCATACTCGGGGGATGTTTATCAACCTACAGCCAGATGGTTGTTACGGGCGAGGTGTTTGCCTCACTTGCCTCTCTGAAAGCTGATCTTTGTATCCTCGGCATTAATGCAATAGATAGTGAAAACGGGTTAACTGATTCTGACTGGGAAACAGTACAGGTTAAAAAAGCCATGATGAAAGCTGCAAAGGAAGTAGCGGTTCTCACGATTTCAGAGAAACTGAATTCATCGATGCAAATGAAGATCTCTGATCTTAATGAAATCAATTACCTGGTAACAGAGCTGGATCCATCTCACCAGTTGTTACAGAAGTATCATGCGCCTGGTGTCACCATACTTTGAAATCATATCTTCTTCCTCGGTAATTTTTTAGCGACCAGATCGTAGGAATTTTTTATCCATTCATGTAACAACTTGTTTGGAATTGACCCATCCATCAATATAGTGTTCCAATGTTTTTTATTCATATGATAACCGGGTAATACCGATGGGTATCGTTCACGCAGTTCAGGAACCAGCTCTGGATCACATTTCAGGTTAACACTTTCGAATAAATCAATATCTGTCAGCGCAAACATTTTTCCACCTACTTTATAAACCAATGTGTTTGGTCCAAATGGAAATTCTTCAGTAACATTGGGAAAAGACATACATAAACTGCGAAAACTTTCAATATCCATATTATTTACAACATGAGTTTAGTAATATAAATGAATCAATCTGTATTTCAAAGCTAAAGATTTCAACATCTTTTTGCCGCATTCTACATTTTTTCCACTTTCTGCAATAATCATAAAACCCATTCTCATTTTTCACTTACTTGCGGGTTCAATCATTGCTTATGATCACTTCAACCAGTACTGCCGGCGTTTCCGACTATCTTGCATTATACCAGTACCTCAGCGTACTCACCGAAGAACAAATCATTAAGTTGAGGAGAATTGCGGTTGGTATCTTACCATTGTCTGCTTTTTCCGATGACGAGGTAAAACAACTTGAAAGCAAGCAAAAAGGTCAGCTGACCTCTTGATTCAATAGGCGAGCGATGCCAGCTTTTTTATATCGGTAATAATTATTTTCCCTTCTTTGATTTCAACCAGCTTTTCTGATTTGAAATCGCTCAAAGTGCGGATCAGTGATTCAGTAGCTGTACCCACATACTGCGCAATGTCTTCACGCGAAATTGCCAGTGCTTTATCTTCCCCTGCAAAACGAGCATGAATATCAACCAATCCTTTTGCAACCCGTTTGCGCAAAGAATCGTAAGCCAGGTTGAGAAGCCTGGATTCTTTCTCCTTTACATCCCTGGATATAAGTGAAATAAATCTCGAGGCTATTGTGAGATCGTTGTAAACGGCGTTGAGAAAAATGTCTTTCCCGATCTGTACGATTTCTGCATCTTCAAGCACCATGGCACTGTCTTCGTAATTTGTGCCTTCGATTAAAGGTATATGGCCCAGGTAATCACCAGGCTGATATAAATTAGTAATATATTCCTTCCCGTTTTCATGTACCCTGAAAGTTTTGACCTTTCCTGATTTTACATAATACAGGTACTTTGGTCGTCGTCCTTCAACATAGATCATTGACTTTTTGTGAAAAGGTTCGCTTTCGTATTGCGAAGGATCAAGTGGCATAATGCCATTTTCACTAAGATCCTTCAGAAATGCACCTGCATCTCCTGTTGAATACTGTGCCTGAACAACCTCTGCTTTTTTTAACCGCGTTTCAATTGCCCTGAGTAATTCAAGATCATCAAACGGTTTGGTGAGGTAATCGTCTGCACCGAGTTCCATGCCTTTCCTGAAATCATTGCGTTCGGTTTTCGCGGTAAGAAAGATGAACGGGATGTTTTCAGTAGCCGTGTTTTTTTTCAAAAGATGTAAGACGCCATAACCATCCAGATCGGGCATCATAATGTCACATACAATTAGATCAGGTATCTCTTTCAAAGCAAATTCAACACCGCGTTTTCCATTTTCGGCTGTGGATACACGATAGCCGGCCAAAGAAAGGATCTCAGCAGTATTTTCTCTTATATCAACGTTGTCATCTATAACCAGCAGATGTTTCATCCGGAACGTTTTAAAGTGCGCGATCAAAATTCATGTAGGGTAGTGACATGGTAAAGGTTGTTCCTTTGTTGAGTTCACTCTCAACAAAGATATTTCCGCCGAGCAGATCGAGGTATCTTTTTACTATGTGCAAACCAAGACCACTGCCCTGGATGTTCGTGGCATTTGCTCCCCTGAAAAAGCTACTGAAAAGTTGTTGCTGGTCCACCGCTGCAATTCCTATCCCCTCGTCGGCAACACTGATTCGTAGCTTATCGTTATCGCGCGTTACAGAAAGTTTCACAGTACTATTTTCAGGTGAAAATTTCAAAGCATTACTTAACAGGTTTATAAGGATATTCTTTATAAGGTTCTTATCTGTAACAAACTCACCCACAGTTTCGCCGGTGATATTAATCTGCTGGCCAGATTTGGCCATACCCGTTACGCCGTCTACTGACTCAGATATTATATCCGCCAGGGTTACCAGTTCAGGTTTAGCCTGTATACGGCCCTCTTCGAGTTTGCCAAGCGAGAGAAAATCTTCAAGTATATCGTTCAGGTGTTTTACCGAGTCTTTAATACGTTTTATGTGCCTGTCTCTTTTATCCTGGTCCTCAGCAGCCTGGTATTTACCGATCAAAGCGGCTGATGACAGCACAGTGCTTAATGGCGTCCTGAATTCATGTGAAGCCAGCGAAACAAAACTGCTTTTGATCTCGTTTAATTGTTTCTCTTTTTCAAGTGCATTGTTCAGTTCGGCCTGGGATTCTTCCAGCTTCTGTAATGCTTCCTTCAGTATCTGTGTGCGTTCTTCTACCTTTTCCTCAAGCTCTGCATTGAGTTGTTGCATTTCGATGGCCATCTTCTCCAACTGTTGCTGTTGGGCCAGTACATCCATCTCCATGAGTTTTCTTTTTGTTATATCTACAACAAAAGCGATAACAAATAATTCACTATCGCGTGTGTAGAAACCCAGGCTTACTTCAACAGGTAAATCTGTATTATCTTTTTTTCTTGCATGCAAATCACGACCATGTCCCATCACGCGGTTTTCGGGATGGGCATAAAACGATTTGCGCAAGTCAGCATGATGATGCTTGTATTTTATTGGAACAAGGGTTTCAATAGGTTTACCGATCAGCTCGGTTGCATCGTAACCAAACATACGTTGCCCCGCGGGATTGATGAGCACAATATTGCCTTCACCATTGGTTAAAATAATGCCTTCAGTGGCGTGTTCAAATAAAGAGGTGAGATGACTTGTATCTGCGTTCATCAGAATATTTTCGACCAGTCAAATTACGGAAATTCCTACATGGAAATCAGGAAGGGTAACTGTAACATGAATTAAATTCAGTTTAACCCATGTGGCTGGTTGGTTCTACTCCCAGACAAGCCTTTTCCATCATTGATGCTTTTGGAAAAAGTACACGGTTTTCGAGGTACAATAACTGCTCCAGGTTATAATGAACATCAGCCAGTTTTGCAAAACATACTTTGTGAGTAAGACAGGATCCGGGAGGAGGAATAAAATTGTTTGTCAGTTCAGACACTTCCTGTAACAAATGGTTTAAATACCTGTGTTCCACATCAAGAAGATTTGCAACAGGTTTCTTTAAGGTACGAACCAAAAGACCTGCGTAAGACTCTTTCTTTTCGTATGCATTTGCAAGCTGTTTGATATACGGAAATATGACCGTTTCCTTTTGTGAAATATGATTTTCGGTTTCGGTGCAAAGTCTTACTGTCAGCTCACTGAGTGAAGCCAGTATCGGATATTTATTCCCATGCGTCCGTTCCAGGTGGCCGGCATATTCTACTGCGATGGGCAAAGACTGCCGAAGATATTTATGGTGAACGTTGTTGATGAAGTCTATCAGAAAATGACAACTCCAGTCATCATACATAAATGTTCCTCGAAAGGGCGATGGCGCTGTTACTTTTTTAATTTCTTCCTGCACGAGTGTATGATCCAATGATTGAATCCGGCAAACATCTTCAAGAGGCAGGTTTCCTCCACAACAGAAGCTTATACCGTATCTGCGAAAAACATCGGCTACACGATAATCACTAACCACCAGTTGGTTCACGGTGGTCTGTCCATACACAACATCTTTATCGTTCTGCTTCATCAAGGGAGTTTTAGCCGGCAAATCTGTAGAATAATGTTGTCGTCCTGGCTGACATTTATCATGTCGGCATATGACATTGAAACTGTTGGCGGCATAATTTTTATGGTTATCACTTAACTAAAATGCAGAATATGAAACGAGTAGTACTTTTTGTAGTGGTGTTGCTGGCTGGCTTTGCAGGCACTGCGCATGCGCAGATTCAACGCGGTAACATAATGGTTGGTGCAAACCTTGGTAACATCAATCTCGATCTTGATGGCAGCGGGCTTTTTACTTTTAACATCAATCCAAAGATTGCCTGGTTCATTCGGGACAACCTTGCCGTGGGTGGGTTTCTTTCAGGTGGCATTCAGACTGCTAAAGGGCAGGGCACAAACGTAATGTATGGCGTAGGCGCACTGGGCAGGTATTATCTTGGTCCAACTCCTGCAAACGGTGCAACCGACTTTATTCGCAGCTCAAGATTTTTTGTAGAAGGAACGGTGGGTATCCAGGGTGATAATCCCGCAGTGGGGAACAATACTAACGGTCTTGGACTTGGCATCGGACCAGGATGGACCTATTTCCTGACTCCGAACATTGGGCTCGAGGGTCTCGTGAAATATAACGGCATAGTCGGTTTTGGCAGCCGTCCAACCTCAAATAACCTGAATGTAGAGGTGGGATTCCAGATTTATTTATCGTCTGCAAGAGCAAGGGCCATTCGCAACCAGGTGGAAAGTGACATCAGGAGATAAGATGGCATAGCTTTTTTATCCCGGGATGTTATACCAGGCCCTCAACTTACATTATAGACTTCTAAATATTTATTTATGCTAGCAATGACTTATCGCGGCCCGTGCCGTGTTCGCGTTGAACAAAAACCTGACCCCGAAATACTTCATCCCAGTGATGCAATAGTGCGGGTAACCAGATCATGTATCTGCGGATCCGATATTCATCTTTACAATGGCCTGGTGCCGGATACCCGTGTGGGCAGTACTTTTGGACACGAGTTCACAGGTGTGGTAGTAGATGTGGGCTCAGCTGTTCAAAAACTTAAGGTTGGTGACCATGTATTGGTGCCATTCAATATTGCATGCGGAAAATGTTCGTTTTGTAAACAAGGTCTTTTTGGAAATTGCCACGAATCGAATCCTGAAGCAACCGCAGTGGGCGGCATATTTGGATACTCACATACTGCCGGTGGGTATGATGGTGGTCAGGCCGAGTATGTTCGCGTGCCATATGCAGATGTTGGCCCGACAGTAATTCCCTCCGATATGGATCCCGATGATGCTGTATTATTGACCGATGTGGTGCCAACAGGCTACCAGGCAGCAGAAATGGGTGGTATTAAAAAGGGCGATACCGTGCTGGTGTTTGGTGCAGGACCGGTTGGTATTATGGCCGCACGTTGTGCCTGGTTATTTGGTGCGGGCCGGGTTATTGTAGTGGATCATGTAGAATATCGTCTTGATTTTGCAAGAAAATATTGCCCATGTGAAGCTTACAACTTCCGGTCGATGGGTGACCCGATCGTCTTTCTGAAAAAGCTCACTGACTGGTACGGTGCTGATGTTTGTATCGATGCTGTCGGGGCGGATGCTGCAGGTAATGCAGTAGCTTCCATTACCGGCAAAACGCTGCTGATGCAGGGTGGTGCACCAACTGCATTACACTGGGCAATTAACTCAGTAAAAAAAGGTGGTATTCTTTCAGTGGTTGGTGTTTATGGTCCCATTGGAACCATGGTGCCTTTTGGGAACATTGTTAACAAGGGAATAACCATCAGGGCCAACCAGGCATCTGTTAAACGATTATTGCCGCGTTTAATTGAACATGTACAGTCTGGTGTATTGAATCCAAAAGAACTTATTACGCACAGACTTCCGCTTGAGGAAATATCCGATGCTTACCGCATGTTTGTTGCTAAACTTGATAATTGCATTAAACCAGTGTTGCTGCCTTCAGCAAGACCATAAAAGCTACAACTCATGGAAAAGAAAATAAATCCAACAGAAGTGCCCGGATGGGGAATAGATGCAGACCCGGAAAATGAACCGACTTACCCGATGAAAAATTATACGGGTGACGATCATAAGAGACTGGATTATGAACGCGAGCCGCAACAGCCGGTTACGGTAGAAGTTTATCATTCCAATGAAAGACCCGGTCTCACGCGGGTGTTCGGAACATCCGTGCCACCGTCAGGTTTCAGTGGCAAGATGCGTAAACATGCATTTAAATACAGTGAAAATCATTATGGACACTGGCTCACATTGATGATGGCAGACAGGGTACAGGTGATCGAAGCTTTTATTGCAGACATCAAACGCGGATACATACCAAACATTCTGGCCGAACGTGGATTTGGCGCAGACTGGAAATATGACCGTAAAAAAACTGCGATCAAAATTGGTGTCGCAGCTTTATCGGTAACGCTGTTGATTGTTTTACTAAAGAATAAAAAGAAACTAAAACGCGGATAGTCTTATACGCAAATGGTACAGATTCGCCTGTATCATTTGCCTTTTGTTTTTCGTTCGTTTACCTGCTCGCTGACCAGTGTAGACTGCAACGGGATTGTGGCCGTTACCACACATCCGTTCCCAGGACTTGAATCAATATCGAATTTCCCTTCAAATAAAGCTACCCGTCTCCGCATGTTGGCAAGGCCTATCCCTTCTTTAACGTCATGTACGTTAAAACCAATGCCATCATCTGCAATTTTCATAATCAGTTGCTCATTCCGTATGTTTACGTCGATCCGCACCGTTTTGGCTTCCGCGTACTTTGACACATTTCTCAATTGTTCCTGCAGTACCCGGTAAAGGTTAAGCTGGATATCCATACTGAAAGGATAGCTGCGTACTGCTTTATCAAAATCAAGTTTCACATCAAAATTGTTGGCCAGCCTGGTACTGCCAATCAGCATTTTGAAAGTATCTTCCATTGTGGCATCTTCATAAAAAGCCGGAGCAAGCCGGTGACTCAGATTCCGGATATCTGTCAGGGCAGTGGTCACGCATTGTTTGGTTTGTTCAAATATCTTGAGCGCGGAAGGATTCAAAGCATTTTTTAGCATCCCCATCAACATCTGGCTGGTCGCCAGCAACTGGCACACATTGTCATGCAGTTCACTGCCGATCTCATATCTTTCCTCTTCCTGGGTTCTTATTATTGCCCGCGTCATCTGTTGTTCAAAAAGCAATTTTTCTGTCACATCAATCGCAATTACAGAGCGGTAAATTCTACCATTGAGAGTAATAGGGCGGCTATAAACTTCCACTTCAATCACTTCGCCAGATTTCGTTTTGTGTCTGAAATGGCCGGCCGTTGTGCTAACAGTATCCAGCTTACGCATGCGCAGTGCTTTCAGCAAATTTTCCCTTTCCTCTTCCGGACGGATATCCATGATAGTCATATTCAGAAATTCCTCTTCGGTATATCCATACTTTGTGAGGGCAGCTTCATTTACCAGTATATAGCCCAACGTTTCCGGGTCGAATACCCACATAGGCTGAGGACTTAGCTGGAAGAGACCGCTGAAACGTTTTTCAGATTCGGCAAGCCGTTGGTTTGTTTTTTTTCTTTCAATGTTATAAATGATGCTTTTGTAAAGACTGGTAGCATTCAGATCATCTTTTGCCAGGTAGTCCGATACCCCCATCGAAAGTGATTTAATACTGAATTCAAGATTGGCATAGCCGGTAAGAATGATCAATACACTGTCGGGTGCAAGCGCCACTATTCCCCCGATAAGCGAATAACCGGTTTTATCAGGTAATTCAAGGTCAAGCAATATTACGTCGAACCGGTTTCGCGCGTCTGCCAGCATTCGCTTTGCAACAGAAAAATTTGGTGCGTTCCGGATATCCGGTGAGGTAAATTTTTCTTGCAGATAATCTTCGATCAACACAAAATCGCCCGGGTTATCTTCAACAACTAATATGACGGGTGAATTTTCATTAACCATGTACTTTGATTTTTGGGAGATCGAATTAATTTATTTGTTCTTCAACATTCCCATTTCTATCGGTGATATTAACTCTCTTCGGGATAGTAAATCGAAAGGAAGTACCCCCATTCAAGCCTGCTTCCACCCAAATTCTTCCCTTTAGGTGCTGGATGATCTTTTTCACAATTGCGAGACCCATACCACTCCCGCTGTATTCATTGCGTTGATGAAGACGTTGAAAAATTACGAAAATGCGTTCATAATGTTCTTCCGCCACTCCAATACCATTGTCTGTTACAGCAAATACCCATTCGCTGGCGTTCGCTTCCCAGGTAATTTTTATAATAGGCGGAACCCCTTCACGCCGGTATTTTAAAGCATTACTGATCAGATTTTGAAAAACCTGTTCAATAGGTGTCCGATAGGCCGTGATAATAGGCATTACCGGAATTTGAAACGTGGCCTCCGCTTCCTCGACCTGTTTTGAGTGTAAAAGTACCACCTCTCTGATAACATCGTTTACATCAACCACTTCGGGATTATCGGACCATTTGCCGATTCTTGAGAAGGCCAGCAGATCGAGGATGATCTGTCGCATTCTTCTTGCACCATCAACAGCAAAAAAAATATACTGTTTTCCTCTTTCGTCTAGTATATGACTATACCGTTTTTCCAGCTGTGTCAGGAAACTGGTCACCATTCGCAACGGTTCCTGCAGATCGTGTGAAGCAACGTAGGCAAATTGTTCAAGTTCATGATTCGAATTCCTGATTTGTTCCTCTGCATATTTTCTTTCTGAGATATCACGGACGAAAGCACAAAAAAATTCATCATTTGCCTGTGAAATCGGGATGATTGTTAATTCGATCGGAAACTCTTCGCCGTTACGTCGAAGGCCCGTCAGTTCCAGTAATTGGTTCATTCCAACAGGGTTTCTTGAAAGAAGGTAACGGCTCATACCATCGTCATGATTTTGACGGTATCGTTCGGGAATTATATAATCAGCAAGTCGTTTGCCCATCACTTCATCAGCCGACCAGCCAAAGATGGCTTGTGCCTGTGGGTTCCAGAATATAATCTCGTTGTTGGTATCAGTACAAATGATTGCATCCAGCGCACCATTCATAATAAGACGATTCTTTTCTTCACTGTCCCTTATTCGTTCATTTGCCTCTAACTGAGCCGTAATATCTTTATTGAATACCGAATACCCATTTTCCGTTGGATGAATTGTCACTTCAAGCCAGGTTGCTGAGGGTTCGAAAAATGCTACGAACCGCACTGATTTGTTCTCATTTGCGGCCCTCATATAATTGTTGTAAAAGGTACCGCCTACCAGATCGGGGAACAGCTCCCAGATATTGCGGTTTAAAATCTGATCCCTGCTCATGCCTACAATTTTTTCAGTGTTGGCATTAACATAAGTAGCTACCCAATTTTTATCAACCGAAAAATAGGCATCTGCAATATTTTCATACATGCTCTTTTTCTCATCATAAGCGAGTTGAATTTCTTTGGCTTTCGCAGGAGTTTTTATTCCCCGCACCTCATTGCGGATTTCGGGCTTTGAGAGATTGGCAATTGTTGTGGGTGCGAATTTGTGAAGTATGTACTCTACCTCGCCATTAGCGTCGAATAAGGGAATACTGCTCGCCCAAAGATTTTTGGGCCCAAATCCTGACCATGCAAATTTATGGTCGCGTGCACTTTTGGTTGCAACAACTACTTCTAATACTTCTCCCAGTGCCTGATCCCTGACTGATACTAACACCGATTCTCCTGCAGGGTCATGGGTTGAATCGGGTCCATAAAACATCCATCGCCAGGCATCGTTGGCGGCAACTATAGGAAAATGCGGTGTTACGGGAGAAATGATTACAGCAGGTAATGCTGATACCCGGAATATTTCAAATAAGTGCGCATTACTGATCATATGGCGGGTTCAGTTTCGTCTTAAAGGTGTTTGCCTCATTGAACACCAATCGTATGCCCGGGACACCTGACCCAAAAGCAGCACCAATGAGGAATATAATGCGCATTACTTCATTTTACGCACGAGCATTTTCGCTATAACTTCATTGCCTTTGTCTGATGGATGCAGTCCGTCATAAGTCATGTCAACAGCATCCGGAGGGTAGGGATATTCGTCCGTTTCAGGATTGTATGGGATGGTTGTGAAAGCCGGATAGTTATAATTTTTATATTCACCTGTATTCGGATCTTTCAGCCGTTTGAACCGCACAAGATTTTTCTGATTGATGTTACTCTTATTATAAAGATCCACCACCTTTATCTTTTCGCTGCGCCCGATTGCTGCAATGGCATCAGCGAACTGTTTCAGCGTCTGATCGTTTTTCGCTTTATAAGAACCCCAGGCATTGTTTTTTCCATTGTTTATGTAAACAAAATCGGAACGCTGTAATGGAGTAATCAGGATAATTTCGGCTTCCGGATTCAGTGCTCTCAATTTGTTGATAATAATACGGAAAGAACCGTGTACCGTTCCGTTTCCTGTATTGTTTTTGTAATCGGATGGCGAACCAAGCGGCCGTCCGCGCCACCAATCATTTGTTCCGAGGAAAACAGAATAGACATCAGCTTTTACAAGACCAAGCGAGTCGATCCTGGCTGCTATATCGCCGGAGGTCCATCCATTATGGCCCTGGTTGATCACACTAAGTTCAGGGAGTTGTTCGGTTACTCTTGTGAGATATCCTTTTTTGACCCGGTTGCCTGTTTGTTCAGGATGGTCGTTCAAATAGGTGATGGAGTCGCCGATAGCTACCCATGTTTTCTTTTGTTGAATCAATGCAGAACAACAAATGGTAATGATGATAATAAGGCAAAGCAGTCGTTTCATAAACGTTTATGTAAGTTTGATCCGATGTTTGAATATACAGCAGTTTATTTTTCAGACAGTGTTATCCAGACGGGTGCATGATCGCTGGTTTTTTCCCATCCGCGTACATCTTTATCAACACCGCCTGATTCCAGTCGTTTTTTAAGTTTGGCATTCAAAAGAAAGTGATCGATGCGTAAACCCGCATTGCGTCCGTAAGCGTTTCTGAAATAATCCCAGAAAGTATAAATGACCTGATCCGGATATAATGTCCTGATGGCATCTGTCCAGCCCTGTTTCACAAGTACTTTGAAGGCTTCTCTTACTTCAGGTCTGAACAGTGCATCATCCACCCAGCGTTCTGGTTTATATACGTCCAGTTCAGTTGGCATTACATTGAAATCACCGGTGAGAATAACCGGTGTTTTCGCCTTCACAAGGGTAGCGGCATGATCCTGCAAACGGGCAAACCACCTGAGTTTATATTCAAGCTTTGGCCCCGGTGCCGGGTTTCCATTGGGAAGATAAATACAGCCAATACGGATACCATCAACCGTAGCTTCTATATAACGGCTATGGTCATCCGAAGGATCGCCCGGCAGGCCACGCATTACATCCTGGGGTTCGGAAGACTTAGCGAGAATGGCCACACCGTTCCAGCTTTTTTGTCCGTGCCATACCGCATGGTATCCTGCATCATTAATAGCTTTCAAAGGAAATTTCTCCTGGGGTGCCTTAAGTTCCTGCAGGCAAACAACATCCGGTGCGCTTTCATTGAGCCAACGCAATAGTACAGGCAGCCGGCCAATTACCCCGTTTACATTATAGGTGGCAATCTTCATAATAACACAATGTTTTGTGCATTACATAAAAAACCGGACCCGTGCTATTTGTTCAGTCGCAGCGATTCCAGCATTTTTGTGAAGATCGCCGTATTTTCATAAATACCAGAAAACTTTTCTGAACCCGGACCATAAGCGAACACTGGTATCATTACAGCGGTGTGATGTGTTGTAGTGAATTTTGCATCAACCCGTCCCGTTTTCATGTCGCCGCCATTTAAGGTCATACCACCCGTTTCGTGGTCGGCAGTGATTATAACAAGGGTATTTTTATCTTTTGCAGCAAAGTCGAGTACAGCGCCAATTACCTCATCAAAATCCAGCATTTCGTTCACAACATATTCCGTGTTGTTTGCGTGTCCTCCCCAGTCTATCTGTGATCCTTCGATCATCAGGAAAAAGCCATTTTTGTTTTTGCTTACAATGTTCAAAGCAGTTTTTGTTCCCACCAGTAACTGACCCGCGCGGCCCTCTGATGCTTTTGGTGGTTCCTCGTCGGCAATGAAAGCAGCAAGTTTGCCAGGTTTAACATTTGCGAGACCCGCAAATGAATCGACCACCTGGTAGTTGCGTTGTCTGAAGCTATCAAGAAGATTCAAACCATCTTTCCTTTTGGCAAAATGATTTCTGCCACCACCGATAAATACATCTATGTCAGTTTTCAGGAAGTCGAGTGCAATGTCCTCAACCGTTTTTCTCGATGGCACATGCGCAATGAAAGATGCAGGGGTGGCATGAGTCATAGAGCAGGTAACAACCATACCCGTGGCTAAATTATGCTTCTCTGCTATTTCAAGAATAGTCGGATGCGCCACACTGGTTGCATCTACTCCGATACCTCCGTTGCGTGCTTTTTTTCCGATAGATAATGCCGTGGCCCCGGCTCCTGAGTCGGTTACATAGTTGTCGGCCGACTGGTTTTTATGAAAGCCAACAGCCGTGCAGCGTTCAAGATTGAGCTTGCCTTTATTGGCCGTGAGACCAGCAAATATCTGTGCCGTTCCCATACCGTCTCCTATCAGAAGGATCACGTTTTTAGGTGTGGACTTTGCCCCGTTGGTCTGGCAGGTAGCCGATACACAACATGCCAGGGCAATAGAGAGTAATTCAATTCTGAGTTTCATGAATGACAACGTTTTGCTGTCAAGATACTCACTTATGCCTATTAATCGGTGATTGCATTGTTACGGGTTTGTAAACTATGATGTCCCGCCATGTTACATCAGGGATTTGGAGTAATCGCAATATTTGGTTCAGGATGTACGACTGGCTCAAGGGGAAATGAAAGAATGAATGTGCTTCCTTCACCCACTTTGCTTGTGACGTTTATAAAACCCTCATGTTGTTCTACGATATGTTTACATAATGCAAGGCCGATGCCTGTTCCTTCATATTGCGACTGGCTATGTAATCGTTTAAACATTTCAAAAATCTGTTCTGCATATCGCTGATCGAAACCGATACCGTTGTCTTTGATATAGATACGTGCATACCTTGTGCCTTTTACGGCAGCCGGAGCATGATTTCTCTCTTCTGAATAAATCCTGATCGAAGGAGCTACACCCGCTTTTGCGTATTTAAGTGCATTAGAAACCAGGTTGACAAACAAGGGGCGTATTAAACCGGGATACACCGTTAAGGTGGGTAGTGGCCCGACATCGATGTCTGCCTGCTTTTCGTTAATAATCTCCTGTAGTTCCTCTAGTGCTTCGCAAACCAGCACCTTCATATCACATTTGATAAAGTTTTCCTGGTGCGTTGATAAGGTAGAAAAAGTCAGTATATCCTGGATCAGGTTTTTCATTCGTAATGCTGCCCGCTGTACCCGTTGAAGATCCATCAGACTTTCCTTGTCCAGCAAAGTCGCCCCTCGCGCTGATACCCTGCCTGTGAACGTGAGTATTTTACGAAGCGGTTCCTGCAGGTCGTGCGAGGCCATAAAAGCAAACCGGTCAAGATCTTTGTTTGCTTTTTCTAATCTGTCTACATGTTTGATAAGTTGTTTGTTCAACTCCACGATCTTTTCCTCCGAGGCGCGCCTGTCATTGATCTCAAACTGGAGATTACGATTGATTTCAAATAGTTTTTTTTCCTGCAGCAACAGCTGATGTTTCTTTTTATAGAGATCCACAAACACCGCGACTTTCGCACGAAGCAGGTCGGCATTTACAGGTTTATAAATATAATCAACTGCGCCGGCCCGGTATCCCTTAAACATATTTTCATCACCGTATGTATTGGCGGTTATAAATATGATCGGAATATGTTTGAGTTTGTCGCGTTCGTAGATCAGTTCGGCAGTTTCAAAACCATTGAGGTTTGGCATCTGCACATCCATAAGAATAAGCGCAAAATCAAATTCTTTTAAGAGGATCTTCAATGCTTCCCTGCCGGATGAGGCCTTAACAAACTCGTAGCCTTCCGATTCCAGGATCGTTTGCATGGAAAAGAGATTGTCCTCCCGATCGTCAACCAACAAAATTCTCTGAATCATGGCTGTAATTATTTATAAAACCAAACGCGCATTAATGACAGCAGCTGGTCAATTTTAAGAGGTTTGGTAATATAATCCGAAGCCCCGGCTTCAAGACATTTCTGGCGGTCGCCCTTCATAGCCTTGGCGGTTACTGCAATGATAGGAAGAGAACTGTTTTTATGTTCGCGTCGTATTTTTTGCGTTGTTTCATACCCATCCATTTCAGGCATCATGATATCCATCAGCACCATATCTATCCGCATGGTTTCATCATTCAATACCTGGATGGCTTCGCGTCCGCTTTCAGCAGTAACAACGTTGATGTTATATCGCTCAAACACGGTAGTTAAAGCGAACAGGTTCCTGACATCATCATCCACCACGAGGATATTTTTTCCGGTAAGTATATCTGACCTGGTTCGGCGATTATCGATCACCTTCCGTTTTTCCGCAGATAGCTCGTTGTAATTAACATGCAGCTGCATTACCACTTCTTCAAGTAACTGTTCAAGCGAGTTTACTCCCTTGGCGAGAATGGCGTTGGAATTTGAACTTAACAGATTTAGCTCGTTTTTTGAAAAGTCACGCGCGGAATAAACAATAACCGGTGTGTTTTTATCTTTAATGCTACTGATCTGTTTTATTGCATCCTGTCCCTCCATATCCGGAAGCGAATAGTCGAGGATGATACAATCATAACCATTTCGCGGTATCGTTTGTATTGCTTCGGTGGCTGTTGATACAATATCAATAACGATTTTTTCCGCATCAAGCATCCGGGCAATCTGGGAAGAGTCGAACTCGTTATCTTCCACCACCAGCACGCGTTTTACTGTTTTTGCGTTATAAGTGATGATATCAGTGAAAAGCTCATTTAACCCGTCATTTGCCAGCGGTTTCATTAGAAAACTTCTTGCACCGCGTTTAAGTGCGAGGGTTCTGTTTTCTTCTCCTGATATAAGATGAATGGGTATATGCCGGTAACTGAAATCGTTTTTCAAAAGATCAAGTACTTTCCAGCCGCTTGTATCAGGCAGCTTAACATCAAGTGTAATTGCCATGGGAGAGAAGCGGTTGATGAAATCAAACACTTCAATATAATTGGTTGCAACAACTGCTTTAAGCTGATGCGCATGACAACGTTCAATCATGATTTTGGCGAAACGCAGGTCATCTTCCACTATTAATATCACCTGGTCATCGCTGTTGATGTTGGTTCTGTCATCCCCGGTTTCATTGATCATCTCATTGACAATCGCCAGATTTTTTGATTCAACTTCTTCATTGGTAACCCGCATTGAATTGATCAGTGTATCAATCTCTGAATCTGCAGGTGCGTTACCTGGCTTTTTATAAGTCTGCCCTTCGCTGTTGCGTGTAACAGCGGCCGCCAGCGGGTTTACCACCGGCAGGAAAAGCGTAAAGGTGCTACCTTCTGAAGGATTGCTTTCCAGTTCAATGCTGCCACCCAACAGGTCCGCCAAACCGCGGCTGATCGACAATCCCAGCCCGGTGCCGCCATATTTACGACTTGTTGAACCTTCAGCCTGCTGGAAGGCTTCGAAGATAATATTCTGTTTGTCTTCCGGTATGCCAATGCCGGTATCGCTGATAGCAAATGCAACGACCTTATCAGCTTCATCAAGCGCATTGTTAGGTGTTTTCCACGTTCTATTGGCAACATAGATTTTCAGTTTCACCATGCCTTTTTCGGTGAACTTGAAAGAATTTGATAAAAGGTTTTTAAGAATCTGGTTAAGACGCTGAACATCAGTTTCAATATAAGTCGGCAACATCGGATCGGTTTCAATCATGAAACGAAGATGCCGCGCTTCTGAAATCGGTTTAAAGGTTGTTTCTGCAAAAGCAGCAATTTCAGTAAACCGAACGGTTGCAATATTCGCCGTGATAAATCCGGATTCGATCTTCGACAGGTCAAGAATATCATTGATCAGCTGAATAAGGTCGTCACCGCATGAGTGGATGGTTTTAGCATACCTTATCTGTTTATCATTCAGATTTCCTTCTGCATTTTCATATAACTGCTGCGCGAGGATCAGCAAACTATTCAGCGGCGTTCTCAATTCGTGCGACATGTTTGCCAGGAACTCAGACTTATACTTGGAGGTAAGTGTAAGTTGTTCTGCTTTTTCTTCCAACGACCTTCTTGCTTCCTCTACTTCACGGTTTTTACCTTCTACTTCATTTTTTTGTTTCGCAAGCAGCAGTGCTTTGTCCTGTAACTCATCATTGGTACGGCTCAGTTCTTCCTGCTGCATCTTTAGTTCACCAGCGAGTGATTGTGACTGCGCAAGCAACTCTTCCGTACGCGTGTTTGCTTCGATGGTATTAATAACGATCCCGATACTTTTAGTAAGTTGTTCAAGAAAGTCGATATGTGTTTGGCTAAACGTATCAAGTGAAGCGAGTTCGATAACTGCCTTCACCTTGTTTTCGAATAACACCGGGAGTATTATCAGGTTGGTTGGTTTGGCGCGGCCAAGACTCGAGTTCACCTTGATATAATTACCCGGCAGGTTTGATAACACAATCTTTTCGCGTTCAAAAGCAACCTGTCCCACCAATCCTTCCCTGATACCAAACTCTCTTGGGATATGTTTTTCTGATTTATAACCATAAGCCGAAAATAAACTCAGTTTTACATCCTGGTTTTCGTCAACTTGTTTCAGGATATAAAAGGCCCCGTAGTGCGCCGAAACAACCTGTGCCAGTTCAGATAAGATACGTTGTGTTACCGTTTCAAGATCTTTCTGACCCTGCAGCATTTGGGTGAACTTGGCAAGATTTGATTTGAGCCAGTCCTGTTCCTGGTTACGCAATGTTGTTTCGCGGAGGTTGGCGATCATCTGGTTGATGGTGTCTTTCAATGCTTCCACCTCACCTTTTGCTTCCACCCTGATGGTTCGTGTAAGGTCGCCTTTTGTTACTGCCGATGCAACCTCAGAAATTGACCTTACCTGTGTTGTAAGATTCTGTGCAAGCTGGTTTACGTTTTCGGTAAGATTTTTCCAGATACCTGAAGCACCAGGTACCGAGGCCTGGCCACCCAATCTGCCATCAACACCTACCTCACGCGCAACTGTAGTTACCTGGTCCGCAAAAAGCGCCAGGGTATCGATCATTTCATTGATGGTGTCGATCAGTTGTGCCACTTCTCCACGCGACACAATAGCGAGTTTTTGTTTTAAATTACCGGTAGCCACTGCGGTTACAACTTTCGCAATACCCCGTACCTGGTTGGTGAGGTTATATGCCATCATGTTTACGCTGTCGGTAAGATCCTTCCAGGTTCCGCCCACACCACGTACCTCGGCCTGTCCGCCAAGTTTACCTTCCGTGCCCACTTCACGGGCTACACGTGTTACCTCGAAGGCGAAAGAGTTCAACTGTTCCACCATGGTGTTAATGGTGTTTTTCAGATCGAGGATCTCACCCTGTACGTCGATAGCAACAGTTTTGGACAGGTCACCACTCGCAACAGCTTTTGTTACCTCTGCAATGTTTCGCACCTGCGCAGTAAGGTTACCGGTCATTTGGTTAACCGAGTCGGTAAGATCTTTCCAGGTACCGGCAACGCCCGGTACAAAGGCTTGTCCGCCTAGCTTTCCATCGGTACCCACCTCACGTGCCACACGGGTTACTTCAGAAGCGAAGGCCCGTAACTGGTCAACCATGGTGTTAAGTGTTTCTTTTAACTGCAGTATCTCACCGCGAACGTCAACCGTAATCTTTTTTGACATGTCGCCATTTGCCACAGCGATCGCAACTTCTGCGATATTACGTACCTGGGCAGTCAGATTGCCGGCCATCTGGTTTACAGAGTCTGTAAGATCTTTCCAGGTACCTGCAACACCAGGTACATTGGCCTGTCCACCGAGTTTACCTTCGGTACCTACTTCACGCGCCACCCTTGTTACTTCCGAAGCAAAACCTCTTAACTGGTCAACCATCGTGTTGATGGTATTTTTCAATTCAAGTATTTCCCCTTTAACATCCACACCAATCTTTCTTGAAAGGTCACCGTTAGCAACGGCAGTGGTTACTTCTGCAATATTTCTCACCTGCGAGGTAAGATTGCTGGCCATTTTATTTACGCTGTCGGTAAGATCTTTCCAGGTACCGGCAACACCAGGTACATCGGCCTGTCCGCCAAGTTTTCCTTCTGACCCTACCTCGCGTGCCACGCGTGTAACTTCCGAACCAAATGAGTTAAGCTGATCCACCATCGTATTGATGGTATTTTTTAATTCAAGGATTTCACCTTTTACATCAACCGTGATTTTTCTTGAAAGGTCGCCCTTGGCCACGGCAGTGGTCACCTCGGCGATATTACGCACCTGGCCCGTAAGATTAGAAGCCATCCCGTTTACAGAATCTGTGAGATCTTTCCAAACTCCGCCTACGCCTTTAACGGTAGCTTGTCCGCCAAGTTTACCTTCAGAACCTACCTCCCGGGCAACCCGTGTAACTTCTGAAGCAAAACCGCGCAGCTGATCAACCATCGTGTTGATCGTATTTTTCAGTTCAAGAATTTCTCCTTTTACATTTACATCAATTTTTCGGGAAAGGTCACCCGTTGCAACTGCCGTGGTTACCTCCGCGATGTTTCGTACCTGTGATGTAAGGTTACCTGCCATGATATTTACTGAATCGGTGAGATCTTTCCAGGTTCCACCAACACCTGGCACAGCAGCCTGTCCGCCCAGTTTTCCTTCTGATCCTACTTCACGTGCAACCCGTGTTACCTCCGAACCAAATGAGTTAAGCTGATCGACCATCGTGTTGATGGTGTTCTTCAATTCAAGTATTTCACCTTTTACGTCAACCGTAATTTTTCGTGAAAGATCTCCTTTGGCCACGGCAGTGGTTACCTCAGCGATGTTGCGCACCTGGCCGGTTAAGCTACTGGCCATACCGTTTACAGAATCTGTAAGATCTTTCCAGGTTCCAGCCACACCTTTTACCTGTGCCTGTCCGCCAAGTTTACCTTCGGTACCAACTTCAAGGGCCACACGTGTAACCTCTGAAGAAAATGAGTTAAGCTGATCCACCATTGTGTTGATGGTGTTCTTCAATTCAAGTATTTCGCCTTTTACATCTACAGTGATCTTACGCGACAAATCGCCTTTAGCAACTGCAGTGGTTACTTCGGCGATGTTCCGTACCTGGCCGGTGAGATTACTGGCCATCTGGTTCACCGAGTCAGTTAGATCTTTCCAAACTCCGCCAACACCTTTCACTTTTGCCTGTCCGCCCAGTTTACCTTCTGAACCAACCTCGCGTGCAACACGGGTTACTTCACCGGAGAACGAATTAAGCTGATCCACCATCGTGTTGATGGTGTTTTTTAATTCAAGTATTTCACCTTTTACATCAACCGTGATCTGTCGCGAAAGGTCACCTTTCGCAAACGCGGTGGTGACTTCTGCAATATTTCTTACCTGGCCGGTGAGGTTAGATGCCATCTGGTTCACCGAATCGGTAAGATCCTTCCAGGTACCTGCAACGCCTTTTACCTGTGCCTGTCCGCCAAGTTTACCTTCGGTACCAACCTCAAGTGCAACACGGGTAACTTCTGATGAAAACGAGTTGAGCTGATCCACCATCGTGTTGATGGTGTTTTTTAATTCAAGTATTTCGCCTTTAACATCAACGGTGATTTTTTTGGAGAGGTCACCTTTAGCAACCGCTGTGGTAACCTCAGCAATGTTACGTACCTGTGCAGTAAGATTACTTCCCATCTGGTTAACAGAGTCAGTAAGATCTTTCCATACACCGGCCACACCTTTTACTTTTGCCTGTCCACCAAGTTTACCTTCGGAACCCACTTCTCGCGCCACGCGTGTTACTTCCATCGAAAACAGGTTCAACTGTTTTACCATGTCGTTCACTTCCTTGGCAATACGCGAAAATTCACCCTGCAGTGCGTGGCCACCAATTTCGAGCGGCATTTCCTGTAACAGGTTTCCTTTCGCTACCGAACTGATTACATGTGCTATTTCAATAGTAGGATGTACAAGATCCGATATAAGACTATTAAGCGATTCAACGCCGGTTCGCCAGGATCCGCGGGCAGACGCGACTTCTATACGCTGTGTGAGCTTACCTTGTTTGCCAATGGTGTTACCCGCACGCGTAAATTCCATCATCATCTTTTCATTCAGCAGGATAATATCGTTTAGTGTATCACAGATTTTGCCATTCAGCCCAACCTGGTCGATGGGCATCCTTGCGCTGAAATTACCGTTGCGCATCTCAGTAAGTACATGCAACAACTGGGCATGGTCGAGCTCGTCATTGTATATTGCTGCTGTGGTTGAAGTGACCGGCAGACGTTTTCTTACCGGGGTTTTGGTGGAATTTTTTTTTGGTTTTACAGTACCAGGCTGGTTATTATTTTTGTTGGATGCAGCCGCAACAATCTTCTTATTTGTGGTTCCCATTTAACTGGTTTAAAGCTTTGTTTAATTGAAAGCTGTTTATTCCACACACCAGTTCAACTGCGATGCTGTCGCCGGTTTTGATATCCTGATGGATCTCAAGTTCAATAAAAAATATTCGTAATAATAGCCGTCAACTTCAACGCTGAAAGGTGGGTGTTCAAGAATAAATATAGTGCTTAGTTTCATGACAAATTCAAGCCATGTCAGAAAAATCCATCGGTTTCCGCTTCTGTATCATAATTGATGCCAATTTGCTGCGTTTACACGCCACAGTTATAATGAACATTAGTTATGTATCCGGCAGCTTCTCCCGCTTCCCGTTGGATGCGAAGGTTTTGAACTGCTGCGACTTAAACTAAAGGGATTTTTATTAAATGCAAGTGTAAACACTGATCTGGTTTTTTTTTAACTGCTACCGAAAAGATGTCGCCTACAACGGTGTTTAACTTTGCGGGGTGAGAATGAAAATTATGAACAGTTGTTTAAAGGCCCTTGCGACCTGTGTTGCAATATCATTGATAACCGTATCGTGTAGTAAAAAAGATTCGCTGGAAGTTCTGCTCCCCGAAAAAGCTGCGGTAATCGATAAGTCGGGTTATGCTACATATACTATCGCAGCAGGCAAACATTATAGCGAAGACAATGGCTATCGTGCAACTTCGCTCCGGAAATTACATTTCATTGCGCGGTTCGACAGTTCGGCTGTGTACACATCAGGAATGCCGGAGAATCAATACGACATAAACAAGCTATACGGCTTTTCTGATAACAACAGCCATCATCATACTAACAGTGCGCGTTTCGGCTGGCGCTGGAGTGATCATGCGCTTCGTTTATTTGCTTATGTCTACAACAATGGAGTGGTATTTACAAAGGAGATAGGCGTTGCCGGGATAGGCGCTGATCTGGAATGTACCATCCGGGCAGAACGGGATGCATATGTTTTTGAGTTCAACGGCGCGAAGGAGGTTTTGCCGCGAAGGGCTCAAACGGAACTTGCTGAAGGATATAAACTGTATCCATATTTTGAAGGCGATGAAGTTGCACCCCATACCATGAGGATTGCGATCAGGGAGATAGAGTAAGGACCCGGATCGGAATTTATAGGGTCAATCAGCTTTGTCTTGGAAAAAATACTGCCATCAATATAAGTAGTAAATAGGGTGCCATATAAAGCGCAGCGGCGGTAATAACCTGCCGCTTTTTTTGTGTTTTCTCATACCAGTTATGACCAAACCGGCGAAGGATTTTTTGATCTACCTCATTGGTTATAAAAATCCGGTGAAGTAACAGGGCTGTCAGCAGGTAAACGGCGATGGCAAAGCCGGCTGCATGTGGAGGGGATGAAAACCAGGATAGTTTTATAAATCTCAGGTACAGGGCCTGTAAGAGCAGTACCCATCCTCCTGCAGAAAGTGAAAAGAGATACATCGCCTGGATGCGGACGAAACCATCGTCAGGGATGTTTGAACGTTTTGCACAACGTTGATAAATATTATAGTACAGATATGCGAATTGCTTCACAGGATTCGGGATTTAGGGTGTACGGATTGTTCGACACATAAACGTTGTAATCAAAAGAAACTTGCCCTGTGTATTGTTCGTATTGATAACTACATCTCCAAAAAGATTCCCAATTTGAGAAGGGTGTTAAGTAACAGGCAATTACAAGCGAAGTGTGTGAAAAAATTTTTCCTGGCTAAGAAGAGTTACTTATTAGCCAGTGTTTGTGTGCCATTGTGTTCATCAATCTCGGCCATGGGGCTGTATTTTAATGGTTTGCATTTATTGAATAAGAATGTTGTTATAGTTAAGGCTAAATGAAAATCCTTAGATTTTGTTAACGCTATATGCAATTTATTTTTAACAGGTCGCGTTAATAGGTTCTCAACCCATAATCCACCCAATGAAAAACTGCTTAATTCTGGCTTTAGCAATGTTTATTTGCTCGCAGGTATCTTATGCGCAGGCTCCTGCGAATGATTTGTGTGCAAATGCCGCATCACTTCCAATTACCGGTGAATGTAATTATATTACCGGTTCGTTGTATGCAGCAACTTCAACAGATGTAGGAACCGCTCCAGGATGTGGTGTCCGCAGGGACGTGTTTTATCGTTTTACGGTACCAAATTACATGAGGCAACTTTCAATCTCGGTCAACATCACCTCTGCTTCTTCACCGCTGACTACGACAAATACATTTATAGAGGTATTCAATACAAATGGCTGCACATTAATGAATACACAAACGGGTGGATGTAATAATATCTCTGTACGTCGAACTTACACACTGGCTCCTGGCACTTATACAATGAGAATAAATACGACCGCAAACACAACAACCAGTGGTAGTGGCGCGTACAACTTTCGGATCTGCGCGACTTCAAACGAAATCTGTAATAATGCTGTCACATTGGTTAACGGCACTGCTGTTGACGGATCACTGTTAGGGTCTATTGGTGGGGCCCCTGTACCCCAGGGATGTGCAACGACTTCACCGGATGATGATCTGTGGTATAAATTTGTGGCCACCAATAATTTTCACACTATATCGCTCAGCAATATCGGATCAAATTTATCGTCAGCCGGACCACGCCTGCAATTATATACTGGAACCTGTGGCGCTCTCGCCTCGTTAGGTTGCGCTAATAACACACTTTATGCAACGGGTTTGACAGCTGGAACAACCTACTACTGTAGGATTTATTCTCAAAATGCTGGTCAGTCAGGTACGGCCTGGGGATTCAGCATTCTCCTAACGACCACACAAGCTACTGTTGTAACTGGTGGGCGATTGAACGAGGTTTTCAGCCAACGGATTTTGTCAGCACCATCTGTACTCGCAGACCCATGGGAAATTACTTACGGTCCAGACAACACACTTTGGGTAACTGAAGCGAAAGGGTATCGGGTACTTAGAATCAATCCGATAACCGGCAAAAAAGACACAGTGCTGGACGTTTCACAGAACAGCACATTTCTTCCTGTAGCCGACCAAACGTTTAACTGTACATTCAATAATGGTAGCGGGGCCCAGGGAGGCTTTGCAGGTCTCGTGCTGCATCCAAACTTCCTAAATCCGACAGATGAAAAAAACTTTGTTTATGTGTCGTATGTGCACAGCAAAACATCTGACAACTATTTCACAAACCGTGTGGTGCGCTTTACTTATAATAAAGTCACCAATAAACTCGAATCTCCTGTTTCTATCTGCGACACCTTGCCAGGTAGCAATGACCATAACTCACAACGAATGATCATCGCACCAGTTGGAAACAAACAATACCTGTTTTATGCATCGGGTGATATGGGTGCAGGGCAGTTCGGAAACAAATTGCGCCCCATATACGCGCAACACCCGGAATCAGTTGAAGGCAAAATCCTAAGATTTAACCTGGAACCAGATGGTGATGCAGATGTTTATGACCGATGGATCCCCAGCGGGCCCACTGCTGACGAAAGAAACCCATACAGTGCCTCGCTTGGAAGACAAAGTGCAGTATGGTCCATCGGTATTCGCAATAACCAGGGTTTTGCATACGACACCCTTACAAAAAAATTATATGGCTCATCACATGGCCCCTATAGTGATGACGAGATCAATGTAATTGAGCGCGCCAGGAACTATGGGCACCCAATCGTAATCGGTTACGCTGCCGACGGGAACGTAAATGGAACCACAGCGGGTGGAGCTATGTTTGATGGTAATACCTCGTACCGGCATCCATCCTCATGTCCGGTGATCACCGATGAAACCGCTGCGGCATTGGGCATCGGACCGACCTATAAGGATCCATTTTTTTCTGCCTATCCCAACTCGCCTTCATACCCAAACATCACTTCTATCTGGGCGGCAAGCCCTTTACCCGGCAACGGCAACTGGCCATCTGAAGGCTGGAGCGGACTGGACATTTATAACCATACGCTCATCCCCGGCTGGAAAAGATCACTGGTGGCCAGCTCGCTTAAATGGGGTCGCTTGGTCCGTATCAAGATGGATGCAAGTGGCGAAGGCCCATTTTATAAAAACGTATTAAAGGATACTGTCAGCTATTTTGGTAGCGTTAACCGGTTCCGTGACATTGCTTTCGCACCGAACGGAAAAGATATATATGTTGTGATGGACAGGTCCACCTCTACTTCCGGGCCGAGTGCTGCATATCCCGTGGTGCCAGCTTGCCAGGGTTGTCTTCAGCGTTATACCTTCCTCGGTTATAATGATGTGGCCGGACAAAGTTCGATCGACACACTTATCATGGTGGCAGACGGTACTAACAATAGCTGTAATACAAGCACAACCATAACCATTGATGATATGAACAAAAACTATTGGGTTCCTATCACGGGCCCTGATGGTAATGTTGTTGCCGAGATATTTACAAATGGCCAGGTGCTTGGAACGGTTACCGCATCATTTTATAAAAATGGAAATGGTGTTCGCGTAGTAAATGGTTCAAGTTATGCTGACAGGAACATAACCATCACCCCACAGTTCCAGCCGGCAAGTGCAGTTAAAGTTCGGTTGTACCTTACGAAAAAGGAATATAATGCGTTAGACGCCAATCCGCTTAGCGGCATTACAACACTTTCTGATGTGCGTATCCATAAAAATTCTGATCCATGTCAGCCTGCAATAACAAGCCCTACCACTATCATTAATCCGGGTCTGTCAGCCATTCACAACGACAGCGCATACGTGTTCCAGGCCAATATTACCGGCTTCTCCAGCTTTTATTTCGCTTCAGCAAACCTGGTACTGCCGATAAATTCTTTAACCTTTAGCGGCAGTTACAAAAACGGTGTTGCTTATCTTAAATGGGAAACAAAAAATGAGATCAATACCGATCATTTTGAACTTGAAAGGAGTTTAACGGGCACTGAGTTTGTAAAAATTGCTGATATAACGGCAACGGGCACCCAGGATTCAAAAACCCGGTATAACTACAATGACCAGGATGTATTATCTCATGGCGTAGCACGACTTTTTTATCGTTTGAAGATAATCGATACCGACGGCTCATACAGCTACTCAAAAGTTGTTGTGGTAGATCTGCCAATCAGTATGATCACCAGTGTATCGATCTTCCCGAACCCGGCAGATAAACAAACAACAGCACTTATTATTTCACCAAAAGAACAGCAGGTGAGATGGCAGTTGATAGATGTATCCGGAAGGGTAATCATCAGCAAAGATGCAGTGCTCCGGAAAGGTGAAAACAGGATTGTTATTGACCTGGCTAATCTCAGGGTTGGAACCTACTTCCTGCAGGTCACCGGCCAGTCAATTAATGTGAAAGAAAAAATACAGAAGCTTTAAGATGCTAAGAGTTTAACCCTTAGACCACAAAAAAGAAGCAGCGGCGTTTATTCGCCGCTGTTTCTGTTTATAGACTACTTTTTACTAAAGTGTGTTCATGTCAATCACAAAACGGTATTTTACATCGTTCTTCAACATGCGTTCGTATGCCTCATTGATGTTTTTGATATCGATCATTTCCACATCAGAGGTAATATTATGTTCGGCACAGTAATCCAACATCTCCTGTGTTTCCGGCAGACCACCGATCATTGATCCTGCAAGACTGCGCCGGTTACCAATAAGGGCGAATGCCAGCACGTCAGCCGGTGTAGGAGGTGCGCCAACGCAAATCATAACGCCATCTGTGGCCAACAGGTTGAGGTATGCATTATAATCATGTGGCGCACTTACGGTGTCGATGATAAAATCAAAATAGCTATGAAGTTCCTTAAGTTGCTTCATGTCTTTGGTGATAGCAAACTTGTGCGCGCCAAGTCTTTTTGCATCAGCTTCCTTTGATGCTGAAGTGCTCAACATCGTTACCTCTGCTCCGAATGAAACTGCAAACTTAACGGCCATATGTCCCAGGCCACCTAATCCAACAACCGCAACTTTATGACCTTTACCTACCTTCCAGTGACGTAATGGTGAATAGGTGGTAATACCCGCGCATAAAAGCGGAGCCACTGCTTTTACATCCAGTTTTTCTGAAACCTTCAAAACAAACTCTTCGCGCACAACGATTCTTTTTGAGTATCCACCAAAAGCAATGGTTTTTCCATCCTTTTCATAAGCATTGTAGGTCTGCACCGCAACATTATCGCAATACTGTTCCAGCCCCTTCTTACAGTTTTTACACTCCTGGCACGAATCAACCAGGCAGCCGACGCCAACAAGATCGCCCTCCTTAAACTTTTTAACGCTGCTGCCGGTTTTGCTGACCCTGCCTATAATTTCATGACCCGGCACCATCGGGTAAATTGAGTTTTGCCATTCGTTCCGTACCTGGTGAATATCGGAATGACAAACACCGCAATACAGTATATCGATTTGCACATCACCAGCTGCGGGTTCCCGGCGATCGATCTGGAACGGTTTGAGTGCCTCTTCCGCGTTTTCTACTGCGTAAGCCTTTACTGCCATAAGTATTAAGTTTTATGATGATTGGAAAGATGTCGTAACCAGTATTCAAATCTACCAAACCTGACCATTTTTGCGCGTGAAACTTTGGTTTGGCTAACTTAGTATCTATTTAACCGATTCTTCATGCAAACGAACAACTGGCGCAAAACAAAGTTCACCAAACTAACGGGTATTGATTTTCCTATCGTACAAGGTCCCTTTGGTGGCGGATTTTCATCGATCGAATTAACTGCAAAAGTTTCCAACTTTGGCGGTCTCGGGTCCTTTGGGGCACAGCCGTTCACTGCTGCTGAGATAGTAGATTATTGTAACAACATCCGTAAACAAACAGAGAAACCTTTTAATATAAATCTTTGGGTCAGTAACAGAGATGAGCGACTCAATGAATATACTGAGGATGATTATAACAAGTTAAAGGAGGCATTTCGGCCATATTTTGAACATTTTGGGGTGCCATTGCCTGAAATGCCCAAAGACCTGGGCCCGGTTTTCGAGGACCAGATACAGGGTGTTTTAGATAGCAAACCTGATGTTTTCAGTTTTGTTTATGGCATCCCTGAGCCCGATATACTTGAACGCTGTCGGTCACTTGGAATAAAAACAGTAGGCAATGCAACAACGGTTGATGAGGCTATAGCTTTAGAAACCGCAGGGGTGGATGCGATAGTTGCAACGGGTTTTGAAGCAGGTGGGCACAGGGTATCTTTCCTGCGAACGGCAGAGGATTCACTCACCGGGCTTTTTTCTTTGATACCGCAGGTGGCAGATGCAGTTTCTGTTCCGGTGATCGCTGCGGGTGGAATTGCAGACGTAAGAGGAATGAAGGCCGCTTTCGCACTTGGTGCTGATGCTGTCCAGATGGGTACTGCTTTCCTGGCGACAAAAGAATCAAATGCTACGCAATCACACAAGGATAGGCTGTTTGGTCCCGAAGGGAAATATACAACGCTGACAAAGCTTTTTTCGGGACGACTGGCGCGCGGTTTCAGCAGCCGCCTGACGAAGGAGATCAGTATTGATGACGCTGTGATTGCACCTTACCCCATGCAGGGACGTTTTATGAAAGACTTGCGTGCTGCCGCACTTAAAGATGCTGCTGATTTTATAACCTTATGGTCCGGTCAGTCTGCTCCTTTACTCAAATACCACGAGGCTGAGACCTTGCTGCAGTCCCTTGTCGATGGTATGGAAACTGAAATTTGATCCAATCAACAAAACATCCACCCATTAAATGCCGCATGGTCGAAGTTTTGATACGAACCGGTATGAAAACTGTTGTTCATGATAGTTAATTACAAAGAGACGGGTTGGGAAGTAATTACTCAGCGCGCCCATGGAATTGTGGCAGCACAGGTTGCTTTTAATTGGAAAGCAAAGGATCGTCCGCAACGTTGGGTTGAAACTGTACTTGCTATTGCAGAACACGATGATGCAGAAAACGAGTTGGACGGAGAGGAACTGTTGACAACAGCCGGCGGGCCATTGAATTTTGCGATGAAAAAGTTTGAACTCGCGCATTGTCAGAAATTGGCTTCGCTCATCATCACCAAAAGCCGGTACATAGCCTTACTCACCTCGATGCATATGCAGTTTTTATATGCTAAGGATGCAGAAACTTCGGCAGAAGCCGCGCAGTTTTTGAATGAATTGGAAGTTTTACAAACAAGCTGGCGCAAAGAGCTCAACATATCCAAAACAGAAGCCTTAAAAATCTACAGTCTGCTTGAATGGTGTGACGCTATTTCGTTGCTGATCTGTAAAGCCGGGTTTCAGCCGGAAGGCAGAAGCGTGGAAATCAGTACCGGGCCCGACAACCAACGATATCATTTGTTCCAGCAGGACGATAATACGCTGTCAGTTTCACCATGGCCGTTTGAGACAAATCAGTTCACCATCACTTATGATACGCGGCTCATCAATGCAGTTTCTTTTAAAGACTCTGCGCAATTCCGCCGGGCATTTGAAGAAGCAGAGGTTATAGAAAAATCGTTCGTCTTTGCCAAGAACAACAACATAAAAAAGGCTGCAAGAAAGACAAATAAGCTTGATAAATAGTAGTGACTTTCCCCGGCGAAAAATCTTTTCCCCCGGGGAAAGTGCCTGAACGGATTATTGGTCTTTAAGACGTAAACGTTGTTGATGCTGAAGCAAGGCCTGTTCCAGCTTTGCATAAGGTAGTTGCTGCACGCTGACATTGTTGTCGATGGCCAGCACTGCAGCAGTCGCAGCAGATTCACCAAGTATCATAAATACGGGTTCCATCCTGATTGAGCCGTAAGCAATATGCGAACTTGATATACAAACGGGAACAAGAAGATTAGAACATTCTGCTTCCCTGGGTACCAGCGCCCTGTAAGATATGCTGTAAGGTTTCGGGGCATGTACTCCAACATCTCCTTCGTTTTGTACATATCCATCGGCTTCAATATAACGTTGTGCATTATGCGAATCGAGTGTATATGATCCCATACCGACCGGTTCGGGAACTTCTTTTTTGCCAAGCGTCTCGTTTTCTGTCATTACGTAATCACTTACCATACGTCTTGCTTCACGAATGTAAAGCTGGTGTGGCCAGTTACCATTGTCAGTAAACTCATCCTTAGCAAGTCCCCAGGTGTTGAACTCTTTCTGAAGATCCGCCGGCACCCTTTTATCAACTGATAGAAAATAAAACAAACCTCTCTGGTAAAGTTCATGTTCCTTAATGATCTCTTTTCTTCTTTCATAAGAAGCTTCCGGATAATCATAGTTCATTCCGATATAATCAGTGCTGAACGGTCCGTGGTTGTTTGTATCGGTTTTGCGGTTTGGTATTGCGTCAAATTTATCAAACAGCTCGCGCCATCCCGCCTCGAACACCCGTCCCAGTAATTCATACTGGGTGGAGTCATACCCATCCGGCCTGGTGAATGAAACACGATTCTCCGGGTTGTTCGTTAAACACATACGGAAACAATATGCCTGTAGTTTTTTATCGCCCTGGCCGTTTTCTCCGGGGGGTTCTGCCGATACATTTGCAACCAGTCCGCTTGTTGAGTCGCCAGGTATTTTATAAGGCGATATTTTTTGTTTGAAGTGATGTCTGTGTGCAAACATGCCTTTCTGAACACCGTTCCATTGTTCGTTGTAAACACTGTTTGCTTCACGTCCTACGTGGTAAGAAACCCCGGCAGCAGCCATGAGATCACCTTCATAAGTGGCATCAATAAACATCTTCCCATTAAACACTTTGCCGCTGAGGGTTTTGATGGAAACAATCTTTCCATCTTTTTTAGTAACGCCTGATTCGCGGTCGAGCCATTCGTCCCGCAGAATGGTAAGCCCGTATTCTTTTACATACTCTTCAAAGATTTGTTCTGCTATATGTGGCTCAAAGATCCACATCGTTCTTTCCGCTCCGTCAATGGCAGGCGTACCCTGGCCCTTATTGCCGTATTCTTCTTTTTTCTGCCATTTCCAGGTACTGTCCTGCTGGTATTTCAGATATACCCGGTGATAAAAATCACGGCTTAAACCTCCGATCACTTCTTTATTACCAGTATCTGTAAATCCGAGTCCACCGGCAGATAAGCCACCCAGGTGGGTATCCGGCGAAACAATGATCACTGACTTACCCATCTGTTTGGCGCGTACAGCTGTGGTTATGGCGGCTGAGTTGCCTCCATAGATGATGATATCTGCCTCAAATTTTTCAGCGGAGGTATCCGCAGACGTACACGCGGTAAAAAGAAAGAAGACGCTAAGAATTGTTTTTGTAATAAGAAATTTTCTCATATAAGTATCGTTGATCAATAAACGCAGTAAGTTACAACTCGCGCTTGATAATCTGCGTTCGGGCGATACTACGAGGGATTAATATTTTTATGCAATGGCTTTCCTTGATTCCAGTCGGTACATGAGCTTTTGAATAAGCGTGCCTAAACGTGATTTATATTCGGTCTGTAACCATTCGCGATAGTTTTTGGTTACGTTTCCGAGACATTTGGTGTATTGTTTAACGCGCCAATCAATTTCTTTGTCCAACGCTTTTGCAAGTTCTAGAGCCGTTGCAGTGCTATCTGCGTTTTCAATACACATTAAAGCCTGTTGCCTGATTGAATTGCGGATAACAACCATTGGTTTTTGTTTGTTGGCCACTGCTTCACGATGGGCTTCCTGGATATCAAACGCAATCTCAAGACTGTTGGGAAATTTAGATCTCAGTTCAGAAGGCATATGATGAACTTCCTGTCCGCCATTACCAGTGATCTGTTCATAATAAGCTTCGGGATGTTCAAAGATTTGTTGCCAATCTATGACCGCGTTCCATTCACCGAATCTTTCTGTGTTGTTACCAAGATCAATGATGCTGAAGGTCTTCTTTTTGGGTAATCTTCTTGAGCCGCGACCTATCATCTGGTGATAAAGCGTCAGAGAGGTAGTGGCACGATTCAGAATAATTGTTTGAACCGTTGGTTCATCAAAACCGGTAGTCAGGATGGAGACGGAGGTAAGGATCGCGTTCCTTGTTTTTTTAAACCAGCTTAAGATTTCTTCTCTTTCGACAGGCGACACGGTGTTATCCAGATGTTTTATATCATAACCTGCCTCTTTAAATTTTGCACAAACATTTTTTGATGTAAAGATGCCGTTATTAAAGATCAACGTTTTTTTATTTCGTGAATTTGCTTCATAAGCATCCAGTAGTAACTGGAGCATGGCAGGAGAAGAATACAATTCATCTGAGGTCGCGATGGTGAAGTCGCCATGCGATTCTCTTTTCAGTGTATTGAGTTCAACATCATATCGCCATGATTTTGGCCGGGCAAGAAAACCCTGTTCAATCAGGGAAGGAATACTCTCACCAACGATCAGTTCATCATAACTTTTGTTCATGGGTGTTTCCGGATCAGAGCTTAATGGGGTTGCAGTAACACCGATGATGCTTGCGTTTTGAAACTTGTTGAGCAATTTGTTAAACGAGTTATGATGTGCCTCATCAATAATGACCAGCCCGATTTCATCAGTTTGGAGGTGTCCGTCTTCAATTCGGTTTGCCAGCGTTTCTACCATGGCAACGTAACACTGGTTTCCATTTTTTCTGACTTTTTTTACTGCACTGGTAATCAGTTTTGCTTTTACGCCAAATCCGGTGAGTGTGGAGGCGGTTTGTTTGCATAGTTCGATCCGGTGCGTAAGGATAACCACCTTGCGTTTAAACTTCTCAAAAAATCTGCGGGCAATTTCTGAAAAGATGACTGTTTTGCCACCTCCTGTCGGAAGCTGGTATAAGAGGCGATGATTTACAGCCGCCTGTTCCAGTTTATCAAATAAGGTGTTAATGTCTTTTTCCTGGTAGTGGTATAATGTCGTTGCCGGGCTCTCTCTCAATTTTCTTTCCATCTTAAGTTGTATAACTCACCTTCTTAAAAGATTGTACCGCATCAATGGATGCGGTACAAGACCAAGAATGATAAAATGTGTAGAAGTACAGGGACAAATAAGAAAGATCAGGCGGCAACCCGCTCTTTGCCAACCACCTGAATGATGGAAGCAAGCTCCTGGTCAACGAGATTCATATTAACGGCTTCCGAGAACAGCGCTGATATGCCCTGCCACATCTCTGAGTAGAGGCCTTGCGTCTGCAGGGTACCGGCAATACGGGTAGCCGCTGTAACGCTGATCGAAAGAGGGCTTTGATTGACTGCAAAATTATTGTGTTCAATTGCCTGGACCTGGTGCTGCATAAAGGCGATAAAGTCTGGCGCTACCTGTGGCAACAGGTTGCCAAAATCGGCCAGAGAAAAGCCGGTTTTCCGGCAAAGCGCTACAGCGTGTATCATGCCTAAGTAAGCACCATAAAACCAGGTGAGGCTTGCCAGATCGGCAACCGAAGCGTCAGACACCTTTTCTCCAAAATAACTGAGGTTTCCACCTAGCAACAGCAGGATGGGCCGGGCGGTTTCGAAGGCAGGGCGATCTCCTGATAGAAAAATTGTTGTGCCTGGCAAACCCATCTGATCCGGCGCCACCTGGAGGGCCCCATTAACAAACTGCCCGCCGTTATCATGAACGACTGTTTGCAATGCAGTAGATTCATCAGGACCGATGGTAGTAAAGTTAATGACAACCTTATCCCTGAAGGTATCGTGAACAGTCACCTGCGATAAAACTTCATTTACTGCTTTATAGTCGTGAACGCAGATGATTATCGTTTCTGACGAACCTATCGCCTCTGAAGCTGTTTCTGCTATGCGGGCGTCGATACCCGCCGTGATCTTTGAACGGGTCCGGTTCCATACCGTCACCTCATGGTCCGTGCTCAATAAAGTTGCCAGCTTTGTACCCATAGTGCCAATGCCGAGGATAGCTACTTTTCCCCGAAGATCTCAATTGTGGTTTAACGATCAGTATGAAAGTGTTTGGTGCCAAATGGAAACCCTGTATCATTGATGCCATCAACAAGGGATTCACCAGGCCCAGCCAAATGCACCGGGAAATTACCGCTGCTACTCCAAGGGTAATAGACATGCAGTTACGGGAACTGGAACAATATGGCATCGTTGAAAAAACAGTTTATGTTGAAGTTCCTTTAAGGACAGAATACAAACTTACAAACACCGGTAAAAGCCTGCTGCCTGTCTTAGCGATTATCAACCGGTGGGGGCTGCAAAACAAACACCTGGCAAATACCATTGAGCAATTTACGGGCACAACATCCTGACTTCCGATGAGGTTATTGCGTGATAGCCAGGCGCTGATTAACCCTTACGTTTTTTCGCACAAGTTTACCCTGGCCATGGGGAAGTATAACTTCAATATCGACGGCAGTATGTTTGCCAAGCCCGAAATGCGCAATTGCTGGCTGCCCTGAAGCATAACCATAACCCACGCTTATTTCCTGGCTCGCCAGCATGGCACCTGCCTGCCCTGTTTTGCCAACAGGGTATAATCTGATTATGGCACCTATCCCCATGCTGTTTATTTTTTGTTTTCCGGTTACAGTTACATCCAGCCAGTTACCACCGGTGGTTTCGTTGCGTAGTAATAAGGATGGAAGTTCGGGCCACCAACTCGGAAGAAATATGTCAGGTTTGCCATCATTATCAAAGTCTGCAACCGGCCCTGCTGCCGAGTAAATGATCTTTTTCTCTTTTAATAACTTTGCAAAAAATGGTGCTTTATTGCCTGCAAAATTGTTGTCAGCCTGGTCGGGAAAATCATTTACCTGCATCATGTTTTCGGCAAATTCTGGTTTCCCGTTTATGAGACCTTTATGTTTGTAAATAAGCGGGTATGTATTGCCGTTACTGAACTTAACTACACTTGTATATATGTCCGGTAATCCATCATTATCAAAATCTTTGATCTCAACATGCGGCGCTTTCATTGGAATGGGCTGAAGACCAGCTTCTGCAGTGATTTCTATGAAAGACGGTTCGTGCGATTTCAAACCATTGTTTAAAAAAAGCCGAAGCGGTTGTGGTTTGATCCACGGCTCTTCAAAATGCGGAGCGAGCAGGATATCTGCGAAACCGTCCATGTTAACATCTCCCATTACAACCCCGCATACCATGTTATCACCGCCGGAACCTTTCCATTCAAAAAGTTTTGCTGCGCCGGCTGCTTCCCTGTAAAAACCTTTTCCATCATTTACAAACAATCTGTTTCCTCCATCGTTGGATGCAAGAAATATTTCCGGCCAGCCATCATTGTTTAGATCAGCGGCTGCAACACCCAGACCTGGTATGTTAGATGGCAGACCTGCGACCGTCGACACATCTTCAAACTGCAAACCGCCTTTGTTACGAAATAAACGCGAACTGCGTGTGGTGGAACCATTATATCCTTTTACGGGATCTTCTCCTGCCAGCAAATCAAGTAAGCCATCTCCATCATAATCAAGCACTGCCACGCTTCGCCCGCCAAAAGCCAGTGGGCATGCACCATTTTTTGCTGATATGTTTTTGAATTTACCTTTACCGGTATTTTCAAACATACTGTTGCCGGCAACCTTTGGTTGTTGCGGCATACTGCCGATGTAAAGATCAAGGTCGCCGTCGTTATCAAGGTCAACAAAAACAACACCCGTGGTGCGTGAGGAAATCTGGATTTCTTTCTGTGTGCTTATTGTAAACTTTCCCTGCCTGTTGTTGAACAAACGGTTAGGCTGGCCGCCTTTATCAAAAGTCCCTATATAAAGATCCAGCCATCCATCTCCATCAATGTCTCCCCAGGCGGCACCATGTCCGAATATATCCGCAGCCGCGGGCATGATACCGGCAGCAGTTGCGACATCCCTGAACCGGAAATATGGTTTTGTCTGGGCTTGCGCTGGTAACCCGAAAAGAAATGAAGCCATAGAGGCGATCAGGACCAGTGCAGTTCGCATATACCGCTTTGCGTATATAATACCGCTTTTAACAGTTCGTTCGTCAGGAAGCATTTATTGAGAAACTTATTATACGTATGTTTATTACAGGGTAAAATAAGAAAAGTTAATTGAAGCCATGTCTGCATTTGTGTTAATAAAACGTATCGTACCATCTATTGTATCTGTGCTGTTGTTTTGCGGCAATCTGCAGGCCCAGACGCAGACTGGTTCAGCCAGTGAACCGGCAAACAGAAAAGACAGCAAATTTTTACTGGAATGGCCACCGGTACTAACTGGCGGTAAACCTGTTGTGAGCGATGTTTCGCCCATGTTCATCTCCAAACCTGATGCTGTGCAATTAGCCGGCGGTGTGCAAATTGCAAAGACAGCGCCCCGTATAGATTTTTTGTATTTGCCCGGGCAAACATATCCCGGTAAACTATGGTCAGTCTGGGGTGATGGTTCAACAGCAGGAACCAAATATTATACAAGTATCGGTGACCATAATGCACCACGTGGTGAAGCGCAGGTTTATGAATACGATTATAAAACAAAACAGGTTCGTTTGTTGGTGAGCGTTAGAAAGTTTCTTGAAAAGAAGGGAGTGATGCCCGCAGGAATGGATTACACGCCCGGAAAGATACATGGCAGGGTGGACCCGGGCTCTGATGGTTGGTTATATTTTAGTACACATCGCGGGTCAACCAATGATAATACAACCGATAAGCGCGGTTATAAAGGAGATCATATCTATCGGGTGCATCCACAAAATCAAGTGATTGAGATTGTAGCTTCTTACCCTGTTGAAAAACACACCATTCCCGCCAGCGTACTTGATGCCAAACGAATGATCTTTTATGGGGGTACCAACCCTGGTAATGATGCTACGGATAAGAACATCAATTTTATAGCCTATGATGTCAAAAATCACAAATTATTAAAAAAGGCGCCTGATGGATTTGACCGCTATGCGATCCTCTCTGCCCGGACAGGCTGCGTTTATTGGAAGGGGGCAAAAAAAGATCGTGATAAATATAATTATGACGGGGGATACAAATATGATCCGGCTACCAATGCTATTACTAAAGTACCGCAAGTGCCGAATGTACGCGCAAGTACACATGAAAGCAGGAACGGGCTGGTATATGGATTTACGCAAGATGATAATAACATCTGGGTCTTCAATACCAAAACTGAAAAACTGGCGACCATTGGCCCGGCCATGGTGGGCAGACATAGTTATGTTACTTCGGTAGATCTGGACCCGGTAACTGAACGTTACCTGTATTATATTCCCGGCGCGCATGGCGGCGCTGAGGTAGACGGCACGCCGGTTATTCAATATGATCTTAAGACCAAAACCAGGAAAGTAATAGCCTTTCTCAGCGAGTTTTATAAAAAGCAATACCAATACACACCCGATGGTACCTTTAGTTCTGCTCTGAGTCCTGATGGCACTGTGTTATACATCACCTGGAATGGAGCCCGTCCTTCGCCTGCCAAAGGCTGGAACACGGTGGCCCTTACAGCTATTCACATTCCTGCCTCAGAAAGACAACCGTAATCTTTCTGGCTGATCATGGGAGGTATGGCACTGCTTTTGTGTTTTAAGTTTAAACTCTAATATGTCAAAGATCCTCGTTGTAATCGGAAGTCTGCGTAAAGAATCTTTCAACAGGAAGGCCGCTAATGCCATGATGGCTATGGCTCCTGATTCAGTAAGTTTTGATACCTGTGATATCAGCAACCTGCCTTTCTTCAATGAGGACCTGGAGCAGACTCCACCTGCGGAATGGATCGCGTTCCGGGAAAAGATAGCTGGCAGTGATGCAGTACTTTTCTTCACACCTGAATATAACAGATCGGTTCCGGGAGTGCTAAAAAATGCGTTGGATGTTGGTTCCCGCCCATATGGCCAAAGTGTTTGGGACCGGCTGCCTGCGGGTGTGGTGAGTGTTTCAATAGGTAATATCGCTGGTTTCGGGGCTAATCATCATCTCAGGCAGTCATTGATGTATCTCAATATGCCGACTATGCCGCAACCAGAATTATATGTAGCCAATGCGGGAAGTCTGTTTGATGAATCCGGATCCATTAAAAATGAAAACACCACCAAATATTTCAGGTCCTTTCTTGATGCCTTTCTTGTTTGGATACAGAAGAATAAAAAACAGTGATACTACGGTATGCTTTACCCAAAAGGCGGCGACACTTTGATTTGAAGGGTTCGTTGGCCATCACATGGTGTATAATGGCAAACGCGAGCCAGCGATTAATAACAGGTGATCGATAAGGTTTGGCGCGTTCAATCTGCAGAGAATTATGTTTGAACACAGCCATGATC
Source organism: Bacteroidota bacterium (assembly GCA_023416995.1). Lineage (GTDB taxonomy): Bacteria > Bacteroidota > Bacteroidia > Chitinophagales > Chitinophagaceae > DATHKG01. The sequence goes on from JAEZGI010000057.1 coordinate 219,118, forward strand.
GTGCCGCGTATCGGCGTCCGAGCCAACGTTCTTCCGGCCACGGCCCATGAAAATTTGCTGATGATATTATTGTGATTTTTGATAACTTAATGTATCATCATCGGATATACCTCTATGTTACCTTACCGTATTATGGTTAGCTTATCCCATGCTAACCTGCGAACAGCCAAGCAAGGCTTTGTGCTAATCGTCTTGCTTTTTGTAACCTGTACCTGCCTGGCACAGTCTGGCTTTGGGGTTGATGTCGGGTATGCTTCTTCAAACGCTGTAAACATGAACCTGAAGTATTATAAGGGTCGGCATATATTTTCTGCAGGCGGCACTTACCAGTTCACTGGTGCAATGGGAAAAAAAGTAAAGGAACAAAGTACGGGCTTCGGGAGAACGGTCCGTGGTCAGGGCGACTATTTTTACACAGCCGATCTTGGATATGCCTTCAAGTTAAAACCCCGCTTTTCGATCGGTGGTGAATTATCATTGGGTGAACGAAGTGATTATACCGAATATGCCGATAACCGGTTCAGTGGTGGCGGATATCATATGATCACCCGGTCGCGGTTTATTTTCGGGGCAGGCGTTATCGCTGCTTACGATATAGATCAGCTATTCGGTGTATTTGCCGGCTTCAATACGGTGAGATCATTTTCGGTCGGTTTGCAGATCCGTTTTATTGATTGATCATCATACCAGTTTCATTTTTACGGGATCCCACTGAATGATCTTTTTCTTAAGGAAACTTTCATTGCAGGCCAATGCCGGTGCTGCTGCCCTAAAGCCAAACGTGGCATCTTCAACTACCGGTTTATTTGCCCGCACCGCATCGAAGAAATTTGTAAAGTGGTCCAGGTGATCACTATAACCTTGCGGTGCTTTGAACACTATATCATCTTTTTTGGGACGCCTTTTCTGCGCCTCGGTCCATTTTGCATTGTATTCCTTAGTGAGTTCTTCCTGCATCGCTTTTGAGAATGTAAATACAGAATCATACCCACCAAATCCGGGTGCTTCCGGCATAATGCTGTGCGTAATGTTCAGGTTATTTCCCCGTACTTCAATCACACCTTCTGAACCAACAAGTTTTATAACTTCCTGCCCACCAGTGCCGCTTATAAAATTTACCTGCAGCGTCATCTGGAATGCAGGATGTTCCGGCGTGTCAGCATACTGCATAACTCCGGACATAACATCCGGAAGGTTTCTTCCATCTTTCCAGTAACTAAACTGACCGGTGCTGTAAATGGTGTTTGGACCATTTGAGTTTGTCATAAAATGTGTACCGCTTAACAGGTGAACAAAAAGATCGCCTGCTACGCCTGTACCAACTTCCTTAAATGCCCTCCACCAGAAAAACTTTTTTGAATCATAGGCCATCTTTTCGGTGACCTCGATGAATTTATCCCAGTTGGTAGTTTCTGCATTGGCATCTTTTGGTATGGTGTATTGCCAGGCGCCAATTGAACTTTGACGATCATAGGCCGCGTTTACCATATTGAGTTTGCCAATCTCTCCTGCAGCCAGCAATTCCTTCGCTTTTGCAAGGGCGATGCTGCTTACACGCTGGCTTCCTACAACCAAAACCTTACCTGCTTTTTTTTGTGCTTCAATAATGCCGGGGCCTTCACTGATCTTATAGACCATCGGCTTTTCACAATAAACCGCTTTGCCTTTTGCGAGTGCATCTTTTGTAATGCGCGAGTGCCATACATCGGTAGTTGCTACTATTACAGCATCGATATCACTCCTGTCTAAAAGTTCTTTGTAGTTGCGGGTGGTGTATAACTCATTACCGAACTGCTCTTTCGCATTTACCAATCTGCCCGGGTATAAGTCGCAGATGCCTCCAAGTTCAACACCGGGTACCTTCAGTGCGGTGGTCAGATCAATGTGCCCCTGTACACCATACCCGATCACCCCGATCCGGATTTTGTCGTTTGAGGTAATTTTTCTTTCGTAAAAAAGGGTACGTTGTTCCGCTTTTTCCTGCGCCGCAAGCGTGGATAGTGGGGAAACGGCAGCGAGAATTCCCGTTGCTCCTATATTTTGTAAGAATTTTCTGCGGGAGGATTGATTGTCTTTTGACATATGACGAAAATTTTAATCGTTTAGTTTGAATTGATTCACAGCGCTTGAGCAATTATGAATATACAAAATGCGGGGGAATGAGCGGTTTTTAGTCAGTGATTTTTCGGGAAATGGTAGGTGAAACCACTAAAAACCGGCACGAAATATGAAACAGAATAACCGTTGGAGATAATGTTAAAATTCTGCCCAAGCGCAGGCTGGTAAAGGGTTTCAGTTTTGTAATCAGCCGTCGGTAATAATGAAACGACTTGTTTTTTGTGTTTTGACGCAAAAAGAATCGCGCTAATTTAGCACTCGAAAGTAACCAACAGCAGAAAAGCAGCAGAGAACAAGAGGAAACGCTGAACTTTCAAAACACAAGATTTTTCGAACTTTTTCATATGGCAAGCAATCGTTAGAGGTCGTCTGTTTCTACAGAGGACCCTTTTTTTTGCCCGATCGGCAACCCGCGCCGCGTACACCGCTTGTCAAATTCCCCTCTCATTATTTTATTTCCCTTCGTCACAAAACTTTCCAACTTCGAAACATATTGCTATAATTTTGTGCACCGAATGGAAAAACTTGTACGCAATGTTGCAGCCGGCTATCTTCTTTGCCTGATACTTCTCAAGGTATTGGCAGTGCCATTGTTGCTCATGAATTACGAGGCTAACAAAGATTTTATAGCAGCCAGATTTTGTGTAAACAAAACGCGGCCGGCTATGAATTGTAATGGAAAATGCCATTTAAGTAAGCAACTGGCGAAAGCCGCTGAATCTGCTCCATCCAGTGAGAAAACAGCGGTGAACCAGGGCCAGACTGGCACCGACTTCGTTGAATATTTTACTCCTTTCAGATTCGAAGAAAATTTTTGCAGTGTTACTCATGGTAATCTGTTTTTCGACGATCGTTTTACTGTTTATTCGCTTAACAGCATCTTCCACCCTCCGGTTACTCTAGCATAAGCATGCTACGGTGGAACACACCCTTGTGTTGATGGGATCTTAACACCACTACTTATTGTGCGATGGACAGCGACGGTCTTTCAATTCATCCACGAATTGAAAGCAAAACTTCCTGCAACGAATGCCTGATGTGTCGTAACGGTTCAATAATGTACTACGGTGTCCCGCATAATCTGTGGGATCGGTTCCCTGTTTTCATGCTGCATCCACTCCCGATAAATAATCCACGATAACTACCGCGTGCAGGTTCTATCCGTGCACACGTATAAAAAATATAAAATGAACAAGTTTATAAACCGCATTTTGGTTTTGCTGGTATTTAACGTTTGTGTTGCCTCCTCCTGCAATAAAAACAATGATAGTTTTGATTCAAAGGAAACCGCGCCACTGTCTATTGAGTTCGATAACATAATCGGTGGCCAGAATCTCCAATTACAAACCGGCAATTATGTCAATGCCAACAACGAAGCTTTTACTGTATCGCAATTGCAGTATTATGTAAGCAATATTTCACTCACCAAATCAGACGGAACGGTGTATGTGGTTCCGCAGGACAGCAGTTATTTTTTAATTCGTGAAGGAGAACCATCATCACGGTTTGCACGAGTGATGGTTCCGGAAGATGAATACACTGCGTTGAGTTTTGTGCTTGGTGTTGACAGTCTCCGGGCCACTATGGATCTGAGCAAAAGAAAGGGAGTGCTTGATATCGCCGGAGGAATGGAAGATGGGATGTATTGGGGATGGACCATGGGCTACATCTTTTTTAAAATGGAAGGTACGTCACCCCATGCGCCCGTTGATCCCGTTGGCATCAGGAAATACCGCTATCATATCGGGGGTTTTGGAAATCCTGAGGGTCCCGGTGTCAATAATATTAAGACGATCAGCATCGATCTGAAGGCAGGCGGTGTAGCTAAAGTAAGACGGGGACGGAAAAGCAATATTCATCTCCTTGTTGATGTAGCAAAGGTGTTTGATGGTACCAACAAAGTAAGTATAGCCACACATCCTTCTGTAATGTTCAGCACCTTCAGCCGCGGCATCGCTGACAATTTTTATGAAATGTTCCGACATGATCACACTGAAAATTAACGATATGCACACAAAACATATGATAACATTGGTTTTGATTGTAACGTTCAGTGCCTGTTCTAAAAAGCTGCTTGATGGCGTTACAGAATTCATCCGGCCAGATCACTTTCCGGAAACAACATACAGATTCAATACTAACCGGATTACCCGCGAGAAGTTTGAGTTAGGTAAAAAGCTGTTTTATGAAAAGCGGCTATCAAGAGATAACACCATTAGTTGCGGAACCTGTCATATACAATCTGCAGGTTTTACGCATCATGGTCATGATGTAAGTCATGGCATCGAGGACCGCCTGGGAAAACGAAACTCGCAGGCCATAATGAATATGGCCTGGAGTAAAAGTTTCTTTTGGGATGGCGGTGTAACGGATCTGGATCTGCAGGCTGCGGTTCCTATAACCAATCCGCTCGAGATGGATGAATCCATTGATAACGTATTGAGTAAACTCCGGGCACTTCCACAATATCCGGTGCTGTTCAAAAAAGCCTTTGGATCGGAAGAGATAAACACAGAACGAATGATGAAGGCATTATCACAATTCATGGTGATGATGGTGAGTGCCAATTCGAAGTATGACAAGGTAATGCGCAATGAAGGCGTCACTTTTACCGAAGACGAGCAGGCAGGTTATCAGTTATTTAAAGAGAACTGCAGTAGTTGTCATAAGGAACCGTTGTTTACTGATGACAGTTTTAGAAACAATGGTATCGGCATCGGTTTTAATAATGACTCAGGCAGATACACCGTGACACTCAACGAGGTTGATAAGTACAAGTTTAAGGTCCCTTCGTTACGCAACCTGTCGTTTACCGCTCCTTATATGCACGATGGCCGGTTGCTGACACTTGAAGCTGTACTGGATCATTATGCTTTGCAGGTAAAAGATTATCAGAACCTCGACCCGCTATTAAAACAGCATGAAAAGCCGGGCATTCCGTTAACCGCTTCCCAGCAATCACAGATCATCTCGTTTCTAAAAACGTTAAACGATTATGAATTTATAGTTGATAAACGATTTGCCGAACAATAACACTAAAAATGTAAAAATGAAGACGACAATCAGCGTTCTTATAATACTGTTATGCTGTTGCACGCCGGTTACAGCATGCGACATCTGCGGATGTGGTGCGGGCAGCACCTATATCGGCATACTTCCTGAATTCAACAAAAAGACAATCGGGTTACGATACCGGTTCAACTCGCTCACAACGCATATTGGCGCGGGAGGACAGTCATCCTATCTCACCACCGATGAACGGTTTCATACTACAGAACTTTGGGGTGGATGGAATATCAGTAAGCGTTTCAGAGTAATGGGTACGTTGCCATATAATTTTGTTGCAAAAAAGAGTCAGCAGACAACGCTCTCTAAATCAGGTCCGGGAGACATAGCGGCCCAGGCTTTTTACGAGTTGATAAATGATCGCCGCACGGTGGGTTCCAAACTGATGATTAACTCATTGTGGATCGGGGGTGGTGTAAAATTGCCAACGGGTACGTATGAGCCATCTGCCAAAGATCCGGCATCGCCTTCTGCAAACCTGTTTCAACTGGGCACCGGGAGTTTTGATTTTACGGCAAATGCCATGTATGATCTCCGGATACAGGATGCGGGTGTAAATACAGCGATAAGTTATAGGGCCAATACAAAAAACCGCGATAACTACAGGTATGGCGATAAGTTTAGTGTTGCACTCCAGGTTTACCACAAATTCAGGGTGTTGAAGGCAATAACAGTTGCCCCGAATGCAGGCGTTTTATATGATGTTGCTCAGAAGGATTTTGATGATCGGTACGTGGCAGATATCTCAGGCGGTAAGGTATTGATGGCGACAGCAGGGCTGGAAGCCAGGCTGAACCGTTTATCAATTGGCAGCAGCATTCAGCATCCTGTATCGCAAAGGCTGGCCGCAGGTTCTGTGGAAGCAGGCGGTCGGGCGATGGTTCATGTTTCATTCATTTTGTAATCTTTTTATGTATGACAAATTTCGCAAAGATTGCTATCGTATTAATCGTGGGCGTTTCAGTGGCAGCAATCATCTTTCTTGCTGGTTCAGTTTTTGGAGCCAAGAATGATCTTCCTTATCCTGGTCCGCCGGGGCATCAGCCTGGCGCGTTTGCTTTCACTAACCAGGAGGGTAAGGTAATCACCGAAGATTCAGTATACGGAAAAGTCACAGTAGTTGAATTCTTTTTTACAACATGCCCGGGTATTTGTAAAGAGATGAATAAGAATCTTGGAACGGTGTACACTGCCTTTAGTAGCAATAACTCGGTTCGCATTCTTTCTCACACTGTTGATCCGGAACATGATTCGGTGGACGTGTTGCGGGCATATGCCGGAAAACTGAACGCCAGTGCGCCGGTATGGCAATTTCTAACCGGTGATAAAGAGCGGTTGTATAAAACAGCACGGATAGATTATCTCTTATCTGTAGAAGATCCGCCTGCTGATATCGAAGATGATTTTATTCATACCGAGTATGTTGCCCTGATAGACAAACGCAGAAAAATCAGGGGATATTATGATGCCACAGACGAACTGGCCACCCGCCAACTGATTGAAGATATTGACCGATTGCTGGATGAATGATGAAGGGTTGCATTGTGGATAGTTGCTGCTGGCGTCATTGACTGTGTTGATATCCGGCAAGTTTATATATCATCTGCGTTTGTAGGAATGAAATAGAGGCTGTCTCCCGTTTTTTACAAACACAGGAGACAGCCTCTTGAATGTGAGTTAAATCTTATCGTTGTACCATCAACGCTTGTCTCGATTTAGTCTTTCCATTGAAAATCTCTACATAATAAACGCCTTTCCTAAGTTGCGATACATTCATTTGCGCTTTCTTGTTTCCTGTTGCAAATTTCTGTTGGAGTTTTAGAGTTCCCTGACCGTCGTAAATTTTTACCCCTAAAATGTCAGGTTTCTCATTGTCTTTCCCCTGTGGCGACGATTCGATATTGAGGACATTTGAAGCTGGGTTCGGCGAAATAGCAACTCTTGGTGGTATGATTTCTCCACAAACCTCTCCCATTACGACTGTCGAAGTGCCATAGCCACAGGCGTTTTGTGCTTGCACTGTTATATCTATGGGTGTGCCTTGGCTCCCGGTTATAACGATGTTGATCGCCTCGGTGCCTGATCCGTAATTAATTGAGGCGACGCCTGATGGGGAGATCGTCCAGTTATATCCGGTTGCTCCTGGGTACGGAGGTATATAGACATCATAATATTGTCCTCCATCTACGCAAATGTTCGACGTATAATTGGGATAGTTCTGCCCGTTGAAATACATAAATGTAGATGCTGACGGCGTGCCTACATAAAAGTTTTTAAGCACTGGCGAATTTGCACCACATGCATTAACCGTCGCAGTTAAAGCAACAGCCCCGCGCGCCGAGCCGTTTCGCTGCACGCTTATTTGATTGCCGCTTGGGGTAAGAGTAACGATTCCACTTGGCGACGCAGACCAACTCACCGATGCACCGGATGGAAGGGAGGCAATACTATATATCTGATTAGTAGAATTACAAATCGCATCCGGCCCCGTCACTGTAAAGCTAGGATTTGAAAGGCTGACAGTAGTGGTATTTGTACTGGCTGTAGTGCCTTGTAACGATACCACAGCAGTGACATTACTCAACGCGCTGCCTAATATAGGTGTCAGGGTTATGGAATTTGTCGTACCTGTAGAGATGGACGCTGCTGCGGGACCTCCATTATATTGCCAACCATTGTTTGCTCCTAGGTTCCATTGGTAATTCGTAATGCCTGAATGCCCAAAAGTGTTCGTAACAGTAAAAGTCTGCGCTGGCGTAGTACCGCAAGGGATTTGTAAAGAAGTTGGTAGAGTAAATGCATTATCGCCAGCAGACTCTTCAATTTGCACTTTTGCGATCCGGACTTCACTTGAAAAGGTTGTGAGTGGCCATGGCAAACTAGCAATCTCCAGATGTGAGTAGCTTTGATTTAAGGTGGTCCAGTCGATGGCGGTTACCCATCCTTGCGTGGAAGCAACGGCTTGAGGATTAAAACCAGTAGCGTCACCTAAATTAAAAAGAGGGGTTGGAATACAATCGGTCGCAGTTACTGACCCACCGCTGCTCCTGAGGCGAGCGGCAACGAGCGGATAAAACCCGTCGACAAAATTCTTGATCCCATAGCATGATATTGATACACGATATTTGAATCCATTTTTAAATGGATAGGCAATCGTGTATTGTGTTGAGCGTACATTTGGACTAGTTGACTCTTGCTCGTACAGCACCACCCATTTTGTCGAGGTTCCGGTTGTCGCGCTTCTTGGGCGACCTAGAACAGTTTGATGTACATGACCGTCAATTGTTGGTGAATTTGAAAAGATATGGCAAAGAGCATCGTTGAAAGCTTCATTGCTGTAGTCAATTGTAACGGTTTGCGAATTTACATTGAATGTGTTTAGCAGGAAGGAACAACAAATAATGACCGGGTAAAGGTGTTTCATATTTCAAGGTTTAATTTGGTTCAAGATAAAATTGAAAACCAATTTTTAATTGGAAACTGCTACCCTTAGAATCTATGTCTTTAGCTTTGGTGTGCGAATAACCAAGCAACAATTCCAACGCTACCGAAGAATTAAAAAAAACAACTGGTCCTCCCAGCACTGAATAATCAAACGCTTTATATGTGGATCGATCAGATCCTGTAGATTTATTATGAGCAGTTTTGTAAAAAAATGCACCGTCTGCCAGCAAATTAACTCTCCCTTCCATGGAAAAGAAATAGTATCTGACGAAGGGGCCTAGGCCAACGCTATTCGTTACTATCGATGAGCTAGACCCATCGGGTTGGGGATACTTTTGTCGGTCAAATATGGCATCCATGCGAAGACCAGCAGCTAATTTGTCAATCAAAAAATACCCGAAGTCTGGAGCTATAGTGAAAACCCGGCTGGTGCTATTGACGGCATCTTCGCCGTTAGATTTTGAAGTTTTGTAAGAAAGATTGCCTCCAACCAGCCAATTATTTTGCGTTAATTGACCGTTACTGCGAAGAACAATGAACATGAACATAGCAGCGAAAACAAACATTTTTCTCATTGGGACTTTTTGATTTGTTCGTTATTTTATCGAACAATTTAATACAAATAAAGTGTAAAGCAACTAGTTGATCTGACAACTGAGACTTTATTTTTGAATTTTCAAAAGGTTTTGGGTTAAAATTTATGCCACTGCCGTTGTTTGGTTTAGCAGCTTTTCTTTAGCCAAGTTAAGAGTTTAGAGGAAGGGTTTCCACTGGTGAAACTTCAACCCTGCGTACGCTGCTTCAATGGCAATTTTAGTCGGCTCGCTGTTATTGTCATTGTTGCCCATCCATCCTCGTGTTTTCTTTGTGTAATCGATGATACGATTAGCCACGGCGCGCTAGTGCCCGGTAAATATTTCGATTTAATCACAAAAGAAACGCCTGATGAAAAACATCATTCAATTATCTGTCGTCCTGATGCTGCTTGCTTCCTGTTCAAAAACAAATCAACCGCCAGATAAACCCGATCCCGGGGCAGGAGGGTGGACCGCAGCACACGCCGATGGCCGTAATTCAGACTACAGCCCGGTTACCGGTCACAAAGCGTTAAAGTTGCTATGGCAGAAGAAGTTTCCCGGTACCATCAATCTTGGTCCGACCACGAATGACAAGGGCCGCGTGTTTATAACCACCAGCGCGCCGGGATGCCATCTGTATGCACTCGATCCGCGAACCGGTGAAGAGTTATGGTGCAGCGACAAACTCAACAAATATGCTGTAGCAAGCTCCGCTCTTATTGATAAAGATAACAGGCTTTATATCGCTGATGACGTCGCTATGTATGCCTTTGATCATGATGGCAACATGCTGTGGCAACACCCCATTGAAGGCTTTCCCCTGTCAGCGCAGTTTACACACACCGGTAACATTCTTTTCATTACACATATCGGAAGGGTGTATGCATTGGAATCATCTACCGGTAAACCTTTGATGGATGGAGAACCACTTTCTCCCAATCTTCTGCCGGTTACTGATTTTGATCCCCGGGCCTGTATGCAGGGCACGATTGATTGTCCCTGTGCCAACACACTTGCTTTTGACAACACAAACGCCCGATTCTATTTCACTTACTGGCAGCCCGGCACCAGCCAGGCGGCACTATGGGCGATGCAGTACAGTGAGAGCAACGGTAAAGCAAGCATTTCAAAACTTTGGGAAAACAACTTGTTACCCGGTGGAAGCGCGTCAAGCCCTGATATCGCTCATGATAGTAAGCGTGTGTATGTAAACGACAATCAGGGTAGTTTATATTCAATTGATGCGCTCACAGGGAACATCATCTGGAAGTACCTGCTTGGTTATAATACCGGTGGTAGCCAGTCTACATCACCGGATGGATACATCATGCCTGCTGGCGCGAACGGCGCATCAGTGATTTGTCTGAAAGATGAAGGTGACAGTGCAAGACTGGTATGGCGTGATGACCAATTGCAGAACCGGGGTGTTGCTACACAGGCAGCGGGTCATGTAGCCTATGTTACCGTTACTGCGCCCAATGGTGGATTCTTCAATGAACTTCTCGTAGTGGATGTCCTGACGGGTAAGGTGCTTGACAGAGATCTTCTTCCGGGGAAAACATACTTCTCTGTAGGCACTACTATCGGCCCGGAAGGCAACGTGTATGTACCCACGTTTAACGGTCATCTCTTTGCGTTCGGGCGGCCATAATATTCTCAAATCTGATTCAACTATTGTTCAATCATAATAACTATTAAAATGAAACTACTTATTGTAAGTGTGATGTGTTGTATAAGCGTACTGCAATTATCATGTCAGAAAGACGATACAGATCAAAGACAACATCGGTTCTCTGAAAAGATAATTATTGATGGAAGAGAAAGAACCTATACCATTCACCTTCCTGAAAAATATTATAACGACGAAACAGAAAAGCCTGTCGTAATAGGTTTGCATGGTACAGGAGGCAGTGGTGCGCAATTCGAAAACGATTATGCATTCAGTGGTAAGGCCGATGAAGCAGGATTCATTGCGGTGTATCCAGACGGTGTTCAGAAGGCTGATGGAAGATTAACGATACGAACCTGGAACGCTGGTTCGTGTTGTGACTATGCTATGTATAGCAATGTAGATGACGTAAAATTTATCACAAGTGTTATTGAGGCAGTATCCGGTAGATTCAAGGTTAATCGCAAAAAGGTTTACCTGGCCGGTATGAGTAACGGATCAATGATGGCCTACCGGGTTGCGGCAGAACGTCCGGGGTTGATTGCTGCGATTGCTACCGTAAGCGGATCAATGGTGTATGAAAAAAATCATTCACAGCAAGGAATCGTTCCGGTATTGCATATCCATTCATTGGTTGATACCAAAGTGCCTTTCGCCGGGGGCAAAGGACTGGGTGATTACGACTTCCCACCTGCGATCGAAGGAATTCATTACTGGGCCCAACGCAATGGTTGCGATACCGCGGCTGTTGTTCAAAAATTCAACGGGTATGAATTGCACAGCTGGCAAAACGCCGTTGGCGACACGCTTGTGAGTTGTTATCTTACATACGATGGAGGTCATGCCTGGCCGGGTTCGGTTAAACACAGACAAAGAGGTGATGAACCTTCAACAGTAATAAAGGCAAATGACCTGATCTGGAGCTTTTTTGAAAATTTTCAACTGCCGTAGTTGTCTTGAGTGGTGTATGTCTATTACCTGCCGGGCGCCGCTTATCAGTTGTGTTGAGTGGAGTATGTCCATTACGACGTGCCTTGCGCCGGTTATCTATATTTTGATGTGAGTTATCAATTTAAATTGTAAAATGGGTTTTAGTTTCGGCCATGCCAACATTTCTTAATAATGAAAAGGTGCGTGTGTTGCTGTTAAGCGCGCTGGTTATTGCGCTGTTGCTGGCAATGCCGCGCCTTGTACTGATACTATATATCAAGTACAACGCAGGGGCATTTTCTTCACGCATGAACGATGCCGGATCGGGGTTCGTGTTGAGGCTGATCTGTTCGTATTTAATAGCCGTATTGTTCCTGGTCATCAACACGGCCAGAAAAAAATTCCTGGTAAGTTCATTCACACTGGATTTTGCGCGGTTCTCCCATCGGATGTTTATCAATTTGATTGGGTTTTCGATTCTTCGTGTCGCAGGTGCAATTTTTACAGTGAACGAGCCGGGAATGCCGGTTCTGCAAAAGTTCAACAATTTCATTTTCACCATCAGTCTCGTCATGGAAATTGTGCTCTGTATACTGGTGGCAGAAATTTATATGTTGATGATCAAAAATCAATCGATCCTTCTCAGGAACCACGCACTACAGAGATCAAACGTTGAATCTACTTTTGAGGTTTTAAAAAACCAGGTGAATCCTCATTTCCTGTTCAACTCGCTCAATACCATCAACGCGATGATTGGCAGCACCAATGAGCGGGCAAAAGCATTTGTCAATAACATGTCGCATGTATACCGGCATGTGTTGAGCAGTTCAAGAAAGGATGTGGTACGGGTGGAAGAAGAACTGGAGGTCGCCATAGCATATATTGAAATGTTACGTGAACGTCATGGTGATACCCTGAAAATTGAGATTAAAAGGGAAGCAAAACTTTCGGGTCAGTTGTTACCACCTATGTCATTGCAAATACTACTTGAAAATGCCGTTAAACATAACGTGGTGTCATTGAAACACCCGCTTTTGGTAACGATAGAGATAAGTGAAGAAGGTATAACTGTCGCTAATACCATCCAGGAAAAGAAGGTAAAACCTCCTTCCACCGGTACAGGATTATATAATCTCAGCCAACGTTATCGGTATCTTTGCGATAAAGAGATTACGATCATCCGGACTGATTCTGTGTTTGAGGTGTCGCTGCCATTGCTTCGCGCCGAAGAGGTTAACAGCAGCATGCCGGTTTATCATTCTGATTGACTGGTTGATCCTTATTGAACCTTTTATTCTGATGTCTTCATAACTTCGGAAAAATGAATGTCCTGATTATAGAAGATGAGCCTTTGGCCGCGCAGCAATTGAAAGAACTTATTGGTAAGTGTTGTAGTGATCCTGTGTTTTATCCTGTAATAGACAGCGTTGATGAGTCCGTGTCTTTTTTGCGCACCCGGCAACCGGTCGATATCATATTTGTGGACATTCATTTATCCGATGGTCATGCATTTGAAATCTTTGATGTTGTACAAACAGACTTGCCTGTCATTTTTACTACATCATACGATCATTATGCCATCAGGGCTTTTGAGGTGAACAGCATTGATTATCTTCTGAAGCCCATCAGTATAGAGCAGCTTCAGAAAGCAATGGCAAAGTTTGCCACGCGTGGTGCAGCAGCTGGTCAGGGAACGAACCAGGTTTCAGTACAACAATTGCAAAAGTTACTGACAGATACGAGCATCTATCGTGAAAATCTGCTCGTATCTGTAAAAGACAAGTTGCTTCCCGTTCCCGTCCGTGATGTAGCCTGGTTTGAAATTAAAAATGGTGTCGTATTGGGAACGCGTTTTGACAGAACGGTTGTTGTGTCGGATGATCGTTCGCTGGATGATCTGGCAACTACATTGAATCCACGTCAGTTTTATCGCGCCAACAGACAGTATCTCGTTAATAAACTTGCCATTAAAGAAATCGCCTATTATTTCAATGGTAAACTTAAAGTGGTATTGCAGCCATCTCCCAACGAGGCTGTTATTATCAGTCGTGAAAAAGCAAGTGGTTTCAAACAATGGATGAGTGTGTAACTGTCAGAACAACAATCTCCCCCGGTTAACTATAAGTCTGTCGCCTGTATCTTATTCCTCAATGAAATCCTTTAAAGCAAACTGACGATTGTGCTATCACATACACGATATTAAGATTTCTGTTTTTAAAGTTTATCGGATATTTTGCATTTTTCAGCATCGTGGCTGTCATTCGGTAAATCAACAACAATTATGAGATCGATCTTTAGCGCTTACCTGTTTTTGGTGCTCTTCACAGCCTGTAACACCGTTACAGAAACCACGACACCACCTGCTTACCAGGAAATGGCAAATCCAAAGCCTACGGATAAAACTGCCTGGGAAAAAGTTGCGCGCGGAGTATCCACCAGTTTTGCATCAGCCGATGTAAGGTATAAAAAAGAGGCGGTCCCTGAAAACTTATCAAACGATTCATGGAAGGCGAAAGGGTGGAAGGGCGAGAAAATTCATACAAAGATTTTGCTGTGGACAACCGATTCAGTTAATGCCGTCAGCTTCAGTAAAGGTGATCTTAAAAATAAGGATGGGAAGCGTATTCCGGCTGAAAATATTTCGGTTGACTTTATCCGTTATGTGATGACCGATAGTATTGGTCGTAATGGAAGTGGTTGTGGCATTCCTTCGGACCTCGACTCATCGCTGGCAGAAGATGCGATAGATAATGTTTCGAGTGTTGCATTGGCCGCCAATACCGCGCAGCCAGCCTGGTTAAGCATCCGTATTCCCGCGGATGCATCTGCTGGTATCTACAATGGGACCATCGGGGTTAACGGAGCTGATAAAAAGTTAACCCTTAATTATTCGGTTGAAGTACTTGACAGAACGCTGCCTGCGCCGGGTGACTGGTCTTTTCATCTCGATCTGTGGCAGAATCCCTTTTCTGTTGCGCGGATGCACAATGTGCAGGACTGGAGTGACGAACATATGAATGTAATGAAACCGTATATGCAAATCCTGGCAAATGCGGGACAGAAAGTTATTACTACATCTATTATTCATGATCCCTGGAACAGCCAGACATTCGACGTATACAAATCGATGGTGAAATGGGTGAAGAAGAAAGATGGCACCTGGTCGTATGACTACAGCGTATTTGATAAGTGGGTGTCTTATATGATGTCGCTAGGCATTGATAAGGAGATCAATTGTTATAGTATGATTCCATGGAACCTGAAGTTTTATTATTACGATGAAGCAATAGGGAAGGATACGCTGATCATTGCAACACCCGGCACTGAAGCTTATGCGAACCATTGGAAGCCTATGCTGGCTGATTTCGCCAATCATCTTAAACAAAAGGGCTGGTTTGAAAAAACCACAATTGCGATGGATGAGCGGCCGATGGAGCACATGCGGCTCGCCCTCGCGATTATCCGGGGGGCTGATAAAGATTTCAAAGTATCAATGGCGGGAAATTACCATGTAGAGCTTGAGAGAGATCTGTATGATTACTGTGTAGCATCACAATTTTTATTAGCTGACTCTATTATGGAAAGACGAAAAAAGGAAGGTTTCAAAACCACTTTTTATACGGCCTGTCCGGAAGAATATCCAAATGTTTTTACTTTTTCACCGCCTGCGGAAGGTGCATTTATGGGCTGGTACGCTGCGGCAAAAGGTTTTGACGGCTACCTCCGCTGGGCTTATAACTCATGGCCCGAAAAGCCATTGCAGGATTCAAGATTTGGTCACTGGTCGGCCGGTGATACGTATTTTGTGTATCCCGATGGGCGAAGTTCTGTTCGTTTTGAACGATTGATAGAAGGCATCCAGGCATTTGAAAAGATCCGGATTCTATTAGAGGAGTTTAAGTTGAAAAACCAGCCTGAAAAGCTGCAGAAGCTCCGTGACACACTTGCCAACTTCGATATTCCCGGCACGAAGCAGAAAGGTGCCGCAGCGGTTGTAAACGCTGCAACAGAAGTACTGAACAGTTTTTAACCTGACATCTATTCATAATTAAATACTTGCCAGCAGGTAAGCAATGAGGGCAATGCTTCCACCAAATATGAGAATGGTTAAAAGCAATATCAGTGTTGAGGAAGATTGATAATTGTTTGAATTTATCTGTTTCTGTATTTTTCGGAACTGAAAATAAGCGATCAAAAGGATCAGGCCGCCCAAAGCCACGAGAAACGTCCCGATATATCCGCTGAAGCCCTGCCCAGGAGATGAAGGCACAGGTTGATCGAAAGCCAGGGAAATTTGCTTTACAAATAAAGAGAATTTTACCACAACGAAACCAAAAGCCATAATTGCGATTGCAGTTCTGAGCCAGGCAAGAAAAGTGCGTTCGTTTGCCAGGTGTTCGTTTGTATATCTGGGAAGTTCATTTTTCATACAATCTTATTAAGTATGAATTTATTTCTATCTGACCATAATGCCAAAGCTGTCATTTAGCATCCTGGCAACCTTACCCTCGGTATTTATTGGTTTAACCTGCGTAGGTTTCACTTTCCGGTAGGTGATCGAAACCCTTCTTTCCCTGTGCTGCAGGTTGCCGTTTATATTGTCCTTTTTTCGCGGAGGAATGCCGTGTTTCCATTTCTTTCTTACTTCATCCTGCATGATATACAGGGATCGTCTTGGAATTTCAAGATCGACAGTTTCTTTGGTTCGGTCTTTTATAAATCGCATGATACAGCCGCTTCCAAGATTAACCCCGCAGATCTGGTTTTCAAAATAGTTTCTGTCCTTATGTGGGATGATGCCTTCACCAGGAACATATTCATTGATAATGACCTGATCGGGTTGCATCCCGAGGAGTTTTTGCGCTACTATCGTTTTTGATAATTCAAGTATTAGTGGTGGTATCTCTACCGGAAATTTTATCAGATCATAAGGGGCATCAAGTTCATTTCGGTAGCCATAATACTGCAACCTCCTTTTGTAATCGACGATCCAGATCTGCTGATCTATTTCTGCCAACAATTGCCTTTCCATTTCTTCACTGATAAAATCAGGGTATATAGATAAACCAGGTATTGAATTTTCCATCTTATTGAATTAACATTAATGATGATGATTGCGGCCTCAAAAAGTGCCAAATGCGCTCAAACCTGGCCCTCACTTTGGTATTGCCAAAATCTTACCATGAGCTTAAGGTTTCGGAAGCGCTATTTTTATAAATTTGCAGCCGGAAATGGGCTTTTACAGGATAAAACATATCGCGGTTCGTATCCTTTGCTGGATTTTACTGTTGCAATTAATCAACATTTCTATTGATGCTCCGGATCTGTTGCAGACAACGGGTACATCTCAATATGAGGATGAAGATTTATCAATTAATGATATCGAATCCATTTACGAGTTGATTTCTGAACTCGTATTTGAGATAGAAGTTCCCGAAGGTGATGAAACCGACATCGACAAAAAACCTCCCGTTTTCGAAGTGTATTATTTTCCTTCCCGACCAGAGATCCAACATATTGCATATTACACGATCACCTATGAAACCCCATATCCCGGTAACCTGATCTTTAGTTTTTCAGATCCTGATTTCCCGCCTCCAAAAAATAAACTCGACATATAGATCCGGGCGAGTGCCCATTCATGGCTCTATGCTTCGCATACTTGCTCATTAAGAGTCTTCCCCTGCCTGGGAGATGACTCATTTCCTGTGGCTTTTCAAGTATTCATGGTTTTCCGGGTACATCAAATGATGTCCAGGTAAGACATTTTTTCAAATATTAATTCGGGTTATTGATGAAAAATAAGATCACGAAGACGTTTTCTTTTATAATAATGTTGGTACTGGTGTACACTTGCGTAAATGCCCAGGATCGGGATTCAATCAAAATACAGGATAAACTGGCGGATAGCGCTTACATAAATGAAACAGAGTCAAAAAAAGAACCTTTGAAGATCCTGCATGCTGAGCCTTTATATATAGATCTTATCCGCGATCTTGGTGCAAGAAAAGGCGAAAAGGAATGGAACGTAGGTTTGGGTTTGACTGACAATAATGATTTTGACACTTATACCGCCCTGGTGGAGTATGAGTTTGCACCGGTTGACAGGCTCGGATTTGAAGTAGAACTGCCTTTTAGTTTTTATTACAGGAATAATAACAGTTATTCAGGTGATTCTATACCGCGAAACCGGTTGCAGAGTTTGAAACTGGCAACTCAATATTCGTTTTTTGTTTCGGACCGGTTGAAAACCTCGATGGCTATTGGTTATATCCATGAATTCGAGTTAGCGCCATTTCAATCTTATGGAAAGGAACGGGTATTGACGGGCCATGTGTTTAATCCTTTTTTTGTGGCAGCAAAACGATGGGGTAAAAACTTTCATACGCTGATTTATACGGGTCCTTATATGACACGTCATTTTGATCACAGCGCTTTGAGTTCTGTATGGCAAACCAATACCAGCTTTCACTATATGATACCTGGTACAAGAAACTTTATCGGTATCGAGTTTAATAAAGAAATGGCTAAGCATGATTTTGATATGACCATACGTCCGCAGTTGCGGGTTAGTCTTGCCGACAACCTGATGGTCGGCATTGTAACGGGGATCCCGATAAGAAGAGAAAATGAGCGCTTCAGCAGTTTTCTGCGTCTGATTTACGAACCGAAGCACAAGCATCATTAAAATCAGCAGAAAGCGAAGTTTCCATTGCCATAAGATTGGAGTTCAAACAGGAACACGGCATTTATAAAGAAATGCTGTGTTCCTGAAAAATAAAATTTTGTAGTTTGACAGGATCCATCGTAATATTGCAATGAATGGGAGCGACAAAATCAGAAATATTCAGCGCCAGGCAAAATAAACTTGCTGCTATGATGAAGGCACTTGCACATCCTGCCCGTATCGCCATCATCCAGCACGTTATAAAAGCAAATGCGTGCATTTGCGGCGATTTGGTTGAAGAACTGGGTCTGGCCCAGCCAACCATATCCCAGCATCTTAAAGAGCTTAAAAACGTTGGTTTAATCCAGGGAACAATTGAAGGCACCAGTGTTTGTTATTGCATCGATCCCAAAGTATGGAAACAGTACCAGCAGGCATTTGATTTGTTTTTCGCCTCTTACAAAGGGGAAGAAGAATGCTGCTGACATTTTTTTTGAGCATCATCATCGTAATATTACAATCAATAAATCATTAAATCATGCAAACAGAAGATCAGTTAAAAGAGCTTGTTAAGCAGAAATACGGTGAAATTGCCTTGCAAAGCAAAGACACCAATCAATCATCCTGTTGTGGATCCGGCGGTTGCAGCACTGAAGTGTATAATATCATGAGCGAAGACTACACAACGCTCAAAGGATATGATGCCGACGCCGACCTGGGATTGGGTTGTGGCTTACCAACACAATTTGCGGCTATAAAAAAAGGGGACATTGTAATTGATTTAGGTAGCGGGGCAGGAAATGATGCTTTCATCGCGCGCGCAGAGACAGGCGAAACCGGCAAAGTAATCGGTATTGATTTTACACCTGCAATGATTGAGAAAGCAAGAGCAAATGCTGAAAAACTGGGTTTCCACAACGTAGAGTTCAGACAGGGTGATATTGAAAAAATGCCGGTGACCGCAAACATCGCCGATGTGATTGTCAGTAATTGTGTATTGAATCTTGTTCCCAACAAAGATGCAGTTTTGAAGGAAATATTCCGGGTGCTTAAGCCAGGTGGGCATTTCAGCATATCTGATATTGTTCTGGTAGGAAATCTTCCCGATCAACTGAGGAATGCGGCTGAGATGTATGCAGGTTGTGTAGCAGGTGCAATTCAAAAAACAACCTACCTGGAACTGATTACTATTAACAACTTCACGAATGTTAAGGTACAGAAAGAGAAGGTGATCAATATACCGGATGATATATTGAAAAATTATCTGGATGAGAAAGCTATCAATGAATTCAGGTCCGGAACTACCGGTATCTATAGTATAACCGTTTATGGTGAAAAGCCCAAAGTTGAAACCTGCTGCGCCCCGGGTTGCTGCGATTAAATAAAACCAGATGAAAAATATATTGGTACTCTGTACTGGTAATAGCTGCCGCAGCCAGATAGCGGAAGGATATTTAAAACATTTTGCCGGAAAAAAGGCCAGGGTGTACAGTGCAGGAATTGAAACGCATGGTGTAAATCCTAAAGCAATAGCTACGATGAGAGCGGATGGCATTGACATTGCCGGGCACACATCAAACAATCTGGAGGAGTACAAGCATATTCCCTTTGACTATGTCATAACGGTTTGTGATCATGCGAAAGAACGCTGTCCATTTTTTCCGTCATCTGCAAAAAAGTTCCATCACAATTTTCCCGATCCGGCGAAAGCCACGGGAACCACTGAAGAAGTTGCTGCACAGTTCAATGCAGTACGCAATGAGATCAGGGAGTTTTGTTTGAAATTTGTTAAGGATAATTTGAGTGAGGATTGAGTATAATGCTTCGGGTATCTATACCGGCGTGACGGGCCGTTAAGCCAGGCAGCCATGCCTGTCAGATCTGTGGGGTGGATGGCTTTGTTATATCTTTTTTGAGTTCGTTGAGGTCCTGCAATGTGTCAAGTGCTGATTCTATGCGCCGGCCGGCGGTTTTGCGGATAATACCCCGAACCCAGGGCCGACCGATGTGTTTTTCGGAAACAAACAGATAAAAGGCGAAACATAATGGCGTTAGAATCGCCACACAGGTGAGTTGTACCTGCCACCAGTCACCCGGGTATTGCGATACTAAGTCGACAAAAGACAGGCCGGTAGCTCCAAGGTCCTGGATTGCTTTTGATACGATTAGCGGAAAGCCGACAAAAGCCGGAATAAAAAGTACGGCTATTCTCATCGAGTTGATCATATGAGTCCGGAGCTTTAAAATGGAAGTCTGCATAAAAACGATATCGTTGCTGTAATCCATGCGTTGAATGATAATAATCTGTCGTACGCACATAATGATCGCCGTTATATAAAACGCAAGTAAAGCGAGTGTGGTGGACGCGTACCTGACATCACCCAAATTATTGGTCAGAAACAATATCAGTAATGTAACCGCTAAAAAATGAAAGCCCATTTCGATGATGCGATACCATAACAGCGAGTTTAAATTCGACTGGATCTTTTGTGTTTGCATCTGTTCAACGAAGTGAAGGTTGAGCTTAATTGTTCTTTCAAGTTTTTCATCATAAGCCTCCCACATAGATTTCAAATTGGTCAGGTCCATAATGTTATTTTTTTGTGGTTTTAACTTTGTTTGTTTGAGAGCTGTCTTCACTCAATTCATACATATTTGTCGTTCGTGATTGATCATTGTACCTGATGTCATGAATTTTGGATTTCAGTTTATCCCTGATCCGGTTCATCCTGGTAGCAACATTCGACTCAGATATCCCGGTGATTTCTGCAATATCCCTGTAAGATTTATCCTCCAGGTACAACAGCATAATCGATCTGTCGATTTCTTTTAAATTTGAAATCAATTGAAACATTATTTCGAATTGCGTTTCAAGTTCTGCCGCATCATGAGCGTTGTTGTCATATATCACGGTATTTTCAGAAAGAGGCGAGATGCTGGGAACACGCCTGTTTTTTCGGTGGTAAGAAATAGCAACATTTAGCGCAACCCGGTACATCCAGGTGGTAAATTTGAAGCCCTGGTCAAATCCTTTGTAGGACTTCCACAAGTTATAGATAATCTCCTGGCTAAGGTCTTCTCTGTCGGTCGCGCCGGCATAGGCACGGGAAATTTTATAGATAATTCCTTTGTGTTGTTGGATCAGTTGAACAAATATTTCATTTGTTGGTTGCATCGTCTGGCCAGATCGGTTGCTATATTATTCGCCGTCAGGCGCAAAATATCACACTTTCAGAGGAGTTTATTTTCTGCTTTCAACTATCAGCATCAGTAGTCTTCCCGGGATTGCTATGAGGGCATTGATAGAGTTCAATGTTGAAGCAGCCGCTATTGCATTGACAAGCTAAAACGACTGCTTGCAGTTAGGATTTTGATGATTACTGATGATAAGGGAGCACAAAAACGGGTTTTCAAAAATGATTGATATGTCACCCAAAAACCCATGGAAATGACTGAGATGTAACCCATGGGTGTCATATCAATCAAAAACCCATAGAAATGACTGATGTCTAACCCATGGTTGACATATCAACAGAAACCCATAGAAATGACTGAGGGTCTAACCCATGGGTGACATATCAA